>DATDGF010000097.1:0-19372 GCA_036522195.1 Candidatus Acidiferrum sp. | reverse complement strand
AAAATGTACTCCTTCATCTTCGGGTTCCAGCGCCGCGTCTGGTGACCGAAGTGGACTCCGGCCTCCAGCAACTCTTTCATCGTAATTTCTACTGCCAAGTTTCCTCCTAATAGGATAGCTGTTTGCGGTGGCGCCCCTTCAGCTTACGAAGTCGTCGCCACAGAACAGCCTCTTGCCGGCTCCTTGCCGGCCGTGATCTCAGAGTGCTAACTCGCGCCAACCCTCTGGAGCTCGCTGGGCGAGGCTTGCCTCGCCCAAATTTAACGCTTGGTGAACTGGAAGCGCTTGCGCGCGCCCTTCTGCCCGTACTTCTTGCGTTCTTTCATGCGCGAATCGCGCGTCAAGAATCCATTCTTCCGCAGCGCCGGCCGCAGCTCCGGGTTGTACCGCGAAATCGCTCGCGACAATCCCATGCGCACAGCTCCCGCCTGTCCGCCCACGCCGCCGCCATGCGCCGTCACTACCACGTCCACTTGGTCCGCTATGTTCGTGAACTTCAGCGGCTCGATGGCGTCATGCTTCCAAGCGTGATTCGGAAAATACTGTTCGACCGTCCGGCGGTTCACCGTGAACTTGCCGGAACCCGGCCGCAGGAACACGCGCGCCACCGACTCTTTGCGCCGTCCGGTTCCCAGAAACCATGTTTGTGTGCCCGTTAGGGGTGTACCCGTTGAACCCAATGTTCCTCCTAATCTTTCGCCGCACAGCCACTCTTGCTCAAGAGACAGCCGCACAAATCCAAAACTCGGTTGCTCGCTCAAGCGCGGGAACTATCCCTATACAGCCTCAAAAACGCTGGGCCACATCCGCGTCATTCAAACTTCACGTCTGCTTATTCCCTGCTAAGACACCACTTAGTAGGAACAGCTCCGTGCGGAAAAAACTCAATGCGTTCGCTTACAACGCAACTGCTTGCGGCTTCTGCCCGGCATGCCGCGCCAGACCCGCCGCGTCCCGGTACACACGCAACTTCTTCGCGCGCCGCGCGCGCAGTTTGTTCTTCGGCAGCATCCCGAGAACCGCTTCGCGCACAATCCATTCCGGCTTGGTCTCACGCACGTGCTTCGCCGGCACTTCTTTCAGCCCGCCGGGATACCCGCTATGCGAGTAATAAATCTTTTGTTCGACCTTGTTTCCGGTCATGCGAATCTTGTTCGCGTTGATTACCACCACGTGATCGCCCGAATCCAGGTATGGCGTAAAGCTCGGCTTATCCTTGCCGATCAGCATCCGCGCGACCTTGGTCGCCAGCCGCCCCAGCACGACATCCGTCGCGTCCACCACAAACCAGCTCGCGCCCACTTTCAGCGCTTCGGCTTCCTCACCCTTGGCTACGTACGTCCGCATAACACTCAGTCACACCTTTCCCTGTAGAGACAAACGTCAATCTTAAAGTACCCTCCCGCCCTTGTCAACGCACTTCCGCTTCGCCAAAAGTTCATATCCCGATTAATGCGCGTTATAACTGCGCAGCGGTTTTCGCCTCGTCTCTTGCGCAGCAGTCAAATTGTTGCAACCATGTCTCACCGCGGCACGTTTCATTGCCAGGGATGCTGCACTTTTCTCGCGGTAGCCTTTGTGGTCGCCGCGGAGCGCCAGCAATCCGGAGATTGAACCATCGTTCCTGGTGACGCGGTATGGCCGGCTTGCAGATAATCAGCGACTGCCGATAAAATCAGCTAAACGCGGGAGGTCTTATGCGAAGAAGCACGTTCTCTTTTTCGATCTTGTTTGCCCTGGCGATTGCCATGGCCGGTTTCGCCGGCTCGTCTGTCCCCGCAAGCGACAAACCGAAGGCCGAAGAATTAGTCGCCAAGCACCTCGACGCTATCGGCACCGCCGAAGCGCGTGCTGCCCTGAAGTCCCTCAACGTTCAGGGAAACCTCATGACCAAGTTTCTAAGAGGCGGCACGGGTGCGGCGGGCGGACCTTTCGCCATGGTTTCTACCGGCCACAAGATCCTCATGGAGGCGAAATTCAGCACCTCGAATTACCCTGGCGAATCGTATGCTTTCGATGGCGAAAAGAAAACCATCGGGTTCATCACTCCGGGTCAGCGTTCTCAGCTCGAGGATTTTTTGAATAACAACGGTGAAGTTCTCGCCGACGGCCTGATCGGAGGCGCGCTCTCCACCGCCTGGCCCCTCTACGATTGGCAAGCTCGCAACGCACGGATCGACGTCGACGGTTTGAAAAAAGTGGATGGCAAGGAACTCTTCCGCGTCACCTATCACCCCCGCCATGGAGGCGGCGACTTGAAGATTTATCTCTTCTTCGATCCCGAAACTTTTCGTCACGTCAAAACCATCTATACCCAGCAAAGCCAGTCGCAGATGGGCACTTCGGCCGACCGATCTTCCGTCGGTGGCCTCGGCGGTGGTGGAGCGAATCTAACGCTGGAAGAAGATTTCGGAAGTTTTGCTCCCGTGAACAAGCTCATGCTCCCGACGCAATGGACCCTCAAGTACAACCAGGAAGGTCTTGGTGGCGGCAGCACCTTGGTTGAATTTGATATGAACATCGACAAGATTCAAGCCAACCCCAACCTCTCCAGCGTAACGTTTAGGCTTCAATAAGCGGCCACACCGCAAGTCTGCAAAACGCCCCGGATATGAACCGCCGGGGACGACCTGGCGCTACCCCAGCGCTCCCCGTATTGTGATCGAGAACCCCCTCAATCGTCTGATCGCCGCTCCAAATCCCCCAAAAAATTCTCATTCCCAAACGCTCCCGTTTTTGGTATATTATTTTTCAAGCGGTGTCCCCCCGTGGTCGGTTTGCCATGTTACGAACTGATCTTGACACCCCGTTCTCGACCGGCCCCTCGATCGCCGTGAGGCCTTCGAATCGTTTCCTGCGCCTCTCAGTTCCCGCAATCTTGTTCGTTTCCTGTTCGCTTTTTATTTCGACGCAATCTTTCGGTCAGGATGTCGCCGATGCCGCGAAGCAAGAGAAAGCGCGCAAAGAAGCCCAGCAAAAAAAATCCAGGCACGTCTACACCGAGGAAGATTTAAAGCGCGCCCAGATTCTCACCCCCGAAGATCGCGCGCAGATCGAAGCCAAAAAAAATCAGCAGGCTCCACCCGCCGCGGAAAAATCCCAGGAAGCCGTCGAAGCGCAATCGCTTCATCCGAACGCGCCTCTCGGTGATGTCGCGCGCCGTTTCCGCCAGCAAAAACAATCTCAAAAACTTCAGCAGTCCGCGGAGTTTCATCTGCCCTTCGTCGAACCGCCGGTCCTCGCTTCGCCGAAGCCTCCAGTCCAACCGCTGCTCCCGAATTTCTCGAAGCCGGCCGTGCCGCACTTTGCTCCTTATCAGCCGCCCATCAAGCATTCGCCTTTCGCCCGGCCAAGAGTTTTCATCGCCGCGCCTCCGCTCCTTGCTCCCTCGCGCCCTCCCGTTGTTCGGCTCGCGCCCGCGCAACCGCCCGCGCCTGTCGCTCCTGCGAATTCAACGAAAGGAAATATTGTGACCGTGAAGCCCGGCGATTCGCTCTGGAAACTCGCGGAACAGAATTTAGGCAAGGGTCTCCGCTGGCGCGAACTGCTCTCCGCCAATCCTACAATTCTCGATCCCAATCGCATCGTCGCCGGCTCTAAGATTGTTCTACCAGCGACGAGTTCCTCAGTTCGTACTTCCATGAAGTTCACCGTACGGTCCGGCGACACGCTCTCGACGATCGCCCAAAGCCAGCTCGGCCACGCCTCCTACGCGGCGTGCATTGCCCACGCGAACTCCGCCATCCGCGACGCCAACCTCATCTATGCCGGCCAAGTGTTGCTGCTTCCCGCCAGCTGTCCGCGATAGACCGATACTTCCCAGCTCACCATGTCACCATGCGCCTAACTCTCTTCGTATTTGTTTCGCCTGTTCGCAAACTGCTCTCCGCTCTCGCTCCATCTCCTCTCGACTTCAGTTACAATGGTAGTTCGAGCGCATTCCGGAGGCAGCGCGCGTGATTCATTCCCACATCTTCCACAATGAGACCCTTCTGCCGATCGAGAAGGTCCGTCTTTCTCCCGCCCAGGCCGGCCTCATCTGCGGCTGGGGCATCTTCACCACGCTGCGCATCTCCAAAGGCGAAGCCTTCGCCTATGAACGCCACTGGTGCCGCCTGGAAAAAGACGCCGCCGCCACACGCATTCCCATGTCCTACACCGCGGCCAAAGTTCGCGTGCATCTCCACGAAGTCATTCGCGCCAACCAAGTCGCCGAAGGTTGCGCTCGCGTTTATCTCGTTTACAACACCGTGGGTTACTGGCAGAGCGACGAGAAACAGCCGCAAGTTGATTTGATTATTTACACCGCTCCGCTCCCCGAACATCGCGAGATCGTCCGCCTCGCGATCCGCGAACATGGCCGCCACGCCGCGTCTCCGCTTGCTGGCGTAAAAACCACGTCATGGCTGAACAATGTCTGGGCTGTCGCCGAAGCCACCAAGGAAGGCTTCGACGAAGTCGTCATGCTTAACGAGCGCGGTGAAGTCGCCGAATGCACCTCTGCCAATATCTTCGTTGTGAAGGACGGAAAAATCCTCACCCCGCCGCTCAACTCCGGATGTCTCGAAGGCGTTACCCGTGGCATCTTGATGGAAATCGCGCCGGAAACCGGCACCTCCGTCATCGAGCAGGCGCTCCGCCCAGAAGATCTCTATTCCGCCGATGAAGTTTTCATCTCTTCCACCAATCGCAACCTCATCAGCGTCGGCGAAATTGCAGGCCAGAAAATTGCCGTCGGCCGAATCTGCGACCAGATGAATGATCTTTTCGAATCCTACGTAACCGACTATGTCACCCGCCGCCTCACAGCTTCCTCTTCGTCCGCGCGCTGAGGGCAGCAAGTCACGCCCTCGGGACGCTCCACCGCCCGCTTCTATCTTCCTCGCCACGTTCCCATTCAATCTCCTCTCACTACCCAGCCTCAACGCAGTACTCCTATCGCCACAACGAAGGCCCCTCCCTGTCCACGCGTGCTACAATGCCCCGCGTAGGGCTAGCCCATGCCTGATTCGGTTCCTCTAGTCGGCGAAGCCGTTCTCGAAGTCGTCTCACCCGACGGCGCGCGCCGCTATGCCCGCATCACGCAGACTCCTTTCATGATCGGCCGGGGCGCTGAGACCGGCAACCATCTCCAGCTTTCCGACCGCCGTATCTCCCGCAACTGTGCCGCCGTCGTCATCGAAGCCAATCGCTTCTACGTCGAGGATCGCGGCCAGCGCCGCGGTCTTTTCGTCAACGGCGAAAAAGTCGAAAGCCGCGAGCTTCAGGACGGCGACGCCATCAGCTTCGGCCTCGACGACTCCTACGAAATCATCTTCCGCTCCAATTCCGGCGCCAACGAAACGTCTCTCCCGAATCTCCTCACGCGCATCGAGCACATCACCAGTTCCGAACCCACCGGCGGCGGCCTTCTCAAGCTGAAGCGTCTTCTCGAAGCCACCTCTCTGCTTCACTCGCAGCTTCCGCTCGATGTCGTCCTCGGCCACATGCTGGACCACGCCGTTTCCGTCACCGATGCCGATCGCGGCCTACTCCTCGAAGTGGATGTCCTCGGCGCTCTCAAGGTGAAGCTGGCTCGCCGCAGCGGCGGCTTGCGCCTTCCGCCCGAGAGCCTCACGCCCAGCCAGACCGCCATTCAGCTCGCGCTCAAGCAGCAGTCTCCCGTCATCACCGAAGATCTCGCGCAAGCCGAAATGGACTTGCAAGCCGCGCAAAGCATCGTCGCCCAGCGCCTCCGCGCCGTCGTTGTCATTCCTCTCTATGCCATGACTCGCGCCAACACCCAGGAATCCATGGTCAACGTCAAGCGCGGCGATTTTCTCGGGGTCCTTTATCTCGACTCGCGCCGTCCCGCTGCCTTTTCCAAACTCGATCGCCAGATTCTCGACGCCCTCGCCGCCGATGCCGCCAGCATCCTGGACAACGCCCGCCTCGTCGAACGTGAACGCGAACGCCAGCGCATGGAAGAACAGATCAATATCGCCCGCGATATTCAGCAGGCGCTTCTCCCGCGCGATTTCCGCGAGTTCCCGCATCTTGCTGTCAACGGCTACAATTTGCCTTGCTTGTCCGTGGGAGGCGATTACTTCGACGTCTTTCCCATCAGCGAAGGCCGCACGGCCTTTCTCATCGCTGACGTCTCCGGCAAAGGGCTCGGCGCCGCCTTGCTCACCACCATGCTCCAGGGCGCGCTTTCCGCCATGACTCTCGGCACCGATCCCGCCCGCGTATTCAATCACGTCAACCGTTTCCTCTGCGGCCACGCCGAGGTCGGCCGTTACGCCACCATGTTCTTCGGCATTATCGATGATGACGGCCACCTCGAATTCATCAACGCCGGCCATCCTTCGCCATTCCTCATCCGCAACGGCGTCGCCGAAGAGGCTTTCACCGAAGGCTCCTTCCCTGTCGGTCTCGTTCCCGAAGCCGAATACACCGCCGCCTGCCTCGAGCTCGAGCCCGGCGACACCCTCGTCCTCTTCAGCGATGGCGTCACCGAAGCCATGGACCCCAACGACGAGCTCTACGGTGTTCCCCGCTTGAAGCAAGTCCTCACCGGCCTCGCCGAATGCCCCCTGGAAGAAATCCAGAAGTGCGTCCTCGAATCCGTCGAAAATTTCGCCCGCGGCGCCCACCAGGCCGACGACCTCACCCTCCTCGTCGTCCGCTACCGCGCCACCGCCACCTCCGCCGTCTCTGATACCGACGTCCCCGCATCCTCTTCAGCTTCTAGTTCCTCTGCCTCCGCCCCCTCTTCCACCTCTTCCGCCTCCCGCTAGTTCCCATCGCCGAGTCTTACCCTTCATCAATGCGGCTACGTACGAACCTGGGTACCGGAGGGTATAGATGTTGGTGCCGATCTGGGTGCGGATGGGTGCCCCGCGTGTTGGGGTTACACGTGGGTCTTTGTTTCGTCCTCTCTCTGATCTCAACCCACGAAATGGTTTTGTAACGGTCCGGGAACAGTCCGGGTCCCGGTCAGGTATGGGAGGAACTTTGGTGTGGGTGTGGGTGCCCCACATGTCAGCAATGTAGGAGCAAACGCGGCATTCCTCGTGTATGCCTTGGTGTGGGCTACGTTCATTTTTCTAGTCCTCAGAATCTCTTCAGGGACTCCCTTTGGCTCAAAGATTCCTCATCTCCACTGCCGGCGTAGTCTCGCTTCTCGCACTACCACTTTCCTGGCTTTATGTTTCCCACTTGCTGGGACCGGAATCGGTATTGCCAGTCCCCCCACGGGTCTTGCTCTTCCTAGAATTGCTTGTAGCAACTGTCTGCGCCGTGATGTATTTGCGCGCCAAGTGGTCGCTTCCGTTGCTCTGCTGGTGCTGCATTTCGCTTTTTGGGATGCGGTGTGCATTGGTCCCTACTTCTGGCGGGCGTCAATTGAAAACATAGTTACTTTCTCGCCAACAGATCGCTCCCCTAGCCCCTTTAGCCGCAACACATACGCGACCATCCTCTAAGTGCTGCAAACAAAAGACTTAAGCGATTCCTAAGTCCTTTACCAAAAAACACTTACACAAAACACGGGTGGGGAGTCGACACTCGATGCCGACCCTATCGGAAGGGATTCTTCTCCGGCCTCACTCTTTTGTCGTTTTTTGCATCAAGAGTGTTTCACAACTCTTTTGCAATCAAACCCTTCCACACTCTTTCTCAAAACTGCCGGGTGTCGTCACCCCCCCTCCAACAATTCCCATTCTGGAACTCGTCGCCCTGCCTCCCCAAAACAAAAAGGGCGGGGGCCTCAGATTCCGACTCGCCCGCCCTGCTTCGATTCCGTCGAACTCTTTTGCAAACTTCGGCCTTACGCGCTGAGGTCCTTCAGATCGTCCTTGGCCTGCTTTTCGGCTTCCTTCGCCGCGCCTTTGGCGTTCGCGTCGGGCTTCAGCATGTGGATGGACTTGGTCAGGCTTTGGGGCTTGTCGCCAACGGAGCCCTTGCAACCGGAGAGGTCCACGTTCGTGAACACGCCTGTCACATCGGCCCGCAGGCAATTGAACTCGATTCCCAGATTCTTGCTGGCATGCAGCGACGCCACGCATTCATCCAGCGAGATGAACGGCGCGCACGCATCCGTGGCATTCACGTCCGGAGCTAGCAGTCCCTGCCCTTGCAGTTTCGGCGTCAGCTTTTTCTCGACGTCGCCTCTCGACTCGGCCGGAGCCTTGGAATCTTTCTTGACCCACTTGATCGGATTGAGCGAATGCCCGCCGCCCGACGAAGTATCCTTTGCCGCGGAAGATGCCCCCGCCCCCGCGGGACCTTGCGCCGCCGCGTTCCCTGCGC
Source organism: Candidatus Acidiferrum sp. (assembly GCA_036522195.1). Classification (GTDB taxonomy): domain Bacteria; phylum Acidobacteriota; class Terriglobia; order Acidiferrales; family UBA7541; genus Acidiferrum. The sequence continues at coordinate 11,080 of DATDGF010000097.1, read as the reverse complement.
CCAGGGTAAGACAAACCGACGCACCCAGCGCCGCAACTGACACAAACGACCAAATCTTTCTCATGTTGACCTCTCTTGTGACCGTTTCGCGTTCCATCTCGAGGCTCCCGGACTTCGCCTCAACTTCAGTAGGCCACACCGCCTGTACCGCGAACACGCTGCAAAAAGACGGTACTCCCCCAATCGGTCACACTGGCCGGTCGTACAGGTGGGTGATGAAAATCAGGTTCGAGGAAACGCGAGAGGCTGGAATCAGGACTTGATGCGCAAGAAAAACCCGTAAACACAAAGCCCAAGGCCGCCCAGAAAAAGTAGCGGCAGGAGGTAATTCGTCACAGCCGGAACAATTTCAATCGGGATCCGCAGCGGCGCGCCGTATCCGCCCGCAAAATAATAAACAATCGCCGCCAGCAGCATGAACAGCAAGCCGCGGCGAATCTCTTCGCGCCCGTTGGAGCCTCTGCGCCGCGTGAGTTGCACCTGCGGAACCGCTTCGCGGCAGAAGGGACACTGCATCAAATGCGCGGCCATGGACTTCCCACAGTACGCGCAGCGCTTCATCTCTGGTGCTTTTTGTGCCGAGGGTCCCACGCCATCTCCGGGATGCTTCCTCTCTAGGCTAGGTTCGAAGCGGCAGAGACGTCAAGGGAGTCGCAAAAGGACAGGTGCCTTTTTACTTACAGGGTGTCCTAGGGGAAAAGCGGGCACCCGATCGAATTGTGCTACAAATTTATCTACGACAGGATTTCAGGCCAGCTCGGCGCGCAAGAATACAATCCACTTTGGTTTGAAGGATAATTGGTGGCGCACCCTTCCCGTAGATTGGTCAGGCCCACACTCGTTTAGTTCGCCTGTTTCATCATGATTTTCGTTGCGGCAGCATCCAGCCCGGCGCAGGAGAAAAAAGTCGGGCAGATGAACGGCGTGGAAAACTCAAAAATGGGAGCCTACCGGGCCCTGGCGCAGCATATTTGCAGCGATTTCCAGAAAGGCGACCTGGCAGCAGCGGCGGAGCTAGGCCGCGTGCTGGAAAGAGTCTGGGACAAAGCGGAAGAGTATGTCGGCGATACCCCATTGGCCAAGACAAATCGCCAGCTCTTCGATGAAATCGACAAGGCGATGGACCAGTTCATCACCCTGCTCACAGAAGCAAAAGGCAAAACTCCAGACGCCGCGAAAGTAAAGCTGGCGTTCAATCTGTATCTCGAAAAACTGAAACAAGCGGATTAATCGGTTCAGTCTTAACTGCTTTAACCAGCTTGGCCAGTGCCAAGGCACTCTTGGAGCATTAGCTCCATGCAGTGGGTTTCTACCTTCGCGTCCGGCGCGTCGTCCCTCGGCCGTCCACGACGCCTGGCGGGTCACCCGACTCAATCAGGTCCACCAAGCTCCCAGGGGGAACATTCGGCGAGAACTCCCTTCATATATATAAGCACATATTCGCGCACTACCATCGACGATGGACTGCGCGGCAAGGGAGAACAACGTTTCGCTGCTTGAAAGAACTTGAAGTTCTCGAGGATCTGGAAGGAAATCAGTAGCCTCTTCGCCCGGCCCCTCTGCTGAGCCCTGGCCGTTTTATCAGCAACCAACTACTCGGGAGAAGGGCCGACGCCCTCATCTAATCAGCCAGCCGATTCACTGGTCCATGCCAGTCAATCTATCTAAAACGACGTCTTTGAAAGGAGGCTGTAAAGGGTAGATGTGCCACAGGCCGCCAAACTGCATACCGGAGAGTTTCTTAGGAGGGGCCACCACTGTCCATATGGCATTGCCGTTTTGGGCAACAATAGCGTTCAGAATCTCGTAGACCTTCGCGTTTTGCATGTGAACCGTGATCTTTAGCGTACCCCATTGACCAAGCGCGACGCTGCCGCCGCATCCGTTTGAGGGCTCTAGCTCGTGGGTCAGTGCGCAAGACAGTTGTAAGGCTGCATCGTGCGTGTCCGACTCTGTGGCTGAAAAATCCTTGATCACCTTGTTGAGAAGGTTTGACGGATCTTCGCGTGCCTTGGGGACGTAGATATCTACCATCCCGTTCAAAAAGCTCACTCGGTAGTCCGGAAGTTGGTGAACAATCGCAACGAGAATTCCACGGACCGATTCACCACGAGTTTCAAAATTTATGGGACGAGTCGCAGCGTCGTGACTTATATACTCAAGGCCAACTGGTAGGTCGTATTCATAGGCCAAACCAACCACGCTGGCGATTAACGTGCGACCTGAAGTATCAAAGTGCTCTACGCGCCTGTCGAGCTTCTCTTCGAAGGACGACACCTGGACGGACTGGGCTCTCGATGGGCACGGAATCAAAGATTGCGCCGACCCGATTACTAAACAGCAAATAAATAGGACAGATATTCTTATTGTGTGTCTCATGGGAACCCTCCGATACCCTGATTGACTAAGGCGTGATAACAACACGAGGAAGCCCGCCAGATCCGCTCGTACATGTGATGGTGACGGCGTTGTGCGTGCCCGTGGTCACGCCGTCCTGACCCATAATTAGAACGCCAAAGCCGTTTACGGTAAAAGTCTGGCTGTATGAAACCTGACAAGTGTTCCCATTGCAACAGGTACTAATCCCATCCAGCCCGATCAACGTTCCGGTTGAAATCGGTACTCCATGATGACGAATCGTCAAACGTGCTGTGGCAAGTGCCGCTATCTGGCGTGACGGACTCCGTTACGGTCATGCCCGCGACGTTCATCGGAGCTCCGTTAACATCGAGCACCCGATATTGGAGTAGCCCCTGTCGACTCAACCCCTGACAGGCGGTGCTGGTTGAACTGCTCACGACTTTGAGGAATCCCGGTTTCTGCTGGACGATCGTAGGGGCGCTGGGTGCCTCTTGGGATAGCGGGCAGTCACCACCACCACTATCCGCCTTAGGGCCCCAGCTTAATTGAGTTTCATTTTTTTTTGCTAAATTTTTGCTTAGTCCTGGCGCAAAGCTTCCAGCGGATCTAGCCGCATCGCGCGCCGCGCGGGAACCCAGCACGCGAGGACGGCCACGCTCAATAATAACGCGGCGATGGCGCAAAACACGGCGGGCTCAGTCGGGCTCACGCCAAACAATAGTGCTTGCATCATGTGGGTGACAAGAACGGCGCAGGCCATTCCGGCGGCGAGGCCCGCGAGAGTCAGCAGCAAACCTTCGCGGAGGACTAGCGCCAAAACGGTGCGCGGCAGGGCGCCGAGGGCCATTCGAATGCCGATTTCCTGGGTGCGCTGGCTGACGTCATGCGCGAGCACGGCGAACAGGCCAAAGCCGGCAAGGAACACCGCGAGGATCGCGTATGCACCGGACAAAATGGCCATCGTTCGAACGGGAGCGACCTGTCGGGCGAGGCGCTCATCAAGCAGCGCGAGATCGTAGACCGGGAGCGTGGGATCCAGCAACAGCACGGCGCTTCGCAACTCCTGGGACATCGAATGCAGATCGGAGCGTGTTCGAATGGCGAGAGTCAGCCCTTGATTGGGCCGCTGTGTATAGGGAAAGTAGACATCGTATTGCGGTTTTAAGCCGTAGGGCGTGATGCCGGCGGCGGCATCGTCGAGATCCATCCTCTGGCCGTGATGCGCGTCGCGGGCAACTCCCACAACGGTGATCCACGGAAAATTTCCTTCGGCGTTGCGCATGCGTTTTCCGAGGGGATCCTGGCCGGGCCATATTTTTTTCGCTGCGCTTTCGCTGACCACGGCAACGAACGGCGTATCGAGTGTATCCTGCCAAGTAAACTCGCGGCCTTCCAAAAGTGGTATCCCGAGATTTTCCAGCGCGTGGGGATTGACGCTGTGGCGTCCCATCATGAGGCGCGCGTCGGGGTCTTCCGGTGAGCGCCCTTCCGGATACGCGATATAGACCCACGTAGATTTACCCAACATGCTGGGTCCCCACACCGTTGCGGAGCCCACGCCGGGGATGGCCTCCAGAGTTTCGGTCAGCCGCTTTCCAAAACGCGCACGCGCTGCGGGCTCGGTGTAGCGAGCGGAGCGCAAATCGAGTCGAAGGGTCAGAAGATTTTCTGTCTTGAAGCCAAGATCCGTGGAAGCGAGCTTTCGAAAGCTCTCGAGCATGAGCCCCGCGGCGGCAAGAAGCACAAGTGCCAGCGCAACCTCCGCAACCACGAGAACTTTCTGACTGCGGCGACGGCCCAGACTATGTCCCTGCCGGCCGCTTTGACTCAAGGCGTCACGCAGATCCACGCGTGAACCGAGCAGCGCGGGCGCCAGACCGAACAAAAGTCCAGTGAACAGGGAAATGGCGAGAGAGGCGATGAGAGCGGAACGCCCCGCTTCCAGATGAACCACGGGCGGCAGATGTGTTGCAGCCCAGGCGCGAAGTCCACTCATGCCCCATGTGGCGAGGAACAAGCCGAGAGTTCCCGCGAGAAGCAGCAGCAAAGAATTTTCCAGAATCAGGTGGCGCGCAAGCCGGCGTGGCGAAGCCCCCAGAGCCGCGCGCACGGCAAGTTCACGCTGGCGCGAGAGCAGGCGCGCGAGTAGCAAATTGCCCACGTTGGCGCAACCGATGAGAAGAAGAAATGCGGAAGCAGCGGTGAGAATCCAGGTCGGAGCATAAAAGAGGCCCAGCAATTGATCCTGCAAGGAACGCGCTACGAGACCATATCCGCGGAACGTGTCGGGGTAGACCTGTTCGAATCGTTTGGCAAGGGATTCTAGATCGGCGTGGGCCTCGGCAACGGTCACGCCAGATTTCAATCGCCCGATGCCCCAGAGATTTGTGCCGATACGATCATTCGGGCCGGAGAATCCGGTCATGGTATAGGCGAGCCCGAGAGGCATCCAAGCGTTGCCTTCTTCGCCAAATTCCTGGACATAGAGAGAATCGTGAAAGCTCTCAGCGGTGACGCCGATGACGGTAAAGGGACGCTCATTCAGATGAATGGTGCGGCCGATGATATCTGGAGCGCCGGAAAATTGGCGTTGCCAGAATGCGTAACTGAGGACGACGACGGGATCGCCGCTGCCGACGCGGTCTTCGCTGTCCTGGAAAACGCGGCCGAGGGCGGTGGGGACACCGATTAGGGTGAAATAATTTGGCGTGCAATATGTGACGGCCACGCGGACGGCTTGTCCACCGTCGGTCATGGCGAGAGGTCCGCTGACCTGATAGGCAGCGAGGGATTCGAACGATTTGTTCTGCTGAAGGATGTCGCGATAGATGGGATAAGCGAACTGGCCGCCGCCTTCGGGAAAGCCGGGATAGGCCTGCGACACGTAGACCAACCGCTTCGAATCGGGGTAGGGGACGCCGTGAAAAAAGATGCCCCGGGCGATGCTGAAGATGATGGTGTTGGAGGCGATGCCGACAGCCAGAGTGAGGACGACTGCGGCGGTGAATCGCCGGGATTTGAAAAGGATTCGAACGGCGAAGGCTAGATCGTTCCAGAGAGAGTTCATGAACACCTCCCCGCAGAGTTACCTGGTTAGACGTGGCAAGTTAGGTTCCACCGCGCCGCAAGTAACGCCAATGATTTCAGCATCTTTTAGAAACAAGAAATATCAAATCGCCGGGACATCGCCCGAATACGGGACGGACTGTCGCGAAGCCGCGCGGGAGAGCCGGTGGGCGTTCCAGTGCTGCACCGCAGTATTTCCAAGGGGAAAAGCGCCGGCTAAAGCTCGCGCAGCGCCGTGGCCACGGGCATGCTCGCAGCGCGAACCGCCGGCAAGAATCCGCCGACTAAGCCCATAACCAGCGCGAAAGCGATGCCCCTCGCCAGCAACTCGGGGGTGATTTTGAACGCAAACGCAACATGCGAGAAGGTCTGAAGGTTCATGGCGCCTGTGGTGAATCCATTGAGAGGAAGAACCGCAAGGCAGCCAACCAAGCCGCCGACGAAGGCAATCAGCAGCGCCTCGATGACAAACGAGAAGACTACGGACGGCCCGCCAAAGCCCAGCGCCCTCATCGTGGCGATTTCCCGCCCGCGCTCAGCGACGGCGGAATACATGGTGTTCAACGCACCGAACACGGCGCCAATGGCCATGACCGCGGCAACCAACCCGCCGAGAACGGTAATCAGCGTAGTCAGGCGGCTGGACTGCTTCGAGTAGTAGTCGATTTCCCGCGTCACGTCCACATTGAGCCGCGGATCGGCAGTCGCCGCGTCCTTCAACTGCTGAAATGCGGACGGCGAAGTAAGATGTACGGTCACGGACTGGAAAAAAATATCCGGGCGATTGTAAGCGGGGCCCAGCAAGTGCGCATCGGCCCAAACATCCGAGTCGAACGCGCTGCCGCCGGCATCAAAAATCCCGACGATTTTCCAGCGGACGCTGCCAAGACTGATGGTGTTTCCGAGCGTCAGCCCAGCATACGATGCGGTGGCATTCTTGCCGACGACAATTTCCGCGAGCCCGGGCGTAAACATCCGCCCTTCCACAATTTTGATGTTCTTGCGGATCTCCAGAACATTTTTGGAGACGCCACGAATTTCCACGTTGGCGTCGGTTCCCGTGGATTTAAGCGGAATCGGCGCAACCAGCACGACTTCTGGCGAGACGAGCGGACCGTCCTTCCCGCGGGCAATTCCCGGTTCATCTTGAATGATTTTCACCGTGTCGATGGTTACGCCGCCGGTCATTTCCGAAGTGGCGCCGGCGCGCATGATGATGGCGTTGTCTGGGGACCCGGAAGCGACCAGCGTGGCCTTGAATCCCCGGGCGAGCGACAACATCGCCACGAAGACGCCGACGGTGCCCGCGATGCCCACGACGGCGACAATCGCCGAACTCCACCGCGCCTTTACGCTGCGAAAGTTGTAGACGACGGGAATAGCCACGTCAGACCCTCCTTAGCGCATCGACAACGCGCAACCGCATTGCGCCAATTCCAGGTAAGAGCCCGCTGGCGACGCCGACAAACACTGCCAAGAGGACGCCGAGCCCCAATGCCGCAGCCGACAGCAGCAACGGCGGGAGCATCCCATTCAAGTTGGCGCCGACCACGGGTATGGCCAGCATCGCGAGGCCCAATCCGAGCAGTCCGCCAATCAATGCAATCACCAACGATTCCGCCAGCACGAAGAACAGAACAAAGCGGTCGGAGTATCCGATGGCCTTCAACACCGCAAGTTCGCTCGTGCGCTCGCGAATGGAAATCGCCATGGTATTCCCGGTGACGAGCAGCAAGGTGAAAAAGACCACGGTGCCGATCGCGGTGATCAGCAGTTGAATATTCCCCAGTTGCTTCGCGAATCCCGCCTGGAAGGCAGACTCGGTTTCCGTCTTCGTTTCATAGGACGAGTTCGCGAAACCGCCATCGATGGCTTTTCCCACGCGAACGGCGTCGTCCGGCGAATCGAGCTTCAGGACCCACCAGCCGGCCTGGCCCTTGATGACATCCGGAATGTTTTCGTAGAAATAGTCCCACTGCAGCCAGAACTGGCTCTCGTCGCCGCCTTCTTTGTCATTGGTATAAATTCCGTCGAGGTTGAATTCCCAGGTCTTGGTCGAGCCGTAAAGCGCGTTCTGCAGGGGAATGCGATCGCCCACCTTCCACTTGAACCGCTTGGCAAGGTTCCGCCCGACAACCGCGCCCTGACGGTCAGCCAAGAAGTTTTTCCACTGATCGTCGGGTACACGAAGCTCCGTCATCACTTTGAGCTGATTTGCCGGATCGATCACAAATTGGGGAAAGAAATTTTTCTCGTCCTGATAAACGCCGCCGAACCAGTTGTTGTGAGTGACGTATTTGACGCCCTTGATCTGACGAATCCTGTCGCCGTAGGCCAGGGGCATGGTGTTGATGAGGCCGACACGATTAATGACCACGAGGCGGTCCGCACCGGCGAGCTCGGTGTTGCGGCTGAACGCGCCGCGCACCACCGCGAGAAACGTGAACAAAAACAACGCAATGGCAAACGAACCCACTGTCAGAACCAATCGGATTTTCTTGCGAAACAGATTCGCAAAGATCAGCCGTGAATATTTCATGCCGCACCTCCGGCCAGCACGCCTTCCTGCAAAGCCTTGGCCTCCACCAGCACGCCCTTGTTCAAGTGAAGCGTGGTGTGCGCGCGGGCCGCAACCTGCGGATCGTGGGTCACCATCAGAATGGTTTTGCTGTACTTCCCCACCAGTTCTTCGATGAGGGCCATGATTTCATCCGCGCTCTTGCGATCGAGGTCACCGGTGGGCTCGTCGCAGAGGAGGAAGGTGGGGTCGGAGACGATGGCGCGAGCGATGGTAACGCGTTGTTCCTGACCGCCGGAGAGCTGGCGGGGGTAGTGGTTCATGCGGTCCGAGAGACCGACGACGCCAAGGGCGGTTTCCACGTGTTTACGGCGGTCGGATTTGGAGAGCTTGGTCAGCAGCAGCGGAAGCTCGACGTTCTGGAACGCGGTGAGGACGGGAATGAGGTTGTACATCTGAAAGATGAAGCCGACGTGGCGAGCGCGCCACTGGGTGAGCTTGCTGGCAGACATGTGGGTGATTTCGTCGCCGTCGACGGTAATGCTCCCGGCGGAGGGCACGTCGAGGCCGCCGAGAAGATTGAGCAGAGTGGTCTTCCCGGAGCCGCTGGGGCCCATGAAGGCAACGAAGTCGCCCTTGTCCACGTCGAGATTCAGGCCCTGGAGGACCTGGATCTGCTCGCCGCCGCGGCTGTAGGTTTTGTTCAGACCGCGCACCTTGATAAGGCTGGTGGAATCGCCACGACCATCAACTCGAATCATACTTCGCTCCTGTTAGCGGATTTCGACTTTGTCGCCGTCGTGCAAACTTTCGGGACCTTTCACTACCAACGAGTCACCTGGAGAAACACCGGCTAACACGGCGACTTCGGTTCCACGGTCCAAGCCCAGACTAACGGCTCGTCGCTCGACTTTTCCTTCACGGATCAGGAAAACGAAGGAAGCGGCGGAATCGGAGCGCACCGCGCTCTTGGGAATGTACGCCACGGGCTGCGGTCCCTGGCCTTTGCCCTTTTCCTTGGGAGCGGGTTTGACTTCTTCCAGAAAAGCGACCTTCACTCCCATGTCCGGAAGAATGAAATTGTATTTATCCAAGTCAATGATGGTGATGCGGACCTTGACGGTGGCCTTCTGCCGGTCAGCCGTGGGGATGACGGTGCGAACTTTTGCGGGGAAGGGCTTGTCCGGATAAGCGTCCAGTGTTGCGGTGACTTTCTGGCCGTTTTCGACGCGGGCGATGTAGGACTCATTGACGTCCACTTCGATTTCGTTCGAATGCATGTCCACGACGGTGGCGATGCCCGTGCGGGTGAAGCCGCCGCCGGCAGAAATGGGCGAGACCATTTCGCCCACTTGGGCATCCTTGGAAACGACGATGCCCGCGAAGGGAGCACGGATGGTGCAGTTGTCCACGGCTTGCTGGGCTTCACGGATGCGCGCGTCAGAGCCGAGCACCTGCTGTCTTGCGAGGGCGATTTTGGCGCGCAGGCTGTCGGCGGTGGTGCTGGCGTTGTCCAAGGCTTCCTGAGTTTGCACGCCAGCGTCGTGGAGCTGTTGGGCGCGCTTGAGCTCAATGGAGGCGTTGCGGAGCTGGACCTCGAGGTCGGCGATGGCGGCCTGGGCGGATTCGCGATCAGCTCTGGAAGTCTCCAGGGCGCGCTTGACGTCGGCGTCATCGAGGGTGGCGAGAAGCTGACCCTCGGCAACACGAGTGCCTTCGTCGAAGAAAACGCCGGTAACGCGGCCGGTGATTTTGGCGGCGATGGTGGCGCGGCGGCGCGGGGTGATGTACCCGCTGGCGTTGAGAAGGGTCTGAGGGCCGGCGGAATCGGGTTTCGCGGCTGCGGCGACCTCAACGACAGGCTTTTGACTTCGGAAGGCGAAAGCGGCGGCAACGATGCCTGCAAAGATGACCACGGGAATGGCAGCGTAGACAAGGCGCTTGCCCATTCCGGTCCTGGCGCGCTGACCATCGTGGATGCGCAGGGAGCCGAGGTCGTGTTTTGGTGAACTGAGTGGAGTCGCCATGCGCGCCCCTGCTCCTTCCAATGTGAAAGCTCTGCTCTGATGACTACGGACGGGCGAAGTCGAAAATTACACAATTAGCCTGGCCCGGACTCGTCTAAGGAGTATTGTAGCGTGCCAAGGCGATTTTCGGGACGCTTCCTTCCGCGGACCCCAAGGCCAATTTTTCTTGGATGCAGCTGCCGAGCCGTTGGACACATAGAATGTTGGCGAAAACGGGCGTCGTCGCGCGCGGCAAATCACTGCTTGACACCGGAGCAAGCTCGTCATATTAAGGAGCTTCCGCGAGACGCGGTCGAGACTAGATCTCACGGACGAGGGTCCCTACATGAACCCTACCCGCCGTGATTTCCTGAAATTGACGACCATTGGTGGAGCTGCGGCCGCCGTATTTGGCTTCGACTTGAAACCGGCATACGCGCAACTCCGCGAGTTGAAGATTGCGCGCGCGAGCGAGACGCGGTCGACGTGCCCGTACTGCGCGGTGGGATGCGGCACCATCATCTACACGCTTGGCGATCGCGCAAAGAATGTGACCGCGCAGGTGGTGCACGTCGAGGGCGATCCGGATCATCCGACCAACCGCGGCACGCTCTGCCCCAAGGGCGCCTCACTGCAGCAAGAGATCATGAACGACCGGCGGCTGCTGAAACCGCTGGTGCGCCGACCCGGTGGAACAGATTGGGAAGATATTTCATGGGACCAGGCGCTCACAGAGATCGCAGCGAAGGTAAAGAAGACGCGCGACGACACTTTTGTCGAGAAGGATGCGGCGGGACGGACTGTGAACCGTCTGGAATCAGTGGCGTGGATCGGCGGCTGCACGGACACGAATGAGTTCAATTATCTAGTTGTGAAATCGATGCGCGCCCTGGGGGTCGTGCACCTGGAAAACCAGGCCAGAGTTTGACACGGCCCCACGGTCTCAAGTTTGGGACCAACGTTTGGCCGGGGCGCGATGACCAATGGTTGGGTGGACATGAAGAATACCGACATGATGCTCATCATGGGCGGTAATCCTGCGGAGAATCATCCCTGCGGATTCAAGTGGCCGGTCGAAGCGAAACGTACACGCAATGCAAAGATGATCGTGGTGGACCCGCGCTTCACG
>DATDGF010000096.1:0-12946 GCA_036522195.1 Candidatus Acidiferrum sp. | reverse complement strand
ACAACAGGGTGCCGTTGGCTAGATGGAGTTGACACGCGCGCTGCGGGCAAGTATTCTCGCCCGGAAGACACCTCTTCTTCCTGGACTAACGGCCGGAAAGACTGCGTGTCATAGCCCCGCGGCTGCCACCGCGGGGTTTTTCAAATCTGGCCTGGAACAACTGCCATACCAGCTGCACCTGTATAGACGAATCACACCAGCTGAATGTTTCGCCAGCAAGCATGAAATTTTGAAGATCCCAACCCAGGCTTTGATGCGAATTCAGCACATTCTGTTTGTAAGCGTGCTTCTCTCGCAGGATGCTCTAAATTTCTCCTAAATGCATGCATTAGTTGTGTTACCTTTTCCCCCCATCCCGGTCGCCCTCTCTAGTTAAGAGTCATGCATTGAATCGTGCATCGATTCCCGTGTTCATCTATACTCAAGGTCATTTTCTGGACACCAAGGGATGCGGATTTTAGTTCTTAGCGACCTTCACGCAAACGTAACAGCACTCGACGCCGTCCTGGAGGCCGCCAACGGCCGATGGGATCTTTCCGTTTGTTTAGGCGACGTGGTGGGGTACGGCCCCGATCCCAATGAAGTAACCGCGCGGTTGCGCGAGATGGGTACGAAGACCATCCGCGGAAATCACGACAAGGCCGTCACTGGCGTCATGCTAACCGACGATTTCAATCCCGTCGCGAAAGCCGCCGTGGATTGGACTCGCGCGCAGCTCAAGCCGGAGCACATGTCCTGGCTGGCAGCGTTGCCGCAGGGCCCGCTGGCCACGGAAGGGATTGTGCTTGTTCATGGCGCGTTTCAGGATGAGGACGAATACGTTTTCACGCCGGCGCAGGCGCTCGATGGACTTCTGGACTCCACCGCGGAAGTCACATTCTTCGGACACACGCATCACCAGGGCGGTTTTTCCTACCAGGATTCGCAGTTGGAAGTCCTGCAGATTCGACCGCGCAACAGCGAATCTTTTGCGGCGCTGCGGGTGGAGCATCCGCGGCGCTATCTCCTGAATCCGGGTTCGATCGGTCAGCCGCGAGATGGTGATTCGCGCGCTGCTTTTGCGATCGCCGATCTTGAACACCAGACCGTTGAATTCTGGCGGGTGCCCTACGATGTTGTCGCGGTCCAGGAACGCATGCGAGCGGCGCGGCTTCCGGAACCGCTGGTACAGCGCCTCGTTGTGGGCCGCTGAACCTCGCTAATTACTCACAGGTTTTGTGTCTACACACAGGTATTCACAAACGCCGGCGGTGAACACGGCATTCTCGATCTGCTGACCGTCACGCGAAGCGGGCGGCTGACGATCATCGAGTTGAAAGCCACCGAGCACATTCACCTGCCGCTCCCGGCGGCGGATTATAGGCTGGGCGTCCGGTGCCATTTGGAGAATGGAGAAATCCCGCGGTACGGGTATTTTCCCGGTCTGGAACTACAACAGGCGCCGCCGCTGGTCCATCCGGTCGCGCCAGCGTTGCGATTTCATCCATCTACGGACGATCTGCTGGACTGTCTTTCGCCGGAAATGGAAATTGTCCGTGTGGGCGTTGCGGAGAGCTGGCGGCGTGGTTTGCGCGTGGTCATGCGCCAATAGCGTGTCCAACCAGATCGCCCACGTTTCCTTAAACTTTGTGGTTCCACAATCATTCCTCAACTCCTCGAAAACTTGTGCGCCCTCTGCAGCTCGCAGGTAGAATGATGGCCCTAGCAGTTAGGATGTTATTCGTGACGGATTCAAGTTTTTCCATCAAGATTCGTGAGGCCGGCGCCGTTGTGCTTATGGATGTTTCCGGACGATTGACCTCGCTCGAAACGGAAGCGCTGCGCGACTCCATTTCCAGACTGTTGAAAGAGGGCCGCAAGGACATCGTGCTGAACCTCGGTGGCTTGCAGTATCTGGATAGCTCCGGAGTTGGGGAGCTAGCGCGCGCGTACGTTACGGTCGTAAAGCAGAGCGGGCAGATGAAAGTGATTGGCTTGTCTTCAAGAATCGAAGAGGTCCTAAAAATTACGCAACTCTACCAGGTGTTCCCGGAATTTCCGGATGAAGAAGCAGCTTTGAAAAGCTTCCCGGAAGGCGGGACAAAAAGATAGTAGAAAACCATTAGTGGCGAAAAATCGCGCCTAAAAGGAAGAGAAGCGGTTAGGGGCTTGCCCTAACCGCCTCCCGGGGTGTGTCCTCGAAGTGGTATTGATAAGTTAGATGTACGCCGGCGAAAAAGGTTTCTTCCAGGGCTAAATTTTTTCAAAAAATCGATTTAGCTGGGAAACTCTCAGTAAAACAGATACTTACGCCACCGTTCATCCCGGTGTCCAATCAGCCGCATGAGCTGCCGCGAGGTATGCAGGGTGAAGGGGCGGGGGCGCCGAGCCAATTTGAGGCCAGCCTCCTCCGGGGTCCGATCGCCTTTGCCGTTATTGCAGCGGTAGCAACAAGCCACCAGGTTTTCCCAGGAGGAACGTCCGCCGCGCGAGCGGGGAACGACGTGATCCAGCGTCAGTTCCGAGCTGGGAAAAACTCTGCCGCAGAACTGACAGGTATTGCGGTCGCGCAGTAAAATGTTTTTGCGCGAAAGCGCCCGGCTCTGCTGTGGAATGTGCCGATAGGCGAGCAGGCGAATTACCGAGGGAACTTTGTGCGCTTGGGCCGCAGAATGCACTTCCGCGTTATGCATCTCTTCCGCCTGCGCCACGCCCTTCAGCAGGAGCACCATGGCACGCCGCACGGCGGTCACGTTGATCGGTTCGTAGGTGGCATTCAGGACCAGCACCGGCTCCTGCATTAACGATGCCCGGCGAGTCGAACTCAAGTTGTGGGATCTACTGCCTGCGGGACCCTCGGCGCCGGACACAGCCGCACCATCCGCTTCGGGGGTGTAGCGCCCCCGGGAATCCACCGACATGTGCCGGTTCGCGCCCATCGCGCTTCCTCGGGTCATCTTACTATTCGCTGGAGTTGGGCATCCGGTTTCTGACGGCCCAGGCGACGGTAAGCCCGAGCACAGATTTGGCCCCCGCGTCGCGCAGCGCCCGTGCGCATGCGTCGAGAGTCGCCCCAGTGGTCAATACATCATCTACCAGTAAGACGCGTAGATTGTCAACTTGGCTGCCTGGACGTGTGGCAAAAGCGCCACGTACGGACTCCCACCTCTCCTCGAAAGTGAGAATGCGTTTGTCCGGCCGGGCCCGCGTGCGCATCAGCACGGACGGACTCGTGCGCCGATAAGCAGCCGGTCGCAAATCCGACACCCTGCAGGAAAAAAAACGCTCACCAGCGTATCGCTGACTCCCGTGAGCCAGCGCCGGCCAGCCTGAGGCCACTCGCGCACGCTCCGCCGTCGAAGCGCAGCATTCTCGATGGTTGAGTTTCCTTCTGCCACGCAGGCAGAAATTTACTCTCTTTGGCTATTTAATTAAAGGAAGAATGTACGGTGCAGTAACTTTCCAGCGAGTTGGGCCGCGCCGCCCTTCAATGGCCGCGATTTATTGCAGCAGGCCCTGTTCCATTTTTTCCTGGCATGCCAGGCAGTGCTTGGCCCAGGGCACCGCTTCCAGGCGCTTTTGCTGCAGTTCTTCCTGGCAGTTCGCGCAAACACCGTACTCATCCGATTGGATGCGCTTGAGCGCCGCGTCGATCATGTTCAAGATCGTGCGGTCTGTATTGGTCATGCCAAAGAGAAACTCCTTGGTGTAAGAGTTGGCCGCCTTGTCCGCCAGGTCCACGGTGGCGTCTTCGTCCGCCGTGCGGCCTTCTTCCTGCGTCCGGGCGATTGTTTTCGTCAATTCCTCCCGCCTCGTGACCAGTTTTTTCTTGTAATACTCCAGCCTTTTCTTGTCCATGCCAGCCTTGACCCTTGTCTGTGCCTAACCGCTATTCAAGTATGAATGTTACGCCCCTCAGTGCGTCCACCGGGGCCATCTAAAAACTCCGTAGTGTAGGCCGAGTCACCCTCACTGTCAAGTTTGAGCAATCCGTTTGAGCAATCCGTGGGAGCGGAAGTTTCATCGCTTTCCCTTGGAGGTTCGTGGATCACTCCGAGCAGGTTGTGGAATCGCCGCCCCAGTTGAGAGGGTTTGCAATCGTGGTCTCACTGTTTCGTCTTTCCGTTTGAAGCGTCGCCACAGTTCGGCCAACGGTTCTCTTCCCGATGGGTATGGATTAGTCTTTCCTTCCCGACGAATGAGGACCCAACTTGGGGCCGCGTACGAACCCGGATCCTCGGCGGAAGTGTGCCAAAAGCTTGCCACACTTGGGAAATTGATTAGGCCACAACTGGAGTTTGACCGTTCCGGCCGGCCAAAGGGCCTTCTTGGGGTCGCGCATCTCATTGTAAACAGAAGGTTAATGCTGCTTTAAGGGGGCTTAGCAATCCGAAGGAACTGGCCCTTGGAATGCCACTTAGCTCAACCGACGGAGGAGAAAATCCTTGAAAAAACTCTTGTTGTTGGCCTGTTTGGCAGGTGCTCTATTGCCTTATGGTGCAAAGGCCGAAGACCATGATCGGGACGACCATCCGAAACACCACATGCGTGCCAACGAGATGGCTGGAATCGGAATTAGCGCTGCTGCCCTTGTTGGCGTGGCTGGCTACTTCCTGCTCCGTCGCCGACACTCCACCTAGTTGAAAACTTCGGTCGCGTCCGTTGTCGGTTAATGTAAGCATGCGCAGTCATAGCGGCATGGTGTCTCTTAACAACACTCCAGACGCGAGCGCCCGCCCTCGAACCGCTCTGC
Source organism: Candidatus Acidiferrum sp. (assembly GCA_036522195.1). Classification (GTDB taxonomy): domain Bacteria; phylum Acidobacteriota; class Terriglobia; order Acidiferrales; family UBA7541; genus Acidiferrum. The sequence continues at coordinate 8,214 of DATDGF010000096.1, read as the reverse complement.
TATCCGGGAGCCTGCCGGCTTCCAGATTTCTCCTGTCCGTCTTACTTCTCACGCTCATCGCCATCACGCTGGACCAGTTCTTTTCGCCGATTCTCTACAGCTCTTCTCCGCTTTGGGCTACGGCGACTTGGGTTTTGCTCGTATGGCGTCGTGGAGAGACCTCCTTTCCTCCCGGCAACGACCAACTCCACTTCTCCTTCTCGACACCACGCGTTACCGCTTTTTTCGCCGCACATCTTCTAATCGTCTTCGCTGCGCGATGGTTTACGGAAGCGCTTCAGCCGCTGGCAGGCAGCGTGTCTCTTGGGGGAACTCTTCTCGCCGGCATGAAACTGTCCGTATTGGCTCCCACGCTGGCCCTTCTTCCGCGTGTCCAGTGGAGGAGAATTCTGAGTCGGTATACCGCGGAAGCCATCGCTGGGCTAGTCGTGTTGATTACGTTTTTCCCACGGCGCACCTTGGAGTCCCTCTGGCCCTGGTACGGGCAGGTGCTCGGGCGCTTCGTATATTTTCTTGCCGACCTCATGGTTCCTGGAATTGCTTACATTCGAAGCTTGACGCCGACGCTGACGGGGCCGGATCTCGATGTAACCATCATTCTGGATTGTTCCGGAATCAATGGATTCGAACTCTTTGATCTTCTTTTCGGGCTGGTTGTGATTTTAGATTGGAATCGCCTGTGCAAGCGCCGAACTTTCCTCTCTTACTTTGCTGGGCTCTTTGCCATGTTCCTGGGGAACGCCCTGCGCATCACGTCTTTTGTCGTTCTGGGCAATCACGGTTTTGCGGAGAGCATTACGCGTGTTCACATCGCGGCAGGCTGGATCTTTTTTTCCGTTGTCTTTCTGGTGTATCTCTGCTTGACGTATGGCTGGATGCTCAACAAAAAGAGTGCCTCGGCGGAACCTCAAACAGTAGCTTGACCTCGCGTCCTGCGGATCTCCTGCCTGTGCTGTCGACGGGCCTGGCAATCAAGAAATCTGGCTCAAAGGCAGATTCTTCAACTCCGATGGTTGACTTTGCGGCGCAACTCGTCACAAATTGACATCCCGAAAGGAACGCACCTCGGGACCGGAGCGGGGATGAACATCGTCGACCTGATTGTCGGCAAGCCGATCAAAACAACGGACGAGCGCGCCGAACAGATCGGCATCCAAGCCGGCATCCCCATCTTTGGCCTGGACGCACTCAGCTCCGCAGCTTACGGTCCAGAAGCGGCACTGAGTCTGCTGATTCCGCTCGGCCTTCTCGGCGTCCAATACATCATTCCTATCAGCGCGGCGATCATCGCGCTGCTCGTCATCGTGTACTTTTCCTATCTCCAGACGATTGCCGCCTATCCATCCGGCGGCGGTTCCTATACCGTTGCGCGCTACAACTTGGGCACCTTCCCAAGCCTTCTCGCGGCTGCGGCTTTGCTTACGGACTACATTCTTACCGCCGCAGTGGGAATTTCCGCAGGTGTCGGCGCGCTGGTCTCCGCGCTGCCGGCCTTGCAACCGCGCACGACAGCGCTCTGCGTCGGCATTCTGGTCATCATCACCATTCTCAATCTGCGTGGTGTGCGTGACGCCGGTGTTGCCTTCATGGCGCCAACTTATCTCTTCGTCGGCACTCTGCTCATCACCATCGTCGGCGGACTCGTCCGTGTAGCCCTCAACGACGGACATCCCGTGCCCGTCACGCCTTTGCCGACTCCGCCGGCCATGACCGGTGCCGTCACCTTGTGGCTCATGCTCAAAGTTTTCGCCAGTGGTTGCACCGCGCTCACCGGAGTCGAGGCCGTCAGTAACGGCGTGAAAGCCTTTCGTGAGCCCGGCGTCAAGAATGCCCAGCGCACGCTAACCGTGATTATTTTTCTTCTCGCGGTTCTCCTGGCAGGAATTTCCTATCTCGTGAAGGTCTACGGCATTGCCGCAACCGACCCCGGCCAGCCCGGGTACCAGAGCATCCTCTCGATGCTCATTGCCGCGGTTTTTGGCAAAGGTGTCTTCTACTACATCACCATCGCTTCCATCCTGTTCGTACTTTCTCTCTCCGCAAACACCGCCTTTGCCGATTTTCCTCGGCTCTGCCGTGCCATTTCCCAGGCCAATTATCTGCCGCACGCCTTCGGCCACCGCGGGCGCCGTCTGGTATACACCTACGGCATCGTAGTGCTTGCAGCTCTCACCTGTTTCCTGTTGATCCTTTTCAGAGGCGTTACGGAGCGGTTGATTCCGCTCTACGCAGTTGGCGCCTTCCTGGCTTTTACGCTGTCGCAATTCGGCATGGTGATGCACTGGTTGAAGAACCACGGACCTCACTGGAGAAAGAGCGCTATTGTGAACGGTCTTGGCGGGTTCGTGACTGCCTTTACGGTGCTGGTCGTCCTCGTGGCCAAATTCGTCCAAGGCGCCTGGATCACGGTGATCTTCATTCCGCTACTAATTCTTTTTTTTCGCAGGGTGCGCCGCCACTATCACCGGGTCAGTGTGGCAACGAGTTGCGCCGATCCTGTAGTCCCCGCCAGTGAGGCGGCGCGGCCGCTTGTCGTCGTGCCTGTGGAGCATTGGAGCCGCATCTCCAAGCAAGCACTTGAATTTGCCTCCCGGCTCTCTCCAGAAATCATCGCCATCCACGTTGAGCCTGGGGACCATTCCGAACTTTTGCATTCCGAATGGGAACGCTACGTGGAGCAACCCTTCCGGGCCGAAGGGGTGGATCCGCCGAAATTGGTCCTTTTACCCTCGCCGTATCGTTTCATCATCGTTCCGATCGTCAAATATATACTCGATCTCTCGGAGAAGCAGCCCGACCGGCGCATTGTTGTGGTGATCCCCGAACTCGTGGAATACCACTGGTACGAATATTTCTTGCACAATCAGCGCGCGCGCTTGCTGGAGTGGACTCTGCTGGTCCGCGGCAACGAGCGCATCTTCACTGTCAGCTCTCCCTATTACATCTCCGAATAAGTTTCTAAAATTAACTTGTTACTTCGGCCCGCAAGCGACTCTTGAGAACGAACTATCGCTTGTGCTTGCAACATCAAAGACTTCATCTTCTTCTGACAATTGTTCTACGAACAATTGAGGTGGCTTTGCTCCGCCATCTTCGTCTCTCCCGGTAGCCTCGGATCGTGGTTGAACCTTCCTTCGGAAGGTTTTTGTTTCTCGGCCGACAGCTGACGTCGGCCAGAACGGCTTATTGGGGGTCACAGGTCCGGGCGGGAGAAGGCAAAATGTGCTCCCTGCATCGGAGTGCGTGGGCTACTATAGCCCAGCTTGTCGCGTCGGCCCTTTTTTGCGAGACCGCTTTATCCCAATCGTTCAAGTATGCGGGAAATCTCAGAGATCCGATTCTCACGGCATCCTCGCCAATTCCCGCGAATCCGTGCGTCAAGGACGCCCCCAGTGGGCCGGCCTCCGGCCGCTCCGACACCCGTGCTGGGCCGGAGGCCGCCTCATCGTGTGACGAGCCCGCCGCGGTCATTCCTATGGTCAAGCCGTGCCAGCTGGCCAGCTTACCCCGGGCCGGCTGTGAAGGGCCCAACGACCCAGTGCAGGCGCACTTGATTGCATTGGGGAAGGCTGGCCTGAAGATCTCCCTGGCGCGCGAAAGAGTTCTTGAAATCCTGCAAAGTGGAAACGCATGCAGGGCCTGGTTTGAGGCGAAAGATTCGAATCCTGCCGCGACTTTTCGAACGCTAAGCTTCGTGTTGGACCCCCATGGAGAAGAATATGTCCTCGAGAGCAGAGACATCGGCCCGATGAATATATTCCGGGATCCGTACGTTGCAAAAGTGATTCAGGGCGACGGACCGTATGCCACCGTCACGCTCAACACCAAAGGAGCCTTTTTCTCCGAGATGGCCAGGGTCGTGGAGGTGCACAAGAATGGTGGTCCTCTAAGTTTTCGCGGCACGCACTTATTGCGTGTTGGACCTTATGGCGGGGACACACTGCCCGCGCGGGTCATCACGCTCCTGCATGAATTCGGACACGTCCTAGACCTGCTGCCGACGGACCTGGACGATCTTGATGGAAAGTCCAGTCGAAACACGAACGAGGTGCTGCGCTCTTGCAGCGCTGAAGTTGAGTCGCTGGCTCATCGTAACGTCGAGGGCCCTGGCGCGGCGCCCATCACGCCTAGGATCTCGGGATTGGAATTATTTTCCGTTCATCGCGATTCCCTCACCGGCGGCCGCGTGGATCCCAATGGAATCAGAATCGCTCCTTGAACAGGAATTCGATCTCTTGCCGTGAAACGTTTTAGTTATTCCCAACACTATTTGCACGCCGAGCCTAATGGGGACACGCGGCGGTAGCCAAGACATTGTGCCTCGCGGCCTTTTTGTTTCTATTAGCTGGTTGATGCGTGGGGAGCACTCTTGGGAGAGTTGTGCTCTCCATTCGTCACTCCGCGGATTAAGTATCCTTCCCACCCGCAATATCATTACTTCAACCGACTGCCGGCAGCCCGAGTCTGCGGGCGGCAAGCAAGCTACTTCGACCGGCGACCCATGGCGAAGGCGAACAGCGAGAATATTGCAAGGTAGAAAGCGGCGTTTACGGTGATGGCGATTCGAAGGAACCAGCCAAACGTCCAGGCCATGGATTTGTGAGTTTCCGGGGCAACCAGCTCGGCCACCTTCATGCCCGGCGAAAACAGAGCAATCAAAAGCGCGGGAACTTGTGGCTCGACGGCCACGGCGATAGCCAGGGCAATAAACCCGGCAATCAAGCCAAGCACAGCGAGCAACAGGAAGCGAAGCAACCGGCGTTGCGGCATCTCCGTTGATTCTAGCAGAGGAATCCGTGCCGCTGGTCCGTCTTATGGGAAGATAACCCCGTTTTTCCTGAGCCAAAGGGGCACTATGAACTCCCGACGTAGAATCCTTTTTCCGCTATTCATACTGATGTCTTCTTTCGAGTGCTGGCTCGCTTGGCCGCGTGCAGCGATGACACAGCAGGATCCGGCGGCACAAAAAAACCAGAAAACGCCCACGATTGATGAATACCAGCCGAAGTCTACCCTGGTCACTCCCGAGCACAAGATCCAGCGAGCGAAATATCCGTTCATCGATATTCATAGCCATCATTGGAATCCAACAGCCGCCGAGGTGGGCGAGCTGATTAAAGGAATGGATTCGATCAATCTGCGCGTCATGGTGAATCTGAGCGGAGGAACGGGCGAAGAACTCAAGCAAACCGTTCAGGTGATGAAGGGACGATATCCCGACCGGTTTGTCGTGTTCGCGAACATGAGTTATGACGACCTGAACACGCCAGGATTTGGGAAGCGCGTGGCCGCGCGGCTGGAGCAGGACGTCAAGAACGGCGCGCAAGGACTGAAGATTTTTAAGGATTTCGGGATGGAGCTGAAATACGCCAACGGCCAGCGCGTGCACGTGGATGATTCGGAATTCGATGCCGTGTTCGAGAAGTGCGCGGAGCTGAAGATTCCCGTACTGATACATGTAGGAGAGCCTTCGGCTTTTTTCGATCCCTGGGACTATCACAACGAACGCTGGGAAGAGTTGAAGGAAATTCCGGGCCGCGCGCGGCCGCCGGCCAGGTATCCCCCGTTCGAGACGCTTATCGCAGAGCGCAATCACTTATTCTCGAAGCATCCGAAGACCAATTTCATCGCCGCGCACCTCGCGTTTCATGGGAACGACCTGGAGCGGCTGGGAAAACTGTTTGATGCCAATCCGAATGTGTACGTTGACATTGCCGCGGTGCTGGCGGAGATGGGCCGGCAGCCATATTCGGCGCACGATTTTCTGGTCAAGTATCAGGACCGCGTGCTGATGGGCAAGGACATCTACGAAGTGAACGAATACAAATGGTATTTCCGCGCGCTCGAAACGCGCGACGAGTATTTTGAGTATTACCGCAAGCGCCATGCCTTCTGGCGCATTTACGGTTTCCAGGTGCCCGACGAGGTGTTGAAAAAGATCTACTACAAGAATGCGCTCAAGCTCGTGCCGGGGATTGACGCGAAGCAGTTCCCGGACTGAGACTCCTCGCCGTGCGCCGAACGAAGTATAGTTTCACTCACCTATTCTTCGTGATCGAGCGGTTTGCCGTCCGGTCCTACCTGAACTTCCGATTTCTTCCCGTTCGTTTCGACCTGAGCCTCATAGGCCACGAGCTTGTCTTTCTTGGTGAGGGACTCGACCTTCAGAATTTTTCCTTTGCGGGCCTTGGCCTGCAATCCCGCCTTGACTTCAGGTGAGAGTGAATCCAGCGAAACCTGCTCCTCGATTTCGACGATCGAACCATCAGCGGTCATTGAAATATCCTTACTGTGGCCGTTGACCGTCATTTCCACTTCGTACAGTGTTTGGCCCTTTTCTTTTTCTGTGGAAAAGCCGCGGATGGTTGCTCCTGCGCTCTGCTCCACCACCGTCTTTTCGACTGCAGGCGGAAGGTCCGAGCGCTTGATTTTCTTTTCCTGAGCGGCGGCGGTGCCTGCAAAGAGTAAGCCGCTGGCTGCAAGTGCTGCCAAGTAATTTGTCTTCATATTATCTCCTCGAAGGGGTAAGACTCTCCCTGTAAGGCAGATTTACGCCTAGCCTCCTAAACAGAAGTTAAACGGGCCTGTGGGCCAGACTGGGTGCCGAGACGCCCCCACCACGAGGCTCGGGAGGTTTTGTGCGGTGTAATGCGCGGCCCGCAGCCCCGATTTTTCGTAAGTGTTCATTCTAAATGGGTTAGGGCACGGTGGGAGTGCGCAAGAAAAAGTTGGGGTGCTAGCAAGTTGAGAGGGGGAGTGGACGGAGAAAAAGTGGCAGCCGGGCTGCCGCACTCCAAATGCATGTTTACCTGAGTTATATATATTTACGAACCTATCGAGGCTGTCAGGAAAACTTACAGGGTCAGAACCAAGTAGTGGCTCTGGTTAGAAACGGCGTACGAGGCTTGCGCCCGCCAAGTAATTCATCTAGGATAATAACCTAGATTGATTGTGAAAAGGCGAAAAGGTGTGGTTATGCGCAAAGTTGGACTCTTTGAAGCGAAACAAAAACTTTCCGAGCTGGTGGAGCGGGCCGCGCGCGGCGAACGAATCGGGATTACCAGGAGAGGGAAGCTTGCGGCGCAGATTGTTCCTGCGCAGGAACAGGAAGAGGTGGACCTCAAAAAAGTATTTGCAAGGATGGATGAGATCCGCAAGCGCTCGAAAAAGCCCAAGAACGTGAGTGTCAAAGAGTTGATCGTAGAAGGTAGAACATGAGCCAGTTCGTCCTGGACGCTTCCGTGGCGCTTGCCTGGGTTCTAGATAATCCCGCGCCGGTCTATGCGCTGGAGGTGCGTCAGGAGTTGCTCAGGGGCATGCGCGGATTGGTGCCTGCTTTGTGGCATTTGGAGATTGCTAACGGTTTGGCAATGGCGGAACGGCGACGGGATCTCAGTGCGGCAGATGTTGAGGATGCGCTGGAACAGATTCAAGCGACAGCGGCGAGCAAAGTGGACACACATCTGGATTTGGTTCCGTTGCGCGAAGCGCTGGAAAACGCCAGAGCTTTTCAGCTGACGGCGTACGATGCCGTGTATCTAGAATTAGCTCGGAGGGAGGGCTTGGCATTGGCAACGCTGGACAAGGGGTTGCGCGCGGCGGCGGTGAAAGCGGCTGTGGCGTTGATGAAGTGAAACGGGTGGCATAGCGTTCGGGCCGGAACACGGCGGGAAAATGCGAGAATCCCAGGGAATATTTGGTTTTGCACAGGGTCCACAAAGCTGAGGATAACGAGGCAAAATAATTGTTGCGGGGGCTTGACGAATAAAAGAAAGCTGGTATAGTTACAGATGGCCCGGGGTTCCATGGAATCACGTGGCCGATCAGGGGCATCACAGTCGGATTCGAGCGTCGGTTTCAATCCTAAGTGAGGTTCTTTACGAGCACAGGCTAGAAAGAAGTCGAGCATCGCGTGGAGTCACCCCAGTGTGTGGTGACTGTACCCGGCGCTCGACGCCGGGTTTTTTATTTTGCGGCAGTGATTAGTTGCGAGTGACGAGTGGTGAGTTTCCGCGAGGGAATTCCGAAGCAAGTCGCAAAGCTCTTAAACACGAAAGCAAAATCCTCAGCGGAATGCTGAGGGGTTCCGATGGACTCGGAATAAAAGCTCTTTGACAACAGAAAGGCTGGCAATCCACAGCGACAGCTCCGACCTCATCAAGGTGAGGCGGAGAATTATGCTGTGGAAATTACAAGTTTGCTCGAGTCGAGCAA
>DATDGF010000095.1:0-6955 GCA_036522195.1 Candidatus Acidiferrum sp. | reverse complement strand
ATGCTTTCGCGACGAACTCTACTACGCCGCTTGTGGGCAGCATCTGGCTTGGGGCTATGTCGACCACGCGCCCCTCGCTCCATTGCTCGCCCGTCTTAGCCGTGCATTCCTGGGCGATTCGCTCTTAGCCTTGCGCTTCTTGCCGGCCCTGGCGTCTGCCGCCAAGGTAATTCTCAGTGGTTGGATGGCTCGGGAGCTGAGCGGCGGGAAGTACGCGCAGTTTCTCGCCGCATTTTGCGTGTTGCTTGCTCCGATCTACCTGACGTTTGACAGTTTCTTTTCCATGAATGCGTTTGAGCCGATGTTTTGGATGACGTGCGCCGCGATTGTGCTGCGAATTCTGAATGGCGGAAATCCAAAGCTTTGGATTCTGTGCGGACTCATTGCTGGCCTTGGAATTTTGAACAAACACTCCATGCTTTTTTTCTGCTCGGGAATTGCGGTCGGGCTCCTGGCGACCTCCGCGCGGAAGCATTTTCGGCAGCCATGGATTTGGCTGGGCCTCGGAATCGCGTTCCTTTGCTTCCTTCCTAATTTACTTTGGGAAATTCACAATGGCTGGCCAACGTTGGCGCTGTTTCACGCGGTGATGGGTACGAAGTATGTGATCGTTTCGCCGTGGGAATATATCTGGCAACAAACTTTGCTGACACATCCGTTGGCTACACCCATTTGGATCGCTGGTCTGTATTTTTTGCTGCGAGATCCGCTTGGAAAAAAGTATGCCGTGCTGACCTGGGCGTATTTCACTGTTCTGGTAGAGATGCTCATCCTGCACGGAAAAATCTATTATCTCGCGCCGGCATACATCATGCTACTGGCCGCTGGCTCGGTTTGGATTGAACTGCGTTTGGTTCCACGAGTAGGAGCCTGGTTGCGACCCGCAGTGGCAGTGCCCTTTTTGATCGGCGGATTGATTGTGGCTCCGCTGGCGATGCCAATACTTCCGGTCGAAGCTACCATTCGCTACACGCGATTCTGGGACGTGCAGTCAATTCGCGTGGAAAACGTGCCGCTGAGTGAGTTGCCAGAACTTTTCGCGGATATGTTTGGCTGGCAGGAACAGGTCCGCGCGGTGGCAGGCGCATACAAGGCGCTGCCCGATGCTGAGCGCGCCCAGGCGGTCGTGCTGGCCTACAACTACGGGGAAGCGTCCGCCATAGACTATTTCGGCTCGAAGCTGGGATTGCCGCGAGCCATTAGCGGTCACAACCAGTACGGTTTGTGGGGACCTGGCGCGACGAGTGGCCATGTTGTCGTTGCCATCGGCTTTAGCGAACGTCAGTTACTCCAGTTTTATGACGACGTCACGCCCGCAGCGAGCGTCTCGCCGAAGTACGCAATCCCCGAAGAGTCCCACCTTACGATCTTCGTCTGCCGGCGCCCTCATCAGGGCCTGCAAGAATCATGGTCGCAGTGGAAGTACCTGAGTTAGGGCTCTGACCGCCCGGTTGTCGGTCCGAGATATCGTGGGCAATAGCTCATCGCGAACAGCTCACTGGCCGATACGTTTGAATGCATAGGTCGAAGGAGGAGCGCTTGGTGTGCAAAAGCTGAACTCAGCGAGCAGGAAGAAAACCAGGCATTCCAAAGGCATTTTTCAGTAGCTTCCAGGGGTAGGGGCAATCGAATCATCTGTAAATTGTGGCGGAGGAGGAGGGATTCTGTCCAAGCACCCTAAGAAATTCCCAGCGGCGATGGTAAAACCTAAGTCCTGTATAGTCAACGAGCAAAAAGTGAAATGTCAAACCTCTTTAGAAATGTCCCCTTCCTTACCTCATTAGAAATGTCCCTTTTTCTTTTGATTTGACTGTTGTCGTTGGGGTGTCCGCCGGAGCGAAGTCCTGCGCCGCGGTTTGTGCGGCGCGTTTAGGGCGTAGCGGAGGCGGACACCCCAACGAGTGCGGACTCCTGCGATCGATTCAACCGCTGCAACTTCATTCTCTGCTCATACCCTTGCCGCCAGGGGTGTTCCTGCGCAGGTTTACTCCTTGCGTGCTTGGCCGGCTCGCGTGGCGCGACCTGCACCGCTCGGGGTCGCACTACCAGATCTTCGTAATCCATGCGTTCTCCGCGATAGTGCACTTCTACCGCCCCATCTTCTCCCTCATAGACCAAGGCCTTGGCTTGTGTCGGCCCATAGCGCTTATTCTGCGGCTTCAGTTGCAGAAAATGCCCCCGATACTGCACCACCCAATCGTTGCTGATCCATCGCTGCGTCTCTAATCGGAAGACCTCTCTCAGCTTCGCTGCGCTCGGTGCCCGTACGTGATAGTTCTCTGGTCGAGCTGCTTCTCGCGCAAAACGACGATTGTGTTCCGCAAGATATTCCCCTTCCATATATTCATTCGCCGCTTCGTAGTTCGCTATCCCCTGACGGCGCAGTTTCTTCACCAAGCGATCTTGATGCACCCCGTTGTTGCGCTCCACCCGTCCTTTCGCTTGCGGAGAACTGGCAGCGATAATGCGAATCTCCAACCGCTCGCACATGCCCCCAAATTGCGTTGTAGGCGCCTTTCCTCGCAGTCGCTCTTTCTCCGTCGGCTCACGCTTATAGACATTCTTCCAATCGGTGTACAACGCCCGGGGAACCCCGTACCTCTCGATCCAAGATCGCAGCACTCCTACCGCTGCCCAGATTGTTTCCTGCTCTCCCAGTCGCGAACACGTGGTCCCCGTGGCGTCATCCACCATATTCATCAGACATCCGCGTGGTCCCCGCTCCTCAAACCACTCATGGAAACTGCCATCCAGCTGCACCAAGTCGCCAAAGTGTTGCCGCCGTTCCCGGCGCTTGCGGTGCGCTTTCCGTCTTCGCATGCGGCTCCACAGCCCCTCCGCCAACATCCAACGCCGCAGCGTCTCCTCCCCCACTTCCAGCCCATCCTCATCCGCTAAATGTTCCGCCGCCAGCGTTGGTCCAAACCGCTCCTGTTCCGTTCCCGAATACTTCTCCCGGATCAGCTGCAGCACCTTCCGTCGGAATTTCTCAGGCTTCGCTCGGTTCGAACCTCTTCCCGCGCTGCGGTGTTGCAGCCCCTTGGCTCCTTCTCCGCGATAACGCTTCCACAATCTCTTCGTCTGTCGATAGCTCAACTCCAGCATCTTCGCTGCGTCCACCAGCCTCAGCGTCTGGCTCTTCACTCGCGCCAGAACCTCTGCTCGTCGAAGTTCCCTCGTACTCATCGCTGTCCTCTTCAACCGGACCTCCTCTGGAGGTCGCAGTGTAGGGGACATTTCTAATGGGGGCTGGAGGGGACATTATCAAAGAGGTTCAACATACGAGTCTGTTGGCAGCCCAAGGGCACCGGTGTCCTACCCGCGGTGCGCAGGCTTGACGCTGGATAATCGCTGGCCTATGGTCTTTCGCGAAGGAAACTTGAATCAGAAATTTCAGATGCAGATCGAGCCCGCGGGGAAAGGGCAATCATGGCTGAGGTAGAAACACAGATTTTTCGCATCGAAGCTTTGCGCGAATTCAGCACGCGCGTGTTTCTCCACTTTGGTGTTCCCAGGGATGACGCTGCGCAGGCTGCTGATGTACTCGCCAGCGCCGACCTCCGCGGCATCGATTCTCACGGCGTGGCCCGGTTGCACAGCTACTTTGGCCTGCTGAACGAAGGACTCATCAATCCTAAGCCGCGGATCAACACAGTGCGCTCAACGCAAAGCACCGCGACAGTGGATGGGGACAACGGCCTCGGTCTGGTCGTCGGTCCGCGCGCAAATCGTATGGCCAGGGACATGGCGGAGAAAACCGGCTCTGGCTGGATTAGCGTGTGCAACACCAACCATTTCGGAATCGCGGGCTACTATGTCTTGCAGGCGTTAGAACGCGACCTCATCGGCTGGGCTATGACGAATACAACCAAGCTGGTCGCGCCCTTGTGGGGCGCGGAGCGCATGCTCGGCACGAATCCCATTGCCATCGGTTTCCCCGGCAAAGACGAGCCGCCGATCGTGATTGACATGGCCACCTGCGCTGCCGCTTATGGAAAAATCGAAATGGCCCGCCGTCGCGGCGAGCCCATCCCTTCCGGCTGGGCGATCGACAGCCAGGGTCGTGTAACGACAAACCCCGACGACGCCGTAAACGGAGGAGCACTCTCGCCGCTCGGTTCTGACCGCGAACGCGGTGGACACAAGGGCTACGCTCTGGCCATGATGGTGGACATGTTGTGCGCGGTACTCAGCGGCGCCAATTGGGGGCCCTTCGCGCCCCCCTTTGCCCTCCGACAGGAAATTCCAAAACGCAGCGTTGGCAAAGGCATCGGCCATTTCTTCGGCGCAATGCGCATCGACGGCTTCATGGATCTGGATTCCTTCAAGCGCCAGGTTGACGACTACATCCGCGTCTTCCGCGCCACGAAGCCAGCGCCAGGCACTAGCGGCCCGCTGATTCCCGGCGATCCCGAGCGCGAAGCCGAAAAAGTCCGCCTCGAAAAAGGCGTGCCACTCATCATGCCTATCATTGAGGACTTGCGCGAGATCTCGCGCAAAACGGGGATTCCCTTCGACTGAGCCTTTATTACAAAACTTTGCTCCGCCACAAGTTTCTCTTCACTAATCCGCTTGCTTTCTTATCTTCTTTAAGTCTTCGGCGGGAGCACGGCATTTTTTTCCAACTCTTTAATCGTGATCTTGACCAGGTCCTTGATCGCCTTCATTGCCGAATTGGCATCAAAGGCATTCGTGGTCCCCGTCCACACCAGCTCTCCATTCGGTTTCGCAGTGGCATAAACATTCGTCTCCACTCGCGCAATTTTTTCTTTCTCGAGATAACCGGGTGTATATATTTCGGGAGTTACGAAGCCGTAAAATGCGGCAAAATTCCCGTACACAGGAAGCGGCGTGTAGACCTCGCCCGGCACGTAAGTAGTCTTAATCTCCGCCTTGGTCAATCGCGCCACGACGATGGCATCGAAGTTCTGTTCCTGGATCACTTCCTTCAAATCCTTGATGTCGATGGGCGTCGATTCGGGCCGGGGCAGGAACACATAGCTCTGTGTAGCTTGAACCCCCGGCCTGGTGATTGCCGCCGTCAGCTCGTCCTCAAACTCTGCGCGGTTCTCCACTTTCCCGTTGAGGGCCAGCACCAGAATATTCTTGAGGACCCCGGCCCCCTTATAGTCCGGATTCTTCCAGCTCAGCTCCATCTTCGGAGAACTTGCCAGCAAAAGCGCCGGGATAGCCAGCGCAGCCACCAACAATAGCGATTGTTTTCTCAAGATCATTCCTCCCAATTGCAGTATTCGAATTCCGACTCCGGCTGCCTCGCAACTTCTTGGCTCAAGACATCTCAAGTGCTTGAGCATCGCGAGGGGATCTTTCAGATGCGTTGACCCTACATTGGCTGCGGCAACCCGCATATGTCAATTGTCCCCCAACCGGCAATGTGAGAGTTAGCGTCTCAAGCACCAAATTTGCTACCCTCCACGGTGATGGCCACGCCCGGAAAAGCCGCTCGTAATGCTCGCCCTGCCGGTGAACCTGCGTTGCTTACCAGCCGCGACAATCGCTGGCTTAAGGAGTTCCGCATGGCTCTCCGTGGCGGCCTCCCCACGGAAAGTGGATTCGTCGGCGTCGAAGGCGCTCGCCTCGTCGACGAGGCCCTGCGCTCGGGATGCCACATCCAGGCGGTGCTCTTCAGCGAATCCGGCGAACGCCACCACGAGCACCTCGCGCCTTTCATCGACCGGCCCGAAATGGCCTTTCCCGTCCTTCGCACCACCGACCGCCTCTTTGAAGGCCTGGCTGACACCGAACATCCACAAGGAGTGGCCGCCCTTGTTCATCCCCGCGAAACATCCTTCGATGATCTCGTGCGTACTCCTGAAGCTGCCTGTGCTTCCCTGCTCGTTGTTCTCGCAGGCGTCCAGGACCCCGGAAACGTCGGCACCATCCTTCGCACCGCCTCCGCGCTCGGCGCGACCGGCGCGGCCACCGCCGCTTCCGGCGTCAGTGGTACCGCGAACCCCTTCTCGCCGAAAGCTTTGCGCGCCTCCGCCGGGGCAGCACTGCATCTCCCCATCCTTGCCGGGATTTCGCTCCCGATCCTTCTCGCGCAACTCAAGGTCGCCGGCGTCCGCACACTCGCTTCGAGCGTTCACGAGCCGCAGCATGGCGATCAGCCGCTCCTCTCTCCCTGGGAGGTCGACTGGTGCCAGCCCGTCGCTCTGCTCGTGGGCAACGAAGGCGCCGGCCTCCCTGAAGAGGTCGAACGCAGCGCCGATGCGCGCATTCGAATTCCCATGGCCAGTGGCGTCGAGTCGCTGAACGCCGCCGCGGCCGCCGCCGTTCTCTTTTATGAAGCCGCCCGACAACGAAATTCCGTTTCGAGGCCTCAAAGCAAACCGTGAGCCTCTTCTCCCATTTGCCCAACGCTGCCGAGCCCGACGTCCCGGCCGCCAACCAGCCGCTCGCCGAGCGCATGCGCCCCCGCACCCTTGACGAATTCATCGGCCAGGAAAAACTTCTCGGTCCAGGAAAATCTCTCCGCGTTCAAATCGAAAACGACAACCTCGGCTCCATGCTGTTCTGGGGTCCGCCGGGCTGCGGAAAAACCACCCTCGCGCGCCTCATAGCACGCCTCACCAGCTCCGAGTTCGTCTCTTTCAGCGCCGTTCTCGCTGGCATCAAGGAAATCAAGGAAGTCATGGCCGTGGCCGAACAAAAATCCCGCTCGGGCCATCGCACCATTGTCTTCGTCGATGAAGTTCATCGTTTCAACAAAGCCCAGCAGGATGCCTTCCTTCCGCACGTCGAAGCCGGCCACATCATCTTCATCGGCGCTACCACCGAGAATCCGTCATTCGAAGTCATCTCCCCGCTTCTCTCCCGCACCAAGGTCTACGTCCTCGACCCGCTCACCACGCCGCAAATCGCCGAACTCCTACGCCGCGCCCTCAATGACAAAGAGCACGGCTTTGGCAACGAATCCATCGAAGCATCAGAT
>DATDGF010000094.1:0-7170 GCA_036522195.1 Candidatus Acidiferrum sp. | reverse complement strand
AAAACTCCATCCACCGGTTTTCAGCCAGATGTAACGTTGTTACATTCCCATCCCTTCTTTGGCGCGGCCTCAATTTCATCTTCTTGAATGTCCCTGATTTCAAAGGTATTCCCGCCCGGGCAGGATTTTGGCGAGGCACAGGTCTGCGCGTTCTGTTTCTCCCACGCCCGGATGTCTAATTGCTCGATCAAGTGTTTCAGGTCTTGGCTGTCAGTCGGGTCGAAAAGCAGCTCGTAGCCGGCGTCTTTCCCTTCACCACGTCTAGTTACGATTTGCAGCGTGGAGTCTCCAAGGTTCATCGGCACAACTTCACCGTTCAACTCTTCGAGATAATCGCGGGCGGCTGTTCCGTCGCGGTCAAAGGCCGCTTCGAGAACATCCTGGAGTTGCTCGGGATTTAGGGGGACGCGGCCTGTCGCATCGGAATCGAGATAGGTTTCCAAGTATTGGCGGGGCCACTCGATAAGATCGTGATCGAGTTCCGAGTTGAGAAGCGTTTCCAGTTGTCCCGGCGAAGCCGCGGAGCTTGTGAGAGTGGAGACTTGATGGTCCACTGAATTCTCGATTAGGTCCTGCCGAATGGCTGCGTTGTTGGTATTCATCGAAAAACCTCCCTTGAGCGGTCAGAAAAAACCGGCTTTCTCTGACCCGCTGTTCAATGTAGCTATACATATAGCACCATGAAGGGATGGAATGTCAATATCCTACCTTGAGAGTCCCGGGTCTCCCCGCCTACGTGTTTCAGCATGGTGTAACGTGATTTGCAGCTTCGCTTGGTATTGTCCGAGCCATCCGCCCCATACTGGCTGGACATCGTGAACGCCATTTCGAAGTAGGAGATCCGCTTCCTTCTGGAAGTACGAAGAATTCTCAAAGAGCGCGGTCGCATCTCCCAAATCGTCCGCACGCAAAACAGGTTTCTTTTTCGCGAATCGTTTCTCAATACGAATGAAATTGTTCACTGCGAGTTTTCCTTGCTTGCGAGCCTCCTCGATGGCGTCGGTGTGATAGATCAAATGAACTTTCCCGTCTGTGCCCTCAACTAGCATGTAGCGTTTTCCTGTTTGTTCATCTTCGGTGTGTAGTAGTACGCGGCCGGCGACAACTTGAAGCTGACGAAGCGTGGTGACCTGGAGGGGAAGCCGCTTGTCGGAAACCAGTGCGCCATGCGCTGCAAGCGTCTTTTGCCTGTCGCCACTCTGTTGTAGCGTGCGGAGTACCTTTTCGAAGTCCGCCTGCACACGCCACTTGTGCGCCGCAACGAATTGCGCGAGGCCCATTGTTTGGAGGTGCATGAGGCGTGCGGCAACGTGTTTCTGCAGAAGCTGAGCGGATTCCGACAGGGCCTCGTCATTGGGATTGGCAGTCACCACGAAGTGGGACGAGGAGCCGTCATTGCCGCGTTGCAAGACGCGGTCGAGAGATGTGTAGCGGTTTTGAACTATTTCGCGTCGCTGCGCCTCTTGAGCATGCGCCGGCGCGCGATATCCCAGGGCTTCGGTAGCGATTTCTTCGGCCCGCCCACGCAGGCCCGCACGAATGTATTCCCTCGGTAAGCGAAGCGGTCTTCCTTCGTCGTCAACTCCGCGAACCGCGATGTGAACGTGGGGATGCTCAGTGTTGTGGTGGACGGCAGCGACCCATTCGAATTGTGTGCCAAGGTCGCGCTGCATCCGTTGCATCAAATCGCGAGCGTGCTGCTGAAGATTCAGGCGGTCAGCAAACTCAGGAGAGACGATGAGTTTGAAGAGCCGCTCGTCTCCGGCACTCTGCCAATTGTCGAGCGTGGTTGCGATGCCTATGTTCTGGTTGATGGCATTAAACCCTGCCTCGGCCGCCCTTCCTCCCCGTGTCGCGCTTTCGCGGGCTACGTACCTTCCGTGTGCCTTCCACTGACCCGGACTCTTATTTGCGGAGTAGCTCACCCGGACGGCCACGCGCTGATTGAAGGTGTGGGGTGCCCGGGCGCTTCCGGCTACCCTACCCTCCCCATACCGGCTCCGCGTTTCTCGTCCTCGCTTCGACATCTGGACGAGACGAAGCATCGATCGGAGGACACCTGTGTACTTACGGGGGTTGTCGTTTGGGCTGTGTTTTGACCTTCTCGGTCGCAATCGAACTGGTGGTTCGTCATTCATCGGCTAGCATCTCCCGAAGAGTGTCCCTGTTTTTGTTCGAGATCTCTTTGGCCGCGGTGCGCACCAACTTTTCATACCGCAGCCTGGCGCGAACGCGTGCCGCCGGGAGCGCATCGTCGGGGGGTTCCACAACACAAGTAATGACGTACTTCAGCAACACGTCTGTTAGAGCAACCTGTGCTTGCGCAAGCGTGTGAAGACTTTGCCCCTGCTTCGCCAGGTTGGTAAGCGTCGCGGCCACCCGTGCCTCAAACTGCGTTACGGCTTCGGTGTTATCGCCCCTGCGAATTTCGCGTTCGCAAGCGGCGAGAATGAACGCCTGTTCGGATCGGAAGCCCCGGTCCTTCGACGCCTTCCTCACCTGCTCTCGGAATTCTTTGCTTGGAAACAGCAGACTCCGTTCGGTTCTGGGTTTTGCCATAAATCTCCTCCGATTTGGACTGTCGAAGTGTCGAGAAACGTGGAAGAAGATGCGGTGGCACATTTGTGCCACCTTTCGAGCAAAAGTCGCCACATCCCTTTCTTCTGAAAAAGAAGAACTTGGCTGTAGAAACACGCGCAGCGTCGCCACAACCCTTTATGTTCCAATACGTGTGTCGGTCGCTGATAATCCGCCTGCATTCCATGCATGCTGCTCCTGCTGCTGTTGAAGAATATCGACTTTTGCCGACTCTTGCCGACTTTGTATCTACTACAGCCCTCTTCAGCCGAATTCTGCCGACCTCCAGTCGACTTCTGCCGACTCTTGTCTACTCTTGCCGAATTCTGCCGACTTCCGTCTAACTGTGCCTACCGAGATCCTTTTCATGCTTTACATCGGTACTCGCTGGTGCTATATGTACAGCAGCATGAAAAGGCGTGTCAATGCAAAAAAACTACCGCCACTGTCTGGACGAACTAGCCGGCGCTGTGCCCAAGAGAAAGGCTGCGCTCATTCGATCTCTCTTTCCCGGGATAGAAGCAGCGCTGAACTCAGGGCAGAGTCTCAAAGACATTTGGGAAGCACTGGGAAACGAAGGCTTGCAGATGAGCTACCACGGTTTTCACAAGGCAGTCTGGCGCGCCGGAAGAATGAGGAAACCAACCGCCGCCAGGGGCTGGGGGAAACAGGACAAACCTTCTGAGGCGCAAGGGCTGCAGGAAACAAAAGTGGAAACAGTTGAAGAGCGGGACCCGCTTGCGAACCTAAGGCGACTAGAAGAAAACAGGCCTGGCTTTCACTGGCGGGGTACACGGAATTTTAAAACGTCGGCGCACGGAACAGAGGACTCGAATGACAAAAACAAACCGTGATGGAAGTGGTGGAACCTCAATTTACATCCACCCCTGATGTCAGCGATCAGTCGATGTTGCTACATTTCCAGTTTCAAGGCTTTGGGGGAAAGAAATCGGGGACGGTGGCGGGATCGACGCCTGGAATCTGTCGCCTCGGAAGAGCCGGGATGGGAGTGCGGTTGTAACGTTCATTCCATTTGGCCCATGAACGCTGGTCGAAAATCCCGGGTGCAGGGTCATCCAGCGTCGCTCTGAAATCAGCGTCGCTGAAGTACTTCCGGAGAATTTCAATATCCTTGTCCGAGGCGTATGTCATAGCGTAGGTAAGAAAGCGCTTCGGAAATTCAAGGGCTTCTTCTGGAGTTCCAAACCAGAAGATGCACTTTGCGACAGCCAGAAGGTCGTCGGAGTAGATCATCGCTCCTTACCTTGTGAGCCCAAGACTTGATTCGCGACTAGCACGGAAAACTCTCTGATTTTACGCCTGTCGCCGGGCTTCCGAATGCATTTTGCATCACGGTCGACAAATTGGGCAGATCGCGATTCGACATACACACACTCTTGCGAAATTTGAGGGGGACAGCTTGAACGAGATGCGAGGGTGGTGTATATAACTATATGTGTGAGCTGCGACGTATTTTCAGTTGCGGCAACCCCATCCCCAAGACAGTAGGGAATCGTGCCCAAGCGGCGAAGCGCTCATTTCGGAGTCTACAATGTCCGGCTCTTGAGCGCCCTCGACAAACTCCTGCGGGATAAACCGCGATACCTCGGAGAACTGTCAACTTCGATCAACGATGCACTTCTTGCGGTCGATTTGAATACTGTTGGGCTTGTGACTCTTCAGTCCAGACAGAAACAAACGGGGAGAGAAACGCAAGTTGTGATCTTGAATCGACTCCGCAAGCGCATTCATCAAGTCGCCAAGAAGCGAAATTGTTCGATGAATCAGCTTGTGAATAGCGCTCTGCTGGCTTTTTACTCAAAGGGCGGAGAAACGAAACTCAAAAAAACAGCCAAGGGGCGGGGTTCGTCCTCGCGTTCGTACGACGCCATGTCGGAGTCAGAGCGTCGAGAGCTTCATGAAATGCTTGCGCAGCTTTCGACAATGCAATCCGTTCCTTTCGAGGCAGAAGAGCCGAACGGATCATATTACGAGTACGATCGGAACCTAAAGGCGACAGTGAAGGTAACGCCTGACGGAGAGCGAACCCCGGTCGAGAAATTAGAGACAAGCTTTGAGTCCGCGCGCGGGAAGGCTCCGCGCAAAGTTGCACACGAGGAAATCACAACCTGAGCCAGCAAAAGCCAGCGCTGTTCATAATCGCGGGACCGGTGGGCGCCGGTAAGACAACTTTCTATGAAGCCTACTTGAAAGAGGCATTCCCCACACTTGTTCCCGCGCTGAGGCACCAGCAGCAACCGTTTCTTGACGAGCGGCGTTCTTTTGCCGTCGAAGACATTCGTGTGGACACACAACTGCTCGACCAGGCTAAGGCAGCAGGGTATTCGACGAGAATTCTTTTTATTTCTACGGAAGACGCAAATTTGAATGTGGGCCGGGTATTGGTTCGCATGAGTCGAGGTGGGCAAGCCGTGCCTGTGTCTAGCGTGATTGACTCCTATCGGGAGTCGACCAAAAATCTTTCCGAAGTCCCCGAACATGCCGATGAATTGCTCGTGTACGACAACACAACTCATCGCCGCGGCTTCCGTGTAGTGGCGCACTTCATCGGTGGCGAATTGAGTAAGACCGCACAGACGATACCGGACTGGGCGGCTAAAGTGTTTGGCAAGGAACTGCACGCCGCAAAGCAGCACGCGAAGCCCGTCCACGGACGGTAACTTTTTCCTCCCTTCAATTCATTGTGTGTTGAGTCGCTGGCTGGCAAGTCAGCAACCGAGCCGACTTGATGCCGAACGCGCATAGCGAAGATCAGTTGACATATTACGCCGGTTGCGTAAATATATACGCATAATGCGTAAATCACCTGTCCTCAACGCCCTCTTTCCTGCCGTCCGACAGGAGATCCTGGCGGCAATGCTGCTTTCTCCTGAGAAGTCGTGGTACCTGTCCGAACTGGCTTCGCATCTTGGGACTTCTCCATCGAGTCTCCAACGGGAACTCGATTCGCTTACCAAGAGTGGTGTTTTGGATCGCAAGGAGGATGGCCGGCGCACCTACTACAAGGCGCAGACTGCTTCCCCGGTGTTCAATGAGCTTCGCCTGTTGTTCTCGAAGACGGCGGGAATTGTGCCCACACTGGAGTCCGAAATCGGACGATTCGGAGAAAAGATCAAATGGGCGGCCATCTACGGTTCCGTTGCACGGGGTGAGGAACAGGCCCAAAGCGACGTCGATCTCTTGATTGTTGGACAGGTGGCGATGGCAGATCTTTTGCCCGTACTGCGGCGGGTCGAACGACAGTTCGGCCGGGAAGTAAACGTGACTAGATTTTCCGAAAATGAATTCAGGGAAAAGCTGCACAATGAGGACCACTTTCTCAAATCAGTCATCAAAGGTAAGCTGATTGCGATAATGGGTTCCCTAAATGAGCTGGAAAAAGCTGCTGACAGAAAATAAAGTCCACGGACACAAGACAAGCAGAAAAGAGCTGGAGGACTTGCGGGCTGTCATTGTTCGGGATCTTGAAGATGCAGCAATACAAGAGTTGTCCGACGATCGTCGATTCGCGACCGCCTACAACGCGGCGTTGCAAACGGCTAAGATGTCCATCGCGTGCGCGGGTTTTCGACTCGCAAGCACCCCAGGGCATCATCGTTTAACGTTTGAGGCGGCACGCCTGGCGCTTGGCACGACCGCCGTCCGCTCTCTTGATTTCTTCGAAGCGTGCCGACGCAAACGCAATGTCATTGATTACGACCACGCGTCAGTGGCTACACACACCGAAGCGGAGGAGATTGTTGCGGAGGCGCAGGCATTCTTTGAACTAGTAGAGCGCTGGATTGCAGCAAACCATCCGAAACTCACTCCGTAAACTCCTCCCTCATAGTCCGCCGCAAGAATTTCCCCATACCGTTCGTTGACCTGATTCGACAGGTTGTGTGTGCGCCTCTTGAATCGTTCGATCGAACGACTGACTCGCCGGGGAGAAAGAATACGAGCGCGCGAGGAGAAATTACGCAAGTCGGAGAGTCTTGAATATCCAGATCAAGACAAAAAATAGCGCTGCTGTGCCAAAAGTAGATATAACGATTGCCGGAAGGTACCTCGTCAAGACTTGAAGGGGAATCGACCGCCCTGCCTCGTCCTCCCTCAAAGGAAACAGAGGCACCAGCACCAATGCGGCTACCACTTCCAGAAGCGAGCCAGCCCACGCATACTTATCAGCGCGATTCTGAAATTCCCTGGCTGTTCGCGCTACGGATGCAACGCCGGGCGTATTCGAGTATGCAAGCAAATACGCCTTGAAAGCACAAAACGCCGCCATCGCAACCAAGGCAAGTGCGAAGCCCGCGCGGATCCATTCCCGTCTGGTTAACCTGGACATCAGCAGCTGTCTGATCGGCTCGCCTCGATTCTCATGACGGCCCTCGTACCCGGCCTCGATTTCCTTCCGCCTGCGGTTGGCAACGGTGAGAGCTCCTAGGGCTGTCGTTGGCCCGTAGCCACGAGGGAATACAGATACAAGATGATTCCGCCTGCGAGGAGGAGACCGCCGAGGCCAGCAAAGAGGATGAACGCAATCGGGCCATGACCTAGCAGGCACAGCGCCTCTACCAGCAGACCGAGAAT
>DATDGF010000093.1:0-52227 GCA_036522195.1 Candidatus Acidiferrum sp. | reverse complement strand
CGGTCTCGTATGGCCGCGAACGAGGCTTCGGCTGTGGGTTCTCTCCGCACCATTAACACCGCGGAAGTAACCTATGCAACCACCTATCCGGCAACTGGTTTTGGGGCCCTGGCTGCCCTCGGCGGTACCGCGGCCACCTGCGCCACTACAAACGGTGCAGCGCTGGCGAACGCATGCTTGATTGACGAGGTGCTTTCGCTCACAGGAGTGAAGAGCGGTTATACCTTCACGGATGTGGCTGCTGGCGGACCTCCGGCCGTTACCTATACTTCGCTGGCGGTTCCGAGCGCCCTTGGTCAGAGCGGCCAGCGCGCGTTCTGCTCCGATCAGTCCGGTGTGATCCGCTACAACGCGGGTGGCTCGGCCTGCACGAACGCCGACAACGCACTGTAATCACTCGGCCATCTTTGAAAATGCAAAAGCCCACTTGCTCTGAGAGGAGAAGTGGGCTTTTGCATCGCGCAGCGAAGTTTTGAAAAGAACTATTTCGGAGTGCCTGCAATCCAGGCAAGGCCGTCCACGCCAGGCGTCAGCTCGATCGGTTGTTGCATTTCCCAGGAGCGCAAATCCAGGACGGCAATCTTCCCCGCGCCCGTCCCGCTGATATAGGCAAGATCTCCGCCGGGGCGAATCAGGATTTCAGAGGATCTTTTCGGCGCTTCAAGCGAACGCACGACCTTCAGGGATTGCAGATCCACTACGAAAAGGCGATTGCCAGCCATGCTGAGGGCCAGCAGCCAGCGGCCATCGGGAGTGGGCTCGGAAGCATAGGCTGGACTCGGCAACTCGATCCAGTTGCTGATCTTATTTGTGCTTGTGTCGATGACGGCGATGCGCGGGGCATCCTGATCGTGCGTGAACACGCGAAAGCCGTCAGGGGACATGGAAATGCGTTGGACGGTTTTCGCGACGGGAATCGTCGTGACCAGGCTGCGCTTGGCCAGATCGAGAACGCTGACGCTGCCGGGGCCCACGTTGGCGGTATAGCCGCGACGGCCGTCCGGGGAAAGAACCAGCATGTGGGATTGCGGCGCACCGGTAGGAATCTCCGCGAGAACTTTGTGCGTGGAGGGATCCACGACGTCCACGGCATTAGCGAGCTCGGCAGTGACGTAGAGCAGGCCGTCGGGCCCAAATTCAGCGCGATGCGGGCGAAGCCCTTTGCCAAGGTCAATGGTGGCAGAGATTTTGCCCGCTTGAAGGTCGATGACGTCAATCGTGCTTCCATCCGTGCCCGGCTTGCCCACTCCTGCATTTCCGTAGATAGGAACGTAGGCGAAGCGGCCGTCTTTGGAGACGATCACTTCGTGGCCGTTCACTCCAACCACGATTTTTGTCACCTCGCGGCGACTGTCGGGATCGACGACCAAAACGGTGTGCTCCATCTGATTCACGACGACCAGCAGGCCGAGAGCTGGGGGTGCTGAATCCACTTTGTTGAGATTAAATGCACTCATGAGCAGCGCCGAAACACTGCAGAGTAAAACGCGTACAAACACGGACCACCTCGACGGAGCGTCTTCCTCGTTCGAATCCTCAAGGAGAATTCGACGAAACTCGGCGGAGTATATCCTTTCCGCGGGTTAACGGCCAGGGCGAGGCCTTTTTTTCGCGGGCTGTTTGCGGGCAGGCTTGCGGGAAGAGGGCTTCTGGCTGGAGAGCGACTCACGAATTCGCTTTGGGAGTTTGGCGGCGACCATCTCATAGGACTCGCGGAGAAGGCCAGCGAGCTCGTCGCGCGGCAAAGCGTCCCTGG
Organism: Candidatus Acidiferrum sp.; assembly: GCA_036522195.1. GTDB lineage: Bacteria > Acidobacteriota > Terriglobia > Acidiferrales > UBA7541 > Acidiferrum. Next base: position 50,471 of record DATDGF010000093.1, on the reverse strand, counting down.
TTTGCAAAGCCACCCACTGGGCGCGGGCGAGATAAGGTGCAGGGATAATGTTGGGGCGTTCCGTCAGTTCGGCGAAATTATCCGGTGAAGCTTTGAAGGAGAGACAAACCGGAGCGGGCTCGAGCGGCGTCGCGGCAAACATCTTTCCGCCCACTTTGAAAAGCAGGTCGTTGCCCCACTGGATTTGTTCCGTGGCGCCAGGGAAGGAGAGGCAGAGCTCGCGAAGCCGGTCGACGTCCATGGGCAGGAGTCTAAAACAGAAGGGCGACCGGCCTCAATGCTCAGGCGCCGCAATTTCTTGCTTCCAGGCGATGGGTTTTACCGGGCCGACCACACAGATCCAAGAAAAAGCCGCCAGGAGCGCGACGATGGCCATAATCACGAAAGCCAGGAAGAATCGCCCGGTGCGATCGATAATGAATCCGGTCAGTGTCGGTCCGATGGCCCCGGCAAGATTTCCGAAGAAGTTCTGCAAGCCCGTCCAGCGGCCGGCGGTTTTTGGCCCGGCCAGCGTCTGCGTGATGCCCCAGAGATTGGAGCCGCATATCCCGCCTGATGCAAAGGCCAGGAGCAGCAAAATCACGGACGCCGTTGGACCAGCGAGGACGCAGCCTAATAGGAGGAGTCCCGCGGCTGCGAGTCCACCGCCAGTAAAGGTCTTGCGAACGAGCGTGGGAGTAGCGCCAGAGGCGATCCAGCGGTCGGAGATCCAGCCGAAGAGGATGGCGGCTACGGCATAACACAGATAACCTAAGCCGCCGATTTTCACCATCGTCTCCAGCGAAAAGTGACGCTCACGCACCAGATAGAAAGGAAGCCAGGTAATCTCGAAGTAGAGAACGTAATTTACGCCAAAAAGGCCGCCACAGGTTCCCCACAGGGATCGCTGCTCCAGGATTTCAACAAACCCGACAGTACGATCACCAGCCGGGGAGATGGGGGCGATTGCGCCTTTTTGGGGCATCCACTTCAACCAGGGAATCAGCCAGGCCATGCTGAGGAAGCCGAGTACAAGGAAGAAGGGACGCCAGCCGAAGCTCGCCACAAGTATTCCTCCCGCAAATGTCCCGAGGGCGGGCCCCAATCCGACGCCCGAAACGATCAAGGCATTGGCGAATCCGCGGTGAACTTCAGGAACGTACTGCGCGAGAGTTTTTGAGGAAGAAGGGTAGGCAACCGTTTCGCCGATCCCCAGGAGCAAACGCGCTGCGAGTAGAGTGGCGAAGGAATGCAATCCGCCGGTGAGGGCCGTAGCCGCGGACCAGATGAAGAAACCGCCAGCCATGACCCATTTGACGTCCAAGCGGTCCACCATCCAGCCAGCGAGAGGGAGAAAAAAAGAGTAGGTGTAGAAGAAAGAGGACAAGAGGATGCCGAGCTGAGAGGCGGAGAGACCGAGTTCGTCTTTGAGAAAAGGTGCGGCGATGGCAAGGCTTCCGCGATCCATGTAGTTAATCAGGATGGAGATGGCCAGAAGCGCGACCACCCGGTTCATCACGCGAGGAAGCCCGTTGTTGTCGTTGGCGGTTACGGAGGACAAGTGGGATCGCCGGACATTTTCTCCGCCCGGAGTGATTGTTGCAAGCTAGCTCATTCTGCCATTCATGCGAGCAGCCCGCTTGCCAAACGTGTCAGATGAGATCGGCCGAGACGGAATTGATCGGCGGACGGGCCTCTACTTCCAAGCAGTAAGAATCGCGCTCATGACGAGATAGCAGACCAGCTGGTAGCCCGTATTGATGGCGAAAAGTTTCATGCTCTGCTTCATGAACAGGGCCCCCGTGAACTGCACGGTGGCGACGAAGCCGAGCCAGACATGGAATCCGACCATCAAGCCGTAGTGGAGGCCTTCTGCTCGAGTCCAGTGAAGGAACAGGGCCAGGGTAAAGGCCGAAATCAAACCGGCCACGAAAGAGCCGGCATAGGCCGGGCCGGCGCCTTTCCTCATTTCCTCCATTTTTGCTTTGTCGTTCAGGTCGTAGGCCATCTCGCGCACCCAGGGCTTGGCAAAGAGCAAGGGCGAATACCACAGGAAGCCAACCACCATGGTGGAGACTCCGGCGACAAGAATAGCGAGCAGATTGAGATGGTGCATTTCCACAGAAGCCTCCAATTTTCGGTGAGGGAAACTTGGGGCGCAATGGTAAGGGGCACTACCGGTGAATGCAAAGGAAAAGAATTTGATGGAGGTCGGAAACGCGGAAGGGAATTGCTACGGCAGGAGAAAAACTACTTGGGCGGTGGCGCAGGCCTGCGGGGCCGTTGCTTGGCCGAAATGGACTTGATAATAAGCTGGCGGCGGTTCCTGAGATCGAGAGGCACTTTGGCGCGGTGCACTGCCAGATTTATAAGGGTGTGAACTTCGGGGTCATCATCGAGCACGGCAAGGCTCTCCAATCGAATGTGCCGGACGACATTGCCCGAGCCCTTCAGGCGGCGATAGGGGTCCGGTAGCCCGGCACCCTGGAGGAAGCACAGAGTTACCCAGCGGGGAAAGAGCACGATCGAAAAAATCGCCAGTGAGGCGCGATCATTCGGTCCGAAGCCGATGAGCAGGCCGTTGTAGTTGTCATAGACCATCTCGGTGGCCCCAGGCAGCCGCTTGCGAAGTTTTACCAGCGCGCGGCGCGCGAACGCCGCGATGGCCGGGTCGTACTTGGCGAAAAAAGAGTCGAGTTGTCGTTTTGGATTGGCCGCGGGCTTGGATTTTGCCTTCATTTTCATGTCGAGGCAGACACTCTGGCGTAGGCATTCTACTGCGATTGTTCTTGCTGCGGATGCCGGAGTCCGAATGCACTGTTCTCTTATCGGTAGCAGACTTCCAGAATCTTCTATTCATCGGGCCAGGGATGACTTAAAAGAGAAAGAAGTGCCAGGCGGCCTGCATTCGAAAGCTTGTTGGATTCACCTAAGAGCTGCATCGGAGGAAATGTTCATCGGCGGAGATGGGCAGGAAGATGCGGACGGGGTAAGGAAGCACAAATCGGCAGTCCGGCCCGAAATCCGGACGAGGAGGAGTGGTTCATGAAAACGAAAATCATCGGTCTCTTGGGTTTGGCATCTCTAATCCTGGCGTTTGCTTTTATCGCGTCGGCTCCTGCGGCGCCGCACAATGCAAGTGCGCTGCCGGCAGCGGCGACGACTGCAACACCCGCAGAACAGCATCCGGAAATTCACGATGCGCTTGCGGCGCTGCGCAATGCGAGAGGGCACCTGGAGCAGGCCGCCCACGATTTCGGCGGGCACCGCGCACAAGCGCTGAAGGCCACCGATGAGGCAATTCATCAGCTGGAAATCTGCCTGAAGTACGACAAATAGGGCGATTCCTCGATACGGATCTGGGCTGAACTGCCAGAAGGAAGTGCAGTCTGGAGCCCCGTGGCGCACTTCCACGAGTAGAAGAATTTCAAACAAAAGAGACCCGGCCGGGGGCGAACTCGGCCCGGGTCTTTTTTTTTGCGTAAGGATGTGCCCGCGGCCTAATTGGCGCGGTGGAATTCTACGTAATTGCGCCCGGCATAGAGACGGTAGTTTCCCGTGGTGCCAGTGGCAACTACCTGGAGTGGAACAGGGCGCTTCGCATCGGCGTCGCGCTGCGAAGTCGCGCTCAACAGATCGTTGGCGCCGAGGTCCATCACCAAGAATTTGCCGCCATCCAGAAAACCAAAGCCATACGCACCGGGCTTCAAAGTCTGGCCACCGATTTCGAGGGTCACTTCGTTGATCAGATACGCCTGGTATTTCTCGCGAATGCTCGTCGAGTAGCCCGAGTTGTCGACCATGGCCGCGAGGACGTAGAAATCATCGGCAAAGCGCACTCCACCGCTATTGCGTGCCTGAACTGGCGCAGTCTTGCCGCGGAAGAAAACGCTTTCGGGAAAAAGCTTCGGCGTGATATCAACGGCTTTGAGCGCAACTTCTTTCCCCTCGGCAGGAGGACTGCCGGCCAGCGCCGTCTGTGAGTGCCGCAGCGAAAATGACAAAAGCAAGATGGTCAGGGCAAGGGACAATTTTGCGAATCGTGCCATGGAGGCTCCTTTCAAGATGCGTTTATCGTACAACACTGTGCAGCTGAGGCGAACCATGGATGTGCGGGGCCATGCCGTGCGACTTTAAGGAGAAAAAGGGGTGTGGAGCAGAGCGACCCGAGTGCTAAGGGTGTTGAAGAGCTTCCGTTTTGAACTACAGGTAACGCAAGTTTTACAGAGGATTCATCAAAGGTCACTGTCCGTGTGGCAGCGTTTGGCCCTGAACCACGGGGACCACGAGCTCAATAAATTGAGGAGGGAAGCCCTTGAAGACAGCAACCAGAATTTCTTTAGGGATTGTTGCCTTGTGCGTTGCGGTGTGCGCGACACAGGCCGATGAAGATCACATTCGTTGGACGAAGAATGGAGCGCCGACCGAAACTTATGTCACCGGCGGCCCATGGACCTTGGAACAATCTGGAGCGGCGAACGGTTTGAAGTCGTCCGGATACTGCGACAGCAACGAGAATCAAATCGGAAATCCAGGGACGCAGCGGATGCAGCCCTACTATTTCCCGGTCATCAACGGGCATGGAAAACATCTGCAGGGTTATTTCGATTGGCGGCCTAAAGATACGGATGAAGCGGTCGCAGCGGCGTTTTCCGACAATGCTGGGTATACATGGACGTTTCAACAGAAAGTGCTGGAGCTCCGAACAACCTGCCCGAACCAAGTGCAGAAGGATCCCGACGGCGACAAGGACAACAAGCCCGACCCGAATAATAGTGACAACGCCGACGACGACGGCCAGGGACACCAGTTTGTGATCAACATTGGAGGTCACACCTATCTGTACACGTTGACGCGGTCGGTCGGGCATATCGACTCCGACGACCTGGGAATTCATGAGTTGTTCCCCCAACCGGGGCTGCCGTTGAACGGCGCGCCTGCAATGAGTGACGCGGCGACGGATTCGTCACCGGCCGGGACGCCGGAGCTGCCCTTCCACACCAAGGGCTTGGTGAACCCGGATGGAATTCTCGGCGTCGTCCCCGGAAGCTGGCCGCTGAAAATTATCTATGAGCAAAAGATTCTCAACGGCGACAATACCGGAAACACGGCGTTTCCCGCCTCGCAGCAGTGCAACACCTTCTGGGCTAATTACTACGCGACCAATCCCTTCGGCACCGGGGTGAACGATGACATCACCCACCTGCGGCTGGCCGAAACCACCGATGGCATCAACTTCAAGGATGACGGCATTTTGCAGGGATTGAACGATCCGACGGATGTTTCCGCCACGGGCACACGCTGGCTTGCGACGGCGGGAACAATAATGAAACTGGAAGGCGGGAAATTCGGCTTACTTTTCTCCGGCGGCGGCTGCATCAGTGGAGACTCGGACGCGTTCCAGTACATCGGCTACGCCGAGTCCCGCGACCTCCTCCATTGGACGGTCGTTAATGGTCTCAACAATCCGGTCGTTTCGACCGCAACGTTCACGATCGCCGTAGATCCCAACGGCGTCCCTGCGGCGGGCGGCGCTCCGGTCACGTTTCCGGCGCACAGTCCTGTCGTGGGAAATGCCATGGGTTGGTTCTCCGGCCGCGTGTATGCGCCGAGTGCAACTCTTTTCGGCCATCACGACGTCACAGTGATCTTTGCCGGGTATCACACACCAAAACCGAAGAACGGCTTGGGCGACTACCGGACCATCGGACGGGTTAGCCTGCACACCGAGCACGAAATCGTCGCCATCGGGCAGGGCAACGACAACGGCGATCCCGACGATGAGTAACGGAACGCAATGTCTGGCCGATTAGTTTCAGAAAAATAATACGGGGCGAGCAGGGATGCTTGTTCTCTCGGAAAAGCCGGAGCGCTGCTCCGGCTTTTTTTTGAAATTGCTCCATGTGTCCGAATGGATTGACGGCGATGCTGTGATATCTTACGCGCGTCGCAATTGACCAAGAAAATGGGGGAAGAATAATGCTGGATCGCCGGAATTTCATGAAGACATGCTCGGGAATGGGGCTGGCGGGGACGCTGCTTCCGGGGGTGCTCTGGGCGCAGACGCAGGCAGAGGGCGCGAAAAAAATCACCAAAGAGATGATCGATAGCGCGGCGGCGGTCGCGGATGTCCCTATTTCGGATGAGTACAAGGAGATGATGCTCGAAAACCTGAATGATCAGGCCAAGGGCTACGAAGAAATCTATAAGCTGCGTATCCCAAATTCGGTGGACCCTGCGCTTGTCTTTGATCCTGTGCTTCCCGGAATGAAATTGGAAACGGAACGGAAACCTTTGCGCATCTCCAAAGCGCCGGGAATTGCTGCTTCGGGCGTACCGAAGAATCTGGAAGATTTGTGTTTTGCGAGTGTGCGCGAACTTGCGGAGCTCGTTCGAACGAAGAAAGTGTCCTCGGTGGCTCTGACGGAAATGTACCTGGCACGGCTGAAAAAATATGACCCGACCTTGAAGTTCGTAGTGACCCTCACCGAGGAGCGCGCGCTGGCGCAGGCCAAGAATGCCGATGCGGAAATCGCCGCGGGAAAATACCGCGGTCCGCTGCACGGCTTGCCTTGGGGCGCAAAGGACTTGCTGGCCGTGAGAGGTTACCGAACGACTTGGGGCGCGGGCGGCTTCGAAGACCAGAAAATCGACGAAGACGCCACGGTAGTGAAACGGCTGGATGATGCCGGCGCGGTACTGGTGGCGAAGTTGACGCTGGGCGCGCTGGCGCAAGGAGATGTCTGGTTCGGGGGCGTGACGCGCAATCCGTGGAACACGAATCAAGGTTCAAGCGGATCGTCCGCGGGACCGGCTTCGGCGACTGCTGCTGGATGTGTGGCGTTTAGCGTTGGCTCGGAAACGCTGGGCTCGATTTCATCGCCGTCGACGCGCTGCGGCTGCACGGGGCTACGGCCATCGTTCGGGCTGGTGCCGCGCACCGGCGCCATGGCGCTTTCCTGGAGCATGGACAAGCTCGGCCCAATCTGCCGTGCCGTGGAAGATTGTGCGCTGATACTTAGCGCAATCTATGGCCCCGATGATAAGGATCCGTCGGTGCAACCAGCGGCATTTAACTGGGACGCGAATCTCGATTGGCGTAAATTGCGTGTGGGCTATCTGAAGGCAGACTTCGAACGCAAGCCCGATGACCAGCAAACCGCGCCCAAAGAGGAACCGCCCGCGACGCCTGAAGAGCAACAGAAACGCGAGGAACAGAAGAAACGGCGCGAAGCTGCGCGAGCCCGCGCGGAGTACGATAGGAAATACAACAATGCGGCACTTGCGAAACTGCGGGAGGTGGGCGTGAACCTCGTGGCCGTGGAGATGCCGAAATTGCCGTATCAGGCCATGGTCGTGATGCTGACTGCTGAAGCCGCGGCGGCATTCGACGATCTCACGCGCTCTGGAAAGGACAAGCTCCTGACGGCGCAGAAGGATTATGACTGGCCGAACACTTTCCGCTCGGCGCGGTTTATCCCCGCCGTGGAATACATTCAAGCGGCCCGCGCGCGAAGAATGGCGATGCGCGAGGTCGCCAAAGTGTTTCAAGGATTCGACGTCATCGTGGCGCCCACGCAGAGCGAGCAGCTGGTGATCACGAATCTGACCGGGTATCCGTCCGTGATCTTGCCCAATGGATTGCGCGGGAGCGACGCGCCTAAACCGCCATCCGACGATCCAGGCGACTTTCGAAACGCCGGCGGCCCGGGAACCATGGCGAGCTTGACGTTCCTCGGAAATTTATACGGTGAAGCAAAGCTGTTGGCGTTCGCGCGCGTCTATCAGGAAGCCACTGGATTCCACTTGCAGCATCCAAAGCTTGGGTGATGCTGAATCGGCGCGACAAGAAGGCGAACTACAATCCTTTTTGAATCGGGTAGCCCTTGTCTACCCAATCCGTAGCGAAGTTGGTGGGCAGAACGAGAACACGCACTCTCTTGAATTCCATATTGCTGAGCGCGGTGTAGGCCGGACGGATGTTCGGGCACTTATCAAAGGGGCAGCAACCGCAATAGATGACCAGGTTCGTAGAACGAGGCAGAGGATCAGCCCACGCTTTCAAGCTAGCCAGGCCCTGCTCCGTCGATGCCGTACCGTTGAAAGAGGCACCCGCGATGTGTCCCCCGGCAAAGAGCGTGCGAAATCCCACGTAAACAACCGTTGGCGGAGTGCCACTCTTGTCAGCGAGCTCATCCGCCAAGGCGCCAGGCTGAAGAATCTGTGAACTGGCCCAGGGATCGGAGGACTTCTTTTCGTCGCCGCGGATACTCCGCGCGGTGAGGACCAGCACGGAAGCTCCACACAGCAAGAGGAATGCAGCAGGAAAGAAGATGAGGAAGTTGCGAATTCGGCGGGCGGCGAACATGGGAAGAACCCTCCAGAAAGCCGTCCGATTGTATCCCGAAAAACCGTGCAAGGCGGGCAGCAGAAAAAGGCGCGAATTATTTTTTGAGTTCGATGCGCGTGCGCTGGAGTTTGGTGGCCGTGGTTCGCAGCGTCTCCGGAACATTTTTGTTGGTGGTGAGGCGCTTGAGGTCCACGGCGTTTAACATGGGCAGCATGTGCAGGGAAACATCGAGCGGCGTCTTAGGATTGTTGAGCAGATTGCGAACGACGACGTAGTTCTTGCGAAAATTGCGGTTGCTGGCAATGCTCCGGAGGATTTCATCCGTGAGGCTGGACATGACAGCGAAAGCCTCAACTTCCTGATCGGTGAGTCGGGGGGACTGTAAAACTGCCCGCTGCACAACTTTATTGTTGTCGCGGATGAGCGTGCGGCGCGCCTCCGACCCGCCCTTCATCGCGAACTGCACGCGCTGCGCCACGGTCATTTTTGCAAGACGCTGGATAAGAGTCTGCCGCCGAGCGAGATCGGATTCCGCCGCCGCGGCGGCATCCGCAAGCGCGGCTTCATCGATCAGATTGTCCACACCGTGAAGCTCGTGAAGTTGATTTTTCTGCTCGATAGTCAGGGAAGCGGATTGCTCGAGCGCGGAGGCCAGAGCAGGAGATTCGGTGACGCGATCGAGCTCTTCCATCAAGGACTGAATCCCCAGCGTGGAAAGATGGCGCACCATGGGCACGAGAAATTCGGCGGAGCAGTTCTTGTTTTGCACCATGGCGTCGCAGACCCCGGGTTTATCCGCGAGATTTTTCGCAGCGTAGTGAAGTAGCGCAGGGAGCACCTTCTCTCGTTTGATGGCTTCCACGAAGGATTCGATGGGCTGCGAAAGAAGGGCGTCCTGCGCGCGGGAGGAGACCATCTCGTCGACATCGCCTGCCAGCACGGTGAGAATTTCCGCGCGGTCCGCGGGATCCAGATGTGCGCCGCCGGAGCAGACAGCCATTTTTCGTTCGCGCGGTGCGCGATCGTGGCGCAAATCTTCGATGACTTCAGGGCTGAGTGGTTCCACCGGCTGCCGGCCTCAAATCCTTCTGACTGAGGACTATTGTACCGGAGGAGCCGGCCGCGCCAAGCGGCGGCATCGCCTGGCCGTTCAATTCCAGCAACACCGCCGAGGAGTCGCCGGCGGTAACCTCAAATTGCTGGGCGGCGGAGAAGTGGCGCGTTTCTCCGGCAGGCACTTCTGCATCGAGGAGCAGCTTGTCGTCCGCCAGGATACGCACGCGCGTGGCCGCCGAGGTGGACACAGAGAGATCGAGCAGGGGATCAGCGGAGGCTGCCGGGGTGGAGGAAGGCGTAGGTTGAGAAGGAGACTGCGAAGCCAGCGAAGAGATGGTGGACTGTTTCGCGGCACGATACGCGGCGTAGCGGCGCCGACCGTACCGGCCGCCATAGAAGAGTCCCACGGCAAGGAGAAGAATCACACAAGCAGCAACGGCGGGAACCCATTTCGGTGCCGAAGGAATGCGCTCTTCCGTTTTGACGAGCTCAGCTTGTGATTTATCAGCGCGGGCCAGGTCGTATTCGCCGAGAAGCGATTCTTCATCCAAACCAAGATAGCGCGCGATGGTGCGGACAAATCCACGCCCAAAAACTCCGCCGGGAAGCTTGTCCCAGTCTTCGTTTTCCAGGGCTCGAAGGAAACGGTCGCTGATGCGCGTGGACTTGGTGAGCTCTTCCAGCGAAACTTCGCGCATCTCGCGCTCGCGCTTCAGGCGTTCACCAAAATTTCCCTTGGCCATGAACCGGAACCTGTCCTTGCTCGAACGGCGGGCACCTTTTGCTGATCCCTATCGCAGAGGGGGCAGTAGGAGGCGGCGCGAGTTCCCTCAACGGACTATAGGTGGGGGCATAAGGTACTGTCAAACGAACGAGTTGGGCGCGAGTGGAGGAAGGTCGACCACTTTCCGATGGTCGGGATGGCAAGATAGCAACGCCTGTACCACGAGCGTATTGCGCTGCTTTTTGCGGGGGGCCTATACTGGCGAGGATTCGCAGTTGTGTGCGTGAAGCGGGAAATTAGCCGAGCGATTCGCGGTTGCCGAGCAGCCGGTTTTTTGGTGATTGTTAGGAATCGGGAGCACCGAAGGGGAAGCAGAGTCTGTGCAGCCAAATCTCTTGAGAGTACAGGTTCCATTGAGCGTGGACGAAGTAAAGCAGTTTCCGGCCATCGAGCGACGCCGCAATCCCGCGGTTCCTGCCGAACAGCGCGTTGCCGGCGAGATTGCCGTCTTTCAGGAATTGGGGAAGGCGCTGACCTCTTCGCTGCAGCTCGATCAGGTTCTTCGCACGATCATGGAAAAGATTGACGAGTTCCTGCGCCCGGACAACTGGTCGCTGCTGCTGCTGGACGAAGCCACGCAAGAGCTGTACTTCGAATTGGCAGTAGGCAAAGCCTCGCAAGCGCTGAAGGACGTGCGCATCAAGATGGGGCAGGGAATCGCCGGCTGGGTAGCACAACGCGGCGAGACAGTCGTGGTGCCGGACACGGCGAAAGACACGCGGTTTTTCGGGAAGGTCGACGAGAAAACGAAAACGGAAACGCAATCGATTGTCGCGGTGCCGGTAAAATTTCGTGACACCTGCCTGGGCGTGATCGAATTGATCAATTGCATTGGGCCGGAAGGATTTGACCCGCGGGACTTGAAACTACTGGAAGCACTCTCGGACTTTGCTGCGATTGCGCTGGAGAACGCGCGGCACGTAAAAAGAATTCACGAACTGACCATCAAGGACGACTGCACTTCGCTCTATAACGCGCGGCACATGAGTTTCATCCTGGAGACGGAGATCTACCGCTCGCAGCGCTACGATTACGAGTTCTCCATCGTGTTCATCGACCTGGACCATTTTAAACAGGTGAATGATACTCACGGGCACCTGGTGGGCTCGCGACTGCTGGCGGAAATTGGCAACGCGCTGAAGGAGCATTGCCGGCTGATCGATTTTGCCTTTCGCTACGGCGGCGATGAATTCGTGATTCTGTTGCCACAGACTTCGAAGGACAACGCGTTGAACGTGGCGCGGCGCTTGCATAAATTGATTCGTGAGGCTACCTGGCTTGCCCCCGAAGGGTTAAACATCAAGCTGACCCCCAGCGTGGGTGTGGCGTCCTACCCCGTGGATTCGCGGACCAAGGAAGGCCTGCTGCACCTTGCGGATGAGGCCATGTACTTGGTCAAGAACACGAAACGCGACAGCGTTGCCGCGGCGAACATGGGCATCCTGCCCGACACAGCGGCAAGCGCCGAAACCGCGGGCTAGACTGGCAGCTTCACGCTTGCGAACTCCCTCTTCTATACAGCCCTCCTAAATTTTGCTTAACTGAATCCATGAAGAGAAGCCAAGCGGCCAACTATGCGCGCTGGTCGGCAGCGGCGGCCTTGTTGCTGGCAGGTCTTACCGTGGGGGTCTACCTGCAGCACAAATGGGTCGAGCACCGCGAAAAGGAAAAAGCGCCTCCGCCGGCTCCGCGAGATGTAACCAAAATGACCAATGGGATTACTTTCTCAAAGGGCGAAGGGACTCAGAAGATTTTTACGGTGGAGGCGGGCAAGGCCACGGACTTCAAAGACAAGGGCGCGAGCCTTCTGGAGGACGTGAAGATCACCATATTCGGGAAAACCGGAGCACGGCACGACACCATCCACACGCAAAGCTGCCAGTACCAACAAGAAGGCGGAAGCATTGCGTGCAGCGGCGAGGTGCAAATCGAGCTGGAGAGCGCGGCGGACGCGGAGCGCGCAGCAAAGAAACCCGCAGGAGCGCCACCGCAAATTGTGCACGCGGAGACTCGCGGTGTAACTTTCAACAGAGTGACCGGAACGGCACAAACGGATCAGCCGGTGAAATTTGTGTTTCCGAACGGCAGCGGCAACGCGGTGGGAGTGGAGTACCACTCGGAAGAAGGAGCCTTGCGGCTGTTGAGGGATGTACACCTGTCGCTCGTTCCGCCAAAGAGCGAGGCGCCCAGCAAGAAAGCGCTGAAGACGGGCGCGCGAGATCCCGTTCGCGTCACCGGGAAGAGCCTTGATTTCGACCGAGAATCCAGGCTGATGCATCTGCAAGGTCCCGTGGAGGCGGAGACTTCGCAGGCCAGGTTGACCGCCGGGGAGCTAACGCTAACTTTGGACGCCGCGTTTCGCGCCGAAAAGATGGTGGCCAGGGACCAAGTGAACGGGAAGAACCCGGAGTTGAGCTCTCTGCAAAAAGGGGAACCAGCGAGTTTGAGCGCGCAAACATTGACGGCTCACCTTTCGCCCGAGGGCTGGCTCATGAGACTCGAAGGGATAGGAAATGCCCAGGGCTCGCGGCGCAGCGGCAAAGAGCTGGATGAATTCACGTCGGAGAGTGCAACGCTGGATCTGCGGCCCAAGATGAGCCAGCCGAAGGAACTGAATTTGAACGGAAACGCGATGTTGAAAACGCGGGCGAACAGCGGCGGAGCTGAGCGCGTTTTACAAACGAATGCTTTGCGGGTGGAATTCGCTGAGGATGCCAGCGCCAAGAGCAGCAAACCAAAACGCGCCGAAACTCTAAGTGCGGGAAGCATTGAGTGGGCGGACCCCGAGGCGCAGAGCACGGGACCCGCGCCGGCCGCAAGCAGTACAGTCGCGCGGACGAAACTGCAAGCGGACAAGCTGGAAATGGAGTTTGGTCCCGATGGCAAAGCCAAACAACTGAACGCCAGCGGCAACGTCCGCACGGAGAGGGACGCGGCGGGAAGCCCGTTGCAAACGGCCAGCGCGCAAAATGGATTCGCGCAGATACTGCCCACGGGTGGGTGGTCTCAAATGGATCTGCAGGGAGACGTGAAGCTCAAAGAGGGTGACCACAGCGGACAAGCAGACCATGCGGTGTTCGTTCGAACGACGCAGACGGCTGTCTTGACGGGCAAAGCGGTGGCGCGCGACGCAACGACGGAAACGCAGGCGCCCCGAATTACTTTCAATCAGATCACGGGAGACATCCGGGCCGAAGGCGGCGTGCGCTCGACCGATTTTTCGGCCAGAGCCAGCGCCATTCAGCTGGCTCCCGTACCCGTAAACATCACTTCGGATTCCATGTTGGCGAATTCGAAAGCAGGAAGGGCCCTGTACACCGGCCACGCGCGGATGTGGCAAGGCGATTCGGTGATGGAAGCGAACTCCATCGAACTGCTACGCGAAAGCAAAGCTCTGAATGCTGTGGGAAATGTGCGCGCGGTGTTTCCCCAAACGCCCGGCCAGCCGGGGACTCAGACTATGACGGTGCAAGCTCCCGTAAAAAAACCGAACCTGTGGCATGTAACGGCCGGCACCTTGAATTACCGCGACGCGGAGAGCCGCGCGCGCCTCGAAAAAAATGTCGTCGCGCAATCCGCGGATCAAACCATGCGCGCGCCGGTCGTGGACCTGTATTTCACGAAGAGCGCGGCGGCGAACCCAACTGCAATCAGCGGCCCCGCGGGGGCAAATCCAACGGCGGGGGCCCAGCAGATTAGCCGTGCGGTGGGCACGGGCGGCGTAGTAGTGGAAGAGGGAGATCGAAAAGCAACCGCAGAGCGCGGGGAATACATTGCCGCGGACGGAGAATTTGTAATGACCGGAGGAAATCCCACGATTTACGACGCGTCCGAAGGCACCACCACGGGGCGTCAATTGACCTTCTTTTTAGCGGATGATACGATCATCGTCGACTCAGAAAATGGTCCGCGCACATTAACGAAGCATCGCGTCGACAAATGACGCGACCGCGGCGCGGCCACCCGTGACGAGGTATGCTGAAGCTCCAGGCCGTCGATCTCAACAAATCTTACCGTGGCCGCAAGGTCGTTGACGACGTGGAACTGGAGATCGGACAGGGTGAAGTCGTCGGGCTGTTGGGCCCGAACGGCGCAGGAAAGACCACCACCTTCTATATCCTGGTGGGTCTCGCCCGGCCCGACTCCGGCCGCGTGCTCTTGAACGACGAAGAAATCACCGACCTGCCGATGTACCTCCGGGCCCGCAGTGGGATCAGCTACCTGCCTCAAGAACCCTCGGTTTTTCGGCAACTTACGAGCGAAGAGAATCTCCTGGCGGTACTGGAAACTTTGCCGCTGACGCCCGAACAGCAGCGTGACCGGCTCGAAGAGCTGCTGATGCAGATGGGCCTTGAAACCGTTCGAACCAGCAAAGCCTATACTTTGTCGGGTGGCGAGCGACGCCGGCTGGAGATCGCCCGTTCGCTTACCCTGCAGCCTTCTTTTATTTTGCTCGACGAACCTTTTTCGGGAATCGACCCTCTAACGGTGAAGGATCTCCAGGAGATCATCCGCGAACTGGCCAAGTCGGGTATCGGCGTGCTGATCACCGACCATAATGTTCGGGAAACCCTCAACGTCACGGATCGCGCGTATATCCTGAAAAGTGGGAAAATATTCAGGAAGGGCCGTCCGAGTGATTTGAGCGACGATCCGGAAGTGCGACGAGTCTATCTTGGCGATCATTTCCGCTTGAATTAAGATTCGAAAAGGGGAGTAACGAGACCAACATGGCCTGGCAAGGACTCAAACTCAACCTGAGAGTGGCGCAGAAGCAGATTCTGACGCCGGGCCTCGTACAAATGGTCAGCGTGCTCGCGCTCAACCGGCTCGAGCTTCGCGAAATGATCAACCAGGAGATGATCGAAAACCCCGTTCTGGAAGAGCAGAGCGAAGAGCCCACGCAAACCGATAACTATAGCGACGAAACTTTCCTTAAAGCGGAAACCGAAAAGGTCCCCGAGAAACCGGAAGCCAATCCCTTCGACGAATTCGATGTTGGCAGTTTCTTCAACCAATACCTGGATACCGGCGGCGATGGCGGTCAGTCGCAAGAGCGCGAAGTCTCCGAGCGGCCGTCGTTCGAAAAGTTTCTTTCCTCGCAGAGCGCGCTTTCCGATCATCTCGAATGGCAACTCAGTGTCACCATCTGTTCGGACGCGGTGAAAGAGATTGCCGAGAGCATCATCGGAAATCTGGATGAGAACGGCTACCTAACCGCTTCCAACGAAGAATTGCTGCAGAACGCGAAATATTCGCAAGATGATCTGGACGACGCCCTCGCCGTGGTGCAGGATTTCGATCCCATCGGCGTGGGCGCGCGGGATTTGCGCGAATGCTTGCTCTTGCAATTGAAGGCTTTTGATCCGCAGAACACCCTGGCGCAGCAAATCGTCTCCGAGCATCTCAAGCAAGTGCAGTCCAACCAGTTGAAAGAGATCGCGCGCGCCTTGAACCGTCCGTTGGAGGTGGTGAAGCACTCGCTGGAAGTGATCAAGAAACTCGATCCCCGTCCTGGCCTGCGTTACAACAAGACCGAGCCGCGCCTCGTCGAGCCCGACGTCTACTTCCGCAAGGTGGACGACCAATGGGTCGCTTTCCTGAATGAAGACGACATGCCGCAATTGCGCCTGAGCCCGACTTACCGACGCCTGCTGGTGAGAGATGCCGCGGACCGCGACGTGCGCAATTACGTCAAGGAAAGATTCACCGCCGCCATCCAGTTGATGAAAAACATCGAGCAGAGAAAACACACCATCCTGCGCGTCTGCCAGTCCATCATTGCTCGCCAGGGTGAATTTCTTGACCACGGCCCCGACGCTTTGAAGCCCATGATGATCAAGGAAGTGGCCGAAGAAGTCGGCGTGCACCCTTCCACGGTGAGCCGCGCGGTGGCTAGCAAATATGCGCATACTTCGCAAGGTGTTTTGGAGCTGCGCTCCTTCTTCAGCGAATCGGTGAACGGTCCCGAAGGCAGCGGCATGTCGCTCCTGACGCTCAAGCGCCTGGTCAAAAAAATGATCGAAGAAGAAGATTCCGCGAAGCCCCTGACCGACGAGCAGATCGCCAAGAAGCTCGACGACAATGGCATCCACGTCACCCGCCGCACCATCGCGAAATACCGCGAAGACATGAGAATCCCCAGCACCCACCAACGCCGGGAGAAAAGTTGAGCCTGCGCCGCCCGTGAAGCTGCAGTCGCGACAGGACGCACGACAGCTCGTCATCCTCACCGGACTCTCTGGCTCCGGGAAAAGCACCGTCCTGCATGCATTCGAAGATATGGGCTTTTATTGCGTGGACAATCTTCCCGTCGAGCTCATCCCCATTTTTGCGGAATTGCATGCCGCGGGCGAGGGAGATTTCTCGCGAGCCGCACTTCTTGTGGACGCACGCGAAGGCGTGCAGTTGGAGAAACTTCCTCCGCTACTCAAGCACTTGAAGAAAGATCATCCCATCACGCTGGTCTTCATCGAAGCGAACGAAGATGCCTTGCTGCGGCGCTATAGCGAAACCCGGCGGCCGCATCCGCTGGGCAAGAATTTCTCGGTTCGCGAGAGTTTGCGCCACGAAAGAGCGCTGATGGAACCCATCCGCAAACTCGCCGACGTGGTCATTGATTCCACCCAGTTCAACGTTCACGAATTGCGCCAGTTCACCACCGCGCGCTTCAAGAATCCCGACAAGCGGCCGATGCTGGTTTCCGTCGTCAGTTTTGGATACCGCTACGGAGTGCCTTCCGATGCCGATCTGGTCATAGACGTTCGATTCCTGCCCAATCCCCATTTTGTTCCGCGCTTGCGCCCCTACACGGGGCAAGACCGGAAAGTACGCCGCTACATCCGCTCGTTCCCACAGACCGGGGAATTCTTGCGCCGCATCGGAGGACTACTCACTTACCTGATTCCCCACTATATTCGCGAAGGCAAAAGCTACCTCACGATTGCCTTTGGCTGCACGGGAGGAAAACACCGCTCGGTGATGCTGGCGGAATCGGTGAAGAAGTCACTGGGAAAGCACGGCTACTCCGCGAAAGTAGTCCACCGCGACATCGAAAAGTGATTCTGCCCGCCATGCGTGGCCTGGAATTCAACCAGCTTCGGAAACTTGACACGCCACCACGCGGCGAATAGCGTACCAATAGGATAAGTCAGGGAGCCTGCAGCGTGCCCTCGTTGTTGTCACCGCAATTGAAAAGGTTGTTCGGCTATGTCCGGCCGTACTTGTACCGGCTGGTGCCGGGCGTTGTGCTGATGGCCTTCGTGGCTCTGGCCGAAGGCGGCGTCGCGCTCATGATCAAACTCGCCGTGGACTTCGTTCTCAATCCCGGCGTAGCAAGCTCGAAGTTGCCGCTCCTTACCGTTCCCTGGAACGGCCAGGTCTTCTATCTGAACGATTATTTCCCCGCGCGCATCCACAACGGCGCGACCATTTTTGCCATTTCACTGGTGATTCTCTATCTCGCAAAAGCGGTCGCAGAATATCTCGGCACCACGCAGATTCAGTATTCCGGGCTGGCGGCCGTCACCGATCTGCGCAACCAGGTCTACGCTCGCGTGATTCGTCAACCCATTGGTTTTTTTCAGCAACATCCCACCGGCCGGCTTATCTCCACGGCCATCAACGACGTCGAGAGAGTCCGCTATGCCCTCAGCGAATGGCTTGCCGACCTGTTTCAAAAAAGCTTCACGTTCGTCGTTTTTGTCGCCGTTCTTCTCGGCATCAATTGGAAGATGGCGCTCGGTTGCGCTCTGCTCCTCCCGCTGGTCGCCTGGCCGGTCAATAAATTTGGCCGCAAAATTCGCCGTTCCGCGGAAGACAGCCAGACGCGCCTCGGCGATTTGAGCCAGATTCTCCAGGAAACCGTCAGCGGCAATCGGGTGGTAAAAGCGTTTGGCATGGAGGATTTCGAGATTCGCAAGTTTCGCGAGGCTGCCCGCAAGCTCCTCCGCGAAAACATGCGCTGGGTGCGAGCCGGGGTCATCACCGGACCGCTGATGGATTTGCTCGGCGCGATTGCTATCCCCCTCCTCCTTTTGTACGCTCGCAATCAAATTCGCCACCAGCTCATGACCGAAGGTCAATTTTTTGCCTTCCTCTACGCCATGTTCAACACGTACATGCCGCTGAAGCGAACGGGCTATATCTATCAACAGTTGCAGGCCGTGCGTGGCGTGAGCGCACAGATTTTTGCGTATCTCGACCGCGAGGAAGAAAAGTCCGATCAGCCGGGAGCCAGGACCCTGGCTCCGCTAACGCGTGAGATCGAATATGCGAACGTGAGTTTCGCGTATGACGATGATCCTTCACCCGTTCTCGACGGCATTTCGCTGAAAGCGCGCAAGGGAGAGGTCATCGCGTTCGTCGGCTCTAGCGGCGCGGGCAAGACCACGCTCGTCAATTTGCTCCCACGTTTTTATGAGGTAACTTCGGGCGCCATTCGAATCGACGGCGTCGACATTCGCGAAGTGACCATTCGTTCCCTCCGCGAGCAGATTGCCATGGTCACGCAGGAAAATATTCTGTTCTTCGACACCGTCTGGAACAACATCTGCTACGGTCTGACGACCGTCCCCAAGGAAAAAGTGGTCGCCGCCGCGCAAGCCGCGCTGGCCCACGATTTCATCATGGAGCTGCCGCAGGGTTACGATACCGTAATCGGCGAGCGCGGCACGCGGCTCAGCGGCGGCCAGCGCCAGCGCATCGCCATCGCGCGAGCCATCTTGAAAGATTCGCCGATCCTGATTCTCGACGAAGCGACATCCGAGCTGGATGCAGAGTCCGAAATGTACGTCCAGAAAGCGCTCGTTAATCTGATGGTTGGCCGCACGACGTTTGTAATCGCGCACCGCCTGGCCACCATCCGCCGCGCGGACAGAATCCTGGTGCTGGAAGACGGACAGATCCGTGAATGCGGCACGCACACCGAATTGATCGCCCGCGGCGGAATCTATGCGCGGCTCCACGATTTGCAGTTTGCGGACGATGACATGCTGGCCCCGGCTGAACCGGTAAAGCAGAATGTTGCATCTGATTCCTTATGAGCCAAACCACCACAGTAGCCACGAAGAAAACCGAATGCTTTTCCATGACCGGGTATGCCCAGGCGCGCGGTGAGTTGCATGGCTGGGCCGTGCGCATCAGCGTGAAAAGCGTGAATCATCGATTCCTAGATTTGAAAATGCGCATGCCCGAGGGATTTGACCTCTACGAACTTCGACTGAGGCAGATCATGCGAGAAAATATTCACCGGGGGCATGTGGAAGTGACAGTCGGCGTAGAACCCGGGAAAAGCGCCCCCGTGCAGGTGAACAAAGAGTTGGTGCAATCGTACCTGAAAGCCGCGGAAGCGTTGCGGCAGGAAACGAGGGCTGCGACGGACATGGACGTTGTCGCGCTCTTGCGGTTGCCCGGCGTCATTACCGGTGTAACCACTGCGGTGCCGGAGACGGAAGAAGAACAGGAGAAGCTGGGGCAATCGCTGGACCGCTGCTTGCGCGAAGCCCTCAACAAGCTGGATGATATGCGCCGCGCGGAAGGCAAGCATCTTGTCGAAGAATTACGCGAACGCCTGGCGCGCATCGCTGGCTTGGTCGAACAGGTACGCGGCCTGGCGGCCACGCTGCGTCCGGCGTTCTCGCGGCGACTTGATGCCAAGCTGAAAGAATTGCTCGGCGGGACCGGGATCGACCCGGCGCGGCTGGCGCAGGAGGCTGCGCTGCTTGCCGAACGCAGCGATATCAGTGAAGAATTGGACCGGCTGCGGAGTCACCTCCAGCAATTTACAAGACTCCTGGATGGGGCCGGCGAACTCGGGAAGAAATTGGATTTTCTCTTGCAGGAGATGCATCGCGAAGCGAACACGATGCTTTCGAAAACACCCGGCGTGGAAAGCGAAGCGCTGGCCATCACCGGCCTGGCGCTGGAGATCAAGGCGGAGATTGAAAAACTGCGGGAGCAGGTGCAAAACATCGAATGAGCACGGGGACAGAGATCGCGCCGCTGGTGCTCATCGTCTCGGGTCCTTCGGGGTCGGGCAAGTCGACCTTGGTGCAGAAAATTCTGGAGCTGCCGGGGACGATGTCCTCGATCTCATGTACTACCCGGGCGCGTCGGGCGACTGAGGCCAGTGGGAAGTGCTATGATTTTGTCACCGAAGCGGAATTCGACGCCATGGTCTCTCGCGGCGAATTCTTGGAGTATGCGCGAGTTTTCGGAAAGCATTCCTACGGCACGCCGAAGAAGTGGCTGGAGGAATCCCGGAAGTCGGGTCGCGATTTAGTCCTCGAGATCGATGTGCAAGGAGCGGCGCAGGTCAAGGAGAAGCTTCCTGAGTCGGTGGCCATCTTTATCCTGCCGCCGTCGCGCGAGGAGCTGGAACACCGGTTGCGCAGCCGCGGGCAGGATTCGGACGATGAAATTGCCCGGCGGCTGGCGAAGGCACATGACGAGATTGCGGAGTTCGGCAAGTATTACGATTTTTGCGTTGTGAATGAAGATTTGGAAAGCGCGGGACGTGAAGCGCAGGCGATTGTAATCGCTCTGCGCTGTACGAGCGCGCGGCGGAGGGCGAGAGTGGAACAACTGTTGGCATCGTTTGGGAGGGAATGACGGATATGACTGTGCTGACGAAAGCTCCGGAAAGCCAGTTTGCTTATGTAGTACTGGCGGCGAGGCGCGCACGGCAAATCATGGCAGGTGCGCCGTCGTTGATCGAAAACCCTAGAACGCTGAAGGCTACACGAATCGCGTGCGAAGAGCTGGAGCACAGCTTGCTGGAGTACGACTTCGTGGAGCCGGATTCGATCGATACGGACAAGGACGGCAACAAGCGGCGGAAGTAGCGGGCCGCGGAAGGCAGCGATGCGAATCACGCTTGGTGTGACCGGCGGAGTTGCGGCCTACAAAGCCGCCGAGCTGGTCCGCCTCCTCCAACAAGACGGATTTACCGTACAGGTGGTGATGACCCGCGGAGCGCGGGAGTTCATCACGCCCTTGACGTTTGCGGCTTTGAGCGGGCAGAAAGTAATCACCGACCTTTTCGGCGATTCCTCCGGCGGGGAAGCCAATCTCGAGAGCGCCATCGAACATATCGCAGTCGCGCAGCGCACTGACCTCCTGCTCGTCGCTCCGGCAACGGCGGACATCCTGGCGAAATTTGCGCGCGGGATCGCCGACGATTTCCTGACAACTTTGTATCTGGCCTCAACCGCACCCGTGGTCTTGGCGCCTGCAATGAATGTGAATATGTGGAACCACGCGGCCACGCAGGAAAACGTAGCCAGGCTGCGCGCGCGCGGCGTGACGATTATTGATCCCGCCGAGGGCTACCTGGCGTGTGGCATGACCGGTGCCGGCCGGCTCGCTGGACAAGCGGAAATCGTCGCCGCCGTCCGTGATGTTCTGAAAGCCGATCGCGACCTGGCCGGCGAGACCGTGCTCGTAACCGCGGGACCAACGTGCGAAGACCTTGACCCGGTGCGCTATTTAACCAATCGCTCGTCCGGCAAGATGGGCTTCGCCGTTGCCGAAGCCGCCGCCCGACGGGGTGCGAGAGTGATTCTGGTGAGCGGGCCCGTGAGTCTGGAGACGCCTGCGGATGTGGACCGTATTGACGTGCGCACCGCGAAGGAGATGTATTTTGCCGTTCTCGATCGCGTTGGAGGCGTAACCATGGCCATTCTTGCTGCTGCGGTAGCGGATTATCGCCCAGTGGAGCAGCACGCAGAGAAAATCAAGAAGGGCGACGCAGCTCTGACGATTTCTCTCGAACCGACAACGGATATTCTTGCGGACATTGCGAAGAATAAAGGCCAGAAAATCGTTGTCGGATTTGCGGCGGAAACTGAACGTGTCGCGGAAAATGCGCGCAAAAAGCTTGTGGCCAAAAACGCCGACTTGATCGTCGCCAACGATGTGACCGCGGAAGGCGCAGGTTTCGACCAGGACACCAACATCGTGACGCTTTTCTCGCGTGACGGGCGCGACCTCGCGCTGCCGAAATTGAATAAGAGCGAAGTGGCCCAGCGCATCTTGGACGAAGTCGTTCGCCTTCGCGGCGTGCTGCAAGAAACAACTTCTGTGAAGCGTTCCGGCGCATGATCTCCCATGCACGAGCAAATTCCTGAGATTCTCCAGAAAAAAATTGCGGACCGCCTCGGTTTCTACGAAGACATGGGCATCCGCATGTTCTATCGCGACCGTGGAACGCCACTGGCCACCGGTACCGAGCAACAATTGGAGACGGCCCCCGTCTCAATTCATTTGAACACACTCCCCGGTGAGGAAATGACTTTGCCGAAAACCGTACGCAAGCCCGAATTGCCGAAGCCTGCGCCAGCAATCGCGCCGGCGACTCCAAAGAGTTCACATCTGCCTTTGCCGGTAGCGGGAGGGCCATCGCTGTTTGAATCCATTGATAAAATCGCTGACGACACGCTGCTCAAAATCCGCGAGGATCTTGGCGATTGCACGCGGTGCAAACTTCATAGCACGCGGAACAAGATTGTTTTCGGCGACGGAAATCCCAAAGCTGAATTGGTCTTTGTTGGAGAAGGCCCCGGCGCCGATGAAGATGCGCAAGGCTTGCCATTCGTCGGCCGCGCCGGAAAATTGCTGACGCAGATGATTGAAGCCATGGGTTTGCAGAGAAAAGATGTCTACATCTGCAACGTCGTCAAGTGCCGTCCGCCGGAGAATCGCCAGCCCGAAGAAGACGAAGTTCATACTTGCTCGCCATTTCTTTTGCGGCAGATCGATACCATCGCACCGAAAGTAATTGTTTGCCTCGGTGCCACCGCCGCAAAAACATTACTGCAAACCAATCGCGGCATTTCCCAATTCCGCGGTGAGTGGCTGGAATTCCGCGGAAGAAAATTGCTGGCCACCTACCACCCGGCGTATTTGCTTCGAAATCCACCCGCGAAAAGCGAGGTCTGGAAAGATCTCCAAAAAGTGATGGCTGTCCTCGGCCTGGACGTAAAGAAAGGCAAGCCTGCCGGGGCAGGCAAGTCCGCCTAATCCATCATGGGAATTCTGCTGGGTTTGCTGACCGCGCTTTCCTGGGGCGGCGCTGATTTTCTCGCGCGATTTGCAACCCTCCGCGTCGGCACGCTCCGCGCCATGTTTTATATGCAGGGCATTGGTTTTGTTCTGCTGACGATCTTTCTGCCGTGGCTCGGAGGGTGGGGACATCTTACCGACGGATCCGGGTGGCAGCCTTGGGCGTGGGGTTTGCTTGGTGGCGCCATCAACGGGATTTCGACGCTCGCACTTTATCGGGCGTTTGAGATTGGCAAGATGTCGGTGGTCGCGCCTCTGTCTGCAAGTTATCCGGCGCTGACTCTCTTGCTTTCGCTCTCGAGCGGTGAGCGGTTAACTGCCATTCGAACGGCTGGAATTATCTGCGTGTTGCTGGGCGCAATCGCGGTGGCCGCCGGAGAGAAAACCACGGCAGCCGGGAACGCGGAGGGATCGCCGCGTCGCGGGGCAGGCATCGGCTGGGCGATCCTCTCGGGAATAGGCTTCGGATTCCTCTTCTGGCTGCTCGGTTTGCATATTGTGCCGCGAGTGGGCCCCTCGCAAACGGTTTGGATGATCCGCATGACAAGCTCGGCATTGGCGGGGATTCTGCTTCTTGCTGGAAAGATGACGATTCGCCTGCCGCGAGATAATACAAAGTGGCTGGTTTCGGCTATGGGTTTGCTTGATACAGGCGCCTTCCTTATGAGCAATCACGCCATGCAGATGGAACATATCGCCGTGGTGAGTGTGCTCGGATCACTCTATGGGGCGGTGACCGTGGCGCTCGCCGCGATATTTCTGCGTGAGCGAATTTCGCGCTGGCAGTTTGCCGGAATCGTGACGATCTTCGCTGGCATTTTTCTTATCAGCAGATAGTTTTGCATGCTCCACGGAGGATTCGCCCTTTCCACTGGTCTGCCCGATTTCCTGCTGCTGATACACTACACGGCGAGATGAGTTCTCCTTTCTGCAATGTGGCGCTGGCGTTGCCGTTGCGCACGACGTTTACGTATGCGGTGCCGGAGGCTATGAGGGGAACGGTGCAGCCCGGGAGTCGTGTGCTCGTGCCGTTTCGAAAAAAGACTATGGTCGGGGTTGTAGTGGAATTGGTTGAGAGTCCGCCGCCGGGAACGAAGATTCGCGAGATCACGCACATTCTGGATTTTATCCCCGCGCTTACGCCGAAATTGATCGAACTGGCACAATGGATCGCGGGGTATTACCTGGCACCGGTTGGCGAAGTGTTTCGCGCGATGCTGCCGCCAGTCGTCGATCTGAAATCACAGCGCCAGATTATTTTGACGGAAGCGGGGCGAGAGGTAGCCGAAAGTTTAAGCGGCGGCGAACTGTCCCACGGACTTGTGTGCGCCGAAGTGGAACTCCTCGCAAAATTAGCCAAGAAAAAGGGTGTGCTGCAAATTGGTCCAGCCGCAAAACTCGGCGTTGATACCGCCGGGCTGCAAAAACTGCAACGGCGCGGCCTGATCGAAATTCGCGAAAGCATTGAGGGCAGAAAGCGCAAAGTACAACGCATCGTCTCTTGGAATATGTCCGCTGCATCTTCTTCGCTCAGCGAAAACGAGGAACGCATTCGTGGACTTCTGGAAGCGGAGCGCGGACCGTTGCCTTTGCCGCAACTTTTGAAGCTTACAAAAGTGATTCGCTCGCAGATCGAGCGGATGCTGCGCGACGGACTGCTGGAAAGCTGGGAAGAACCGATCGATTCAGCGGAAGATCCGTTTGACGTGGGGTACACGCCGCCGGCGCACGAGTTGAACGCGGAGCAGGAGAGCGCGCTGAAAGCGATACGCGCGCGATTCGAGCTCGGTGAATTCGGCGTGCTACTGCTGCACGGCGTGACGGGCAGCGGAAAGACCGAAGTGTACATGCGCGCGGTGCAGGAGACTCTGGCGCGTGGTAAGACGGCAATTATTCTCGTGCCGGAAATTGCCTTGACGTTGTGGATCGGACGGCAGTGCCGCGCCTGGTTTGGGGCGCGGTTCGAGGGCGTCGCGATCTTGCACTCGGCCCTGAGCGACGTAGAACGCGCGCGCGAGTGGTGGCGCTTGCGCAACGGCGAAGCGCGTGTGGTGGTGGGGACGCGCTCGGCGATTTTTGCGCCACTCGAAAATGTCGGGCTCATCATCGTCGATGAGGAGCAGGAGAACAGCTACAAGCAGGAAGAGACGCCGCGTTACCACGGGCGCGACGTGGCGATCGTGCGCGCGAAAATCGAGGGCGCGGTGGCGTTGCTGGGTTCGGCGACCCCATCGATGGAGACTTATCATCATGCACGGAATGGAAAGTATGAGCTGCTGACGCTGGCTTCACGCGTGGCAGAACGACCGCTGGCGAGCGTGGAAATTGTCGACCTGCGCGAGGAATTTCAGCAGACGCATCAGACGAGCCCGATTTCCGCGGCGCTGCACGCGGGGATCCAGGAATGCCTGACGAGTGGGACGCAGGCGCTGGTGCTGATCAACCGGCGCGGATATTCATGGTCGGTACTGTGCAGGAGCTGCGGCGCCTCAGTGCAGTGCGTGAACTGCAGCATCTCGATGACGCACCACAAGCAGCGCAACCGGCTGGAATGCCACTATTGCGGATCGATCCAGCAGATTCCGAAGGTGTGCCCGAAGTGCCAGTCGAAGTATATTTATTTTTTTGGCGAAGGATCGGAGCACCTGGAAGAAAGATTGCGCAAGGAATTTTCGGGGGCGCGCATCGCGCGGCTGGACCGGGACACGGCGCGGACGAAGCGGCAGTATCAGGAAATGCTGGGGGCGTTCGCAAGCGGCGCCCTGGATGTTCTGGTGGGGACGCAGATGCTCGCGAAGGGGCATGATTTTCAGCGCGTCACGCTGGTCGGCGTCGTCGGAGCAGATTCGTCGCTGAGCCTGCCGGATTTTCGGGCGGCGGAGCGGACGTTCCAATTGCTGACACAAGTGGCCGGGCGCGCCGGGCGCGGCGAATTGAAGGGCCGCGTGCTGATCCAGACGTTTTATCCCGAGCACTATGCGATTCAGGATGCGGTGAAACAGGATTACGCGGCGTTTTTCGAGCGCGAATTGCATTTTCGTCGAATGATGGCGTACCCGCCGTTTACTTCGCTTGCGAATGTGATTGTTCGAGATACGAGTCTCGAAAAAGCGATCCACTGGTCGCGGCAGCTTTCGGAATACTTTTCACCACATGACGGGAGCAGCGTGCGCGTTCTGGGACCAGCGACGGCACCACTGGCGCGGCTGAAGAAAGAGCACCGGTTCCAGTTTTTGCTGAAATCACCAAAGCGGTCGGTGTTGACAAAGCTGCTGAGCGGGGCGCTGAGCTTCTGTGAGGGGAAGGAGATTCCGCAGACAGCAGTCTTAGTGGATAGGGATCCGCTAAGCTTGCTGTAACCAGTGGTTTCTGCGCGGACTTCAAGTTGAACTTTAAGTCCGCCGGCGCTAGGTACCCCGACACCCCCTATTTTTCAGAAAGAGTGCGCAATCGATTGAAAATAAGAGAGTTCGTCATCGCTCTTTTAACCACAGAGTTTGTAACAGATTGATTCCAAGGGGGTAAAGAATGCACAAGAGTGCGTCAATGCAAAAGAGTGCGCAAGCTGATCAAAGGACAAGAGTTAAGCCTGAACTGAGCGAGCACAATAGTATCCAGAGTGTTAACAGAGAGGGATGGCTTACCGTTGACGGAGCTATACCAGTGGTTAATATAGCATAAGGTAAACAGGAGTCAAGGGCGAAATCAGGACCCTGAGGCCGCTAGGGGACTTGCCCACGGCCATGGTGCCACACATTAATAGCCCCGCAACGCGCCGAGACGTCGAGGATTTCACCGGCGGAAGAGAGAAAAGAAGTGTTGATGCATGAAGTGTGCTGAGTACAAAAAGAGACAGACAACGAGTTTTCCCGTGGCACAAAATGGCGCAGCAAGCGACCGATGACATCGAGGAGTTAAGGTGCACCGGCGACGCTGACACCGCCACCGCAGCCGGCAAACGGCTGCAAGAGGTGGGTGCATGCGTCGGCACGGATTGACTCTCCCCCCAGTCCCGCCAAGAGACCTCTAAGAACTGCGCAGTAGGTCGAGATGCTGTGTCACGTTTGCAGGCGAAATTCCTGCCAATTGTCCTGCTCAACTTTACCCTCGTTGCTTACCTGCCGATTGCGAGGGCGCAGAGCTCCAACTTCGTCGAGACGGAGGGGAAAATTTGTGGAACGGTGCTCTTGAAGGCGGACCATCGGCCAGCGAGCCAGGTGGCGGTGAGACTAAAATCCCACGTTGCCGGAGTATTCCGCAGCATTCTTACAGACGTCGAGGGGCACTTTGAGGTCCGAGGCCTTCCTCGCGGCACGTATGAGATTGTTGTCGATGAACCGGGGTACGAGTCCGCTCCCATCAACGCCCAACTCGACGGTCCTTCCGTACAACTTGTGATTTACGTCAGTCCCTCTGACCTAGTGGAAGCTGTTCGAAACCGCGACACAGTTTCCGTGCGGGAACTGAGGATTCCCGGGAAGGCCAGGGATGAAGATCACAAGGGAATGGAACGCCTGGCAAAGAATGATCCTGCCGGAGGTCTCAGCCACTTCAAGAAGGCCACGCAAGAGGCTGCTGATTTTTACGAGGCGTATTACCACGTCGGGGTAGTGGAGATGAAGCTGGGCCATAGGGATGAAGCGATGCGGGCCTACCAAACGGCCATCGACCTAAGCGGTGGCCGGTGTGCGCTGGCGGAGTTTGGACTTGGCTACCTTTTCTATTTGGAGGGAAAGTCGGGAGAGGCAGAAAAAATTCTACGCAGAGGATTGGAAATCGAAGAGAGTTCAGCTAACGGCTACACCATCCTTGGTATGACGCTATTGCAGCTAAACCGTCCCGACGAGGCGGAAAGGAGCGCCCGCGAGGCAATTCTCCGGAATTCCAACTTCGCGATGGCGTATCTAGTGCTGGCGGACGTGTACGCACGGAGGGGCGACTATGGGATGCAACTCAAAGAGCTTGACGTATATCTGAGACTTGAGCCGAAGGGGCCGGGGCACGAGGTTGTGCAGCTGACGTGCCCGGCAGTTCAGAGGGATGCTTGACCGGGCACAGGCTCAAGATTGAGTCGGGAGCTCGCTGGGAAGGCGCTTTTCAATGTGAAAGTTCGGTGGCGTGCTTGCGGAAAAGCGGCAGCAAGGCTGGCGCAATCCAAACGAGGTTTGAAAAGGCAGCGAAGCGGCTCAATTTCACTATAATGGTTGCATGAGGAAAACTCCCACGCAGCACATGCAGTGCATGGAAGTGTGGGGCGGGAGCCAGCTTACCTCGAGCGGAGTCGAACTGCCAGGTCTCGATGTCTGGGTGTATAGCAAACCGTTCGAGGAGGCGCGGCGCGGCGGCGATGTCTACTACGTTTCCAGTTGCGCTTCGGGGCGCATCAGCCGGTTGTTACTCGCGGACGTTTCCGGCCACGGCAATTCCGTCGCCTCCACGGCCGCTGATCTGCGGACGCTGATGCGACGTTTCGTGAATCGCCTTGACCAGAAAGAATTTGTCCGGCTGCTCAACGAGCAGTTCACCGCGCTCTCCAGCCAAGGCACTTTCTCCACCGCCGTGGTCACCACTTTTTTCTCACCCACTCGCAGGCTTTCGCTTTGCAACGCCGGCCATCCACGTCCGCTTCTCTTTCGTTCCGCCGAGGGCCGCTGGTCCTTCCTGGGCCATCAGGACAATCCGGAGAAAAAGGGACCACGCAACATCCCATTCGGGATTTTTCAGCTTGCCGACTACGAGCAACTCGACATCGAACTTGATCCCGGCGACTGCCTGGTCAGCTATACCGATGCGCTGATCGAATCCTGCGACGCCGATGGCGAGATGCTGGGCGAAGAAGGATTGCTGCGCATCGTCAATCTGCTTGGTGACATCCCGGCGGAAAAATTCATCAGCTCGCTGCTCCAGGAAATCGCCGAACGATTTCCAAAAAATCTTTCTGCGGACGACGTCACGCTGATGGTCGTGCGCGCCAATAGCCGTTCGCTGAAGTTCAGTTTGCGTGAAAAGGTTCACGCCTTGGTGCGCTTCCTGAAGACTTTCCTTCGTTCTTTGAACCCCCGCGCAGAGCGTGCTCCGTTCCCCGACGCGAACCTGGCGAACCTTGGCGGTGCCATCATTCCCGCGCTCGGCCGCCGCTGGCGCGCCCCTCGGGACAAGAAATGACTCGGATGGTGCAACTTCGAGGATTGCTACATGGTGCCCGAGGGCGGCGCGAACACCCAGGCCACCACCACATCCGAGGCCACTGATTTCCCTTTGTAGCTCGCTGGCGTGAAGTGCCAGGTCTTCACGGCTGTAGCCGCTGTGCCGCTTAGTGACCCGGTTCCAAGGGCAACGATCTGGCCGTGCACTTTCCCGTCGCTGCCTATGTGTACCTGCAGCACTACAGTCCCTGCGTTCGTGGTATGCGGAGGGTAGACCGCGTAACTTGCGGCAGTTACCTGTGCAGGCTGGAAGTCTCCGCTGGATGTTGCGCTACTGCTGTTCGCTGGTGGCAGCGAGGGGTTGGGAAGGCCCACGCCACTCTGATTGAACGGGTTGAACACGACATTTACGCGCACCAGGCCGGGCGCGGATTTTCCGTTCACCAATGCCGGCGTGAATTGCCAACTACGCACGGCGCTTTGCGCGACGCTTGTCAGTGGCGGCACGTTTCGAACGATCGCCACATTCTGCACCGTTCCTGTCGTGTTGACACTCACATCCAGTGTCACAATTCCCGTTGTTCGTGTGTTCGCCGGATAAGCGATATCGGTCGCATGACTTACGCCCGGTCCGTGATAGCTTTCTCCAACGCCCGTCTGTCCCCAGATTGACGACGCTAATAGAATCACTGCTGCTGCGGCTACTCCCCATACTCTTTTCATCTTCCTCTCCTGCCGGCATCTCACTCGCCGCCACCATACCACCCTCCACCTTTTTTGGGGCCCTCCGACTCCACATGATGAGGCGGGAAGTTCAGGAGAAGTAGAAGGGAGAGGGCATGAAGCAGAGGAGGAAGACAAGCAACGCGCCGAACGCCGCCCAACGGCGAGCTGGGTCGAGCGGAGTTGGATCGTAGATGGTAGCGACACGAAGAAAACGAATGCCGAAAAGCAGGACACCCCAGACACACCAAGTCCTCCAGGAACCAAATAATCCGAGAGCGATGAGAAGAAACGGAAGAACGAGGGACGAGTAGCGGTGGAGGCGGGCGCTGATCGAACGGAGAATGTGGCCGCCGTCGAGCTGGGCGGCGGGAAGAAGATTGAGCGAGGTGGCGAAGAGACCGACCCAGGCCGCACGGCCGATGGGGTGAATCAAAAGGGCGTTAGGAGAAACACCAGGATGGAACAGTGCTGCGAACAGGCGGAGGAGGAGCGGAACGCCGAAAACGAAATCGGCTTGAGAAGCGTCGGCAAGATTTGGGACGACTCTTGCGTGGAGAACGCCATAGGCGAGAGTGGGAATCGCCAGAACAAAACCGGCGAAGGGGCCGGAAGCGCCGACATCGAAGAGAGCCCGCGCGGTGCGAATCGGGGAACGGATGAGAATGAAAGCGCCGAAGGTACCGATGAGCGAAGGGAAGGGAATAAAAAAAGGATAGGTGGCACGGATGCGATGATAACGGCAGGCGAAGAAGTGGCCGAGCTCGTGAGCGAGAAGAATAGTGAGCAAAGTGATGGCGAAAGGGATTCCCGCGGCGAGGCCGGTGGGATGCTGGTAGAAAAGCTTAAAGGCACGGACATATTCATCAATGGAAGCGGATTGATTGTTGGCGTAAGCGACGGCGAACTGAGTGCCGGCGGCGAGGCAAGTGCAAAGTGTAAGAAAGAAGAGTACGCATGCGATGATGAGCATTTTTCGCGGCGGGCGGGTGGGAATGGACGCGTAGCGCGCATCGAGGAGGGGAATGGCGCGCCAGTCGATGTGAATGGGAATGGCGCGTGGGTCTTCTGGGGGCGTTGTGGTCACGAAATGTTCGGGGAATTAGAGATGGCCGACACCAGACAGTATAGCGTGGCGAGGCTATTCCGCCTTCTTGGTTGCTTCGAGGCCTTGCAGCTCCTTGCCCGGCTTGAAGCGCACGGCTTTGCCAGGAGGGATGTTGACTTCTTCGCCGGTGCGGGGATTGCGACCGATGCCGGTCTTGCGGGGTTTGACGCTGAAGACGCCGAAGCGGCGGAGCTCAATACGCTGGCCGCGGCCGAGGGCCTGCTTGAGCGATTCGAACACGGTTTCGACGGCCTGCTCGGCCTTGGTGCGGCTGATGTTGGTCGTGGCGACGACGGCGTTTACGATGTCCAACTTGATCACACGAGCCTCCGAAGAATCCGTGGGCAGATGCTAGAGGGTGCGGCGCGGGTTGTCAAGACGTGATGGGTAATCTACACTGAACCTCTTTTGAGCGAACGATTGTTGATGTTTGTTGATGGCGCTTTGCAAAGAATCCAAAATTGAAAGATAGAAGCACGGGAGGAATGGATGGCCGTTAAGCCAGACCGCTGGATCCGGCGCATGTCGCTGGAGCACAAGATGATCGAGCCGTTCACGGACCGGCAGGTGCGCGAGGGAGTGATCAGTTACGGAGTTTCGTCCTACGGCTACGACATTCGAGTGGCGGACGAGTTCCGGATTTTCACGAACGTGAATTCGACGATCGTGGATCCGAAGCATTTCGATGCGCGGTCGCTTGTGGATATCAAAAGCGAGGTGTGCCTGATCCCGCCGAATTCGTTTGCGCTGGCACGGTCGGTGGAATATTTCCGGATACCACGGAACGTGCTGACGATTTGCGTGGGGAAGTCCACTTATGCGCGGTGCGGGATCATCGTGAACGTGACGCCATTCGAACCGGAGTGGGAAGGTTTTGTGACGCTGGAAATCAGCAACACGACACCGCTGCCGGCGAAGATTTATGCGAATGAGGGGCTTTGCCAGGTGATCTTTTTCGAATCGGATGAAGAATGCGAAGTGAGTTACAAGGATAAAAAGGGAAAGTACCAGTCGCAGAGCGGGATTGTTTTGCCGCGGCTATAGGCCGCGGTTGAACTAAATCCTAATTGTGGGAGACGGGTAGCGCTGGCGTTCTTACGCTCCATTCGAACAAGAGAAAACCGCCAACAGGGGTACTGGTGCTACACGGAACTGCTACTTTGCGCCGGCGGCCAGCGTAGGAGTGTCCATCGGGTAGCCGCGTTTGCGCCAGGCTTCCAGACCACCTTGTAGCGGACGAATCTGCCTGATGCCATTTCTTCTGAGGAGCAGCGCCACACGGGCGCTGGTGGCTTCGTTTGGTCAAGTACAGTAAAGAATGACTTCGCGATCGCGGGGCAAACGGTCGTTCTTTTCTTCCAGCTCTTTAGCGTCCATGCGGAAAGCGCCGGGAATGGTTTCGGGGTCGGCTTCGAAATCCACCGAATGGCGCAGGTCGACGATGACAAGTTCCTCGCCGGCGTCAATTTTTTCCTTCAGTTCATCCACGGTGATACGCGCGATGCGCAATTCGCGCAGGAAGCGCTGACGAGCTATGAATTTGTAAGAGATATAGGAAGCAAGAGCGGCGACGATGAGAACCAGGAGCCAGCCGCCGAGAGACGCCAGATGCTCGGCGATGCGCTCAATCTGGCCGCTGAATATGTAGCCCAGCCCGAGAAACGTGCCCGCCCAAAGCATCGAGCCAAGTCCATCGAATAGAAGAAAGCGGCGCGCGCGCATATGAAAGATACCGGCAAGAGGGGGCGCGACGGTGCCCAATCCCGGCAGAAATTTGGCGAGGAGCAGCGAACGGGCGCCTTGCTTGGCGAAAACACCTTCGGTGCGCCGCACGCAGGAATCCGGCTCAAGCGAAATTTTGCAAAGGAACTGCAGGACTTTGATGCCTCTTCGGCGGCCAAGTTGATACCAGAGCATATCCGCGGCCAGGGCGGCGAGCACGGCGCAAAAGAGCGAAGCGAAGAAACTCATGCGGCCAGTGCCCGCAAGCGCGCCGGCAGCCAGCAACAGCGGCATGGAAGGAATCGGGAGCCCCACTTGCTCTGCGAAAACCCAGGCGAGAAGGACTACATATCCATGATGCAGAAGGAATTCGAGTGTGCGGTGCATTGAAAGAGGTGGCGCTACAATCTCCAGTTATTTCGAAAGGAAAGAAGCAGTATGGCCCCAATGGCCGCTCATGACAAATTCGCTGAGCGGCTTGCGCACTCTGGGAGCCAACTCGCGATCTTTTAAGGGTTGAGGCAAGGATTCGGCATCGCCGGGGTAGCCGATGGCCAATGCTGCAAAAGCATCCCAATCGGTGGGGATCTCAAAAACTTGACGCGCTTTTTGAGGATCGAAGCCAGCCATCTGATGAACGAAGAGCCCACGCGCGGTGGCTTCAACAGAAAGTAGAGCTGTTGCCGCGCCGAGATCGTAGGGGGCGTTGCGGTTTGGGGCATTGTTTCTCGAGAAGGTCAGCTTGGCGATGGCGAGCGCTAGGACTGGAGCATTTTTAGCCCAGTTGACGTTAAATTCCACGAGCACGCCAAGCGTTTTTGCGAAGTTCTCCTGGTCGTCCTTCGCCGCGACTAGATAGGCCCAGGGCTGCTCGTTGTTGCTGGACGGGGCCCAGCGCGCGGCTTCAAAAAGGCTGTGCAGGACGTCGGCAGGGATGGGCTTGTCAGCGAAGGCACGGGGACTCCAGCGTTCGCGGATCAAATTGTGAACCGGAGATTCTACTGGCGCGGGCTTAAGCATATTTTCCTTTTTTACGTCTCTGATTAGATGCGAAACGGAAACGGGCGGTGCAAGCGCCCCTCGGCCGACTCTTTGCAGTTGCGAACGGTTCAACTCGTGCGACTCACTTATCTTTGTGAATCATTTCCACGTCGATGTTGATGGAAACCTCGTCACTGACGACGACCCCGCCGTTGTCCAAGGTGGCATTCCACTTCACGCCGAAGTCCTGGCGGTTGATCTTGGTTGTGGCGTTTGCGGCAGAGCGCTGATTGCCCCAGGTGTCTTTGATCGGAGCGGTCGGACCTTCCACGTCGAGCACGACTTCCTTGGTGGTGCCGCGAATGGTGAGGTCGCCCGTGACTTTGAGTTTGCCGGGTGCGACCTGCTCGACCTTTTTGGACTTGAAAGTGATCGAGGGGTAGTGGGCGACGTCAAAGAACTTATCACTGCGAATGTCGTTGTCTCGATTGGGCTCGTGAGTATCAACGGTGGTGGCGTCGATGGTGACATCTACTGTGGACTTGGTGATGTCCTTGTCATCGAGCGCGATCGTGCCGGTCACTTTGTTGAAAGCCCCACGAACCGTTGAAATGGCCATGTGACGGACGGAAAATTGCGCGGAAGAGTGCTGCGGATCGATCTGCCAATTGGTGGTGGCAGCGGCGGCGGGTAGCGAAAGAACGGCTGCGAAGCCGGCGGCAAGAGTGATGCGTGAAAGATTGATTCCCATTGTTGCTTTCTCCTAGTGGTCGTTAATCTAATGTATCGCTACGTTTCTGAAACTCGCCCCAAAAATGTTTTCTAGCCCTGCTTGCGCGCGCGGACTTCCTCCAGCAGCCGGCCCAGACTTTTCAGGCGCGACGCGGGGATGTGGCGGAACTGGTGCTTGTGAAGGTCGTGTACCGGCTGGTCAAGAGTTTTTAGAAGGCTGAGGCCTTGCGGCGTGATACGCGTCTTGACGACACGGCGGTCGTCGGTCTGGCGCTCACGGGTGATCAGGCCGCGTTTCTCCATACGGTCAAGAAGGCGGGTCATGTCCGGATCGTGAGAAATCATGCGGTCGCCGATGCCCCGGCAGGCTAGGCCAGCAGGTTCGGCGCCGCGAAGAATGCGCAGGACGTTGTATTGCGCGCCGCTAAGCCCGGCGGCTTTCAGCATCTGCTCGGCTTCCTGGCCGAGGGAGTCGGCGGCTCGCAGGAGAGCAACGAAGATCTGGTTTTCAAGGGGGACGGAGGCCCGTGAAAGCTTGGAAGACGAGTTCATGGTATGACTATAGTCGTTACAACGACTAATGTAAAGGGGAAAATTCCCACGCTCCGGGACTGGCCGCACTCAGGATTTGCGCAAGGGGCGAAGGTGGATTTCGCTGATGAAGCTTTGCGGGCCCTGCGTGACGATGGCTTCCACCGCGTGGGCCACGTCCTCAGGGCGCAAAACCTTCGAAGGGTCCTTGGGACCACGGCCGGAAAACTCTGTGGCCACGCTGCCCGGACAGAGGACACTGACGCGGATGCCGTGATCGCGTAAGTCTTCCGCCATGCACCCGGAGAGGCCGACGACACCCCATTTTGAAGCGCAATAGATGCCGCCGCCCGCAAAGGTGTTCCGGGCGGCGAGCGAGCTGATGTTGATAATATCGCCGGCGCCACGGCGGATCATGGAAGGCACGACGGCGCGAGAGACGAGAAACACGCTCTTCAGATTGGAATCGAGAACGTGATCCCAGTCGGCTTCGGTCTTTAAGTGAGTGGGACCGAAGAGGCCGATTCCGGCGTTATTCACGAGGATAGCGATGGGGCCGAGCGTGGCTTCCGTTTTGGAGATGAGGCTGGAGACGTCGGCGGGAAGAGTTACATCGGCGACGAGGGAGAAGTTGGGCCTGCCGGACTTGCCGAGTGCCTCGACTGACCTTTCAAGCGCAGCCCGATCGCGGCCACAAATGGCCACGGAAGCCCCAAGCGAGGCGAGGCGGAGGGCGATGGCGCGGCCGATGCCACGGCTCCCGCCGGTAACCAAGGACACTTTGCCCGAAAGCGGCGCTTTTTCCGGGAACTCAGCATTTGTTGTATTTATTCCAGGCATGAAAAATCTTCCTCTTACGTGCCACTCTTTTTGTGCGAAACTCATCCTATCATCAGAGGTTCCTGGAGCACTTGGGATCCCGGAAGCTTCGAAGGGAATAGGCGATAGGCCGCGGGCGAAATTCCTCAGGTCGTAAAGTCAACACCGTGTAACGCCTTGCGGATGTACGGCTTCTTTTCCTATAATCCGTAGGTTTCCCGAATCAAAGCGATTCCCGGCAGTAACATTCCGGGGTGTACCGGAAGTGGACTCATCCATGAAGTTTGAGCGAGGAGAAATGGGAATGAATGGAACACGAAGAGTGACGGGGGTCGCGATCCTTGCGGCGCTTTGCCTGATTATCGGGAGTGGAGCGAGCGCCAACGCGCAAGCACCAGCGGCTGGGCAGGACGCCGCCGCCCCGAAATACACGATGGCGGAGTACAACGCCTACCAGGCGTGCGCCGCGGAGAAAGTTCCCGCCACGCTGATCAAGTGTTTGGATGATTTTGTTTCGAAGTATCCGAATTCCACACTCCTCAATTACGTTTATCAGCTTCACTCGCAGGCTTACGGGGCACAGAAGAACTATCTGAAGGTCATCGAATACGCCGACAAGCTGGCTGCCTTGGGGGGGATTGATGCGGGTACACGATTCACCGCTTATTACACGCACGTCGCCGCGTACAGCGCGCTGCTTGCAGACCCAGCGCAAAAGACTGCCGCGGCCGATCCAGCGCTCGCGAAGGCCGCCGAAGATGCCGCTGCCGCAGCGTTGAAGACACTCCCTGACGTGAAGAAGCCAGACAACGTGACGGATGACGCCTGGCCGAAGCAAGTCACGCAATTTAAGCTATTCCTGGAAGGTGTTGCTGCGCAGGCGGCCACAGTCGCCAAGGATTGCGCAGGAGCCGTAGCGGACTACAAGGCGGTGCTGGCGCTGAACCCGGATGACGCAATTTCAAGCTATCGGTTGGGACTGGCATACATGTG
Source organism: Candidatus Acidiferrum sp. (assembly GCA_036522195.1). Lineage (GTDB taxonomy): Bacteria > Acidobacteriota > Terriglobia > Acidiferrales > UBA7541 > Acidiferrum. The sequence goes on along the minus strand of DATDGF010000093.1, from coordinate 13,485 downwards.
CTTGAATCCGCCTCTGCAGATGGACGCCTTCTGGTCCATCGCTCGTGCGGTGACCTCCAAGAGCGCAACCCAAGCACAATCGGCTAAAGTGAAGGATTATTTGCGGAAGCTGATCGCGAATTATCAAGGCGGAACAGTGTGCGACAGCCTGACCGATGCAGAGCTGAATGAACTCCTGCAACTTGCGAGCAGTTCGCCGGATCGTCCGGGGAGCTATTCCATCCCGAGCGCCGCGGACCTCGCAGCGGCGCAGAAAGATATGACGATTGCGTCGGTGATTACGGACCTGAAGGCCGGTGGAGACAAGGGCAAGGTCACGTGGCTGGCGTCTTGTGGCTTGGAGTTTCCCGAAGTGCCTGGAAAAGTGATTGAGGTCGTGCCGGGCGCTGCGGCCACGGATCCGATTGTACTGAAGATTGCTTTCGTTACGAGTGAGGCGGAGTTTGACGCGGCCACCACGCCCAACATGGATGTAAAGGTAGTGGGACAGGCGGAAGCGGCGCGCATCGAAAAGGACAGTCCGATCCATTTCACCGGCACGCTGACCTCCTACGATCCCGATCCCGCGTTCTTCCTGCATTGGGACAAGGCCAAAGTAAAAGAAGAAGATCTGCCGAAGGAGAAGGGGACGCCGAAGAAGCCCGCAGCAAAGAAACCGGCGGCGAAAAAGCCGAACTAAGATCCAGCTCAGATTCACTGCTCCTAATTCCAACGAAAAACGGCTCTCTGGGAATACCGGAGAGCCGCTTTGATTTTCGGGAAGAATTGTGACGGCGATCAACGCGTGTGGCGGCGGTGACCGTTCGAATCGAGCTTGTACTCGTCAATCTTGCGGCTCAAGGTGTTGCGGTGTATGCCCAGAACTTCGGCGGCGCGAGACTGGTTACCGTGGGTGCGATCGAGCACGCGCTTGATGAAGCGCTTTTCGAATTCCCTGATGGCTTCGTCGAACAGAATCCCGCGTTCCACCATTTGATTGACGAGCCCTTCCAGTTGATCTTTCACGATGGCACTCTCCGCTATGAACTTCCCGTATGAGGGGCCGGCTTCCTAATCCAATTCGCGCCCAGCCAGGATGCGATAGGCTTCCCGGTATTTGGCGCGCGTGGCGGCAACGACCTCGGGAGGAAGCTCGGGGCCGGGCGGGGTTTTGGGCCACTGGATTCGCTCGAGGTAGTCGCGAACAAACTGTTTGTCAAAAGAGGGCTGGGGGCCACCAGGATTGTACTGCGCGGCGGGCCAGAAGCGGGAAGAATCGGGCGTAAGGGCTTCGTCGATCCAAATGAGGTGGTTGTTGAGGAGGCCAAATTCAAATTTCGTGTCCGCGAGAATAACACCGCGGGGCTCGGCGTAGTCGGCGGCGCGGCGGTAAATCTCCAGGCTGACGGTGCGTACTTTTTCGGCAAGGTCCTTTCCGATAAGGGAGGCGGCTTGGTCGAACGGAATATTTTCGTCGTGGCCGGTGGCGGCTTTGGAGGCGGGGGTGAAAATGGGTTCGGTCAGACGGTCGGATTCACGCAGGCCTGGCGGGAGCGCGATGCCACAGATTTTTCCCGTGGCGCGATAGTCCTTCCAGCCTGAGCCGGAGACGTAGCCACGCACTACGCATTCAATGGGAAGAGGCTGCGTTTTGCGAACAATCATGGAGCGGCCAGCGAGATCGTCCTTGAAGGCATCGAAAGGCGCAGGAAAATCGGTGGCGCTCAGGACGTGATTGGGAATGACGTCCTTTAGTAAGTTGAACCAGAAGAGCGAGAGCTGCGCAAGGACGCGGCCCTTGTCGGGAATCGGCGTGGGAAGGATGACATCGAAGGCGGAAAGACGGTCGGTGGCGACGAGGAGGAGCTTGTCGCCGAGGTCGTAGATGTCACGGACCTTGCCGCGCGCGGCGGGCTTCAAGCCGGCGAATTGCGTCTCTCGAATGACTCGCGTTGCAGGACTCGCAGACACGGAAAAGATTCCCCCGACAAAGTGAGATGCATTCTAGCGCAGCGGAACGCGAAGTCAAAGGCGAAGGCGGTGGAAATATGTGCGAATGAATTGCGAAGAAGACGTGAGAGTTTATTACGAAACTGAAAGTGCGCAGTCCGCTCAGGCAGACTGCGCACTTTTAGAGGAATTACGTGAGGTTCTTACGCTGCGGAAGCCGCCGCTGCGGTCTTGTGCTTCTGCGCCGGAGCTTCGGAGCCTTCCCAGCGGACGCTGACGAGTTTGGAGACGCCGGGCTCCTGCATGGTGACGCCATAGAGGACGCTGCCCATTTCCATGGTCTTGCGATTGTGGGTGACGATGATGAACTGCGTCTGCCCGCTCATGTCGCCGATGAGGCGGGTGAAGCGGCCGACGTTGGCTTCGTCGAGCGGCGCGTCCACTTCGTCGAGGATGCAGAAGGGGCTCGGCTGGTAGCGGAAGATGGCGATGAGCAACGCGAGCGCGGTCATGGCTTTTTCGCCGCCAGAGAGCAAGAGAACGTTTTGCAGGCGCTTGCCCGGGGGCGAAGCGACAATGTCGATGCCGGCGTCGCCGGAGCTGTCCGGCTCGGTGAGGCGCATTTCCGCCATGCCGCCGCCGAAAATGGTGTGGAAAGCTTCAGAGAAATTCTTGTTGATGGAGTGGAAGGCTAGTTCGAATTTTTCCTTGGTAGCCAGGTCGAGCTCGGCGATGGCTTGTTGGGTGTCGGCGATGGATTGCAACAGGTCGTCGCGCTCGCGGGTGAGGAAGGTGAAGCGCTGCTCGCAGTCGTTGAATTCTTCGAGGGCCATCATGTTGACGGGGCCCATGGCTTCGATGCGTTGCTTCATCTCGCGGTAGTTGGTCTCCGCGATGGCCAGCTCCTCGCCGCTCATGAAGGCGGTTTCGGTGGCGATCAGGTCCTCGGGCTGGGCGTTGACCTCGCTCATGCAGGTTTCGCGCAAGTGCTGACGGTCGGAGTCGTTTTTTGCGCGGTCCACTTCCGCGTGGCTACGTTGCTCGCGAAGTTCCTGGAGCGACTGGCGGCCCATGCGCAGGTGATCTTCCATTTGCGTGACGCGGGTGCGCGCGGCATCCCATTCCTGTTCGAGTTCACGCTGGCGGACTTCCAGGCGGAGTTTTTCGCCGCGCAAGCCTTCGAGCTGCAGCGCCAATTCTTCGCTTTGCCTGGCGAGCGCGGTTGTTTCGTCAGTGATCGAGGTCGCTTGCGACTGGAGGGCGGTTTCGCGGCGTTCGAGTTCGGCACGCTCTTCGGTGAGACGCGCGGCGAGAGCTTCGGCGGCGGAGAGGCGCTCGTTCATCGCGGCAAGCTCAGCGCGGACGGCAGCCAGTTCGTTCTGCTCGGACTGGACGGAGCCACGAAGTTGTACGAGCTCTTCCGCGAGGCGCATGCTCTCTGACTCCGCCTCGGCGCGGCTGAGAATGGCGGCGTCATGCTGATGTTTCGCTCGTTCGGCGCGCTGCCGCGCGTTTTCTACGTCCTGGCGGATGCGGGAGAGTTCGTTCTGGCAGACGGTGAGTTCGAGACCCAGGCGCGCGAGTTCGCTCTGCATGTGGCTGTGGCGGTGGGTGGCGGAGATGGCTTCGCGTTCCACTTCGCGCTGCTTCCGATCGAGGTCTTCGAGGGATTGTTCGCTGGCAAACAAGTCAGCTGCGACGGCTTCAAGCATGGCCTGCTTCTCGCTCATTTGATGCTCGAGCTGGAGGACTCCCGCATCCAGCGCCCGCAGTTCGCGCTTCATGCCGAGCGGGCCGACTTCGTCGGGGCGGCCGCCGGTGACCATGCGGCCCTGATAACAAGTGCCGTCGGGAGTGACGAAAGCGTATTGAGGGTTCTCGCGCGACATTTTTTCTGCGGCCGTCGCGCTGTCGGTCAGATAGGCGGAGCGCAGTCGCGGCAGGAATTGTTTCGCAGCGGCGCCGAGTGGATCGCGGAATTCCACCAGCTTGTCGAGGCGCGAGATGACGCCATCTTCAATCCGGAAATTGACGATGGGTTCGTATTCGGAAGAGAGGCGCAAATTGCGCAGGGAGTCGACGAAAAACGTCGCTCGGCCCCCGACTTCATCGCGGAGCATGGAGACGCCGGCGCGAGCGTGGTCGTAGGTTTCCACGACAACATATTCGAGCTCGTCGCGAAGATACTGCTCGATCGCGGTTTCGTGCTGCTCCTCGACTTCGGCGTAATCGGCGAGCACGCCTACGGCGCGGAAGCCTTGGCCCCCGCCGCGCTCATTGGCGGCAAAGAGTTTTTGCACCGCGTCGGCGGTATAGGAGCGGTCATTGAGGATTTGCGTGAGCGTGGAGTGGCGCGCGCGAAGCCCTGCAAGGGAATCGCGAAACATATCCGTTTGCTTGGTGACGAGGTCGCGCTGCTCGCGGAAGCCGGCGATTTTCGATTGAAGCTCCGTGGCGCTTTGTTTTAGGACGCTGAGACGTGCCGAAGCGGATTCGAAATCGTGGGCGGCTGCGTCGGCATCATCACGCGTGCGCATGGAGGATTCGAGCACGTCGTGCTCGGTAGCTTCGAGTTTGCGTAGCGCCTCGGCCTGATGGACGAGCGCTTCCTCGGCTTGCTTCTGCTCGCCGTGCAACTGAAGCAGGCTTTCGCCGGCTTCCGAAGCGGAGCGTCGCAGAGATTCGATGCGCGTTTCAGATCCGGCAATCTGTGCGATCCGGGATTCGGCGCGCCTAGCGAGCTCGTCCACCTGGGCGATGAGCTTGCCCGATTCTTGGCGCAGCAACGTCACTGCCTGGATTTGCGCGGCACTGCGGGACTCGCAATCAGCGGCCAGTGCTTTGGCCTGTTCGAATTCCGCGTGAACTTGCGCGTGACGCCCGGCAAGCTCTTCGGCGCGCTGCTGGTTGAAGGCGATGCGGTTCTCGCTGCGGTCGACCTCAAGCGCCGTGAGGTTCAGAACGTTCTGGTTCTGGCGAATCTCGGCGTCGAGCTCGTAAATGCGCTGGTTCAAGCGGTCCTGCTCGCCTTCCTGCTGCTGGATGGCGGTGGCGCGCTGGAGTTCGGCGGCGGTCAGCTCTTCGAGTTGCCGCGCGACGCGCTCGGCCTCGGCGTCCAGTTCGCGGGCTTTGCCGGCCAGCATTTGGCGAACAATCCCGCGCATCTGGTCGCGAATCTCGGAGTAGCGGCGCGCTTTGGATGCCTGGCGCTTCAGCGAACCAAGTTGCTTTTCAACTTCGATGACGATGTCGTTGACGCGCGAGAGATTGACCTTGGAGGATTCCAACTTGGCTTCGGCGAGGCGCTTCTTGGTCTTAAACTTCGTGACACCCGCGGCTTCTTCAATAATGGCGCGGCGCTCCATGGGCTTGGTGGAGAGGATCAGGCCAATGCGGCCCTGCTCGATGATGGCGTAGGAATCGGGGCCAAGGCCAACGCCCATGAACATTTCCTGGATGTCGCGGAGGCGTCCGACGCGGCCATTAATAAGATAATCGCTCTGGCCAGAGCGATAGAGACGCCGGCTGACGACGACTTCGCCGGGTTTCATGGCGAGGACTGGCTTGTCGGCGGGCTTTTTCTTGCGTTTGAACTTGCCACCGGGTTCCGCTCGATTTTCAGCCGAGACTTCGGTGGATGGCTCTTGCGATTCAGGGGCCTGCGCGCGGTCGAGCGAGAGAATTTCTATATTATCCAGCGGAGCGGCGGGTTCGCTGTTTTCGACGAGGACTGGCGAAGCATCCGTCGCAGAATCTGCTGCGGCGCTCTCCATCACGAACCGCGCAGCCTCCGCCAATTCCGGATCTTCCATCGTGATGGTGACCTCGGCGAGGCCTAGCGGTGGGCGCTTGGTCGTGCCGTTAAAAATGCAGTCGGCCATGCGCTCGGCGCGCAGCGATTTATGGCTCTGCTCGCCCAGGACCCAGGAGATGGCGTCCACTACGTTGGATTTGCCGCAGCCGTTGGGCCCGACGATGCAGGTGGTGCCGGTGCCGCTGAAGGTGACTACGGTGCGCTCACAAAACGACTTAAAGCCAACGATTTCAACTTTTCGCAGCTTAAGCAAGAGGTCCCCTTTTGGTCGTCCGTCGCGCTAAATCAATGCAAATCCAAGCAGCCGGAGGCAGAACACGCGAAAAGAGACGACGTTTCGTTCCTCGAGGGGAGGGGCTTTCGGGCAACGGGTCAATCCCAGATACGCAAGGATCGCCCGCGAACACGTTTGGCAGGTTCTCGGTCAGAGGCCCAGCCGCCTGGCGCAAGGATGGCGGTACGGGAAAAAACTGTAACACGATGCCCAAGTCGTGTAAAGCATTACGCTACAACTTGTGGCCGTTTCGCCAGCTCCACAGAGAATCGTTGGACCTCATCTCTACTTGGCTGGCGGCGGTGCAGCTTTCATATACTTATCGTACCAGGCGAGGATGCGGTTCAGGCGATCGAGGAGGTGTTTCTCCTCGCGGAATCCGTGGGGCTCGCGGGGGTAGACGACCAGCTCGGTTTCGACGCCGTAGCGCTTCAGGCCGCGGTAGAGTTCCTGACTCTGCCCTCGTGGATCGGTGAGGTCGGCGTCGCCCTGAAGGATCAGTGTTGGGGTTTTCGCGTTCTTCAAGAAGAGGAAGGGCGAGCTGTTCAAAAAGCCCGCGGGCTTTTCATACGGGACACCATAGAACCATTCATCATACGCTGGCCCCATTTCCGTGCCGTATTCGGAGATGAGATTTGCGAGACCGGCGCCGGATACCGCGGCTTTGAAAACATTGGTTTGCGTGATAGCCCACTCCGCCATATAGCCGCCGTAGGACCAGCCGCCGATACCGAGCTTGTCGGGATCGGCGATGCCGCGAGTGACGAGATCGTTCACACCGAACATAACGTCCTTGAAGTCCGCGCCGCCCCAGTCGCCGCGATTCATTTCGATAAATTTCTGGCCGTAGCCGCTGGAACCGCGAATGTTGGGATAGAAAACCGCGTAGCCGTGCGCGGCAAGGAGCTGTCCCCACGTTTCGATCGAGTCTGACCAATTACCGGTGGGACCTCCGTGAATTACGGCGATCAGTGGCAATTTGGATTTGCCGTCGCAATCGGCGGGCTTCAGGAGAGCGGCCTCGATTTCCAGCCCATCGAAGGATTTGTATTTGTAATATTCCGGGGCGCTGAGCGTGTACTGCTTCCAGGAATCATTGAAGTGAGAGATTTGTCGAGCCGGAGATTTATTGTCCCAGAGCCAGAGTTCCTGCGGAGCGGTAGCGGTGTGGCCGGCGAAGACGACCTCGCCCGAATTTGTCGCAGCGAAGGCCGAAGGATTCGTCGCGGGCGTCGCAGGAGCGTCTTTCAGCGAGCCTTCCGAGGTGAAGGCAACAAACTTCCTTCGGAAGCCATCCTCCACGACGGCGAGCAGCCCGCCGTCTTTGGCCCACTGATAATCGACGATGGGCCGATCGACGCTGGCGCCCGTGAGATTCCGCGGGGCTCTGTCGCCGAGGTGAGCGAGCATCAGGTCATGTGGCGTCGGGCCATCCTCGCGGCAGCCGATGAAGGCCATACTCTTGCCATCGAGAGCGATTCGGAGATTGCCAAAGGGACCGCGCGGAGCCAGGACTTGTGTCATGGCGTTGTCCGACAAACGGAAGGAAAAAATGCGATTGGTGTGCAGATCGGATTCGGGATGATCCGTCGCGATGAGCATCAGGCGTGTGCCGGACGGATCCCACTCGGCTTCGTGAATTTCCCACTTCGGTTGCGTGAGCACTTTGGCTTCGCCGGAGGCGAGAGTCAGAAGCCAGAGGCGGGGGTTCTTGTCTTCCTTGTCGACAACATGGGCGTCGTCTTTGTCTTTTTCTTTTTTTTCTTCGGCTTCCGTTTTTGCATCCGGTGCGAGAAAAGAGATTTGCTTTCCGTCGGGGGACCAGGCAAAGCTTTTCACGCTGCGCTTCCCTTTGGTGACTGCGGCTGCTTCTCCGCCGTCGGCACACATTACGTAGAGCTGCTGGTCTTCGTCGCGATTGGAGAGGAACGCGAGTTGTTTGCCGTCGGGGGACCAGCGCGGGTAGGTTTCGGTCTTGGCAGAATACGTGAATTGCCGGAGGCTCCCAGTTTGCTGGTTATAGATCCAGATGTGCCGAGCGCGGCGTTCGCCTTTGGGGGGCTCAGAGACTACAAAAGCGAGCCGCGACCCATCTGGAGAAAATTGCAGATCGGAAATGCTACGCAGGCTGAGGGAAGCTTCGGGAGTGAGGAGCTTTGGAGCATCGGCTTTTGCCGGCTCTTGCGCGCTGAGCGGGATTGGCACAGCGGTGAGAAGGAAAGAGGCGCAGGCGGTGAAGCAGCGATTCATCGAGAGCTCCTTGAATTGTTGAGCGAAGAGACTGTATCCGTCACAGGCGCGAGCGTCAAATAGGACCAACACAGTCGTATTGAGCGAACGGCCGAGAAACTCCTCGATGCTTCTACATTGCTACGTTTGGAACGGCTCGGCTACAATCTAGCGTTTATTCGCATGCGGAAAGAGATGACGTAGGGCCTATGGCCGAGATTCAGCTGCACAACACACTGTCCGGAAAGACAGAAAACTTCGTGCCGCAAAAAACGGGCGAAGTGCGCATGTACACGTGCGGGCCGACGGTCTACGACTATGCGCACATCGGGAATTACCGCACCTTCGTTTTTCAGGACATTCTGCGACGTTTTTTGAAGCTTCGTGGTTTCAAGCTGAACCACGTCATGAACTTGACGGACGTGGATGATCGCATCATCGCCAATGCGACGGCAGCAGGGAAGAGCATCCGGGATTACACGGAGAAATTCGTCCAGGCGTTCTTTGACGACTGCAAGACGTTGAGCATCGAAGCGCCGGAGCATTGGATTCGGGCAACCGATCACATCGACGACATGGTGAAGCTGATCCAGCGCTTGCAGCAGAAAACGTTCACTTATCCCAGCGAAGGCTCCATCTACTATCGCATCGCGAAATTCCCCGAGTACGGCAAGCTATCGCACATCGATCTGACCGGCATTCAAGCGGGCGCGCGCGTGGACAACGACCGCTACGACAAAGAGAGCGCACGGGATTTTGCATTGTGGAAGGCGCCGAAGAAGGGCGAACATTTCTGGGAAACGCCGATTGGGCCAGGGCGTCCGGGCTGGCACATCGAATGTTCCGCGATGGCCATGAAGTACCTCGGCGAGACGCTGGACATTCACACCGGGGGCATCGACCTGGCGTTTCCCCACCACGAAAATGAGATTGCGCAGAGCGAGGCCGCGACGGGAAAGCCTTTCGCGCGGTACTGGCTGCACGCGGAACATTTGCTCGTCGAGGGCGAGAAAATGTCCAAATCGCTGGGCAATTTCTTTACGCTGCGCGACCTATTCGAGAAAGGCTATAAACCTTCGGCGCTGCGTTTTGCCTTGGCCAGCGTCCCCTATCGCAAGCAGCTCAATTTCACTTTCGATGGTTTGCAGCAGGCTACGAGTTCCGTGGAGCGGTTGAGAAATTTCGCGGACCGCCTGAAGCAGGGCAAATTTCCAGCCGGGAAGCAAAGGGGCATGGCGGAGCGCATTGCCAAGGCCGCCGAAGAGTTCGACGCGGGGCTTTCCGAAGACTTGAACACCGCTAGAGCGCTGGCGGCCGTGTTTGATCTCGTGCGCGAGGCGAACATCGCGATGGATAAAGGCGAATTCCGCCAGGGCGACGTTGCAGAGGTGCAGGAATTTCTGGCCGCGTTCGACAAAGTTTTCGCCGTGATGGACGACAACGATGCCGAAAAACTCCGCGCCCTGGGATATGGCAGCCCGGAGAACGGCCCGGACGACGCGGAGATCGACCGCCTGGTCGCGGAACGCAACGCTGCAAAGAAGAAACGCGACTTCGCCGCCGCCGACCGGATCCGCAAAGAACTCGCGGATCGTGGTATAGTTATTGAGGATGCGAAGGACGGAAGCGTCCGCTGGAAACGCAAATGAAACTCGTCAAAGCTATCAAAATCCCCGGCAGTTACGTTCCCGCGGAAGAACGCCCTAGCCTCTACGGCGTAGATTAAGTCCTCTTCTCCCGGCAAGGCGCAGCCAAATTCAATCACGCGCAAGTAAAACCTGTCCTGCGGAAGCCCCTCCACAATAACCGCTGACCACTCGTTTGAACGAGGAAAGAGGACAACAAAATGATTACCGCTACCGAAACAAAATTGCCGCGGCTCCTGATGGAATTGCCCGGGCCGCAAGCGAAGAAAGTAATTGAATACGATGCGAAGTTCATGTCGCCGTCGTTTTCCCGCGAATATCCGCTGGTGGCCAAAAAAGGCCACGGCGGGATCGTGGAAGACGTGGATGGAAATGCTTTTCTGGATTTTGCCGCAGGCATCGCCGTTTGCTCGACAGGTCATTGCCATCCGAAAGTGGTCGAGGCGATCCAGAAGCAGGCCGCCGAACTGATTCACATCTCTGGAACGGATTTTTATCACCACCACATGCCGCAACTAGCGGAACGCCTGGTGGCGACAATGCCGGGCAAAGAGCCCAAGAAGGTATTCTTTGGCAACTCCGGCACAGAAGCGGTCGAAGGCGCGATCAAGCTCGCCCGTTATTCGACGAAGCGCGACAAGCTGATCGCTTTTTACGGCTGCTTCCACGGCCGCACGCTCGGCTCTTTGTCGCTGACGGCCTCCAAGAATACCCAGCGCAAGCATTTTGGAGCGCTGCTCGGCGGCGTGGAGCACATTCCGTTTCCTTATGCTTACCGCTGTGGGCACGGCCACACCAACGAAACTTGCGGTTCGGAAATTCTGGAATTGCTCGAGCAACAGATGTTCAAGCGCCTGTTCGCCCCGGAAGAGATCGCCGCGATTATCATTGAGCCGATCCAGGGCGAGGGCGGGTTCGTTCCCGCGCCGGCATTTTTCCTTCAGGAATTGCAGCGCATTTGCAACCGCCACGGCATCATGCTGATCGTGGACGAAGTGCAATCAGGCATGGGCCGCACTGGAAAGTGGTGGTCCTACGAGCATGCCGGAATCGAGCCGGACATTCTTTGCACTGCGAAGGGCATTGCGAGTGGCATGCCGCTGAGCGCCTTCATCGCCAAAGAAAGCGTGATGAGCTGGAAAAAGGGGTCCCACGGCACCACCTATGGCGGAAATCCCGTGTGCATCGCCTCGGCACTAGCGACGATGGACCTCATCGAGGGCGGCTATATGGAGAACGCCCGAAAAATGGGCGACTACATCTTCGGGCGCATTAATGATTGGCCAAATCGCTTCAAAGTCGTCGGCGACGTGCGCGGCAAGGGTTTGATGATCGGCATCGAAATCGTGCGCGACCAGAAGACGAAAGAAAAGTCAGTGGACTTGCGCGATGCCATCATCAACAAGGCGTTCAACAAGGGGCTATTGCTGCTCAGTGCGGGCGAGAATTCCATCCGGGTTTCACCACCGTTGCTCATCGATCAGGAGCAAGCGGACTTCGCGATCAAGACGCTCGAAGACTGCTTCCGCGAGGCAGAAAAATCGATCTAAATTGAAAAAGAAATTGGAAAATAGCAGATAAAGACGCGGAGTTCGGAATCCCGCGGCAGCCGAAGAAGAAACATGGCAGCCGCGGGATTTTTGTTTATACTGCCCGGAGGTGAGGGCTCGCCTTTAAAACTATGCCGATTTTTTCACGATTGATGTTTCAAGCGGTGCGCTGGGCATCCCGCCGGGGTCTGCGCGAAGAGGGAGACCTTTCCAGAGAGACCAAAGGAGAGACCTAACGCCTACTGGTATTTACGACGGAATGGATACGTGTTCGTGGCGCGGAATTACACGCCCCGGGACATCAAAGGCGAACTTGACCTCGTCGGCTATGATGGTAAGACGCTGGCTTTTGTCGAAGTTCGCACCCGCACGGTATGAGATGACATGCCGGCGTTGCCGGAACTGAGCGTTACGCGCGAAAAACAACACGTCGTGGTGCGCACTGCGCAGCGCTCCCTCGCCGAATGCCGGATGGGAGAATGTCCCTGCCGCTTCGACCTTGTAGCCATTGATAACCGGCCCGGCCTGGCACCAGTGGTACGCTTGCGTAAGGATGCGTTCAGCCCCCAGATGTAACGGGAATGGCGGGAACAGCTTCCCATCGGGGAAAGACGCGGTACAATTCAAAGCCACGATGGTTCTTCCCGTGGAAGACCAGCAAGCTATTTGAGGAGGAGTTCTTTGCCGGAGTTACGGAAGGATCCGATCACAGGCCGCTGGGTGATCATTTCGACGGAGCGCGGAAAGCGCCCGAACGATTTTCTGCGCGAGAGCGTCGTCGCGGCGGAGCCAAAGAATTGTCCTTTCTGCGTGGGGAGCGAATCAAAGACGCCGCCGGAAATCCTGGTATACGGACGCAACGGCGGCGGGGCTAACACGCCGGGCTGGAGCATTCGAGTAGTGCCGAACAAGTTTCCCGCGTTGGGAATCGAAGGTGAGCTGGATCGCGAAGGTGAAGGCCTCTTCGACAAGATGAACGGCATCGGCGCGCATGAAGTGATTATCGAGTCGCCGGATCATGCCGCGACGCTGGCCACGCTTCCGGAGCGTGCAGTGGAAGATGTGCTCTGGGGCTACCGCGACCGCATGTTGGACCTGAAAAATGACAAGCGCTTCCGCTACGTGCTGATTTTCAAAAACCACGGCGAAGCGGCTGGAGCAACAGTTGAGCATCCGCACTCGCAGTTGATCGCTCTTCCGATTGTGCCGCGCCGCGTGCGTGAAGAAGTGGACAACTGCTGGCACTATTACGACGAAAAAGAACGCTGTATTTTCTGCGACATCATCCGGCAAGAGCGGGACACGGGCGAGCGCGTGATTGGTGAGAACGAGCATTTCATCACGCTGGCGCCCTATGCTCCAAGGTTCCCCTTCGAAATGTGGCTGCTGCCAAAAGTGCACGGTTCGTCGTACGAAAACAATCAGAGCTCCATGTATGCCAGCTTGGCGCGCATGCTCAAGGACACGCTGATGCGGCTGGACGAAGTGCTTGACCGCCCGGCGTATAACTTCATGATTCACACCTCCCCGATCGGGGAAGAGATCAACGATCACTACCACTGGCATATCGAAATTATTCCGAAGCTCACGAAAGTGGCGGGATTCGAATGGGGCACCGGATTCTATATCAACCCCACGCCGCCGGAAGAGTCTGCGCGTTTCCTGCGCGAAGCAAAGATTTCCACTCCGGCACCTGCTCCCAAAAAATAATCTTAAAAATTTGCAGCGGTACGTTCCGTAGAGTTGCCCGGATTGTTGTAGAAGATTTGCTATACTTAGAGATTCGGCGCGGTACCCAAGTGGCCCAAGGGAGAGGTCTGCAAAACCTCCATTCGTGGGTTCGAATCCCACCCGCGCCTCCAAGCTTCTCGTTTCAAATCAATGGATTACAACTTTCGTTTCTTCCCGCCATCCCCAACCTGGGAACATTTGGGAACAACTGGAAAAAGAGCCTCTTCTAGGCTCTCGATTGCACGCCGATGTGTATCTGGAATCGCATGCGTGTAAAAGTTCAACGTGGTCTCGACACTAGCGTGTCCCAAT
>DATDGF010000092.1:0-9578 GCA_036522195.1 Candidatus Acidiferrum sp. | reverse complement strand
CGAACATCGAAACCTGGATTACCTCCAAATGCGCCGACGAGGTCGGCGCATCATCGGTTCTCCAGTGACCTGAACGAGACTCTTGAACTATTCCTGGGCCTGCGCCGGCGTGCCTCGAAGAATTTGCCGGAAAACCACAGTGCCAGGATGTCAAGGACTCTAGCTTTCGCGCTGTTACTGTGGGGGTTACAGTCTGGTGGAAATATTATTAGATGTGAAATTCTGGAAACAAAAATTCACAAAACAAAGGAGAATCGCGTGTTTCTGTTGTACGAACTATTGCTAATAAAATTTATATTATAGGACACGATTACCTAAACCAAGTCCACGCAGGGTCTTGGCGTCAGCTGCTCGCCGGCTCCGTTCTTGCCTACCGCCGCCCGTCTGCGGCTTCCATGCAAGCAACGCAGGTACGGTACGTGGGACAGTACCCCGGTCAACTTGAACGCAGGATAAATAGGGCTGTGCACGCCCGCCAAGAATCCAGTGGCGCAGGGTGTAACCGCACCCCGGCATTTTGTGGGTGCATCACCCTTTCACCACGCGTGCTTCTCGTGTCCAGGCAACTTGGCGGGAAAATAGACGGAACTCTCCTTGAACACAGGTCGATCGTCCGCCGGCCGGTCTAATACTCGTCGGAGGTCGGACAACTCTTAGTTAACCGAGAATAGAAAACCCTCCCACTAGCGGAACTAGAAACCCCGATCCCTCCCTACGCCACGATCCACAAGAACCCATTAGAAGAACGATTTAGCTGCTTGTTTCGTAGCCGCCTCGTCGTATAATGCCCTGAAAACATTGGTGTTCACTCCATTGCTGCGTTCGCCGAGGAGACGCGCATGAAGAAGCCACGCAAGGACTCCGCGCTCGACCGGAGACAGTTTCTCGCTGCCACCGGCGGTTTGCTCGTCGCCGCCGTCCCAGGTTCTGCGAGCATCGCCGAAGTCGTTGGCTCCCCCCTCCCCGCCTCCACCTCCAGCTCTCCCAATCCCCAGCCCGCGGGCACGTTGCGCAAAATCCCCATCGGCGTCTTCGACCCCGTCTACGAAAAGCTCTCCCTCGACGCCATGCTCGACAAAGTCACCGCCCTCGGCCTAGAAGCCATGGAAATCGGCACCGGCGGCTATCCCAACAATCGCCATTGTCCTCTCGACGAACTCGTCACCGACCGCGCCAAAGCCAAAGCCTGGCAGAAAAAATTTGAAGACCGTGGAATTCGTGTCGCCACTCTCAGTTGCCACGGCAACCCCGTGAGTCCGAACGTCACGAACGCAAAAAAAGACATCGACACCTTTCGCAAAACCGTCCTCCTCGCCGAAATGCTCGACATCAAAGTCATCGTCGGTTTTTCCGGCTGTCCTGGCGGCACACCCCAGGACACTCAGCCCAACTGGATCACCTACCGCTGGCCACCTGAATACGCGCAGATGCAGGACTGGCAGTGGAAAGAAAAAGTCATCCCCTATTGGAAGGACGCCGCCAAGCACGCGCGCGATCACGGCATCAAGCGCCTCGCCCTCGAAATGCACCCGAACTTCGTCGTCTACAATCCGCGCACGCTCATGAAACTCCGCGAAGCCGTCGGCGAAGAGATTGGCGCCAACTGCGATTTGAGCCATCTCTTCTGGCAGGGCTGCGATCCCGTTGAAGTCATCACCTTCCTCGGCAAGCAGGGCGCCATATTCCACGCGCACATGAAGGACACCACTTTCTATCCCGAAAACGTCAACAAATATGGTGTCTTGAACTTTGCTTTCGAAAAAAGTGATCTCGATTCCGCCTCCGAAACTTTCCGCGCCGTGGGCTACGGCCACAGCGCCAGCCTCTGGAAATCCGTCATCAAGGCGTACATGGACATCGGCTACGAAGGGATCCTTAGCATCGAAAACGAAGATCCGATCCTTACCGGAGAAGTTGGCGTCGAGCGCGCGGCTTACGTTTTGAAAAATGTACGCAAAGAACTTTTGGGAGAATAGTTTGCGAAGACGGGAATTCGTCGGAACCTGTGCGGCTGCGGCATTCGCGGGTGTCGCCGCCCCTTCTGCCATCGCACATAACACGCTCTCCGCCTCTGAAACAGGCGATGTACCCTTTTCTCTTTCCGTGATGCTCTGGACCGTCTATCGCAATCTTCTATTCGAACAGCGCCTCGAAAAAGTATCCGAAGCCGGCTACCACGCCGTCGAGCTTGTGGGCGAATTCAAGGACTGGAAAAAACAGGATTTTGCCGACGCTCGCCGCAAAAAGCAGGAACTCGGCATCGTTTTCGACGGCACCACCGGCGTTTGGCAGCCCCTCGCGGACGCCTCTGCCCGCGAACTCTTCCTCAAGTCCCTCCGTGAATTTATTCCCACCATGCGCGAGCTCGAATGTACCCGCCTCATCATGCAGACGGGCGACGCCGTCCCCGGCCTTTCGCGCGCAGAAATGCACGCGAATTGCATCGAGACTCTCAAGCGTGGCGGAGAAATCGCCGCGGAAAACAACATCGAACTCCTCATCGAAAACATCGACCCCGAGGAAAACCCCAAGTATTTCCTCACTCTTTCCTCAGAGGGCTTCGAAATCGTCCGCTCCGTCGCCAATCCCCATGTCAAATTCCTCTACGATTTCTTCCACGAACAAATCGCCGCCGGCAATCTCATCGCCAAGCTCCAAAAGAATCTCGATCTCGTCGGCCTCGTCCACGTCGCCGATGTCCCCGGCCGCCATGAACCCGGCACCGGCGAAATCAATTTCGCCAATATCTTTCGAACCCTAGGCCAGCTCGGCTACAGCCGCTACGTCGCCATGGAATTTGAACCCAAGGGCGAGACCGTAGCCTCTCTCCGCGCCGCCCGCGAAATGGCATTGAAGTTTGGCCGCTCAGACAAAAAACAATCTTCGAACACGACTTCTTCACGGAGGTTCTATGCAACGGCGTGACATGTTACGAATTCTTTCCGCGGGAGCTGCTTTACCTGCTCTCACCCCCGATCTCTTCGCTTTCTTTCGAACCGCCCATCCTGCCGAAGGCTACGCCCTTCGAACGCTCAACCCGCACCAAAACGCCACTGTTGTCGCCATGACCGATCAAATTATTCCCGCCACCGACACGCCCGGCGCAAAAGGCGCGCTCGTCAACGAATTCATCGACGTCATCCTCACCGAATGGGCCACCGAGCCCGAGCGCCAGAATTTCCTCGACGGTCTCGCGGGCGTGGACAAAAGAAGCAACGAGCTTTTCGGAAAAGATTTCATCGCCGCCTCTCCCGACCAGCAGCTCGTCTTGCTTCGCGCCATGGACGATGCTGCTGCGTTCGAATCGATCAACCGCCCGCCGCGTCCTTCCGGTTACGAGCCTGGAGGCCGCGACCAGCAGCTCCAGGGCAATTTCTTTACTGTCTTCAAAGGCATCACGCTCCACGGTTACTACACTTCTGAAATCGGTTTTACCAAGGAACTCAAACTCGAAATTATTCCCGGAGCCCAGCATGGCTGCGTGCCGCGCGGCCCCGGTCTCGGCGACGCCTGATCACACGGAGAAAAAATGGCCACTACAACTTACGACGCGATCATCATCGGTTCGGGCATTACCGGCGGCTGGGCCGCGAAAGAACTCACCGAAAAAGGCCTCAACACTTTGGTTCTCGAAGCGGGCCGCTCCATCGTCCCGGAGCGCGACTACGTTGAGCACGTCCCCGTCTGGGAGCTCAAGCACCGCGGCTGGGACGATCGCCCGGAGCGCGAGCGCATCCAGCCCGTCCAGCGCGAGTGCTACTACGCCTGCGATGAATTCTCCCATCAATTTTTTGTCAACGATGTCGATAACCCCTACTCCAGCGATCCTGGCAAACACTTCTCCTGGATTCGCGGCCGCCAGGTCGGCGGCAAGTCCCTCATGTGGGGACGTCAAAGCTATCGCTGGAGCGATCTCGATTTCGAAGCCAATTTGAAAGACGGAATAGCCGTCGACTGGCCCATTCGTTACGCGGATCTCGCCCCGTGGTATGACTACGTCGAGGAGTTCGCCGGCATCAGCGGCCAGGCCGAGGGTCTGCCGCAGCTCCCCGACGGAAAATTTCTTCCGCCGATGGAACTCACTTGCGTCGAACAGGACCTTCGTACGGCGGTCGCTAAAAATTTCAACGACCGCATCGTAACCATTGGCCGCGCCGCCGTTCTCACCCGCGTACACAAAGGCCGCGCCGCCTGCCACTACTGCGGCTTCTGTCATCGTGGCTGCATCACCGGCTCCTATTTCAGCAGTTTGAGTTCGACCCTCCCCGCCGCGCAAAAGACCGGCAGGCTCACAATGCGGCCTTACAGCGTGGTTCACAGCCTCGTCTACGATTCGAATTCCCGCCGCGTCAACGGCGTTCGCGTGATTGACGGCCAGAATAAGAACGCGCTCGAATTCAAGGCGCGCATCTTTTTCGTTTGCGCTTCCACGCTCGAGTCCACGCGCATTCTCCTCAATTCCGCCACTCCCGAATTTCCCAACGGCCTCGCCAACAGCAGCGGTGAACTCGGCCACAATCTCATGGACCACCACATGGGTGCTGGCGCTAGCGGAAAGATGCCCGGCCACGAAGACAAAATGCCTTTCGGCAATCGCCCCAACGGCATCTACATTCCGCGCTTTCGAAACGTCAATTCGAAACAGAAAGATTTTGTTCGCGGCTACGGTTATCAGGGTGGCGGAAGCCGCGCCGGCTGGTCCCGCGGCAAGGACATGGCCGGCCTCGGCGTGGATTTCAAAAATCAGCTCAAGACGCCTGGTCCCTGGTCCCTCGGCATGGGCGGTTTTGGCGAGTGCCTCCCCAATCACAATAATTATGTGGAAGTGGACAAGGAAAAGCCCGACGCCTGGGGCATCCCCACTCTCAAGATTCACTGCGACTGGAGCGAGAATGAGCACGCCATGTCCAAGGACATCGCCGTTCAGGCCGCGGAGATCCTCGCCGCCGGTGGCGCCACCGACATCCATGTCTGGCAGAAAATCACTCCGCCCGGCTTGGCCATCCACGAGATGGGCACCGCGCGCATGGGCCGCAATCCCAAGACTTCTGTTCTCAACGCCAACAATCAGGCCCACGACGCCAGAAATCTTTTCATGACCGATGGCGCCGCCATGGTTTCCTCTTCCTGCGTGAATCCCTCTCTCACCTATATGGCGCTGACGGCGCGTGCCTGCGATTTCGCCGTTGCCTCGATGAAGAAAAATGAACTCTAAGGAGAACGCATCGCCATGTCACAGGTGATTCGTTCTCCCAAACCGTACGACGTCGTCATCATCGGCTCGGGCGCTGGCGGCGGCATGGCCGCCAAAATTCTTACCGAAGGAGGCCTGAACTGCGCGCTGCTCGAAGCCGGGCCCAACGTCAATCCTGAAAAAGATTTCAAGATGCTGATGTGGCCGTACGAACTGCCGCATCGCGGCGCCGGCGTCGGTGGAAAAGCCCGCGAGAATTTTGGCGAATTTCTCGCCCCAAACGGCGCCTGGACGATCGAAGGCGAACCGTACACCTCAGCCCCTGGCGCCAATTTTCAGTGGTTTCGTTCACGCATCGTCGGTGGCCGCACCAATCACTGGGGCCGCATCGCCTTGCGGTTTTCTCCCATCGACTTCAAATCCGCCACGCGCGATGGCCTCGGCGACGACTGGCCCATCACCTACGAAGATCTCGCCCCCTACTACGACAAAGTCGAAGGCTACATCGGCGTCTTCGGCACCAAGGAAAACGTCTCTAGCGCGCCCGACGGCGTTTTTCTTCCACCGCCCAAGCCGCGCTGCACCGAACTCCTCGTAAAAAAAGCCTGCGACAAGCTCAACATCATCTGTATCCCTTCGCGCATGGCCATTCTGACGCGCTCCTTGAACGGCCGCCTTCCGTGCCATTACTGCGGCCAGTGCGGTCGCGGCTGCGTCACTGGTTCCAATTTCAGTTCCAGCCAGGTCCTGCTTCCTCCTGCCATGAAAACAGGGAAGCTGACGCTCATCACCGGCGCCATGGCCCGCGAAATCATCGTCAACAAAGAAGGCAAAGCTGAAGCCGTCTCCTACATTGATAAGGCCACGCGCACTGAAAAACGCATCCACGCCCGCGCCATTGTCGTCGCCGCCAGCGCTTGCGAATCCGCGCGCCTGCTCCTGAATTCCAAATCTTCCGGCTTTCCCAACGGCCTCGTCAACTCCTCGGGCACCGTCGGCCGGTATCTTACCGATTCCGTCGGCAGCAGCGGCCACGGCCACATTCCCCGGCTTGAAAAAATGCCGCACCACAATCATGACGGCGCCAACGACATGCACATGTACATTCCATGGTGGAAATTCGACCGCAAAAATGATTTTCCCCGCGGCTATCACATCGAATTCGGCGGCGGCTTCCATATGCCCGGCGTCGGCATGTTCGACGGACTGTGCAACAACGAAGAAGGCTACGGCGCAAAACTGAAACAGCGCGCACGCGAAACCTACGGTACGAGCATCGGTTTCGCCGGCCGCGGCGAAATGATTCCCAACCCCGATACCTACTGCGAACTCGATCCCGACGTCGTCGACCAGTGGGGCATCCCCGCGCTGCGCTTTCATTTCAAATGGTCGGAATACGAATTGCGCCAGGCAAAAGACATGCAGGAGACGTTTCGCGCCATCGTCGAAGCCATGGGTGGCGAATACAAAACCAAAACGTCCATTGACGGCCAGTATCCCTTCGGCATCCAGGAAGGCGGGAAAATCATTCACGAAGTCGGCACCGCCCGCATGGGCGCCGATCCCAAAACCTCGGTCCTCAATCGCTATTGCCAGGCCCACGACGTGAAAAATCTCTTCGTCACCGACGGCGCCCCGCTGGTAACCAATCCCGACAAAAACCCCACGCTAACGATCATGGCCCTCTCCTGGCGTGCCTCCGAATACCTGCTAGCCGAAGCCCAGAAAGGCAACCTCTAAATGTCCGCGCGATACACCTCTCCCCGTATCTGTGGCAGCGGCAGCATTTTTCCCGACCCGCTCGGGACGTCGCCATCTCTTGTAGGGGCGCAGCATCGCTGCGCCCTCCTCTCCGCGCTCTCTGTGTCCTCCGTGAACTCTGTGTTGAATCTTTTTGTTTTCACTTGCGAGGGACACCATGGCTAAGGAAGGTATCTCCCGCCGCGACATCCTCCGCACTCTCGCCGTCACCGCCGCCGGGGGCTCCGTTCTCCAGGTAATTCCCGCCGAAGCCGCCGAATACATCCACCAGATGGTGCACAAAGAAAAATCCGCCGCTCCCAGCGGCGCCTACACTCCAAAATATTTCTCTGCCTCGCAATACGCCACGTTAATTGCCCTGTGCGACGCCATCATCCCCCAAGACGAAAAATCCGGCGGCGCCGTTGAAGCCGGCGCCCCCGAATTCATCGACTTGCTCACCAGCGAGAACGAAGAATATCAATTGCAGCTCGGTGGCGGCCTCTTCTGGCTCGACGGCCTCTGCACCGACCGCTACGGCAAAGTGTTTTTGGCATGCACCCCCGAGCAAGAAAACATCGTGCTCGATCTGATCGCTTACCGCGAAAACGCCAAACAGGATCTCACCCTCAGCCAGGGAGTCGCCTTCTTCGCCTTCCTTCGCCGCATGACCTGCGACGGTTTCTACACCAGCAAAATCGGCATCGCCGACCTCGGCTACATCGGCAACACCTCCCTCCGCGAATTCCCCGGCTGCCCGCCCGTCCCGGAATCTTGATTGTGTCCTTGTAGGGCCCACCTTCCGAGGCGGCCGCTCTTCCTCTGGTGTTCTGGTGTTACAGGGCCCGCCCCGGTCCGACCTCTCTTCCTTCTGTCATCCCGGCCCGCAGCGGAGGGATCTGCTTTTCGCTCCTCTACCCGTCGCACCTGGCCGCCCGAGAAGACGAAATTGGTACGCTTGACGTACAGCGTAATTGCGGTCATAATTTCTTCATGATTGTGAGCTTCCGGGACAAGCGGACTGCCGACTTCGTCGCCGGAAAACGCGTAAAAGCTTTCTCGGGCATCGAACGCCCCGCGCGCCTGAAGCTGGATCGGCTCGAAGCGGCCCACGTGCTCGGCGATCTCGCCGCTCTGCCTGGAAACAGGTTCGAGGCCCTCAAGGGCGACCGCAAAGGACAGTACAGCGTCCGCGTCAACGACCAATGGCGGCTATGCTTTGAATGGCCGGAACGCTCACCTGGCCCGACGAATGTGGAAATTGTGGATTACCATTAGGAAGGGGAACGGACAGCAAATGCCACCGATTGCCATTCATCCCGGCGAGCATCTAGCCGAGGAGCTCGCGGAACTCCAGATGAGCGCCGCCGCACTGGCGCGCCATCTCAAGGTTCCCACCAACCGCATCACCCAGATTTTGAATGGAGACCGCGACATCACCGCCGACACGGCGTTGCGCCTGGCTCATTTCTTCGGCACCAGCGCACAATTCTGGGTCAACCTGCAAACCTTGTACGATCTCCGCATCGCGCAGCAGGAAACTGGAAAAGCCATCAAGGCCCTTCCCACCCTCAAGCGCGTGACCACGCTTCACGCATAAATCTAGTGGTTGGTGTTGAAAAGGGCTCCCGTGCAACGGAATGGCAATCGCACGGAGCTCTTCCACGATCACTCAATCTACGTGGCCGCATTTTGCTTGCGCCGAAGGCTTGCAACCTTGGGGAGCACGCGCTTGCAGGATCGCTAGCAGCGACTGTGGCATTTGCTTCGAAACTTCGAAAAGCACGACTTGTGGTTCATTCGTGTCCTCGTGATAGGAGATGCGGAAGAAATGCTTGCGCTGCCGGCGCTTGACCAGTCCAACCGCGATCGCAGGCAACACTCCCAAGTGCCGTGCCACTTGTTGCGTGTACTCGAACGAATCAATCTTGTCGAACGGGATGGCAGCCTTACCTCCCGAGTATTCAAACGTTAGAGTGGTTTGCGACGTCGTATCCAGCCTGCCCAAATCCCCTTCTTTCAGAGTCTTGATTGTCCCGCCCACGTACATCACTTGCTCGCCTTCAACTCCAAGCGTGGGCAGCGCCACCACCAGCAGCATGCATAACGCCAAGATTCTCTTCATTCCGAACCTCTTATGGATTCTCTTCCCCGATTCAAGGGAGATGCTCAGAGCAATGCACCCGAAATGCCCCATTGCAGGAGCTGTAAGTCGTGCGTTATGTATACATCTGGATAAACCTGCATCGGTAGACTGTCAGAGCTGGCCGACACTTCAAGCCTTAAACCTTCATCCTCTTGACCTGTCACTGAAAAATCGACCATCGACTTCGGCAATCTTCCCCGCCCGCCAGGCTGCCAAGGAAATGCACACCCCGCCAAGTCATCCAGACATAGCTTGGCGCACCCCCAGCTCTGACGTCCCCAATCCCCAGGAGTCCTCATGAATTCAATTCGCGAGCGAAAATGTCGTAGAGAAAATGGCAATAAAAGGTCGCCACAGCTAGGCGACGAGAGACACTTCGCCGTGTTTTTTGCGCGTGGGCTTGAGGGTAATCTCCACGTCTTGGCCCAAAGCGGTGAGAAAGTCCATGAGGCGTTCGACGGAAAAGGAACCAGAGCGATTGCGCAGCAAGGCAGAAAC
>DATDGF010000091.1:0-9909 GCA_036522195.1 Candidatus Acidiferrum sp. | reverse complement strand
GGCCCCCCTTCGACAACATGTAACACATCGAGGCTGTCTCCGGCACCGTGAAAATCTTCTTCGCGACCTCCACCTTCATGCGCTCCAGCACCTGCTCCTTCGTCAGTCCCTCTAGCACCAACTCCGTCCGTTTCAGGTACGCTGGCAGCACCGAGCGGGCAGCGGCTGCGTTGAAGCAGTGCGGCGCCCGCGCTTTCGGATTCCAGAACTCCGGATCGTCGAAGCGGGTCGCCCACGCGCGCACAACCAGGCAGACGAACCCGTTCGTCCCTTTCGAGGACGTCTCGTAGCCTCGGCTTCCGAGCACCCTCACCTCAGCCTCGCGCCCCACCGCCTCTGGCGCCGCACTCCGCGCCAGCGCTATCTCGGCATTTCGCTCCATCAGGTATTGCTCAAGCGGGGCCATGCTCGAATACGGTGTCTTGATGTCTTGTGCTTGCGCCTTCCACGCCGCGCCCAGCACGACAACCAACCCGAAACTTATCACTGCAAACGTCCTGAGCCTCTTCCGTCTCATTGATTTCTCCCGAAATTTGGATGCTCGTGATACAAACTCTCGTCCGTTCATTCTCGGATTGTTCGATAACAGGTTGATATTAAACACTCGCGGGTGCACCGATTCCTCCTTCAGGAGGAGTTGCTTGCACGCGCCCTGCCAGTCCGTGACCGACATATGTTGTCTGTGTTGGCAGATGCTCTGCAAGGCTGGCATCGGCACACTCTTTATGCCAAGCCCGAGGACTGGGTTTTCCCCTCCACGAAAATGAAGGGCGAAACGCCGCTGAGCGCCAGCATGATGGCGAAAGACAAAATTCGTCCCGCCGCGATTAAGGTCGGCATCCGGCTTGAGCCGGGGCAAAGACTCGCCTTCCACAACTTCCGCCACAGCCTCGCAACCTTTCTCATCCACAAGGGCAAAGACGTAAAAACCATTCAGGGCTTGCTTCGACACGCCAAGGCGAGCACAACTCTTGACCTGTATTCGCAAGCAATGGACGAGTCAAAGCTGGCGGCGCGGAGAGAGATTGCGCTGGCGATCACAAGTAACGGGACGTGCTGTCCCAAAACGAAGAGGGATTCCTCGCTCCGCTCGGAATGACGGTCAACTACCCTTTTTCAGCACCCTGCTAAGGCCCTCGGTCGCGAAACGGCTGAGGGCCTTACCCTCAGGATTCACAGCATTACTTCCGACTTGCCCGTCACTCGAACTATCGCCCAAGTGTCAGGAATGGGCACATTTATGAGTGTCCAACTACGTGGCCGCAAAGGCTGTTTGCGAGCGGACAGGATTGCCTGTGCTGGGGCGCTGACGTAAGATGCAACGCCAGTGAGTGATTCGTCGCCGATCATCGGGCAGACAATCTCGCATTACCGCGTTCTGAGAAAACTCGGTGGCGGGGGAATGGGGGTGGTCTACGAAGCGGAGGACCTACGCCTCGGTCGCCACGTCGCACTGAAGTTCCTTCCTGAAGACATGGCAAAAGATTTGCAAGCGCTGGAGCGCCTCCGGCGCGAAGCGCGTGCTGCCTCAGCACTGAATCATCCGAACATCTGCACTATCTACGAAATCGCGGAAGATCGCGGGCATCCTTTCATCGCCATGGAGTTCATGGAGGGGCAGACCCTCAAAGCGATGATCGATGGCAAACCGCTTCCCATCGAACAGGTGTTGGAGCTCGGCGCGGAAATTGCGGATGCCCTGGAGGCGGCACACGAAAAAGGCATCGTCCACCGTGACATCAAGCCTGCGAATGTTTTTGTGACGAAACGAGGACGAGCGAAGATTCTAGATTTTGGTTTGGCGAAGCTCACTTCAGCCTCCGAGGGTATTAGCGATTCTGCGATGCCCACGGCAAGCGTGAGGGAACTGTTGACGAGCCCCGGCAGCGCGCTGGGCACCATCGCATATATGTCACCCGAGCAGGCACGCGGTGAAGAGTTGGATGCGCGTACGGATTTCTTCTCGTTCGGTGCGGTGCTTTATGAAATGGCGACGGGGCGTATGGCGTTCCCTGGCAACACTGCGGCCGTCGTTCATGATGCGATTTTGAATCGAGCGCCAATTCCACTTGCAAGCTTGAATCCTAGCCTACCGCCATCGCTGGGAGGAATCATCGATAAAGCGCTGGAGAAAGATCGCAACCTGCGATATCGAAATGCAGACGACATTCGGAACGCTTTGCAGCAATTGAAGGGTGGTTCAAATTCGGCGGGGTTGCCTGCAACGGAGCCGAGAATTAGAACCCGATTTCCAAAACGCTGGGGGATCATCGTCTCTGCTGCCGTAGCGCTTGTAGCGCTTGCCGCTGGCACCTACGCATATTTGCACCGAGCGCCGAAGCTAACGAAAGAGGACATTCTTGTGCTGGCGGACTTCACCAACACAACTGGTGACCCGGTTTTCGACGACACCCTGAAGCAGGCGATTTCAGTCCAGCTGGCGCAGTCCCCGTTTCTTAACATTCTCTCGAACGCAAGAACTCGCGCCACACTGAAGCTGATGGCAAAACCGCCGGGCACCAAGCTGACGCCAGACGTGGCGAGTGATCTCTGTCAGCGCGCGGGCGGTAAGGCTTACATTTCGGGCTCGATTGCCAGCCTTGGCAGTCAGTACGTGATCGGCCTCGATGCCATCAATTGCAAGACCGGCGATCCACTCGCGCAGGGGCAGGTTACGGCGGAAGACAAAGAACACATCCTGAAGGCTCTAGACGAAGCGGCGACGAATCTCAGAGGGAAGCTCGGTGAGTCGTTGAGCACGGTGGAGAAGTTCGACGCCCCCCTGGATCAAGCCACCACACCTTCCCTCGAAGCCTTGAAGGCCCTTTCCGTGGGAGTTAAAACTCTGCAGGAGAAAGGTAGCGCGGCAGCAATTCCGTTCTTCAAACAAAGCATCGAACGCGACCCTAATTTCGCAGCCGCCTACGAAGCGTTGGGAATTTCGTACTCCAATCTCAGAGAACCGGGGCTAGCCAATGAGAACTTGCAGAAGGCTTATGATTTGCGCGACAACGTCAGCGAGCGGGAGAATTTCCGCATTTCGGCTGCCTACTATCTACTTGTCACCGGCGAACTCGAGAAAGCCATCCAGACTTATGAAGTGTGGACGCAGACCTATCCTCTCAACAGCGAACCTTTCGGCAACTTGGGGGTTGATTACACCTATCTGGGGCAATACGAAAAAGCAGTTACTGCGAGCCTCGAGGACCTCCGCTTAAACCCGGGCAGCGCAGCCGCCTACACCAACCTTGTGGGTTTGTATCCTGCCGTGAATCGTCTCGATGAGGCCGACGCGAAATATCTGCAGGCCATTGCGCACAAAGTTGACAATCCGTTCCTGCATGGGAATCGCTATGGAGCTGCCTTCCTTGAGAACGACACGGCCGAGATGCAGCGGCAAATCGCCGCGTCTGGTGGCAAGCCTGGGGAGGATGTGCTGCTCTCGTTCGAGTCAGACACCGAGGCATTTTACGGGCGCCTGGCAATCGCACGGAAACTCTCGCAGCGCGCTATCGATTTCGCTCGCGGCAATGACTCAAAAGAAACAGCAGCAGCATGGCAGATGAATGCCGCTCTGCGCGAAGCTGAGTTTAACAACCCATCGCGCTCCCGCCAGCAAATCGTCCCTGCGCTGGGCAAAGCTCCCACAAGAGATGTACGCGTTCTGGCGGCCCTGGCATTTTCGCGTATCGGTAATATTGACCAAGCCGAGAGGATGGCACACGATTTAGCGAAACTCTTTCCTCTTAATACGGCAATAAATCGCTATTGGTTGCCGGCCATCTATGCCTCGATCGAAATTAGACGAAATAATCCGGCCAAAGCTCTCGAAGATCTCCATGCCGCAGCACCATACGAGATGGGATCACCGCTTCCCCAGTTCGAGGTCGGTGGCTCTCTCTATCCCGTGTATATCCGGGGTGAAGCATACTTATTGCTGCATCAGGGCAAGGAAGCAGCGGCGGAATTTCAAAAATTCCTGGACCACCGCGGCATCGCGGTGAGTTGCCCGCTTGGAGCGTTAGCGCGCCTTCAGCTCGGCCGCGCCTACGCCTTACAAGGCGACACCATCCGATCCCGCGCTGCCTATCAAGATTTCTTTACCCTGTGGAAGGACGCCGATGCCGACATTCCCATCCTCATCGCGGCCAAATCCGAATACGCTAAACTGAAGTAATGGCCCGCACTTGGGAAAATCGCGAGCACGCTTTTCGGCGGATAGGCTTAGTCCCCTAAGCCAGTCGTAAGACCCATTCGACATGTCGGTTCGCTGGCCGGATGCACTCTACTCTTACTGGTGCCGCTCGCGTCTACGACATTCTGGACGCATTGTCGGCAATCCGGAGTGCTACCTGGTTATTTCCGAGTGGCCCGTGAGAAAAGGGTCAGGCTGGAACCTGATCAGAAGCTTCCACAACTCCGTTTCTGGACCGCGTTCGACTTCACGGTTTGCCGAGCATCGCTTAGGCGCAACACCAGGCCACGTCTGGGAAGAACACAGCGGTTTTTACTGGGCCGTATAAAGCGGGAGCGCATGCGTGTGTTGGAGGTCCCGCCTCTTTTGGTCCACTCAAAGAATGAAACTCCGGCGTCCGTTGACCTGCAGCGGACGCGGCACAACTGCCTCCAATCAAGCGCGATCGACGAAGCAGTATTTTGCCTACAGGATTGGCAGCTCGCAGGCAAGAGATTTCCCTGTTAGTTCCTTATTCCGCCCAGCCAATCCGAGGCGCCTAGCTTGCTAGTAATTCTCGTCAGTTGTAGGTTTGCAGTGAGGTAGGCTTGCCGAGAACGAGATACTTCCCTGATTTTTTCCCTGTTAGCGGCGGAAAGTGAGCAGGGACGCAAGCGGCCTGCTTATGAAGAAACCCCGCAGCCCAGTCCCCCCGCCCCTGCGATCCGCCTACGCCGCAGCGTCGATTTTGGTATACAATGCAGGGCCCTAGCCAGAAGCGGAGAAGTTTGTCATGGGTATCTTCAGGAAGTCTTTTAATTGTCCCAACTGCGGTAGCCTCTCAATCTACAAGTCGAGAAGGAAGGGGCTCTTGGAGCACGTCATTTACAAAGCTATTTTCATAAGCCCTTACAGGTGTGGATCCTGTGATGAGCGCCATTACCGATTTCGACTCTCGAGTCCTCACGTTCATAAGCAACGTCAGCACTCCGCTTAACTTGCTTTGTGGAGGCCCCTTTGAGGGCCTGCCTGATAGTTTCGAATTCCCTGGGAGCGCGGTAGCAGGGTTCGACTTCAGTCGTACCGTAAAGTTCGAAGATGCACCTCGAGCTCGTAATTTCCTGCTGTCCGATACGTTCCAGGAGTGCTAGTTTTATCCTTGTGGGTCCCAAATTTCGTTGGCAATAGCCAGCTGCGTGCCGCAAATCGGAGTCTCCGAATGCTGGATGAGGGTTTTTGGGCCGAAATCAAGCTGGGTGACGAACACCTACGGCTGTTCTCGGAGCACAATGCGCTCGGTGTGCAGGCATCGGTCTATAACGTCAAAAATAAGAATTGGATTGCACCTTCCGAGTCGGTGGCTGATATCGAAGAGGGAAAAGAAAAGGCCGCAGCATATGCGAAAACCCATCTGAAGCATGCGGCCAATTTAGACTTGCCTCCACTGGTTTGGAAGAGGTCATGTTCAACATAGGTCATGCATTTCTCCCGCTACCCTCCATCCTGTATGGAAGTCCAGTTACCCTTGCTGGCTGTGGATCCTGCGATGGGCGCCACTACCGATTTCGACTCTCGAGTCCTCACGTTCATAAGCAACGTCAGCACCCCGCCTAACTTGCTCTTGCGGAGTGAGGTACCAAGCGTAGGTTTCTCGGGGTTATAATCACGGGCACTTATGCCGCTCGCTCAGGGCACAAAACTGGGGCCCTATGAAATCGATGTGCCGCTGGGCGCGGGCGGGATGGGTGTAGTCTATCGGGCGCGTGACACACGTCTGAATCGTACCGTGGCGATCAAGGTTCTGCCGCCAGAATTTTTCGCAGATCCTAAGCGCCGCGAGCGCCTGGCCGCCGAAGCTCGTGCCATCTCTTCGCTCTCTCATCCGCATATCTGCGTCCTCTATGACATCGGCCAACAAAACGGCGTGGACTATCTGGTGATGGAATGCCTCGAAGGCGAAACGCTTGCCGACCGCGTCTCTCGTGCTGAAGGCCTAGCGGCTGCCACAGCCATGCGCTACGGCGTGCAGATCTCGGACGCGCTTGCGCACGCGCACGCCCGCAACGTACTGCACCGAGATCTGAAAACTTCGAATGTCATGATCACCACGGAAGATCGCGTCAAAGTGCTGGATTTCGGCTTGGCAAAGCGCCTCGAGGGATCGGAAATAGAAGCGGCAACGCGCAGCGACCGGTCGCTGACGGAACCCGGCGCTGTAGTGGGAACTTTGCACGCACTGGCTCCAGAACTTTTCCGCGGGCAAGCGGCGGACCTACGGAGCGATATTTGGGCGCTGGGCGTGGTGTTGTATGAAATGGCGGCCGGTCATCCGCCGTTTCAAGGTAATACGAGTTTCGAATTGTCAGCAGCCGTGCTGCGAGAGGAGCCCGCTCCTTTAGGTGCAACAGTGCCCGGGGCCTTTCAAAGCGTGATCGCGCGCTGTCTCATGAAAGAGCCGGCGAGCCGCTATCAAAGTGCGGCGGAGGTGCGTGCCGCGCTGGAGGCGACACAGTCGGGCGGGGTGGCCGCAGCACTCCCGCGACGCTCTGCCAGAAAGGTCGTCACGTATGTAAGCGCTGCAGTTCTCGTGCTTGCGGTCGGCCTCGCGGCGCTTTTTCTGGCTCCTTCCCGGCGCCAAACGGCCGTCGTTCAGTACGAGCCACTCACGAATTTCTCGGATTCGGTGACGTCCCCAGCGCTGTCGCCGGACGGTCGGATCCTGGCCTTCATCCACGGAGAGAGCACGTTCAACGGTGCGGGCGACATCTGGGCCAAGCTGCTGCCAGATGGAGAACCAGTGCAGTTGACGAACGATGCGTCGCCAAAGATGGCGCCAGCCTTTTCCCCCGATGGCTCGAAAATCGCTTACACACACAGCGAACAATGGAACTGGAACACGTGGACGGTTCCCTCGCTGGGCGGAGCGACCGAGCTTTGGCTGCCCAACGCTTCCGGATTGACATGGATCGGTCCGCAACAGGTTCTGTTTTCGGAAATCACCACTGGTCTGTACATGAAAATCGTAACGGCGGACCAAAACCGCACCGAAGAGCGGGACGTTTATCTGCCGCCAACAGTCGAAATCGGCATGGCCCACCGTTCTTATTTGTCCCCAGACCGCAAATGGGTATTAGTGGCGGAAATGGATAATCGTGGCTGGTTGCCTTGCCGCGTGACGACATTTAGCGGAGGCTCGCAAGGGCGAATTGCGGGGCCGGCGGCATCGAAATGCACGGGCGCAGCTTGGTCTCCCGACGGGAACTGGATGTACCTCAGCGCAAATGCCGGGAACGGGTTTCATTTGTGGCGGCAGGAATTTCCAAAGGGCGCGCCAGAACAGATTACGTTTGGCGCTACCGAAGAAGAGGGCATAGCGGTGGCGCCAGACGGCAAATCGCTGATCACGGCGATTGGCACAGAGCAGAGCAGCATCTACTTGCAAGCGCCAGGCGGGTTGCATCGCATCACCTCCCAAGGCTACACCTACTCACCTACCATCTCGCCCGACGGAAAGCTGCTCTACTATTTATTGCGGACCGATTCGTCCAGGGCGTTCGTGGCGGGTGAATTTCTTGTGGCAAACCTGGCGACGGGCCGTGCCGAGAGAGTCTTTCCGGGCTTCGCGGTGACGCGCTACGACGTTTCGGCGGATGGCAAGCGCGTCGTGTTCGCGGCACTGGATGAAGCAGGAGAGTCCGCTATCTGGCTCGCGTCGCTCACTCGGAGCTTTCCGCCAAGACGGCTCACCCAGAAAGAGGCATACCGGCCTTTGTTCGGTTCGGGCGGAACGATTTTCTATCTGAGCAAGGAAGACACGCAAGATTATGTGTATCGCATGAATGAAGATGGCACCGACCAGAAACAAGTCGTTCCCGATCCTGTGATATATCTGCTTGCGGCGTCGCCGGACGGCCAGCTGCTAGTGACGTGGATCGAGCGGAAGGAAGGGGATTCACCGAACGCAGTGGTTATCTATCCGGCGTCGGGCGGCAAGCCCGTGCTGCTATGCACGCGTTGCTTCGCCACAGGTCCAGCTTACACTGGCGCCGGGATTGTGAATTGGTCGCCCGACGAGAAATTCTTCTTTATTCGGATGGATCTTCCGGGGATGCATTCGGGCGGTACATTTGTGATTCCTTTGTCTCCGGGACACGGGCTGCCCAACCTTCCGGCGAACGGTTTTACTTCCGCGGAGGAAGTGCGAGCGATTCCTGGCACGTGGGAAATACCGGAAAGGGATGTGTTTCCGGGCCGGGATCCCTCCACTTATGCGATTTTGCGCGCGACGACGCAGCGTAATCTCTACCGCGTTCGGTTACCTGAACACTGAGGATATTTTAGCTTTCTGCGCAACAAGACGCAGAGAACTGAGGTCGCACGCTGCACCTTCTTGCACCAAGGCAGCGCTAACTCATCTGATTAGTAGGACGGTCTCAATGGGTCGACGCAACACTAGCTCAGATGTTTTTCGGAAGCTTGTTTGGTGTCAAAACGAAACTTCTTGTTCAAACGCCCATTTCGAAATGTCTTGCGGGAATTGACGGATGGAGGGACAGACGTTATCAGGGGAAGCAGAAGGCAACCTCGGCTCCGGCACAATAAAGAACCAGGCCGCCCCGCTTGCCTCCCCCTTTGTACATTTTCAGGTTCAGGAGTTTATAGACCCATACCGCAAACGCCGTAGAAATGCGTTCATCAGTACTAAGGTATTTCAAGTATTGCCTTCAACTTCCAATAGGCATACGGTCGCTTTTGGTGTAGAAATGGCTAGTTGGGTCCTAAGCTGTAGAAACTGCAAATCGAAATTAGGATACTCCAAAATAGACGACGTTGGACTTGCGAACTACTTCATGCCACTCAAACCGGAATTTCCGCCTGACGGTATCCAATGCGAATGCCCGAACTGCGGTTATAAGGCCTTCTATCAAAAGACGGATATCAAGTATCAAGCTTAATTAGCTTTTATCGCACGGCCCCGCAGCGTCTGGCCTTAAGTTGACCGGAATCTTCCAAACTTCGACCCAATGTTTCACGGCCTCTACGCCGATCACTGGTCCCGTCCATCCACAGGGGCAGTGAGGATTGAAATAGTGAAATAGTGCGCATCCGCAATCTCTAAATTCTTCCAAGTGCTGGCACACGCGGAGGCCAACGGAATCCCGCATTTCGGGCAAGCGAATAGTAGGACATGAGCGTAGCTGTCAGTCACGGTTTCCATATGTGACCCGAACAAGGGTGGGATGAGTGGTCAGCCAGTACACAAAAAGCAAGGAATACACAAATTGTTGCCGAATTATCGAGATCTCAGGCGAGGTATTTTCTTCTTTTCATTCGCATGAGGGCGTCATGGCACGCGAGGCTTTGCTACTCGAACCGGCGAAATCTTAGGACTTATGTGCCAGCGGAAGAATCGATAATCGCATTCCAGACAGCGATACGCCCGGATGAATATTCGGCTCGCAAAAGCCTCCAAAAGCCCTTTTGCTCGTGACCGACTAATATTGTGGCTCGAACAGCATGGGCAACGCATCGAGATACCTTTCAGGGAGAGCAGAAAAGACGGACGGGGTTCCCTCGGTACTTGAAAGGGTCGCCTCTCTACTCTCCACCATAATTCTAAGAATTCGGAGTTGAAGGCCCATACCCGAAATCCTGTAGAACTGAAGAGGACATAATGGAGATAACGAAAACAAGAATACGCATGAGCGCAGCCCCCGGGGAGTCGGTCAAGACCT
>DATDGF010000090.1:0-2312 GCA_036522195.1 Candidatus Acidiferrum sp. | reverse complement strand
ATCAGCAGGCGATCACCGAAGAGCTGCGTAAGGAGCTTGATGTACGGAGTCTCGCCGCAGCCGGCGCACGCACCGGAGAACTCCATGAGTGGTTCGAGCAACTGTACATCCTTGACTTGCGAATGGGACAGGCGGCTGCGGTCAAATTCGGAGATGGACAGAAAGAACTCCCAGTTTTTGCTCTCGGGCTCTCGAAGAGGAGCTTGCGGGGCCATGTTGATCGCTTTGTGTTTTGCCGCGCTTTTGCTTTTGGCCGGGCAAATTTCGACGCAGAGGGCGCAACCTGTGCAGTCTTCGGGCGAGACCTGAAGCGTGTACCGCAGATCTTCGAATTCGCGCCAGCGCGGTTTTGCGATCTTGAACGTTTGCGGGGCGTTCGCGAGCAGTGACGTATCGTAGACCTTGGCGCGAATTACCGCATGCGGGCACACGAGCACGCACTTACCGCATTGGATGCAGAGCTGCTCGTCCCAGACGGGGATCTCCTGGGCGATGTTTCGCTTTTCCCACTTGGCGGTCCCGGTGGGAAAGGTGCCGTCGGGCGGGAGAGCGCTGACGGGCAGGTCATCGCCGCGACCAGCGACAATTTCACCAAGCACGTTGCGAACAAACGGGGGAGCCTGCGGGGGCACAGGCGGCAAGATGTCAAATTGAGCCGTTATCTGATCCGGGAACTGCCCTTCAGACAAATGAGCTAGAGCCTGGTCGACCGCGTCAAAATTCCTTTTGAGGACAGCTTCGCCGCGATTGCCGTAGGTTTGTTCAATAGCTTTCTTGATGGCTGCGATCGCGTCGGCGGGAGGCAGGATGCCGCTGATCGCGAAAAAACAGGTCTGCATGATGGTGTTGATGCGGCGGCCCATGCCAGTATCGCGGGCTA
Organism: Candidatus Acidiferrum sp.; assembly: GCA_036522195.1. Classification (GTDB taxonomy): domain Bacteria; phylum Acidobacteriota; class Terriglobia; order Acidiferrales; family UBA7541; genus Acidiferrum. The sequence goes on along the minus strand of DATDGF010000090.1, from coordinate 1,432 downwards.
CAGCGTAGGCGTCGATGACGAAAACACGCAAACGCTTCTCGATAACCTGCTGCTGGAATTTCCGGGGCAGGTGATTCCACACTTCGGCAGGAGCAAACGGCACATTCAGCAGCACGCTCGCTCCGGGAACGGCCCGCGACAGTATGTCCGTACGTTCGAGGAACGGGAACTGATGGCAGCCGATGAAGTTGGCCTTATCAATCAGATAGGAGGAGCGAATTGGCTGCGGGCCAAACCGCAGATGCGAGACCGTCACGGAGCCCGCTTTCTTCGAGTCATAGACGAAGTAGCCTTGGGCGTAATTCCCAGTCTGCTTGCCGATAATCTTGATGGAGTTCTTGTTTGCGCCGACCGTGCCGTCGGACCCGAGGCCATAGAAGACCGCGCGCACGGTGTCCGGACGCTCAGTGGAAAAAGCGGGATCGTATTCGAGGCTGGTATGAGTGACGTCGTCGTGAATGCCAATCGTGAAATGATTGCGCGGCGCGGAACTCTTGAGCTCGTCGAAAACGGCTTTAGCCATGGCCGGCGTGAACTCCTTGGAAGAAAGGCCGTAACGCCCGCCCACAACACGGAGGTTGCGCCCTGTTTCGGCAAGGGAGGCAACAACGTCGAGATAGAGCGGCTCGCCGATGCTTCCCGGCTCCTTGGTGCGATCCAGGACGGCAATGGCTCGAGTGGTACGAGGCAATGCGTTCATGAACGCTTGAACCGCAAAGGGACGGAACAACCGCACCTTGAGCAGGCCAACTTTTTCGCCGTGGGCGTTGAGCCATTCGACGGTTTCTTCGGCCGTTCCCACTGCGGATCCCATGACGATCATGACGCGCTCGGCATCCGGCGCACCGGCGTAATCGAACAACTGATAGCTGCGGCCAGTCTGACTGGCAAAGCCATCCATGACGCCCTGCACGATCGCGGGGCAGGCGAGGTAAAACGCGTTGCACGCCTCACGCGCCTGGAAAAAAACGTCGGGATTCTGCGCGGTGCCTCGGAGGACCGGCCGGTCGGGGCGCAGTGCGCGTTCGCGGTGATTGCGCACGGCTTGGTCGTCAATCACGGCACAGAGGTCATCATCCGAGAGCAGAGAGAGGTTGTTCAGTTCGTGCGAGGTACGAAACCCGTCGAAAAAGTGGAGGAAAGGGATACGTGCTTCCAGTGTAGAGGCGTGGGCGATGGCAGCTAGATCGTGGGCTTCCTGTACAGAGCCCGAGGCTACCAGCGCAAAGCCCGTCTGACGAGCAGCCATCACGTCGCTGTGATCGCCAAAAATAGAGAGCGCGTGGGTGGCGACGGAGCGAGCGGCGACGTGAATCACAGCGGGCGTGAGCTCGCCGGCGATCTTGTACATGTTGGGGATCATCAACAGAAGTCCCTGGGACGCAGTGAAGGTCGTGCCCAGCGAACCGGCCTGGAGAGCGCCGTGGAGCGC
>DATDGF010000089.1:0-79245 GCA_036522195.1 Candidatus Acidiferrum sp. | reverse complement strand
TCAAGGAAGAATTAGCTGGGCGTTTTGTCGCACTGCTGGAAGGCCAATTCAATGGCTTGCTCCATCGCTGCGAGGGGGGATTCAATAGTCTTACCGTGCCCGACTGCGAGGCGCGTGGGCTTGAGGTTGCGAAGTTTCCTTGCGCTTTCGGCCGCGTATTCGCGATTCCACGAGAACAGCGCGGGGAATGGAAAGAAGAGTTTGAAAACACCAGCAGCGGCGACACCCATCTGCGTTGTGAACGCGTCTCCGGCGATCAGTGAACCATCCCTGACGTCCAGATAGGCCATGTGCCCTGGCGTGTGACCGGGAGAGAGGATCGCCTGGAGGGAGCCAACGCGGTCACCATCGCTGAGGAGGCGCGTGGGGCGAGATTTCGCCCCGGGGAAACCAATCAGTTTCTTCCCGGTTTCACCAGCATCCAAAGAGAAATCGCGAGTGAGGAGGCGAGATTCTCGCTGGCCAATGACCAATTGGATCTCCGGGAACTTGAGAACGAGTGCATCAAGAGAGCCCACGTGATCGATATGTGCATGAGTCAAGGCAATGCGCCGGATCGGCGCATCGAAACGGTGCACCATTTTTATGATGGCTTCGTCTGAATGTGCAAGGCCGGTGTCAACGAGAGTGAAGCCATCGTCTTCGCGGACCAGAAAACAATTGACCATGCCGAAGCGAGTCAGGCGGAACAGGTTTTTGGTTTCTTGTTTCAGTTTCACTCGGGTACCCGAGAAACTTAGTAATGGAAACGATAGCGCACCTGGGCGTAAATCTGGCGGGGATCCATGTAGTGGGTTCCGCCAAAGGTGAAGCTGTTATCCAGCAACACGCGGCGATTGGTGATGTTGGTTGCGGTCGCGGAGACGGAGAAGCGCTCCCCAAAACTCTTGCTGAGAGTCAGGTCAAACGTCGTATGGCCTGGCAAATGCGAGGGCGGCGGAGCGCCGTTGGAGAAACCCGATCCATAGTAGACATCGGTGGAGGCGTAACTCCGCCATGGCAAGTTCACGGTTCCACCGACGTGCAACGTGTTCCGCTGGTCGTGGTCGAGGGCGAAATACCCTGGCGGCGGAACGGGGCAATTACCGATCAAACCGCCAATGATGCAACCGCGGCCGAGCGCCAGCTGATTCGAATAGGTCACGTACACCTGGGCGCGATTCCAGATTCGCGGAGAACGCAGGGTCAGTTCCCAGCCGCTGATGCGTGCGCCCTGGATGGTGATGGGGAAGAAAATGTCCGAGTTATTGAAATTGTTGTGATCGAAAAAATTCGTTGCGCGAGTCGAGAAGTTGTCGGCATCGATGGTCCAGCCCTTTATCGGAATGGTGACGCCGAATTGATGCTCTTCATCGCGCTCGCCATGAACCGGGATGAATCCCAGTTGTTGGACGGCGGTGATGAAAGCAAGAAGAGGACCGGAAATGGTGACGAGTGGCGGGACCTGGTAGAAATCGCCGTAGAAAGCGCGGAAGACCCAGTTGATTTTGGGAACGCGGACCGCAACGCTGTACCGGGGACTCGTCGCGTTCTCGACGACTCCTCCCGAAAAATGCGTTTGCCGCACTCCGGCGCTCAAGGTCAACCAGGACGTGGCGCGGAATTGTTCCTCGGCGTAGGCCGCAATCAAGCCACCTGTTGAGTTAACCGGAGTCGGCTCTAGTGGCGGGTTGCTGCCGTCGTTATAGACGAGAGCAAAGAGCTCATCATTTTGCTGTGCAAAGCCGAAGAGCCCCGCGCGAAAATTGCTCCGGTCTTTGACCCAGGTCACGGTGGCTTGACCGCCTTCATAATAGGAAGAGCGCTTTTGAGTCGTCGAAGCGGGGATGTCGTTGGGGCTGCTTTCGTAATTGGCACGGTTGTAGTGATAGAAGGGCGAGACCGTGAGCAGCAGACCAGGGCTGAAGGTGTGCACCCAAGAAAATGCGGCGATCGTATCGCTCTCCTGATTGGCGTCCTTTAGATATTGGGGAGGAGTCGTGACCGGGAGATTAGGGTCATTCGGATCGAAGGGCACCTGATAATAATCGCGCCGGATTTGTCCGACGAAGCGCAATTGATCCTGCGAACCCAGATTGTAGATCAAAGAGCCGAATCCGCCGTAGCCGTTGCCGGCATCGTGGATGACGTTTGGGGTCGGGGTCTGCAAGCCGAGGTTGGTGCGATTGCCGTTGGCGCTCAAGTAGTAGGCGAACTTGTTGGTGTGACCGCCGAAATTGATTTGATCGTCGGTCTGATAGAAATTTCCCGCGCTCAGAAGCACTTCGCCTTCGTTGTTGCGTTCGAATCCGGTGCGCGGCGCGACGTTGAACACGCCGTAAGTGCGATCGCCGTAGTCGGCTGTGTAGCTGCCGCGTTGGGTCTCCAACACATCGATGTCCTTAGGGTCGATTTGCGGGCCGAGGTTACTGGCGATATTGGTGTTGGGAATTGGCACGCCATCAATCAACCAGCTGACTTGGTGGCCGCCACGGACGTGGAGTTGATCGTGCGTGACATAAGAGCTCGGCACATAGTCCGTGATCATGGCGACACTGTTGGTCTGCGACGCGCCTGGCGTTTCCTGGATTTCCAGGCGAGTCACGATGGTTGTCGGCGTCGCGGATTCCGTCTGGGCGGGCGGGGCGGACACGAGAATCGATTGATTCTGTGTGGCGATCTGCAATTCGAAATGCAATACAGGGGCCGATCCGGAAAGTACGGTGACGCTTTGCTCGACGGTCGCGAATCCCTGATGCGAGACCGTGACGATGTATTCGGCGAGCGGTACGGCATCGAAGTGAAACTCGCCGTTGACATCCGTTTTCACGGTTTGCGTATATTCCGAGGACTTCGCTTTAAGAACCACTTCAATGTCTGCTACCGGCCGGTGCTGCGGGTCGTGAACGATGCCGCGAACAGTTCCGAAGACCGTGGCAAACGAGCGGCCGCCGAGTAACAGCAAAACCAACAACAAAGGCGAAACTTTGCGCATGGAAAACTTTTCTCCCGAAAAAAATGTTTCGCGTGCGGCATTGACGCCGCAGGCTACGTGGATCAGCTAGGTTGAGAAGAGATGGCCGGTGCTTAAGCGACCGCAAAAGCGAGACGAGGTGGTGGAGAGAGAGGTTCGATGGGACGAGGAAAATCCAAGGGCTTGGCAAACTGCACTGGCGACGTGATGGCCGCCGATTCGGGGACCACTAGGACTGGGGGCAGCACAAAGGCGATCGAAGCAACTGCCGAGCGATCGGAATCATGACAGCAGGACATGGTGCATGCCATCATGCCAACCATGTCATGCCCGCAATCCATGTGGTTCGTGGGCGCGGCCGGAGATTTATGGTGATGATGCTCCGGAATAGGGCATTGATCCGAGGTGCAACAGGCGGATTGATAGGAGGACCACGCGGCGCCAGCGAGCGGCGCGTACAGCAGGGCTACTACGAGCAAACAGATGCTTGCGGAATATGAACGGCGGCGACGTTGAAGTGCAGTTTGCATGAGTTACGCAAGCCGGATCCGAGCGATGGATACTATGGCGCGAAACGCCATAGTTTGCAAGCGGAAAAGAGATAAGTCCTCATGGACTGGCCCCTTCCATACCAAATCATTCCCACCTCGCGTAAAGTACCGGAGTTTTCAGAGTGGCCAGCGCGAACTTTTGCGGCTGGGGCCATCTTGACTTAGAATGGAGCGCGTCGCAGACTGAATTCATGTCCCACATTTATATCAAGCTGGATTTTGGCACGGATGAGGAGAAGGCGCAACTCGCGCGCCATAAACTCGACGGCTGGAAGCAAGCCTTTCGCCTGGACAAGAGACTGCAATACAAACTCGACCGCCCCGAGAGCGCTGCTGGGGAAGCGCCTACGAATGCTGAGGCGGCTGACAAACCGGCACCTGCCGCTAAGACTAAAGGCAAAACAAAAGGTAAATCGCATGTGGCGGGGGCAGAAAATTCTGCAGCAACGCCTAACGGTAAGGTGAGTTTACTTGTGCGGTTGTATTTCAGCTCGCACGAAAAACTTTCCGAGCAGCGCTGGGTCGCGCGCATTCCCTCGGAGGAACCGTTCAAGAACGCGTCTCCGAGAGTGATCTTGCAAAGCGATCCTGAATTCGAAAAAACGGATCAACAGTTCGAAGCCCTCGACTAGGGGCAGCTTGAGAGAATTGTCTTACGGCTTCGTCGCACTAGGCCAATTTGGATGGTTTTTGGCGGGCCCCTGGCGGACGGGGAATTTCAAATAGACTAGCCGGACGTGAAAATCCGCTATAATTAAATTCCGCAGAGGCAATTCCGAAGTTCAACTCGAGGGCAGAACGAATGGCGTTACAAACGCGCGTCAGACTCGCAAAGCTTGACGCCCCCAAGGTGCACGGCCTGGATTACGAAACGCTGATTCGCCTTTACCGCACGATGTATCTTTCGCGACGGCTGGATGACCGCGAAATCCAGCTCAAGCGACAGAATAAAATCTACTTTCAAATCTCCAGCGCCGGGCATGAAGCGGTTACTGCCGTTATGGGGCTATTCCTCCGCCCGGGTGTGGACTGGTTTTATCCTTATTACCGGGATCGCGCGCTCTGCCTAATGCTGGGCGTCACTTCACTGGAGACGTTGCTCGCGGCGGTAGGAGCAAAGGATGATCTCAGCTCCGGAGGCCGGCAAATGCCTTCGCACTGGGGCCATCCCAAATGGAACATCGTCAGCAAGTCTTCCTGCACCGGAACCCAATTTGTGCAAGCCGTGGGCGCCGCCGAGGCAACGTTTTATTACGAAGGACGGCCCAAGGCCCTGGCGCAAGCCAAGAAAGCGCCGCTCGGAAAATACGTGAACCACGAGCGCAATGAAATCGTGTATGTCTCCGGTGGTGACGGCTCAACAAGCGAGGGCGAGTTCTGGGAGTCCCTCAACGTCGCGTGCGGCAAGAAGCTGCCGTTACTGTATCTCATCGAAGACAACGGCTACGCCATCTCCGTGCCTGTTGAAGTGCAAACCGCCGGGGGGAGCATCTCGAAACTGGTGAGCAGTTTTCCGAATCTGCGTGTTGCGGAGTGCGACGGCACGGATCCGTTCGAAAGCTATTCCGTCTGCAAAGAAGCCGTGGAATATTGCCGCGAGCGCCACGGACCGGCGCTGATCCATGCGCATGTGACGCGGCCTTATTCACACTCGCTCTCCGACGACGAAAAACTTTACAAATCCCCTGAGGAGCGCGAAGAAGAGGCTCGGCGCGATCCACTTTCGAAGCTTGCGCTGGTCCTGGTTCGCGAAGGCGTGCTGGACCAGAAGCAGATTGAAACCCTCGAAGCGGAGATTGACATCGAGGTCCGTGAGGCCGCCGACCGGGCGCTTGAAGCCGCGGAGCCTTCCGTCGAGTCCATTCCGATGCATGTCTATTCCGCGGAGATCGATCCGGCGTCCGCCGCGTTCGAAACGCAACCTCATTTTCACGGCGCGCCGAAAACGATGGTGGAAACGGTGGCGGCAACACTTGCCGACGAGATGGCGCGCGACGAACGCATCACGGTTTTCGGCGAAGACGTAGCCGACGCCAGCCGTGAAGAGAGCCTCAAGCAAGTGAAAGGGAAGGGCGGGGTCTTCAAAGCGACGGCAGGGCTGCAACGGAAGTATGGGAACGATCGGGTGTTCAATACGCCGCTGGCAGAAGCCAGCATCGTTGGGCGGGCGATCGGGATGGCCACGCGCGGGTTGAAGCCGGTGGCTGAGATACAGTTTTTCGATTATATCTGGCCGGCCATGATGCAGATTCGCGATGAGCTGTGCGTGATGCGCTGGCGTTCGAATGGCGCGTTCAAAGCGCCGGTGGTACTTCGCGTGCCCATCGGCGGCTACCTGACCGGAGGCGGCGTGTATCACAGCCAGAGCGGCGAATCGATCTTCACGCATTGCCCGGGCCTTCGCGTGGTAATGCCGTCGACGGCCCTCGACGTGGCGGGTCTTTTGCGTACAGCGATCCGCTGCGATGATCCCGTGATGTTTCTGGAGCACAAACACCTTTACCGGCAGCCGTATAACCGCTCGGAGAATCCGGGGCCGGACTTTACGATTCCATTCGGTAAGGCGCGCATAGTGAAAGAGGGCACGGACCTGAGCATCGTCACCTATGGCGCGTTGGTCCATCGGGCAGAGGTGGCCGCTGCACAATTGGAGCGCGAGGGCATTTCAGTGGAGATTATCGATCTGCGTTCGCTCTCGCCGTACGACTGGGAAGCCATCGCCGCGACAATCCGAAAGACGCACCGCGTGATCGTGGCTTACGAGGACATGCTGAGCTGGGGTTACGGCGCGGAACTTGCGGCTCGCATCGCGGATGAACTGTTTGAAGAACTGGACGCGCCAGTGAAGCGCGTGGCGGCCATGGATACATTCTGCGCATACCAGCCCAAGCTTGAGGATGTAATCCTACCGCAGACAAGCCATATCACCTCCGCTGTGAAACAGCTTCTGGAGTATTGAGCCCATTGGGTTTAGACTGCCGAATCGGGAAACTTTTTTCAGGGTTTGCTCGTATCCATAAGTAGAGGAGCATGATGGAGCTGCTCCGTGGGGGTGGTCCAATGAATTGTCCGAACTGCCAAAAAGATATCGCGGCGGGTTCCAAGTTCTGCTACAACTGCGGCGCAAAGCAGCCGGAAACAGCTGCTAGCGGCGCTCCTCCTCGCTACGGACCAGAGAAGAGACTGGTACGCTCTACGAACAACAGAAAAATAGCAGGTGTTTGCGCCGGCATAGCAGACTATTTCGATCTGGATCCAACGATCGTCCGGGTGATCTGGCTGGTGGCAACACTGATTCCCGGACCGAACATTCTTGCTTACATTATCCTGTGGATCGCGGTGCCTGAGGGGTTGACGGGAGTGGCATCGACGTCAGCGCCGGCGAGGTACTAAGTTCCTTTTCTCGATGGCCGGGAGCAGTCACTTTTTTGGCTTCGGCGGACTTGATCTGCCACCCTTGGCGCTTTCAAAGAGCGGGTAATCCAGCGAGATAGTTCCTGCTCCAACGGTCGCGAGCGCGAAGCATGCTGTCAACAACATCATGGGGAATTCGTAATTGTGAACAGCCAGATAGCCTGCGCTGCTGTGCACTTTCCAGATGGCCACGCCCATTTCGATGGCCAGCAAGAGGGCCGCGCCTCGCGTGAAAAGGCCCAGCACCAGCAGCATGCCTCCGAAAACCTCTAATACGCCCGAAATGTAAACAAAATATCCCGGGAGTCCGTGCTGGACGAAAAAGCCCTCCATACCGCCGCCCTGGTGCGCCAGTTTGGGATAGCCGTGCGAAAAGAAAATGAGCCCCAGAGCCAGGCGAAGGACCAGTAGGCCCAGCGGCTGGAGGGAATTGAGAGACCTCATGAAAATCCTCCGCAGTTTGTCCAAAAATTGTTTCTGATTGCTGCGGCATTCTAGCAGAAAAGCAAACAGCTCACTGCCGCGCCCGGCGGCGCCAAACTTTCAGGTACAATCTTTAGAGAACCTTGAAAGACAAACGGGAAATGATGACGACGGTTGAGACGGCTAGTGTGGCCCGCGGCACATGAAAAGAAAGCTCCTCATTGCAGTGCCGCTGCTTGGCCTCGTAGTACTGCTGGCTTGGATATTCCGGCCCAAGCACGAAACGCGAGGCGAGGCCTTTATCAGCGAACGGAGCGTCACGCTGTGGGGCCGGGTTGCGCAGGTACGCGAGCCGCTTGCAACTCTGCATTATGGCGATCGCGTTTCCATCATTGCCCGCCGCAATGACAACGTGGAAGTCCGGACGGATGCCGGCGCTGTCGGATGGGTCGACGCCCGCTTTCTGATGGACCCCGCGCTCTGGCAGCGCAGCATCAAGCTCCTAACCCAGGTGCGCGCGATGCCGGTGCAGGCACGGGGACGCACAAAAGTCTCCACGAATCTTCGTGTCGAACCTGGCCGGACCGCGTCACGCCTCTACCAGTTTGGCCGCGGTGTTCCCGTTGAAATCGTCGGGCGCTCCACGGCCGAGTGGGCGCAGGGCACGGATGAAAAGGATTCGTCCAACGATGTGGGGGAAACAAAGAGAGAAGATTGGTTCCTGGTTAGGGGATTGGCCACCCGGCCGCCGGGTGAAAACGCGGCGCGCGCCGCTGAATCCAATGCAACGACGCAACCTGGCGATCAAACTGTGCCCATCGCAGGCTGGGTGATCGCACGATTCGTCGAACTCGACCTTCCTGATCCGGTTCGTGAAGGAGCTGCTTCCGCCAACCTGCGCCCCATCGCGTGGTTCGAGCTTAACCGCATCGGTGTTCCTCCCGACGACAAGCCACAATATCTTCTTGCCGCGGCGCGCGGGCCGGAAGGTCAGGCGTGCGACTTCGCGGCGCTTCGCGTGTACACCTGGTATGCGAAGAAAGATCGCTATGAGACCGCGTACCTTGAAAATAATCTTTGCGGCCAGATGCCGGTGCGCGTTGGCAAAGGGCCGAAGGGCGAGCCGGAATTTCGATTCCGCGTGCTTGATGGCAACAAAGAAGAACGCGCCTATCGTTTGAACCAGACGGTCGTCCGCCGGGTTCGTGAGGGAGGCGAGGCCGGCGCCAAGCGTGGTTCGACGAAGCCGGTTAAACCAGCGACCAAGTAGTTTGATGGCTCAAACGATCTGGATTAGCGGGCACCGTGGTGATGTGGATTCCTGAGCATCGAGATTCCCCTCGCAGACATTCCAGCAAGGGACCAAGGCGGAGATTCGAATGATGACGCTGCACATCAGCGAAGCCGAAGTGCGTGAAGTGCTGACCATGCCGCTGGCGGTGGAGGCCGTCGAGGAAATTTCGCGCAAGCAGGCCAGTGGAGAAGTGGTGGTGCACCCGCGGCGGCGATTCGAATTGCCCGGCGGAGGCTTTTTTCATTACATGGCCGCGGCGGACTACGCACAGGGCTTCGTGGCCATGAAACAGTACACCTATGTTCGCGGTAAGCTTCGCTTTCTGGTTCCTCTCTACGAGATGACCACCGGGGAATTGCTCGCCTTGATCGAAGCCGATTACATGGGTCAGTTGCGCACCGGCGCAGCGTCTGGAGTGGCTACGAAATATCTGGCGCGCAAAGACGCGCGGGTCGCAGCAATCATCGGCACAGGCGGCCAGGCGCGGACGCAGCTCGAAGCGGTGGCCGCTGTCCGCAACCTGGAAACGATTCGTGCCTATGGACGCGACGCCGCCAAGCGCGAGAAATTCAGCTCCGAAATGTCGGAACGGCTTGGCATTCCCGTGCTCCCCTGTCTTTCCTCGGGAGAAGCGGTTCGCGGAGCGGATATTGTGTCCACAGCAACAACCGCTTCGCAGCCGGTGGTGAGCGGGGCGGATCTGGCGCCGGGCGCCCATATCAACGCGATTGGCGCGAATCATGCGCACAAGCGCGAGCTCGATGATGAGGCGGTCGCCAGCGCAGACGTGATCGTGGTCGATTCTGTCGAGCAGTCCCGGCAGGAAGCGGGAGACCTGATCATCGCGTTCCATGGAGACGAGATTTGCTGGACCGGCGTGAAAAAGCTCTCCGAAGTTGTCGCGGGAAAAGTGAGCGGGCGGACTAGCGACACGGAAGTAACCCTTTTTAAATCCAACGGAATTGCGTCGTGGGATCTGGCCCTGGCGATGAAAGTTTTTGCGCTGGCGAAAGAGAAAAGGCTGGGAAGAGAACTGCCGCTTTGGGCGAACATGTCTAAAGGCTGAAAGCGAAATCTAAGTTTGTTTTTCGCTAAACTTGCGGCGCAAGGCTTCGTGCAGCCGGGTTTGCACATCAGGGGGAAGCGCGACCAGTTCGGAATCGCAGAAGATATCCACCGTCAGTTTCGTCTGATCGACTACCATCTTGCATTCTTCGCAATCCACGAGGTGCTGTTCGAGTTCCTGCTTCGCCGCCACCTCGAGTTCACCGTCGAGATAGTTCGAGAGTTCGCTGATAACGCTTTTGCAGTTCAATTGGTTCCACCCTGCCGAAAATAACGATCCAGTCTTTGCCGGAGTTTGAGCCGCGCGCGCAAGAGCCTCGATTTTACCGCCGATACTGAGATGCCGAGAGTCTTGGCGGTTTCCTCGGTGGAAAGTTCTTCCACGTCGCGCAAAACGAAAACAACCCGAAAATCGGGTTCCAGCTTGTCGATAACCTCGGACAAGATTTCGTGCATTTCGGTTTGCGCGAATCGCTGCTCCGGGCTTGGACCCCAGTCTTCGAGCTCCCGCGGCATCAGGTCGTCATCGCCTTCGATCGGCTCATCCAGAGAGAACTGGTTGGGACGGCGCTTGCGCAGGCGCATCAGCGCTTCATTCGCGGCGATGCGCACCAGCCAGGTATAGAAACGCGAATCTTCCTGAAAATCCTTCAAGTGCGCGTAGGACTTGAGAAACGCATCCTGCATGGCGTCTTCCGCATCCTCGCGATTGCGGGTGATGTTCATCGTCAGGCGAAAGATCTTTTTCTCGTAGCGGCTTACAAGCTCTTCAAACGCAGCCGTTTCGCCCCGCTTGGCTGCAGCCACAAGCAGGTGTTCATCCTCCCGTGCAACGGTGGAAGGCAAGCGATGAGGGTTCGGTGCGTTCAACGGATGATAGGGGTCCAGGAAGGGCCACTGCCTCGCTTTCGCAGCCATAAAGGTACCACAGAGCACCGCTACACCTCAGACGTCCCCCTGTTTGGATGACGATGCCGACTGTCAGATTCAGAAAAATGAATTGAGTTACAGACTTGGGATGCAGGGTCTTGACAACGGTTTTCTGGCCACCTAAAGTCTCGAACCGAAGGCCATCCCGCGCCGGCTCCCACCGGAAGGCTTGCCTTCGTAAGTCTTTGCGGGATAATGAGTTGGTCCGATTGCCGGCCTACTACCGGCGAAGACACCAGAAAAATCCTCGCGGCCGATGCTGAAAGCGCGCGGGCCGCACCAAGGGAAAGCAGCGCAAACGGAAAGGCGTAGTAAGCTGAGGTAATGCGAACTCTTCCAGATCATCTCCGCAAAGGCATGAAACTGGTGATCGTCGGTTGCAATCCGAGCGAGTCCTCGGTGCGCGTGGGCCATTATTATGCAGGACGCGCGAACCAGTTCTGGCCGATGCTTTATGAGGGCGGAGTGGTGCCGGAGCCATTCGATTATCACGACGACAAGCGCGTCATCGAATTCGGAATCGGACTCACCGATTTGGTGAAGCGCCCCACCAAAGGCATCGAAGAGCTCAAACGAGAAGACTATGCGGAAGGGCGCATTGTACTTTCACAGAAGCTCGAAGAATTTGCTCCTCACGTGGTGGCCTTCAACGGCAAGCTGACCTACGAGCAGTTTTCCCAGCGCAAATGCAAGTATGGAATGCAGAAAGAGCTGCTCTATGGCGCGCGCGTCTACGTCCTGCCTTCCACCAGCGGTTCAAACGCCCAAGGCAGGAGCGAGAAGTTGCGGCATTTTCGAAAGCTCGCCCAACTCGTCACACGCATCGAGAAAGATCGGGAAATTAAGGGCCGCTAGGACTGATGAACCATGAGTAACGCCACACAATCCGCGCAAGAAGGACCTGTAGTTCTGGAACAGAAGCACGGAGGCATCGCCACGCTGGTGCTGAACCGCCCCGACCGGTTGAATGCCTTGAACAATGAACTTGGCATCGCCCTCAACGAGGCCCTCGGGCGTCTCGCGGCGGATAGCGCCGTTCGCGTGGTGGTGATCACCGGAGCGGGCCGCGCTTTTTGCGCGGGAGGGGATCTCGCGACGCTGGGCAAGGGCCACCAGAGTGGCACGATGAAGGACTTGGAACCGCTGCTTCGCGCAGGAATGCAATTGGTGTTGAACATGCGCACGATGCCGCAGCCGGTAATTGCAGCGGTAAATGGGGCGGCGGCGGGCGCGGGCATGAATATCGCGTTGGCCGCGGACATTCGCATCGCCGCGGAAGAAGCGACGTTTGGACAGAATTTTGCAAAAGTCGGCCTGTTTCCAGATTTCGGCGGGACTCATTTCTTGCCGCAACTCATAGGCCCTTCGAGAGCGGCCGAACTTTTTTACACCGGCGACATGATTGACGCGAAAACCGCGCTGGCCATGGGAATCGTAAATCACGTCGTCCCTTCGACACGGCTCGAAGCGGAAGTGAAGACGCTAGCGGAGAAAATCGCGCACGGTCCTTCGCTCCCGATCCGCGCGGTGAAGAAGGCGCTGTTTGGCAGTGAGGCGAAGGAGCTCTCGCGGGCCCTCGAGAAAGAAGTTCAGGAACAGATTCGCTGCTATCTCTCCGAAGATTGTAACGAGGGGATTCGCGCGTTTTTCGAGCGGCGCGCTCCGAAGTTTGAGGGGAAATAGCATTCTCCATAGAAGTGCCCAACGATTGTGACCAACCCGCAAGAAACCGTTGAACTTCTACTTGATGATCGCACGGCGTGGGTTACGCTTGCCCGACCGCCGCTTAATATTCTGGACATTCCGATGATGGAAGCGCTGGATACGGCTCTGGAGCGCGCGATACCCAACTGTGATTTCGTTGTGTTTCAAGGTGCAGGTCCTAAAGCCTTTTCCGCCGGAGCGGAGATTGCAGACCACGCTCCTGAGCGCGTCGAGAAAATGTTGTCCGCGTTTCACGCGGTGTTTCGCCGCCTTGCCGAAGCCGGCTGCTTGAAAATCGCCGCCGTACACGGATATTGCCTCGGCGGGGGCATGGAGCTGGCCACCTTCTGCGATTTTGTGCTGGCCACAGAGTCCGCGCAGTTTGGACAACCGGAAATCAAGTTAGGTTGCTTCCCACCCATCGCAATGGTGACACTGCCGAAGCTCATTGGCATGCGCGCGGCCACACATCTCCTTCTGACGGGCCAGCAAATCAGTGCCGGCGAGGCGCACCGTCTCGGCCTGATCACGCGTGTCGTTGCCGATCACGAGCTTCGCGCCGCATTGGACGGTCTCCTTGTGGAATTAGGCGCGTTGAGCCCAGCGGTTCTTCACTTGACGAGGAAAACCTTGTGGCGGCTGCATGTCATTGACTTTGAGAAACAACTCCAGGAAGTAGAACGCGTATACTTATCCGGGCTGATGAAGACCCACGACGCACAAGAAGGCGTCCGCGCATTTCTGGAAAAGCGCCAACCAATCTGGAAGGGAAGATAGATGGATGAACTGGAGATAACGCCAGCAGATATGAAGGCGCGGCTCGACCGCGGCGAAAAGCTGGTTCTTATTGATGTGCGCGAACCCTGGGAGCACCAGCTCTGCAGTATCGAGGGCGCGAAACTAGTTCCGCTGGGGTCGCTGGCGGCCAACTTACAGATGCTTCCGGATGTCGACGAACTGATTTGCTATTGCCACCATGGCATGCGCAGCCTGGATGCAGCGGCGTGGCTGCGCTTTCAGGGCATCGAAAAGGCGAAATCTCTGGCTGGCGGAATCGAGCGCTGGTCCCTGGAGATCGATCCCAAAGTTCCACGGTATTAGACGCAGTATTTTTCGTGAGGGCGCCCTCGAGACGGCGTGCTTCTACATCGAAGGAGATGGCTTGCCAAAGGCGAAGATCAAGTTTCTCCAGAAGCCGACGTGAACCACGTGCCGCAAGGCAAGAGGTCTCTTGCTGGAACTTGGCGCCGAACTTGAATCGCGCGATTTGGACAAAGAGCGGCTTTCCGAAGCCGAACTCGATGAACTGATGGGAACCCGCGATTATAAGGAGTTTCTGAATACGCGAAATGAGCTCTATCGCGCCCGAAATATGAAAGAGCATCCACCTGCGCGCGCGGAAGCGATCAAGCTCTTGGCCAAGAATCCGAATCTCATCCGCAGGCCTGTGGTGCTGCGTGGATCGGAAATGGTGCTTGGTTTTGATGAGGAAGCCTTCAAGAAACTGGTGAAGTGATGATTCTCCGATGGGAGATCAAAGGTTGGATGTAAAGACCATCGCGGTGATTGGCGCCGGAACGATGGGGCGAGGAATCGCGTACGCGGCTGCGTTCGGCGGCTACCTAACCGTCCTGGAGGATGTTTCACGGCCCAGGCTGGAGCAAGCGGTCAGCTGGATCCGGCAAGCCTTCGAGGAAGGCGTTACGCGCGGAAAAGTGGAGGCCGCGGCGCACGACAAAGCACTCGCCTTGATTTCCACCGCCAGCAACGTCGAGGATGCCATCCGCGAGGCAGATCTCATCATCGAAGCCGTCCCGGAAGAATTGGAAATGAAGCTCGAACTCTTCACCATCTTCGACAAGTTCGCCAAGACGGGAGCGATTTTCGCGAGCAATACTTCTTCTCTTTCGATCACGGATTTCACCGACGTCACTGTTTCGCGTGATCGCTGTGTAGGCATGCATTTCTTCAACCCCATTCCGAAAATGAAGCTCATCGAACTCGTGCGGACGCCGCATACATCCGATGAAACAGTCGCCACTTGCCGAGAGGTCGCGGGCCGCATGGGCAAAGAAGTAGTTCTGGTCAACGAATCGCCCGGTTTCATCACTACGCGCGTCAACGCGCTCATCGGTAACGAAGCCTTCGATATGCTCGAAGCAGGCGTCGCTTCGGCAAGGGACATCGACAAAGCGCTGAAGCTGGGACTGAGCCATCCCATGGGACCGTTCGAACTTGTTGATCTCGTTGGCCTCGATGTCCGCCTGAATATTCTTGAATATCTGCAGCGCACCCTCGGCGAAAAATACCGGCCCAATTCCTTGTTGCGCCGATACGTTCAGGAAGGTCGCCTAGGCCGAAAGACCGGACGCGGTGTTTACAATTACACGCAAGAAAGTGCGGCAGAAGAGAAAGCCTAGCCATACGAGGCAGGAATGAACGCACGATGAAATCTCTGGCAGAAAGAATCGTAATTCAGCAGGGCGACTTAACTGAGATGGACACCGACGCCATCGTCAACGCGGCGAACAATGACTTGGTACTCGGCGCGGGAGTTGCCGGCGCCATCCGCCGCAAGGGTGGAGACGCGATTCAGCGCGAATGCGATTCTATCGGCAGCATTCCGGTTGGCTATGCGGCCATCACCACCGGCGGAAAACTGAAAGCGCGCTTCGTGATTCACTCCGCCAGCATGCAATTGGGTGGGAAAACCAGTGCGGACACATTGCGGCATTCCACGGCCCACTCTCTGAGGATCGCCGACGAGCGCGGCCTGAAATCCATTGCGTTTCCTGCGGTAGGCACCGGCATCGCCGGCTTTCCGCTGAAAGAGTGCGCAGAGATTATGCTACGTGAAGCCGCACGTCACCTGAAAGGCGAAACCTCGCTCGAAACGATTTATTTCGTGCTGTTCGATGAAGTCGCGGAAGGGATTTTCACGCGGATGTGGAAGCAGATTCAGATCGAACCCGCCGCCGACACCGCGGGAGCCAAAGGCGCGTGACGCCGCTCGCCGAATTGCTTGCCGATCGTATCCGCCGCTATGGGCCCGTCGCATTCGCCGATTTCATGCGCGAATGCCTGTATCACCCGGTCCACGGCTATTACAGCAAGACGGAATCCACGCGCTTCGCCGATTACTACACAAGCGTGGATGTTCATCCCATCTTTGGACGGTTGCTGGCGCGGCAATTCAGCGAAATGTGGGAATACCTTGACCGTCCATCGGAATTTACTCTTGTCGAAGCCGGTGCAGGTGTTGGGCGGCTTGCAGCGCATATTCTCGATTTCAGCGAATCGAGACTTCCCGCATTTTATGAACCGCTGCGCTATGTCGCGGTGGAGCGCTCGGCAGCGCGCCGCGAGCAGTCATCAGCCCGCGCAAAGCGCCACGCCGATGCGGGCCACTTCGAGGCCTCCGTTGAAATTCCGCCGCATATCCCTGCGGGCTGCCTTTTCTCGAACGAACTGGCCGATGCGCTGCCTGTCCACCGCGTCGTAATGGAAGATGGCGCGCTGAAAGAAATCTTCGTAAACGTAAGCGACGGCGGATTTGTGGATTGCGTCGCCGAGCTTTTCACTTGCGCGATCACCGAGTACTTTGCGGTGCAGGGGATCATTCTTCACGACGGCCAGCAAGCCGAGGCAGGGCTCGAGGCCTGCGACTGGATCACGGAAGTGGGCCGCCGCCTCGAACGCGGCTATGTTCTCACCGTCGACTACGGACACCGCGCCCCGGAGCTATTCGACGACCATCATATGCGCGGAACTTTGCTGGCCTACCGTGACCATCGCGCGACGGAAAATTATTACGATTCACCCGGCGAGCAGGACCTGACCGCGCATGTCAATTTCACTGCCCTTGAAACATGGGGAAAACGTACGGGCCTGGAGACCGCAGGTCTCGTTTCGCAAACCGCTTTCCTGCTCGCGCTCGGCCGTGGCAATGAATTCGCTGATCTCTACGATGAGGGTCAGACAGAAGTGGAGCGCGCCCGCGCCCGGTTGCAGCTCAAGACGTTAATTTATCCGGAAGGAATGGGCGAGCGATTCCAGGTTTTGGTTCAGCAAAAGGGTACAACCACTCCGCAGCTCACGGGCCTGGCGGGAATCTCATAGTCCGCTGTTCCCACTTCAGCTGCCGCTCTCTTACCTGCCAGCGTAAGGATTCGGTTTTTTCAGCACCGGCCTTTCGCCGGAAGCCGGCACCGGCACGGTCGATGCTGGTTTGGGTTTCGGCTCTGTCGCCGTGGGCGTTGCAATCAGGACTCCGCCTTCCGTATACGGTTTCTTCAGATAAGCTTCTGCGATCTGCTGCGCGTTGCCGGTATCATCGTTCGTTTGCTTGGCCTTGCTATATTCGTTGACGGCGCGTTCGCGCTGCCCCAACAGATCAAAAATCATTCCGAGATAGATGCGGCTCCAGACTTCCGTCCATTTCTCCGACGGCTCCGGCACGGTCTGTAGGGCTTCGCGGAACGCGTTGGCCCCTGCCTGATAGTTCTTCTGATAAAAGAACGCTTCGCCCATCCGGAAATTAGCCAGCGGCCGGTTTGGCTGAATGGCGAGCGCGCGCTGGTATTGCGCGATGGCGTCGTAGAAGCGGCCCTGCTCGGCGAGCTCTTCGCCGCGCGCGACCGCGGCGCGCGCGCGCAGTGAAACGCTGCCCTTGAGAATCAAGTTGTTGGGATCAATTTTTATCCCACCCGGCTTTGGCCGGCCAAACGTTTCCACCGTAAAGCCCGACTCGGTCCCGATCACATCAATGGTCTTTAATTCCGGATTTCCCTCTGTGTCGATGCGCAGCTCCACCGGCATGCGGAAGGTGTCCAGCGGCTGTTTGATTTTCCCGACGACGCGGAATCCTTTCGGCGTCCGGTACACAACATACTCAAGCGTAAATTCCGGCACGCCCGTGGAGTTCAGCCACTGCGCAAAAAAGCTTCTCAGATTGGCCGGCTCCTGCGGCGGCTTTACCGAAGCATTCTCACGACGCTCGGCAATTCGTTCAAAGTCCTCGATGCGCGCGCTTTTCTCCGCGTATTGAAAGTAGAAATCACGCAGCGCCATTTTGAATGCTGCGTCTCCCATCATCGCGCGCAACATGTGAAAGATCATCGCGCCTTTGTTCAGCACCACGGAACGGTAGTCCGGAGAATAAGGAGCCAGCCGCGCGGCCTGCGCCACCGGCGCAGCTTCTTCGTACATCAGCGCGCCTACCGCGAATTCATCCACGGTCTTCAGCCCGGCTTCTCTGCCGGCATTCTGTTCGGCGTAAAGAATTTCGGAATATTGCGCCAATCCGTCGGTGATCCACACATCGCCCGGCGTCGTAGGAAGAACTTGTACACCCCACCATTGCGCGGCCACCAGCTTGGCGATCGTTCGGTCGCTCGCTTTCGGATCCCAACTGCGCTGGCTGAGCAGCAGGATCCCGGGAGCCGCAAAATCGCGAAGCGTTCCATCCGGCAACTGGATGATGGTCATTGACGGATCGGGCAGAGGCCCAAACATGTCCGAGAAAATAATCACCGACCGCGCCACGTCTGTTGCAAAATCTTCCGCATTGGCGGACGCCGCTCGTGGAGCATAGACTGCGACGCTGATTCCTTCCGCCTGCTTTGGATTGAGCTGCAGATTGCCAGCCACATACGTCCCGTTAGGCGCCGGATTCTTGCATTCGAATGTATAGAGAAGCCGTCCGCCCTCGACGGCGTTTCTTCCCGCCATGGGCGTCGGAGCGCCGGCCTTGCCGGTACCGGCCACTGCAAACGAGTCCGGCACATTCAGCCGGAATGTTGCTGTGAAACGGTTCGCCGGATAATTTGTGAGCGGAAACCAGCGCGCGGGAAGCAGCAAATACGCGCCGTCCTTGTTGATGGAGGCCACACGGTTACCCGGCACCGGGCTGTTTTCTTCATTGAAGAGCAGGCCTGCGTAGGTGTACGTCAGGGTCAGCTTGCCGTCCGTCGCCACCGGCGTGGGGAGTTGCACGATGACAATCAGAGGATTCTGATTGTCGCGTTCGAATGTCAGCGGTTTGCCATCCGCGCCTTTTACTTCCTTAACGATGAGATTCGGATGCAGTTCCACGCGCACGCTGCTGGAGGCTTCCACGGCCTTGAAATCAATCTTGGCAGTGGCAGAAAGCGATTGCCCAATGGCGTCCAGTGTGGCTGAAACGTCGTAATGCTGGGCGAGAAACGTCACCGGCCGGGGCGCTTGTGCGCGTAGCGGAGCGGCGCAAACAAACAGCATCATCGCAAACAGGCAAGATAAAGCGGAAATTCCTCGACGAAGGGCCATCGCACCCCTTTCAATTGGGTTCAACCGCGCAGCCATGTACCTCTATAGGATACCAAACCCATCACTTCGCGTTGCTTTCGCCAGCGCGCAAAAGCGCGGCAATGACGTCTGCCGCCCGATCCACGGCCCCCGGCGGACCCAGCAGCTTTTGCACCTCTGCTAGCCCCAGCTTCATGTTGTTCACGCGGTGTTCGCCCTCTTTTGACAAAGGCAAGAGCTTTGCGACTTCCTCAGCCAGGCGCCGAGGCGTGAAATCGTCCTGGATTAGTTCCGGTACCACCGCGCGGCCAGCGATCAGGTTCACCATGCTGAAAAACTTCGTTCTTACCAGTGGTTTTGCCAGACGGGCGGTCAGCGGCGATAGCCGGTACACCACAATCATTGGTTTTCCGAGTAGCGCCGTTTCCACTGTCGCCGTACCGCTGGAGACAATGGCCAGGTCCGCGGCAGCCAGCGCGTTGTACGTATCTTCCTCAACGAATTTAGCTCCCAGCTGCGCGGGGAACATTGCTTTCAGTTTTTCCAAGCCCAGTCCCGGAGCTACCGCCACCACCACTTCGAGTCGGCCTGGAGAGGCGCGTCTCATCTCTGCGAGTGCTTCGACCAGCACCGGCACATGGTGAGCGATCTCCCCCCGCCGGCTCCCCGGCAGGATGGTGAGGATAGGGTTCCCTTCTTCCAAACCATGTTTCTTGCAGAAAAATTCTCGTGTCAATGTGGGCTTCACGTTTCCGACAAGAGGGTGGCCGATAAATTTCACGGGCACGCCGGCGTCGGCGTAGAACTTTTCCTCGAAATGGAAAATGCACAGCGCTTGGGCAAAGCGCCGCCGGACCAGGTTCACGCGCCAGGGCCGCCAAGCCCAGAATTGCGGACAAACGTAGTAGACGTTTCGAATGCCTCTAGGCCGCAATTTACGCGCGAGCCGGAGATGAAAACCGGGGAAGTCCGTAAGAATCGCGAGCGGCGGACGGCGACGTTCCGCTTCATCCACCAGCCGCCTCATGGCGCGCCGCAGCGATGGGAGCCGTCTCAGCACTTCCGTGATACCCACCACGGAAACTTCGGAATAATCCGTGATGATCTCGACGCCTACGGCGCGCATTTGCGGCCCGCCCATCCCGAAAATCGCCACGTCCATGCGCTGCTTTAGCGCCGTCGCGAGCTGCGCGGCGTACATGTCTCCCGAGGCTTCGCCGGCGGAGAGAAGGAGCGGTATGGGTGGCATGAAGAGTTTTCGCGGCGATCAATCGCTGGCCGGCAGCGGCGACGGTTCCACGGAGCCGTTCGCTTCGAGCGGAAGGTGCAGCTCTTGCTCCTTGTACTGGAGCTGGTAAAGCCTGTAGTAGATTCCGCGCTCGGCGAGCAATTCCTGGTGCGCGCCCTGTTCGCGCAGCCGGCCCTTGTGAAATACCAGGATACGGTCTGCGTGCTGAATCGTGCTCAGCCGGTGCGCGATGACAAGCGCAGTCCGCCCGGAGAGCAAGCGTCCGAGCGCTTCGCGAATGAGCAATTCCGTTTTGGTGTCCACGCTCGAAGTGGCCTCATCCAGAATCAGGAAGCGTGGATTGTGCGCCAGCGCGCGCGCAAAATTGATGAGCTGCCGCTGCCCGACCGAAAGTGTCGAACCTCGCTCATTGACACTGGCGCCGACTCCCTCCGGAAGAGAACGTACGAATTCCCCGAGCCCGATCTCATCTACGGCGCTTTCCACGGTCGCGCGCGTAATACCCGGCGTACCCAGACAAATATTCGTCTCGATCGTTCCGGTAAAAAGAAACGGATCCTGCAGCACGATGCCGAATTGCCGGCGCAAATCCTGCAGTTCAATCGTTCGAATGTCCTTGCCGTCCAGGAGAATTTGTCCGCGCTGAATGTCGTAGAAGCGCAGCAGCAAGGAAATCAGCGTAGTCTTTCCCGCGCCCGTGTGCCCCACGATGGCGATAGTCTGCCCGGGCTCCACCCGGAACGAGACATCACGCAAAATCCAGTCTTCCTCGGCAGGCTCCGCAACGTTGCGGTAGCTGAACCACACGTTGCGGAATTCAATTTCGCCGCGCGGGTGGTCGAGCGGAATGGCGTTGGGATCGGATTCCACCAGCACCGGCTCATCGAGCAGTTTGAAGATGCGCTCGGAAGCCGCCATGGCGGATTGCAGGATGTTGAATTTTTCGCTGAGGTCCTGAATCGGCCGGAAAAAGCGCTGCGCAAACATCGTAAAGGCGGTGAGAACGCCTAGGCTGAGGGCGCCGTGGAGAATTCGATTTCCGCCGGACCAATAAATCAATGCAATGGTCGCGAAGCTGAGAAATTCGACAGCCGGGTAGAAGAGCGCATAGGCAAGAATCGCATCGCGCCAGGCGAGCATATTGTCGCGATTGCGCTTTTCGAATTCTTCCATGGCTTTGCGTTCGCGGTTGAAAAGCTGCACGATGCCCATGCCGGAAATGTATTCCTGGAGGAAAGCGTTGATTCGTGCAATGGCCGTACGGATGCGGCGATTCGCGTCGCGGACGAATTTGCGGAAAATCATGGTGACGATCAGGATGCCGGGCAGGACGGCAAGCGTGTCCAGCGCCAGGCGGCGGTCTATCTTGAAGAGCAGGCCGGCCATAACCACAAGGAGAAAGAAGTCGTTGATCATGGTGACGACGCCGGCAGCAAAGAGATCGTTGAGGGCATCAACGTCGGTGGTCACTCGGGTCACCAGCCGCCCGACCGGATTGCGGTCGAAGTAGCTCATCGGCAGACGCTGCATGTGACTGAAAATTTCGCCGCGCATGTCGTACATCGTCTGCTGGCCGACGCGCTGCATGATTCGAATCTGGATGTATTGCGCAAGGAAGTCGAACGTAAGCACGCCCAGAAAGAGCAGGCTCAGCCAGCCGATGCCCGTCCATGCCGATGCTTCCGGGAGCAAATGTTTCAGCGCGGGAACGAAGTAACTATCGATGGCCCTTCGAAAAATCAATGGAGGCGCCAGTTCCAGCGGCGTGACGATGGCCACCATGACAAGCGCCAGCAGCACGCGCCATTTGTACGGCTTCATGTACTGCAACAGCCGCCGCATCAAGCGCGAATCGTACGCTTTGCCGAGGGCCTCTTCTTCTTGCAGGTTGCTCATGCGCGTTCGAGCTCTTCTTCCAACAACTGTTTTTGGTACAAATCCGCGTAATAGCCGCCGCGCGCGAGAAGCTCGTCATGCGTTCCGCGCTCGGTGATGGCGCCGGCGACCAAAACCACAATTTGGTCCGCGTCGCGGACCGTCGAGGTGCGGTGCGAGATCAGAACCGTCGTGCGGCCTTCCATGATTCCGCGCAGTCCATTGAGGATTCGTTCTTCCGTCTGCGTGTCCACGGCAGAAAGAGAATCATCCAGGATGAGAATGCGCGGATCGCGTACCACGGCGCGTGCAATCGCGGCCCGTTGCTTTTGTCCGCCGGAGAGCGTGATGCCGCGCTCGCCGACCATGGTCTCGTAGCCTTTTCCAAAGCCCACGACGTCACCATCCAGGCTGGCAATTTCGGCGGCTTGGCGGACGCGCGCCTCTTCATATTCCGGCAAGCCGAACGCGATGTTTCCCCCTACCGTCTCGCCGAACAGGTAGGTGTCCTGCGGAACATAGCCAATGGACTGCCGCAGTGTTTTGAGCGGCCACTCGCGGATCGCACGCCCGTCAATCAACACCGAGTCATCCGGCGCTTCCCAAAGGCGTGCAATCAGCGCGGCCAGAGTGGTCTTGCCGCTGCCCGTGGGGCCAACGATGGCGAGCGTAGAACCCGCGGGGATTTTCAGATTGATGTCGTGTAGTACCGCATGAGGGCCGCTGCCATTGGATTTTGCCGAGCCGTTCGAACCACCTCCCGATAGAGACGTCGGGTATTTGAACGTAAGGTGCCGGAATTCGATCTCGCCGTGAGGCACGGTGCCTTCTGGAACTTTCGCGTTGCGATCATCTATATTTGGCTGCGCGGTAAGGATGTAATTCAGGCGCCCCATGGAAGCCGCGCCGCGCTGAAAAATATTTGTCACCCATCCCAGCGCGATCATGGGCCACACGAGCACAGCAAGATAGCCATTGAACGCAATCAGTGCGCCGAGTGAAATCTGGCCATTGAGCAACCGATGGCCGCCCTGCCACAGCACGATCAGAAAGGTTGTTCCAATCAGCGCCTGAAGTGACGGCATGAACATGCTCCAGGTTCGAATGAGGCGGATGTTGCGCGAAACATACTCGCGGTTAGGCTCGTCGAATCCCCGGATTTCTGCTTCTTCCTGAGCGTAAGCGCGGACCACGCGCACGCCGGCAAGATTCTCCTGTACACGCGCCGTGAGTGTGGCGAGCGCAGCCTGGATTTTCTCGTAAAGATCATGAATCGTCTTGCCAAAGAACCACACCGCGACTGCCACCACCGGCGCGGGGATCAAAACCCACAGAGTGAGGGAAGGCGAAAGGGTGACCATCACGAGGATAGCCATGATCATTGTGATGATCGTCGTCGCGCTATACATGATTCCCGGACCCAGCACCATGCGCACCGCATTCAGGTCATTCGTGGCGCGCGACATCAGTTCGCCGGTGCGATTGCGCACATAGAATTCCGGCTCGAGGATCAGCAGCCGCTTCAGCAGATCGTTTCGAATGTCGAATTCGATGTCCCGCGATACTCCGATCAGTGTCCACCGTGCAGAAAACGAAAGCACGCCCTTGATTGCGACACATAGAATGACGATCAGGCAATAAATTCCCAACGTGCGCCGGCTGCTCGGTGCGTAATACGGAACCGAGCGGCTCAGCGTCGACGGGTTCAGGCCGAACGTAACCGGCGGAGCACCAGTCGCCGTGGCATGCTCAAAAGGCACCGGATTCCCTGCAAGCGTGTCCGTCATAACGCCGGTTGCCAGTGGCAGCACATTTCCGACGATTCCCATCAGCACAACCGTCAGCAGCCCGAAAACGATCCCGCCCGGGTAGCGCCGCAAGTAAGGCATCAGGCCGCTCAAGTCCTTTTTAGGGACCGATGGCGGCGGACTCGTGGGCGGCTTATTGTCAGTAGTTGAAGGGGCCGAGCTCATCGCAGTGTGGACCTCACATCTTGCAGCGAGGGTGATTCCAGCAGAAAGTGTTCGTATGTGCGGTCCAACGACTGGTAGCGCTTTGTCGCCGGGTTCCAGCGCACGCCGATCGGCAGCACGTGCGAATCAACCGCGCCTTTCAGCGGCGTGAAATAAAGTTGCAGGCCTTTATCGGTATTTTGCTCATATTGCAAGCGCCATCCGGTTACGGGCACCAGTGGGGTCAAACCAAGGTAGCCTTTCTGGTTTTTCAAGTGTTCATCACAACGCAGAAGTTCTGCCCACTTGCCATCGTTTTCTTCCGCCACCACCACGCGCGTCACGATGGTTCCAGGCAAATTATTAGTGGGAGTTTTTGGCACGACGTTCGCCGCAAGAAATTCCTGTTTCCCGTTTTTGGCCAGATCTCCAAAGGCCAATACCTGCGAATCGCTTCCCAACATGGCCTTCGCTGCCGCCTGCATGTCTTCGGGCACAGCAGGCTCAGCGGGCTTGGCTTCCGCCGCTGGCGCTGGCGAAGGCGCATCTGCGCCACACCCGCCAAGAAAAACAGCCAGGGACAAGACACCCAGTGAAAATTTCAGGGGGATACTCCACCCGCAAGCCTCGCCTGCGCGCCAGCCTTCTTTAAGAAAGGACGGGGCGCTACCCGCCTCGTTAGCACGCGTACATTCGCTTTGTGAGCTTTTCTCCATCAGAGCCTTGTCGCCGCAAGTGCGATTTTCAATACTCGCTCCGGCTTCCCATCCTTTTCCGGCGTGCAGAGCATTCCATCACCCGAGGCGCAGCCGGATCCGCCGAATCCCATGCGCAATGCGACAATTCTATCTGTTGCCCGCCTTCGGTGGAAGGACGGGCCATGCCCGGCTTGTCCTAGTTTGGAATCCACTACCTCTGCGCCAGGATCGCATCCAGCCGCGCTTCAAAGTTTTCCTCACCTTCGGACCACAATTCGCTCCGCTCGACCGGCAGTGCCCGCTCCACCGCCTCCACCCATCGGAACAATTGTTGGATGTTTTCCCGCGTCTTGGCGTGATATTCCTTCAAGTTCCCACTTGCCGTCATCCATTGTCGGAAAGTGTGCTCGATAGGGTGATCCGACGAGTTGAACGGATTCGAAGCCGTTCCTGGCGCCAGCAGTCCGCCGTGTCCCGTAAAGAAGTGCTCGAAGCCCAGGTCGGCCATAAAGTGTCCCGATGTCGCCGCAAGACCGTCGTCATAGTCTAGCCCGTGGCACGCCAAGACCAGCGGCTCCGGCTTATGCTGCCACTTCAAACTCTCGATATCAAAGCCCCACAAATCCCATTTTGCATTCACAACGTACGCCGTGTCCGTATTCAGGTGCTGTACAGCCATGGCGGTAACTTCCGCAGGCCCCATTTTCAGTGGGCGCAGATCCCATTCCGCCACCGGGATTTCCGCCGCGTCCACTGCCTGCACAATCAGTTCGCTGAATGTATCTTGTGTTGCCGAAAGCGGCGCGGTCGTCAGGAACTGCGCGAACTCCACAAGCATCGTTTCCAGGGAAAAATCGCGCGTCCACAGGCGCAAGTAAGCATGATTAGCCATTAAGGTTGATACCTGTGGGATTATACCGGGCCAGCAGGGACCTGGCGAATCAGAGGACTCGGCGTTGGATATAGCCCCGTAGCCTGTCTTTCAGTTTCCGGAATTCGCGCTTTTTGCCCGTTCGGGAGGTTCCGGCGGGGTGAAGCCCGAAGCAATCTCTTTTAGCCGTTCGCGCAGCGATTCTCCGATTCCCGTAAAAACCTGATTGCAGGCTTCGCGGAGTTTTTCTTCCGCTATTGCCGCGATTCCAGAAATCATGTCCCGCGACTGGTGATCCAGCGACGCCACGGTAGCCAGCATCCACTGATTCGAAACATTTTCCAGCTTGGTCTTGTAGTGGTCCGCTGCTTCCTCGCCCATCTTCCCGTAAACGCGTTCCATTTCCTTCTGATGCGCATCCGTCATCGACTTCCACGAATCCAGCAGCGGTTCGAATCCTTCCTCCACGCGTTTCCGCGCGTCCGCTATACCGGCTTCCAGCGCTCCAGCCGTCGCCGTCTGGAACCGGCGCAGGAATTCCTGCTGCTCGGCGGTCACTTGATGTGCCAGATCCACGCGCGCCGCGCCCATTTCCGACCGAGCTTCCTCCGTCGCACGCATCAGCTCCTGGCCGAACCCATCCAACTCCTGCCGCCCCGTGCGCTGCACTTCATCTGTAAAAGCCGCCGCGGTAGTATCCGCAGCTTCCGCAAAGAGCGCTCGTGCTCGTTCGAACGATTCCCGCACCACTTCTTCCATCTGCGTTTGCGTGTGCCCCACAAAGTTGCGGCTCGAATGATCCAGCTTGCTCGCAAACACGCTGGACACCTCTCCTGCCTTCTCCCGCAGCTGATTCGCAGCCTGTTCCACCGCGCGGTCCGCCTGGTTCTGAATCTGCGTCTGCGCTTTTTTCTCGTACCATTCCGCGGACTTGTAAAGCTCCTCAACCACCTGGTGCTTTAGATCGCTGATTTTTCCTTCCAATTCCGTCAGGTTGCGCCCGGTGACCGTTTCCGAAGCCTCCTGCAGAATCTGCTCCACGCCTCCCAGGTTTTCCCGGAAGCGCCCCAGCGATTCCGCAAACGCTTCATCCGCCGAGTTGCGGATGCGGTCTTGTTGCAGCGTCAGCGCCGCATCCAGCAGCGAACGCCCTCCCGCCAGCCGGTGAATCGCTTCCTCCGTCCGCGAGATGTGCGGCTGCACCATTTCTTCGACTTGCCCGTTGAATGTGGCCAGCGCCTGCCGCGTGGATTCTTCAAACGTCGCACGAATTCGATCGTTGATCTCCTCGATCAACGATCCCGAGCGCCGGTGCAGCTCGTTACGGTGAATGTTCAGCACGTCATCCAACTGCGCATGAAATCCCGCCAGCGCCTGCTGTTTCGCATTTTCAAGCTGGGACGCATGACTCTCCATCTGTTCAGCGGATTGGCCAGTCCGTGCCAGCGCTGCCTCCAGCCGTTGCGACTGCTCCTGAAGCGTGTCCCGCAGCGCGGCCATTTTTTTCTCCGATTCCGCCGCCGTGCCAGCCGCTGCTTCTCGCATGGCCGTGGTTTGCCGGGCCATCTCTTCCTGCAAGTGTGAAAGCAAGCTGCGCGCATGCTCGTTCAACCCGCCTGCCGCGCGATCCTGTGCTTCCGCGAGAGTACTGTCCATCGCGGCGCGCCACCGCGATTGTGCTGCTTCCAGTTCACCTGCAAGCTGCGCGTGCCACGAAGACTGCGCTGCCGCGAGCGCTTCCGCAACCCGCTGCTGCACATCGTTTGCCGCAAAGTTCAACGTCTCACGGTGTTTCGCCGCGCTCTCTTCCAGTTGCCTCGCGGCTTCCCCAGAAGTTCGCGCCGCCAATTCGAACTGTTGCTGAATCTCTCTGGCCGTGGCCTCCAAAGTCTCGCGCCGCTTGGCTGTCGTCTCTTCCAGTTTCTTCGCCGCTTCGCTTGCCATTTGGGTTACCACTTCGAATTGTTGCCGGATCGCGTTTGCCGCAGCTTCCAATGACTCGTGCTGCTTTGTTGCTGCCTCTTCGAGCTTTTTCGCGGTTTCTTCCACGGATTGCGCCGCCGCGTCCGTCCGTGCGGAAATTTGTGTTTCCGACAACTCAGTCTGGGCCTTCACCCGTGCCGCAGTTTCCTCGCCCTGCTGGCACAGCGTCCGCAGTGTTCCCGACATTTTTTCGGCTTGCTCGATATGTTCGCCGCGCTGCGCCGCGCCTTCTTTTGAAAGTCGCGACGTCAGCTCTCGCGTGAGCTGTTCGAGTTGCGGCGCCAGCCAACGCGGCAATTCATTCCGCAGCGCCTCCGCTGACGCGGCATGTGTTGCGCGCGATCGGTCGTCGACTTCATCGTGAAGCCGCGCGATCGCGTGGGACGCCTCATTTGCGATTTCCGCGCGCCCCGCGGCAAACTTCTGTTCCCACTGCTCGAAGGAGAGCCGCCGTTCGGCTGACACCGCTTGCGAAGCAGCTTCCCGCGTGGCCGCCTGAATCTGCTGCTTGGCGTCCGCTACCAACCGCGCAACCTGCCGCGCCAACTGCAACGACGCATCCGTCGTGCTCGCCGGAGAAGGGAACACCCGCACGTTGTCCGGTCCGCTCGAAGAGGGAAGCTCTGGCTCGCCTAGAGGCAATGTAATTTCGTTCGTGGGCGACGCCGAATGTGATGTCTCCTCCACTCTTTCAGACTTTGTCCCACCTTGCGCCATGTCCGGAAACGCGATCCAGTCTTCCGGTGGAAATGCGATGCCCCAGACGTTTCCGGGAATTTCCAATTCCAACGCCACTTGAAAGAGTTGCCGCACCGTCCGCGGCCGTTGAATCCACGCCACGCGGCCCCGCACGCTTCTCGGCGGTTGGCCAGCCTCGGGGTGTGGAATTTCCATCGTCACCCACATATTTTTCAAGACGTAATGCTTCGACTGGTAGCGGCAACCGTGGCAGTTAATGATCAGCGAAGAGGTCCGTTCCACGAACGGCCGCCCGAGCGCGTCCACTCCCGTCGTGACGAGTGGCACCGCTTGCACGATCCTGGTGCTGCGGCGCTTCCTCAACTCCGTGCTCGCGCTGGCTATGTCTTCGGACACCATCTCAGCTCTCTCATCGGCAGAATCGCCGCCTGAATTGTTCATACAAGCCGCCGCCGTCCCTCAGTGTGCTTAGATTTTTCTCAAACGCGTGGCAGCGATGCCACTTCTTCGTCGCCGTGCCCTACGGGGTACCTTCCGAGTTCGGCCTGCGGTGTGCTCCGGTCAGGAACATCCATGCTTCCTTTGCGACCCAGATTGGCCCTACTAGCAAATAGATTGGTCCCTGAAAAAACGCCGGATGATTTCCTTCGATCCGGTGGCCGAGAAAAAGGAGCACCCATCCGCCCACAAAAAATCCCGTCCCCCAAATCCACTTCGTGAAAAGGAACAGGATCAACCCTGCAAAAATCATCGGAATGCCTACGCCATGCAGGAACTTATTCCAGCCGGATTCGTGCTCGTGATCGTATTGCGCCATATAGTGCGCCAGACTCGGCATTGGCGCACCTCCTGTCAGCCGTGCGGCGGCTGCCATGCAATCGGCGGGGGAACAACCACCGTGGAATTCGGACTCTATACCCAAATGGGGAAATTGGCTAGAGCGTCCTAGGCGTACTAGCAGAGCCTCGGAATTCACTCTCCGGAAGCTATTGTATCATCAAGCTTTAGCGAGGCATGGGATGGAGTTCGAGGGTTTCGTTCCCGCTAGATTACAGATCTCTTCGCCCTTCCATGGCTTTCAACATCGTCACTTCGTCAGCATATTCCAGGTCCGCGCCCACTGGAATCCCGACTCCGATCCGTGAAACGCGGACACCAAGCGGCTTCAAGAGCTTTGATAGGTACACTGCCGTAGCTTCACCCTCCGCCGTAGGATTCGTCGCCACGATGATTTCTTCCACCGCTCCGCCCTTCAGCCGCTCGATCAAGGTCTTGATATGAAGCTGTTCCGGCCCGCGTCCTGAGAGTGGCGAGAGCGCTCCGCCCAGCACGTGATACATCCCGCTGTACGTCCGCGTCTTCTCGATGGCCATGATGTTGTGCGCTTCTTCCACTACGCAAATCGTCTTCTTGCTGCGAGTTGGCCCCACACAGTAGAAGCACGGATCCGATTCCGTAATGTTGTGGCAGACCGAACAGGCGCGGATCTTTTCTTTGGCGTCGCGAATCGCGTCCGCCAGCGCCAGCGCATCTTCCGGCGCCGCGCGCAGCAGGTAAAACGCCAGCCTCTGCGCCGTCTTCTGGCCAATTCCAGGGAGATGTTTCAGTTCATCGATGAGTCGTTCGACAGGACCGGCAAAATCAGGCATGCAGCATGTGTAGCATAGCGGCGTGTCCTCGTGCAAACGCGCTACAGTCCTCGATACATGACGTACGCGTCCACATAGCCCAATGCCGGATGAAGGAAAGCTTTCGGAAGTCGGCCCACGATCTCAAATTCAAAGCTTTGCCACAACCGCACGGCGCGTTCGTTCGTGCTCACCACAAAATTGAACTGCATCGCTCGAAATCCTCGCGTGCGTGCGCGGTCCAGAGAATGCGCGCACATCGCTCGCGCGACGCCGCGTCCTGTCGCGGAAACAGACGTCATGTAGCCGCAATTTGCGACGTGCGCTCCGCCACCCGGCTGATTCGCCTGCAGGAAATACGTTCCGATAATTTCATCGTTCTCTTCCACCACGAAGACCTCGTGCTGCGCCGATAGCCAATACGCGAGCGCATTTTTCTGTTCCATGTCGCGTGGAAGTGTATAAGTCTCGCCCGCGCGAACGATCGGTTCCATGATCCCCCAGATGGCGTCCTTGTCTCCGTTGGCTGCGGGCCGGATTCCCATTCTCGTATTTTGCCACGATTGCTCATAAACGCAGACGAGCCCTCCGATTCGATAGGAGGGCCCGTGTTTCAGTTTGCAATTAGAATTGCTTAGTTTTCGAGCTGCGCCTGGAAAATCTCGCCCGGAAGAACAAATCTTCCAGGCCTCGGGGCTGATTCCATCGTCGGCAAGTTGACAGGCTTTCGATCTTGTCGCTCAGGAAGAGCCGCGCCGTCGTCTGCGCGCAGCCGCTCCATCTTGATTCCCAGCGTGCGTTCCAGTTGGAACAGTTCCGACCGCTGCTCTTTCACAAACAGCGTCGAAGCTACTCCGTGACCGCCATTGCGCCCTGTCCGTCCAACGCGGTGAATAAAGTTCTCCGGCACTTCGGGCAAATCGTAGTTGATGACGTGGGCGATGTCCTGCACGTGAATCCCGCGCGAAGCCAGGTCCGTCGCCACCAGCACGCGAAATCGGCCCTGCTGGAATCCCGTCAGCGCCGAAGTCCGCTGCGATTGCGAGCGGTCGCCATGAATCATCGCCGCGGAGAATCCTTTGCGGTTCAAGCTCTCCGCAATCCGTTCTGTCCCGCGCTTGGTCCGGGCAAATACCAGGCACTTGCCCGTTTCCTTGGTCAACAGACGTTGCAGCATCTCCTGCTTGCGGTCCATGGCCACTTCAAACGCCTGTACGCGTACGTTCTCCGATGGCTTCGACGTCGAGCCGAACGTAAGCCGTACGGGGTTTCGCAGATAGTCCTTCACCACGCGCGCCATGTCGCCTTCCATCGTTGCGGAAAAGCACATCGTCTGGCGTTCCTTAGGCAGGATCGACACAATGCGCCGAATCGCCGGGAGGAATCCCATGTCCAGCATGCGGTCCGCTTCATCGAGGATGAGGATGCGCAGCGCGTTGAAATGGAAAAGCCTGCGGTCAAGATAATCTTCGAGTCTTCCAGGAGTCGCCACAACCAGCCGCGCTCCTTTGCGAATCGCCTGGAGCTGCGCTCCTTCGGACAATCCACCAACGACCAGCGCCGCCGGAAGCAATTGCTTCCCGCGCAGCGCGTTAAATTGCTCCACCACCTGCATCGCCAGTTCGCGCGTGGGAACCAGCACCAGCGCCGTAATGCCCGGCGTCTTATCTGCAAGCAGCTTCTCGATTACCGGAATCAGGAAGGCCAGCGTTTTGCCCGTTCCTGTCTGCGCCGTGGCGATTACATCTTTGCCTTCCAGCGCCTGCGGAATTGCCGCCGCCTGCACCGGAGTCGGCGTGTTAAACCGTGATCCCGTCAATCTCTCTTTCACATACGCAGAAATCTGCATCTCTGCGAATCGCGCGGTAGCGCGTTCCAAAAGAGGTGCGACCGCGCGTTCTTGGAGAGGTGCCGTAGCGCGCTCCACGACAGGCGCCGCGGCGCGTTCAGTCAAAGGCTCCGAGGAGCGCTCTGCTTTAACTTCAGAAACATTCAACATTCAATATTGCTTTCTTGCTGGCAGAAGCCGTCGCGGTGCGCACACGAATTCTCGGGCGGCCGGCGGCTTGCTTTGCCAGTCTTGTTTTAGATTACGCGTAAAACGTACGGAGGAAACTGGAGGCGGGGATTCTCAGATCAAGCACTGCACCAGAGGGACCGCACATCACAACCGAGGTAATAAGCGCAAAATAAGGGTAACACACCTGCCCTCGATCTCCTACCCCTATTCACTATCTTTGAGCTCTAAGTTTCCAGGCAGGCAACAAGATGGCGGGCAGCAAAACAAAGCGCTGATTTAGCGATTAGAGAACCTAGAACAACCCCGGGATCTTCATCCCCGCGATCCCTGGAATACCGCCGGTGATGTTTTTCATCTGGTTGGCGAGTTCTTCGTCCACGCGGCGCGACGCTTCATTCACCGCCGCGCGCACCAGGTCCTGCAGCATCTCCTGGTCTTTGCTCGCGAAAACGTCCGGCTCGATGCGCACATCCACAATCTGCTTCTGGCCGTTCATCTTTACGGTGACCATTCCGCCTCCGGACGACGCTTCGATCGTTACGGAATTCACCTGCCTCTGCAGGTCTTCCTGCAGTTGCCGGAATCGCGAAAGCATCTGTTGGAGAGCGCTGACTTCCATCAGGATTCCTCTTGCCGCCGTTTCACTTCGGAAATTTTTCCTCCGAAGCGTTGCAGTATCGATCGCACCATCGGATCGCGCTCAAATTGCGCGCTCAATTCCTGGGTGACGCTCGCCGCGCGCGACGAAGGCGCGGCTACCGCTGCAACTCCTTCGAGTTTAGCACAGACGCGTACTGCTCGGCCCAGAGTCTTGCTCGATATGCTACGGATCTTCTCCAGCGAATCTCTACCTTCGAGCATTTCCGCGAACGGCCGTTTCTCCGCTGGGAAATAAATTCGCAATTCCGCTCCTTCGAGCTCCCACCTGCTGCTCTGCTCGACCAGCTCTCCCAAAAATTTCTGCTGTGCCTGGATCGCCGTTTTGATTTCCACCACTTGCTCCACGCTAATCCCACTCAATTCCGCTACTGCGCCATTGCTCTTCGCCGCTGAAACGGTTTTTTCTTCTTCACGTTCGATCTTTGCCGCCATCGGTGCAGGAATCGGTGCTGCAAGAGCAGGTGCCGTGGCCGTCGCAGCCGCGAAATTTGGAACAGAACTTTTTCCCGGTGATACAAATCCAGTTGTCGCCGCTGGCGAACTTCCAAGACGCACCTGCCCCGGTACAGCAGAAGCAGACTGCGTCGCGCCCCGCGCCATTCCCGAATTGGTCACGCCGCCTGGCGCCCCGCTCTTCAATTCCGCCAGCAACTCTTCCAGCGGCGCCAGCCGCGACGCATTGATCAGCCGCAACAATCCCATTTCCAGGTGCACGCGCGGATCGGGCTTCCGGCGCAAGTCATCATCCGTCTGCAATAAAATTTGAAAAAATCGCGTCAGGTCCTCTTCGCTGAACTGCGCCGCCGCTTTCGCCAGGCCCGGCCGTTGGTCCGGCGTCGCCGCAATCAACTCCGAATCCGCACCGCACACCCGCGCAATCAGCAGATTCCGCATGTGACGGATCGCTTCCCGGCAAAAATGTTGCAGGTTGCGTCCCTCTTTCTGAAACGTGTGCACCAGGCCCATCGCCCGGTCCGCCGATCCCGACGCGATCGCGCCCACCAGCTCTTCCAGCGCGTCATCCGGCACCACGCCCAACAGCTCGCGCACTTCCTTGTCTGGAATCGTGTCGCCGCAATACGCCCGCGCCTGCTCCAGCAGCGACAGCGCGTCACGCAAACTGCCCTCCGCCATCCGCGCAATCACCGCCATCGCGCCTGGCTCGATCTTCAGATTTTCTTTGCGCGCGATCTCTTCCAGCCTTCCCGTAATTTCCGCAAACGTCAGCGCCCGAAAATGAAAGTGTTGCGACCTCGACCGGATCGTATCCGCCAGATCCTCCGGCTGCGTTGTCGCCATCACGAAAATCACGCGGTCCGGCGGCTCCTCCAGCGTCTTCAACAGCGCGTTCGACGCCTCGCCCGTCAGCATGTGCGCTTCATCCAGGATTACGACTTTTCTTCTCGAAGCTGCCGGCGCATACCGCACCATTTCTCGCAGTTCGCGAATCTGGTCGATCCCGCGGTTCGAGGCCGCGTCGATCTCAATCACGTCCAGCGAATTCCCGGCCGTAATCTCTTTGCACGAATCGCACACTCCGCAGGGCTCCGCTGTTGGCCCGTTCACGCAATTCATGGCCTTGGCCAGGATTCGCGCCGCCGTCGTTTTTCCCACGCCCCGCGCGCCGGAAAAAATATACGCATGCGCCACGCGGTCGTTCTTGATCGCGTTCGCCAGCGTTTCCGTCACGTGCTGCTGGCCGACAAGATCCTTGAACGTCTGCGGCCGCCACTTGCGCGCGATGACTTGGTAGCTCATGCGAAGGTTTTCAGTTCTCAGCTTTCAGTGTTCAGCAAAACAAAAACTCGGTGCATCACTTCGTATTTCTCTCACTGACAATCGCTAATCGACCGCCATCAACAAGTCTGATCCGCAGCACAGAGGAGAAATCATCAACAAGTTAGCGTTTTTCCCACTGAAAACTGATATCTGAACGCTATAAACACTTTTCAGTGAGAGGAACTTCGGGTGATCTGCGGCACCCGAGGCGATCCCGGTACCGTTGCTCCCTTCCGGGCCTGGCGGGGTTCGCGGGACCTCGTTGCACAGAGCCCGAAGTTCCACTCTCCGGCAGTCGCGCACTTTTTAGCGGCTGCACGCAAAGTCTAGCATAGCGACTCGAGCGCAGCCAGAACGCGCAATCGCTGACACTCGAGCCTCGCGTGCGCTAGGTGTGAGTTGGAATTTGAAATCTGTGAGAGCGATTGATCTCGCTCGTCAGGATTTTGGTTTTGCTGCCGCGGCCGGAGCATCCGGCGGCTGCACTTC
Organism: Candidatus Acidiferrum sp.; assembly: GCA_036522195.1. GTDB lineage: Bacteria > Acidobacteriota > Terriglobia > Acidiferrales > UBA7541 > Acidiferrum. The sequence goes on along the minus strand of DATDGF010000089.1, from coordinate 44,723 downwards.
GGACGGATTCACCCAGTTCACTTTGAACGGCCCCACACCGTGAACCTGTACAATCGTCTCGCCTTTGCACAGCCCGAAGTGCTTCATATCTTTCGGCATGGCAATAAAGTTTCCCACATTCATCGGCTGTAGCTTGCTCTCGTCAAACGTCTCTCCCATCCCGACACCGTCACGTTTTCGTCCGTCGGATGCCAATGAGCGGGAATCTTGCTTCCGTCGGCGCACCGGAGGCGCAGGGCAAACGGGGCCCCTTCCGCATTGGGATCACCGTCCACCGGAGCCAGTTCGCACCCTTTGATGATTGCCGTCCACTTCAAATCGCCGTAATGCACGATTTTATGCGCTTCAGTAGTCTCTTTCTTGTCCTGACCGTAAATGGATACCGCACACACCGCCGCCGCTGCTATCACGAGACACGCTTTGATGAACTTGCTTTCTCCCATGTCGCTCTCCTCCGTTGGAACAAACTCCGCAAACCATACGCACGAGACCCATTAAGGGCAAGACCATAGGAACTAACTCGCACTCGTCCAGTAGCCCACTCGGCTCACCACGTTTACCGAATGGACACAATTCCAAACACCTTTCATGCATCTTCCGGAATTCAGGTAACCTGCGCTCGGACGGACTTCCTCCTCGTCTACCTCGCGTTCGCCCGCGTCGAACGCAGGTCCGCTGCGCCAGCGGTCAGCACCCAGGCATCGCCTCGGTGTCGCCCCACGATACGGGGCCAAGCTTGCACGCACGTGCACGCAGGAGGAATTCAATGAAATCAGTCTTGTCGTTCGTATTGGCATTTGCACTTCTGTCCGCTACCACCGCGCCTGTAACCAAAGCCGATCCGCGCCAGGTTTTGCAAGGCACCCAGATCCACCTCACCCTTCTGAACAGCATCAACACCGGCCTCGCGAAAGATGGTGATCCCTTCATAGCCACCGTCGCCGATCCCGTCATGCTCGGCACCCAGATGTTGATTCCCGCAGGCACACGCATCAACGGCGTCGTCGGCACCGTCGAGAAAGCCCGCCGCTTCTCCGTATTCCGCGGCCAGGCCTACATCAACATCACTTTTCACTCCATAGAAGTCGACAGTCGTCTCATCCCTATCCAAATGAGCATCATCGCTTTCGAGCCGCCTCGTGGCCAGTCAAACGGCAAACAACGGAGCGACGTCAAGATCGCCGAAGGTCAGGTTGTGCAGGAAAAGCATGACTTCAAGGGTGACATCATCGGCGCCACCATCGGCACTGGCGCAGGCTCCATCGTTGGCGCCATCTTCGGCAAAGTTGTCCAGGGCTTCGGCTTTGGCCTCGCCGGAAGCGCCGCCTACATCATGATTCGCAAGGGTAAGGAAGTGGAACTCCCTGCGCAAACGGGAATCCTCGTCCGCATGGACAATACTATTACCGTGCCGGGCGTTAGCGCCAGCAACACGGACACTCCAGCAGTAGCTGAAGTTCGCCAATAACAAGAAAGCACCGCGCGGGCACTCTCAGCCTGCCCTCCCGCGGCGCATCTGTTCTTGTTCGGTTGACCCGTAGCTTAACCCGCCGGGTCTTTGGCCTTTTTTGTCTCTGAGAACTCTGTGTCCGGTCTCTCAGAGCACTGTGTTAGGTTTTTATCTTCATTATTTCTTCGGGAAGTTTGGATCCGCTTTCACTTCGTTGATCTGCTTGGTGTGCCGCTCGCTGTGCGCCGCGATCAGCAGGATGAATTCATATCCATCCAGCTTCCCTAACGGGCTTTCCATCACGTGCTCGCGCAGTCCCGGTGTCGTTTTCAGGAACTCTTCCGTCGTCGCCCGGCTCGCCTCGAAGTGTTTAATCGATCCTTCCGGCGACGAGAATCGGTTTGTCGGCACCAGCGGCTCCGGTGCCTGCGCCTTGTTCGTGCGGTCCGGGACCATCAGCAGCACCGCGGCGTCCACTTTTTGCACGTCGCGTCCCGGCTCCCCTGCCGGCGCCAACATCACCTTATCCTTAGTCAGGCTCAGTATAAAATCTTCTGCCGCCGCAATGTGTTCCATCACTTGCGCCACCGACCAGCGGTCGGGCGCCGGCTTGTAGTTCCACTGCGCCTCCGAGAGCCCTTTCGTCGCCTCCAGCACATTCTTCTTCGTCGATTCCAGGTACTGCATCGCATGGTCCTTGTCGGCCTGTGTCAGTTCCTGCGCATGCGTAGCTACTGCCCCCGCCATCAAAAGCAAAGCTATCAACACCCCTGCCAGGGATTTCGTTCTCATTTTTCTATTCTCCTTTTCTATTCTTTTCGGTTTGGAAAACGGGGGAAGGTTCTGGAACCCATTGCGCTTGACCTCGTGCCGCAACGAACTGCTCTTGCTCTTTCGCGGCCTGAGACTCCATCAGTAGGAAAATGTAGCAGCCATTTCTGGCTCTGTCTATCTCTCCTCCAGTCCGCTGGATGACCCTGCGGTTGCCGGCCGGAATCCCAACAAACTGCCGATCGCCACCGCCGCCAGCAGCAACACTACCGGATCGATGGGGTGCCGGTATCGCAGATTTGGATGCGTGATGTAATACAGCCACGGAAAAACAACCGGATAAGCTGCGGCTGGAAATGCATATGGGCTGCGTCTTAGTGTTAGCACCACGATTCCTACCAAGCCTCCCAGGCCCGCCAATGCATTGCACACCAGCAGCACGCGCACCAGTTGCGTCTCGGCGTGAATAAAGGACTCCACTGGCGCTGGCAATCCTGTCCAGAACGTCACAAACCGGTCCCACGTCAGCACCAGGAAGATTCCCGGATGCGCGCGGATGAATTCCATCGCCTTCCGTTTCTCCTCATCCATGAACCCCGTCTCGCCCAGCTTGAAGTAGCGGAGCAGTTCCATTTCCTTCGTGATCTTCGGCGGCCAAACAAACTGCTTCGTCGCATAGTTATTGTTGTTCCCGATGTATAGCTCCAGCGGAAAATTCGAACGCAGCGGAACCAGCCTGTGAAACTGCACGTAATTCCTCACCGTCCATGGCACGCAGCACAAAAACGCGATCCCCGCCGCGGCCAGCACCTGCCGCGTGACCCGCATCTTCATTTCCCGCCGCGCTCGGTACGCCGCCGACCCCAGCAAGAAGGGCAGTAGCGACCCCAGCGCCGGGTTGGTCATCAACGTAAATCCCCACAGCAGCCCGTAGCCGCACCAGTCTTGCACCCGTTGCGATTCCGCCAGCTTCAGCGTCGCCCAAAAAATCGTCGCTCCCAGCAGCGTCGTCAGGCTGGTGTCCCACACCCATTCGAACGGCACCATCACGGCATTGGGAAACAGCGCCCACAGCCACGCCGCGCCGCTCGCCACTCCAATTCCGCCGATCCGCTTCCCCGCATGAAATATCGCGATGCACACCGCCGACGAAAATAGCGCATTGAGAAAAAATACCGTGAAGAACGACCCGCGCGTCACGATCCCAAACACGCGAAACACTCCCGCTACCAGCAGCGGATACACCGGCGTCAGCCAAGCCGTCGGCCCCGTCTCCCTTCCAAACGGCGAGCTGAATCCCTTTCCTTGTGCCAGCGCCGACGCGATACTCCCGGTCTCCTGCGCGAACGACGCCAGCGCCAGCATATCCTTGGGAATTTTGCGTTCCTGCGTCCAGCCAAATCCCAGCCGCGCTCCCAGCGCCACAATAAAAATCAGAGACAGCGATGTCGCCGCCGCAAGAAAGGCTTTTTTGACCTTGGACGTGGGATTGGAGAGGGCACTGCTGTGGCCGGCCGGAGGGCTCATGGATGAACGTCAGTGACTCTGCAACTGCACTCCGGTAGCTTGCCACAAAATCATTCGAACCGTCAGCCTGCCGATCTCTTCGCCCGGCGTTCAACTTCTTCCTTGGAAACGGCCTCTTTGTGCGTCGCCACATACCACTGGTTTCCCCACGCATCCATCACTCCGCCGTTGCGCTCCCCGTAGAACTGGTCCTTGGGCTCCGAGAGCGAGCTGGCTCCCGCCTGCATCGCGCGCGCATACGCCCCATCCACGTCCGGTACGTACAGGTGCATCGTCACGCTACGCGGTCCCCACTTCCCGCGCGCCTCGCTGCATTCCAGCACGGAGTTGCCGATCCGCACCTTGGCGTGTCCCACGACGCCCTTCGCCGCCTCATTCTTCTGTACAACTTCTGCGTCAAAAGCTTTAGCTAGAAATTCTAAAAACTTGGCCGCATCTTTCACGCTTATCCCTGCCGTCACGCTGCCTAAACCCTCCGGTGCGAAATGTTTGCCCCCTTTATGGGTCGCGATATACCAATGATTGCCTGATGGATCCTGCACGCCCCCTTCGCGGTCCCCATATTCCATGTCGCTCGGTGCGTACAACGATTGCGCGCCCGCCTCTACGGCGCGCTTGTACACCTCATCCGCATTGGGGACATATAAATGTAGTCCCGCGAGCATGGCCTTCCATTCTTCCGCCGGGTCCGCCATTTCCAGCATCGAGTCCCCAATCCGCGCCGAAGCGTGCCCGATAGTGCCGTCCTCCCGGCTCATTCGAAACGTCTCCGTCGCCCCGAACACCTCCTTCAGGAACTCCAGTAATCGCGCTGTTCCCTTGCCGACCAGGTACGGCGTAAGCGAATGAAAACCTTCAGGAATGTAATTCGTTTGGCTGCTCATGTTTACCTCGCGTCATTTCCATCGAGTGCTATCTGGTGCTTCGCGAGAGATTCTGACAAAGGCGCAGGGTATCGTATTGTAAAAATTTGAAGTGGCGGCCCGGTGGGAAGCACCTGAACATCCTCCCATTTGTTCACAAAAAAATAGCAGCTATCAACCAACAATAGTCCGGCTCCGCCGCAGCGTGCTAAGTTCATTCCAGAATCGGAACGTGATTCAGGTGCGGTGTATGCGCTGCCAGATAAGTCGACGGATTGATCCCGGAAAACGCCCGGAAATCGTGTATGAAATGCGCCTGGTCGTAGTACCCGCACATGAGCGCGATCTCCGCCCAATCGATCGCGCGTCCGCTTTGAATGATGTGCAGCACTTTCTGGAAACGCTGCACCCGGCAGAAAAGCTTCGGCGTCAGCCCCACTTCCTTCTCAAACAGATCAATAAACCGTCTCGCGCTGAAGCCCGTCTTGCCGGTAACTTCCGCCATGGTTCGTGCCCCGGGCGCAGCGTCAAATTCACCGAGCGCGTATGCCACCGCCGGATGCCGTTCGAATCCCTCCCGCAATTTGCCCAGCAGCGCGCGCTCCAGCACGCGCAGTTTTTGCTCTGGCTTCGCAGCTCTCTGCAGTTTCTCCCGCAAGTCTCGGACCCCCTGCCAGCCCCAAAGTGCCCCTAAATCGACATGCTCATTGTGGAGCTCACCGGCAGGCAGTTTGAGGAACGGAAACGCGCCCCCCGGCCGGAAGTGCACACCCAGAACCGCATCTTGCGAACTCGTATCAATGACAAAAAATTCCGAGTGCGCCCCGCAAACCACCGATCCCGACAGATAAAACGGCTGCATCTTCTCGCGCCGCCCATACGTCAGGATTCGATCCTCCCGCATGTCAAAGACGATCTCTATCGTGCCCGTCGGCAGCAGCCGTTCTTTCGAATGCGCCGGCCGGAATCCCTCATACAGCCACAACAACTCCACAAAGTGGCCCAACGGCGCCGGCGGACTATAAAGTCGGTACAGCATATTTTCCGCCAGTTTACACCACCTCCAGGCCCACTTAGACGCTTCAATCCCCAGTTCACCGGGTAGCCGAAGTTCTCTGATCTCTGTTCACTGGTCACTCTTTTTGAAAAGAAACGCGAGAATTTTCCGATCTCCCGGGTAGCCGGCGATTCGGGATTCCTCGCGTGACGGTTCACGTTGACACTCCGCGGAAACCGCTGTATCTTCACCTAGAATGTCTACTAAAGAGCAGCGCGAACGCATCGAGCTGTTGCAGGGCACCCTGGATTTGCTCATTCTGCGCACCCTGCTTCGGGGTCCGGGACATGGACATGCCATCGCTAAAGCGATTGAATTCAACTCCGATGACGTCTTGCAAGTCGAGCAGGGGTCGCTCTATCCGGCGCTGCACCGCCTCATCAAGCGCAGATGGATTTCGGTCGAAGAGGGCACCTCCGAGAACAATCGCCGGGCCAAGTTCTACCGGCTCACGGCCAAAGGCCGGCGGCAACTGGTGGTTGAGACCACCAAGTGGGATAAGCTGGCGGGGGCCATCGCTCGGATTCTCCGGCCGGTGAAACAGGAGGGCAAACCATGAGTCGCCGCAAGCGCCTGCTCGACGATCTCGACCAGGACATCCGCGAACACATCGAAATGGAGACTCGCGACAACATCGAACGCGGCATGTCGCCAGAGGAAGCGCGCTACGCCGCTCTGCGGAAGTTCGGCAATGTGACGCACGTCAAGGAAGATACGCGGGAGGTGTGGAGATTCCTTTGGCTTGAGCAGTTGTGGCAGGACATCCGCTACGGGCTTCGCACGCTCGCGAAATCTCCCGGCTTTGCGGCGGTGGCGATTCTCACGCTGGCTTTGGGCATTGGCGCAAACACAGCCATCTTCAGCCTGATCGACTCTGTAATGCTGCGGTCGCTGCCGGTGGAGAATCCGTCAGAGCTGGTGCTGATGAAGTGGGGCGCGCGCACGCCTCCCGACACTCACGGGTACATGTCCGCCGGCGATTGCATATCCAATTTTGGCTTAGGGGCTCGAAATCCGTCTGGCTGCTCGTTCTCCGAGCCCATGTTTCGCGAAATAGCACAAGCGAATGTCTTTTCGGGAGCGGCTGCGTTCGCCAACGCCGGGAGAATGAATTTGACGGGGAATGGCCCGGCGATGGTTGTCAACGGCCAACTCGTTTCCGGCGACTTCTTCCGCACCATGGGTCTCAAGCCCGCCTTAGGCCGGCTGCTGGACACATCGGATGACACGCCGTCGGCCGCACCGGTCGCGGTCTTGAACTACGGCTTCTGGCAGAGCGCCTTTGGCGGCTCTCGCGATATCGTCGGTCGCACGATTGAACTGAACGGCGTTGCCTTTACGATCATCGGCGTAACCGAACAGCGATTCACAGGAATTGCTCCGGGCAGCGATTACGATGTCTGGCTGCCGCTTTCCGACGGTGAACGCATCTCCACCAGCGGTCCCTTCCGCTGGCAAAATCGTCAGGCGGATGCCGCGTTCTGGTGGCTGACGATCATGGGGCGGCTAAAGCCAGGAACATCTCTCGCGCAAGCGCAAGCGGTTGCGAGCAGCCTGTTCCGCAACGAGATGCTGCATGGGGCCGTCCCGATATTCCATGGTGGGGAGGCGGCGGGCGGGCCTGCTCTCCGGCCGGGAGCGCCGGCAGGCGGCAACACCATGTTTCGGCGCGAAATAGCAAACGTCGGAACGCCAACTCCTGGAGGTACTCCGACAAGCGTGCCGCCGCCTGCCTCGGCAGCGGGCCGGGTTACGATGGCTGCACCGCAAGGAGCAGCGCCAGCGGGAAGCCCGCACCCATCTGAAGTGGCCAGTGCGCCGGCGACGTTGTCCAAGGCCGACGATAACCCGGAGATTACCCTTTTGCCCGCGCAGACCGGCCTGACTGGCAGCCGCACGCAGTACTCCAATCCTCTCTACGTCCTGATGCTCGCCGTGGGAATTATTCTGCTGATTGCATGCGCGAATGTGGCGGGGCTGATGCTCGCACGCGCCGCCGCGCGGCATAAGGAAATGGCGGTGCGACTGGCGCTTGGCGCAAGCCGCGCCCGGGTGGTGCGCCAGCTTTTGACGGAAAGCATAATGCTCTCGGTGCTTGGCAGCGTGCTGGGAATTCTGTTCGCGTACTGGGGAGCACACGCGATCCTTTCGTTTGTGTCGAGCAACCAGGCGCGTCCGCTGGGATTCGCAACAGGCGTTGACCTGCGCGTGCTGGGATTTACCGCGGCGGTTTCGCTGTTGACGGGTATTTTTTTCGGCATCGCACCAACCTTTCGGAGCGCGCGCGTCGATTTGACTCCGGCGCTGAAGGAAGGCGAGGGAAGCTCGACGAGTTCGGGACATGCGGGCGGAAAATGGTTCAGCATCGGCAATGCGCTGGTGGTGGCGCAAGTGGCGCTGGCGATCGTGGTACTGGTGGGCGCCGGACTTCTGGTGCGCACGCTCGCGAACCTGCGCAACATCGACGTCGGATTCGATGCGCACAATATCCTGATTTTTGGAATCAATCCGGAATTGATCGGCTACAAAGGGGCGCAGGTGGACAGCTTCTATCGCGACTTGCAGGGCCGGCTTGCTGAGACGCCCGGAGTAAAGTCCGCGAGCTACTCGATGCTGCCGTTGTTGAATAATGGATTGATGGTCACGAGTTTCCACTGGCCGGGAACGCCGGAAGATCAGAACTCCGATGCGGACACGCTTGGCGTGGGGCCAAATTTCTTCGAGACGCTGCACATTCCATTTCTCAGGGGCCGCGGCTTCAACGCCTCCGATTTTGCGCTGTCCGCTTCGAACAGCGGAGATACCCCCACTTCGGCGCCGACTCCGGTGATTGTAAATCATGCGTTCGTCGAAAAATATCTTGCCAAGGAGAATCCGCTGGGGAAGCGGTTCGGGGAATCTCCGGCAGACGCAAACGAGCCAGCGAGGCCCGGCTACGAAATCGTCGGCGTCGTGCGCGACGCAAAATACAACAGCCTGCGCCGGGAGATACAAGCCATGATGTACACGCCGCAGAGCGCCGGGGGAGCCTCGTTTGAATTGCGCACGGCGGCCGACCCGCAGGCCATTCTGCCTGCGATACGCGAAGTTGTCGCGCAAGTGAATACGAATTTGCCGCTCTTCGACGTGAAAACGGAATCCCAGCAAATCGACCGGCTGCTATTCCAGGAGCGGTTCGTGGCGCGGCTCTCGGGCTTCTTTGGCTTGCTGGCGCTGGTGCTGGCGAGCGTGGGATTGTACGGGCTGCTTTCCTACGAAGTTTCGCGGCGCACACGTGAAATCGGAATTCGCGTGGCCCTTGGCGCGCAAGCGGGAAGCGTTCTGAAGCTGGTCCTGCGGCAGGGAATCGTGCTGGTCGTTGTCGGAGCCGCTGTGGGCATCGGAGTAGCCCTCGGTGTGACGCGCTACCTGTCCTCGATGCTCTACGACGTCCACGCCAACGACCCGCTGACGATCATCGCGGTCGCCGTGCTGCTCACCCTTGTGGCTCTTGCCGCCTGCTACATTCCGGCGCGGCGCGCGACACGTGTGGATCCCCTGGTTGCGCTGAGATACGAGTAGTGCTTCGCAAAGGTGATCAGTAATCCCTCCGTGATATCACCGCCAAAAAAACCTCTAGGAGTTTGTGAAATCCCGAGGATAGGCCCTTCCAGGGAGCTTCCATCATTCCGTGATTTCCGCAGCTCTTCATCATGATGGTTTTGCGTCCCTACTGTCATGGGTTCCATTTTCCGCCAACTCTTGGAGAAGAGGAAAGAGCGCCGCGTCCCCATCAGGGTTGGGTGACGCGGCGCTTCAGAGGATTCTGGCCGGATTTTAGCGCTTAACCTGTGGAACTAACTGGGGGTAGGAACTGTCTCTTGAATCATGCCTTCAGCCCTGCGCTTTCTAGCATGCACTGCAATGCACGCGCTGGAAATCACATTCGCCAGTTCGCGCACGTTTCCCGGCCACGAATGTTGCAGCAGCACCTCGCACATCCCTCTCCTCCCTCTTTTCATCACTCCCGCATCGGTCCAAACCAACCACCCTCGCACTTCGAGCCTCTTTGTCCCGCATCGGCCCACGACCCCTCACCCTTTTCCCACTTTGACACAAAATCCACGCACTCCTTCTCTCCCGCACTTCGTTCACACATCCAGATCTTCACCGACAATTTGTGTGTTTTTGCCCAACCTTAAATGTGTGGAAATACCTGGTTTAGCCGGAACTGGTGGAATCCCTGCGGAGTCGTCGCAATGTGCTCGGCCCAATAGGCCACCGGCGAGGACCGGTCCGGCGCCGTCGACTGCAGCAGCCGCGCGAACAGCATCGTCTTTTCGGAGCACCCTTCTCAGCGTAATCTGTTTACCGTTTACTTCGTTCCACTCGAGTTCCGGCTTCTCAACAAAGAACGATTGCGAAATGTCCCAGCCGGATACTTCCACGCGGTGCGTGTCCAACACCAGTTGCGCGATGGTCAAGTTCATAGCCAGCCTCCGCACTCCCGGAGTGCAGCCTGGAGGCCACCCGCAACTTTGCCATGTGAATGAAAATAAATTATTTACCGAAAACGAAAAGATCCAGAACTGTGCATCCGTGAGACATTCCTTCGAACCATGTTCCAAGCTGGGCCATCGCCACCTAACGCCTCAGCAACAGGTTCGTCGCGAAAGCTTCCACGTACTGATAGAACTGCCGGAACACCAGCAGTCCCACCAGCAGTCCCAGCATCGCGTAGCTGTTTCCGCGCAACCAATCCAGGTACTTGTGCGCTCGCTCTTCGCTCATGAACAACATAATCACCGTACTGCCATCCAGCGGCGGAACCGGCAGCAGGTTGAAAGTTCCCAGCAGCAGATTCAGCGAGAAAAAAACGAACAGTACCAATGTCGGAAAGGTCAGCTGGCCCGTACCGGGATTGCGTCCCACCCACTGCATCGCGGTGCCCACGCGAATGCCAATCACCGCCAGCAGCATCAGCGAATAATTCGCCGCCGGTCCCGCCAGCGCCATCCACGCCGAGCGGTGCGGGTGCCTCCGCTCCCACAGCGGATCGAACGGCGCGCTCGCCCACCCGATCATCGATCCGCTCAGCACATAGGAAAGCAGTGGAATCACCACCATGCCCCACGGCTCGCGCTGTATATGAGGCACGGGATTGAGCGACACTTGCCCGCCCAGCGCCGCCGTAGTGTCCCCGCCAATTTTGGCTACCAGCGCGTGCGCCGCCTCATGGCAAGTCGTCGAAAAAAGAAACGCCACGTACCAGATAAATCCAAACGCCAGCATCTCCGGCGTAATATTGGGCATCAACGATCCTCTAATTCCTCAGCGCAGTAGCCTAGAGCCTGCCGCCCGCCTTTGCAAGCCAACGCCGTCCCCGCGAATTGACTCCGCAACCCGCCCCCACTAAAGTTACTCCTCGTCACGCACGCAGCTGCAGCTGGAGAGTGAACAAAGTGATCGTCCGCGTGTTCGAAGATAAGCGCTCTCTCAGTACCGCCGCTGCCGATCAGGCCGCGAACGCCATCCACCACGCCATCCTCGATCGCGGCCGCGCGCGCATCGTCGTTGCAACCGGAACTTCCCAGCTGGATTTTCTCGACGCTCTCGTTGCTGCGGAGAAACTCGACTGGCAAAAAGTCGAGCTCTTTCATCTCGACGAGTACGTCGGCCTGCCTATCACCCACCCCGCCAGTTTTCGCAAATACCTTCTCGATCGCTTGATTCATAAAACCAGCATGCGGCATTACCATCTGCTCGATGCCAACGCCGCCCCGCACGAAGCTGCGCTCCACGTCGGCCAGCTCCTCTCCTCCGCGCCGGTAGACATCGCCTTCGCCGGCATCGGCGAAAACGCCCATCTCGCGTTCAACGATCCGCCCGCCGATTTCCAAACCGAAGCTCCGTATCTCATCGTCAACCTCGACGAAGCTTGCCGCCGTCAACAAGTCGGCGAAGCCTGGTTCTCAGACATTTCCGAAGTCCCCCGCCAGGCCATCTCCATGTCCATCCGTCAAATCCTGAAAGCCAAAGAAATCATCGCCGTCGTTCCCGATGCGCGCAAAGCCCTCGCCGTCAAGCTCTGCCTCGAAGGTGAAATCAGTCCCCTGGTCCCCGCTTCCATCTTGCGTACCCATCCCGCCACCACGCTCTATCTCGACAAACAATCCGCCAGCCTCCTCAGCCAGTCAACGCTTGCCATGCATGCCGCGACCTAAAACTTCATGCCGCTAACCGCGCAAACACCTTCACCCCACCCACGCCCCATCCCCTCATTACGCTGGTGGATCGGTGTACTCCTCTTCGCCTCCACGGTCATCAACTACATCGACCGCCAAACTCTTTCCATCCTCGCGCCCTTCCTCAAACAGCAATACCGCTGGACCAACTCCGACTACGCCGCCATCGCTATCGCCTTCCGCATCGCCTATTCCATCGGACAAACCGTTTGCGGCCGCCAGATCGATCGCGTCGGCACCCGCCTCGGCCTCTCTATCAGCGTTACGTGGTACTCCATCGTCTCGCTCCTGACCTCCCTCGCAAATGGCATCCTCAGCTTCGCCGCTTTCCGTTTCCTTCTCGGTGCCGGCGAATCCGCCAACTGGCCTGGCGCCAGCAAAGCCGTCTCCGAATGGTTCCCCAAGCGGGAACGCGGTCTTGCCGCCGCCCTCTATGACAGCGGCTCTTCCGTCGGCGGCGCCATCGCGCCTTTTCTCATCTTGCCCGTGTATCTCCGCTGGGGGTGGCGCGTCGCCTTCGTCATCCCCGGAGTGCTCGGCTTTTTCTGGCTCATCGCCTGGCGCCGCCTCTATCACTTGCCGCAGGATCACCCGCGCATCAGCCCCGCCGAACTCCAGATGCTCCTCGACGACAAGCCGCCCACCGAATCCTCTGTCGCCAAACCGCTCCCGCGCTGGCGGGATCTCCTCAGGCTCCCTCAAACCTGGGGCACCATCATTTCGAAAGCGTTCACCGATCCCGTCTGGTTCTTCGTCACCGACTGGTTTCCCATCTACCTCATTGCCAAAGGCATTTCCCTCAAGAGCGGCCTCATCGCCGTCTGGATTCCGTTTCTCGCCGCCGACCTCGGGAATTTTTTCGGCGGCGGCGTTTCCGGCTATCTGATCCGCCGCGGCTGGTCGCTCGGCGCCGCTCGCAAAGCGCTGGTCGTCTTCGGCGGCTTCGGCGTTATGCTGCTCATCCCCACCATCTTCACCGTGAATCTCTACCTCATCACCCTGCTTTTCGCCCTCGCCACTTTTTCCTACGCCTCCTTTTCCACCATCGCCAACGTCCTCCCCACCGACCTCTTCGCCAGCGAAGCCGTCGCTTCCGTCAGCGGCATGAGCGGCACCGGCGCCGGCATCGGCACCATCCTCGCTTTCCTCCTGATCGGCCACTATTCCGACGCCCGCCAGTCCGCCGCCACCCATTCCTTCGATCCCATCGTCATCGCCGCCGGCCTCATCCCTTTCATCGGCATGATTCTCGTCCTCCTCCTCGTCCGCAACACTCGCGCCACCGATCGGGGCCTCGTTCGCCGCATCTGATCTTTCACCCAGCACGCATCGTTCTTCTCCTTGTAGGGGCGCAGCATTGCTGCGCTCTCCTCCATTTCTGGCACCTGTCTGTCACCTGCGTCGCGCAGCGATGGAGTTGCCCCCGAAACAAAAAAAAGGCGGCCCAATGAAGAGCCGCCCTCAATCCGTACTTTTCTGCGTTTTCTTAACGAACCTTTTTATTGCTTGTCATAGACAGACACGTCATGCGTGGCCTCACCTTTTGCATTCGTGCCCTTCGCGTCAACCGTTGTGGTTTTTCCGTCCGCGGAAACTGTGACTTTGGACGAGCCAATCACTTTGCCGCCTTTTTTCGTTGTCGCTTCATAGGTGCTGGCATTGGTGCGCTTGGCCGAGATAGCATCCACTCCGCCCGGCATCGCACCCGTCACCGGGTTGTCCTTGCCGTCAAATTGGACGGAAAAGCTATACGCCAGAGCAGTTCCGTCCGCGGCCGTTCCTTCGAACGTATATTTCACTCCATCGCCGTCCGCGACCACCGTCCGCGTCAGGCTCTTCGGGCCCGGCCCCGGACTGAAATTTGACTTCGCCACGTTCAGCTTCCACGTCCCCACCAGCGGATTGCTTTGCGCCGCCACCGTCGCGGCAGCTACAGCAATTAACACAACAACAGCTGCAAACCCCAACAGACGTTTCATAGTTCTCTCCTCAGTTCCGATTTAACAAGCTTCGGGTAGTTACTTTTTTGTTCGTTGTGACCTGTATGTATTGCGGGCCGGGCAAACTAACTGGCGCAACAGTACGTTGCATCCCGGCAGTTGTCAATAATTTACATGTTGCGGTTGGACTCAATCGACCTCAGCTTGGCCTCCTTGAAAATCGCGTTTCTGCTGGTCGCCGCCGTGTTGATCTTCTTCGCACCCCGCCTCCTTTCTCTTGCGCCTCGAGCGCCTCGAGCATTGGGTGCGTATCGCATCCCGCGGAGGCCGGCCTTCTCAGGAAGGCACTGGCTCACTTGGTTTGTTGGAAACGCGTTCCCGTCAAGTGCCCTCAGAAAGTAGAAAAACTTGTGCAATAGCGTACAGCATTGAAGGCTGGAATTTCCTATACTCACGCAAGAGTCGCAAGGTGAGTTCGGCTTTGGAATCGTCGAGTCCTCCCATTGCGGCCGCTCACAACCCCGTCCGAATGCCGTTCGTAGAGACTGAGCTTAGTTGACTTGATGGACTTCTCGCATGCAAAGGATCATCAGTCAGAAAACTGCTCGTCCGGCAGCCCAGACCCCTCGTCCAGTAACAGAGACGGCTCGTCCAGCCGCCGAGACCGCTCGCCCGAGTCTCACGGTTTACGCTAAGGACCTGCCCCCGGCCGAAAGGGTCACCGCACCAAACACAGGCAACGCTAAGCAGGATCAGAAATACCAGCAGCAGCAAAAGCTTCAAGTGCAACAGGTCAAGGAGCGCCAGACACTCCAGACGAAACAGGAGCAGGATCACCAGCGCTTCCCGCAAAGCCGGCGAATGAACCGAAACAGCAACCGTTGGAGCAGCAGGACCAACAACCGGCTCCGGCAAAGGCTGCGCCCAAACCAGCAGAGAAAGAAAAGCCGGCTGCCTAGCCCCACGGAACCATGCGGTCGAACCTGCTTCTCGGCCCTGGCATTGGCAGTGGGCCAGCCGTTATCCGCCCCGACGATCGGGGTCCCCACCCTTGCACTTTAGTTGTTTTGCAAGGCTAGGAGACCCCTCTGGCGATTCATCTGTAATCGACTCAACTGCGCGGAGAGCGCTGTTGGAGTATGATATGAGTATGAGCAGAAAAGGTATCGCTCACCTTACTAGACAGACGCTATGCCTGCTCGTGGCGACGCTTTCCATACTCTTTGTGCAGCAGGCCAATTCTCAACAACGGAGTCCGCAGGACGGCCCTAAACCCTCTCTTGTCGAATCGCCAACGTTTGTCCACTCCACTGCTCCCGATGACAAGAGTCCCCCGGAGAGCAACCCTGTCATTCCACGCGGAACGATACTGCCCGTCCGCTTAAACTCAACCCTTTCGTCCGTGAAATGCAGAAAAGGCCAGGTGGTCACGGGCAGGATTATGCAGGATATTCCCGTTTCTATAGGGGTGAAGATAAAGGAAGGGAGTAAGATTTTAGGTCACATCGTCGAAGTGACCCCGGCAACCGTCGGCGCCCCAGCACGCATCTCCCTCCAATTTGACAAACTGGTCTCCTCGCACCAGACAATCTCCATTACCACAAACCTGCGAGCCATCGCTGGTTTCATGCGAATAATCGAAGCTCAGACACCCACGATGGGTCCGGGAGAGAGCGATGTCTATCGCTGGTTGACGACAGTGCAGGTGGGGGGCGACGTTGTCTACGGTGAAGGCGGACCTGTCACGACCGGCGAAAACGCAAACCAAGTTGTGGGAAACAAGGTCAACGGCGGTGTCTTGGGCCAAGTTAGGGCTAAAGAAGGTACAAAGTGCCGAGGCGCTATCGACGGCAATGACAGTCCCCAGGCACTCTGGGTATTTTCCTCCGACGCTTGCGGGACCTACGGCCTCGAACACATTAGTATTGCGCATGCTGGCAGGACCGACGCCACTGGCGTGATCGTCCTGGTTTCCGCCAAAGGTAGCCTCAATCTACCAAGTGGCGCAGGCATGCTCTTGAGGGTCAGCGCGAGCAGCCACAACTAATGCGCGTCCTGCTGGCCAGTTCGTTGTTCACGGGTAGGCCGGCGCGCGAGGAGATCACGCTAACTCCCGATGAGTCTCATTACCGATCAGATGCCGGGAACCCGCCGATTTTTACGCACCGGGGATGATGGCTGGAGCGATGGCTAGTGGGCTAACGCGGCTCCTAAAAGCGAATTGTCCAGTAACCGTGTTAACCAATCAGTAGACTTCCACAGCTAAAAACATTCCTGCGCCCACTCTTCTACCCGGAACCTTCTGGCTCTGACCATCATCCAATCCTCATGACCTGAGTTAGTATGTCGGCTTGGGGAGGTCGATATGAGCATGGATCGTAATCGCAGCAAGTCCTTGGAACTCTTGGGGTGGCGAACGATTAGGGTGACTTGGGCGTGTTCATTAACCATTATGTTTCTGGTCCTTGTCCCTTCCGCTCGGTCTCAAGAGCCACCGCTTCCCGCGGGGGCGATCGCGCAGGCTGCGCGAAGCCTCCGCGAGCAAAAGCCAAATTCCACGAAACATCCGAAAACCATCACCAACGACGACCTCCCCATGCAATATTCGGCGCCAAGCGCTTCAGTATCATCTCCAGAGCCCGCATCCACGAAAGTTGCCGAGGCAACAAAACCAGCGGAATGCGATAATGAGGATGCCAACAGACTCAAGGCGGACCTGCTGGCCGCCCAGGAGGAGCAGGACCAAATTCGCCGCGAACTTTCCTATCATCCCAAGGTCATCTCCGACGGCGATGTCGATATGACCAATTTCAAACCCGGCTCCTCGGGGTTTAACGTCGGATCACCAGCACTGCTGCAATCGCAGCCCCAGGCGCCTGCGCGAGTGACGGAAGTCATTGTCGATGAGAAGATTGCGTCCCTGAAGAGAGCCTTACTCATCCGTTGCCAGTCCCCTAAAGATGCGGAAGTCCAGGCGAGCCTCGATCAGGCGGAGCAAGACCTGAAACTCCTGCAGCGCCAGTTCGCTCTGGATCAAAACGCATTTTATTCCAGCCCCAGCTACTCCGGAGACGCCGCGGGCAAGGCCAGGCTCGATGCCGAACAGCAGCAGATCCACTCCCTGCAGTCAGAGATCGAGGGTATGAAGTCCGAGCTTGAGGCGTCGAAAGCAAATCCATCCGTGAAGTAAGCAATCAGCGCCGCACGGCGCTTGCCTTGGTCCCTAATCGGAGCTGTTAGGTACTTTTGACAAGCAGGCGGCATCGGACCAACCAATGCGGCCGTAGGGGGCGCGGTCGTCGTGCTTCCGATGCGTTTTGTGCTAATCGCCCTCGTGTATCGATTCAAATCCCCGCCCGCCCTAAGCCCCGAAGGGCTCGCACCGCTCCCACCTCTTTCTTTGCTCCATTCCTCAGGCGCTCCCGCATTCATATGCTCCGACGTTTTCGCCTCCGCGCTCTCTCTTTTCACTCTTTGCAGCAAGAGTGTTTCACAACTCCTTTGCAATCAAATGGATCCGCACTCTTTCTTAAAGTTGCCGGGTGTCACCCGGCAATTCCCATTCTGGAACTCGTCGCCCCACTCCATGCCCCGAAGGGGAGGTATAAGGGCGACCCGGAGTCGAGGGCTTAGCGCTGAGAAGGCGAGAATTGGAAGCCTTACGACTAAGCGAGCGATCAATCGAAGGTGACGAGGGAGAGTTGCGAGGCAGAAGCGAAAGCGCAGAGATAGGAATCGGCCCAATCTTTAGTAGCGGGCCGGCGAAGTCGAGTCAAGTTACAGAAGATGCGTTCGAGGCCGATGGAATTCGGAGAATTCCTGCCTCTCCGTGCTTCGGACTAAGAACTAAAGACTATGAACTTGGAACCTAATCTCCCAAGATCGCGAACAAACAGCCGAACTCGCTTTTTTGGCACGCTCTTGTACGGCCCACCTTCTGTGAGGCGGGCCGCTCCTCGCTTATCTCTGGTACCGTGGAAGGCGCTGCCGATCCGATGGACACCGCCACAAACCCGTCCATGCTGCGAAGCATTCTCGAACAGCGCTGCCCGCGCTGCCGCCTGGCAGGAATCTTCCGCGCTTCCATCTTTCGCGGCTTTCCGAAGATGCACCAGCGCTGCCCCGTCTGCGACCTCAAGTTCGAGCGCGAACCCGGCTACTTCCTCGGCGCCATGTACATTAGCTACGTCCTGGGAGTCGCCCTCATCGTGTTCATTGCCATACTGTTGTGGGCTATCACCCGGTGGGGGCTCATCAAAGTCACCATCTGCGCGATCGTTTTGTTTTTGCCGCTCGCGCCGACACTTACACTTTTCTCGCGTGTTCTGTGGATCTATCTGGATCAGTCCGTTGATCCCGAACGCCTGCGCTAAGGAGTCTTTTGTGCGGGGAACGCTTTCGTGTCGGCTTGCGTGAACTCGAACCGGATGACCCATTCGCTGGGCACGCTGTGGCCGCCCACTTCCGGTGCCGTGAATTCCCAGCGCCTCGCGGCCTGGATCGCCAGGTCTGCAAAATATTTGCTCGGCCCGGGTGCATCAAGTTCCGCTTGCGAAACATTTCCCGCGGGCTCCACGTGGACGTGCACGCTGACGCGCACTTTGCCCTGAATCGTCCCGCGCGCTTTGCCGGAAACCTCGGGCAATACTTGGTCGAGAACTTCACCGTGAGCCGCGGAAGCGCTCGATGATTTCGGCGCGTTGGCTGACGGGAACGTGTCAGTGCGCAGAGCCGCCGTCGCTGGCGCGGCATTCACAGGTTGCGCAGGGGCCGCAACCAGTTTTTCCGGCGGCGCAGATTTTTTCTCGGTAGCAGCTTTAGGGGAATTTTTTGCCGTCGGCTGTGTTGCTGAGGAGGTATCGCGATGCGCTGGCTGTTCCACAGGTTTTGGCTTTGACGCGGGCTGCGCCGCTGCATTCGCTGCAGAAGTCGAAGGCTCCGCGCGATGCCCCAGTATTTTCGGCAGCGCGATTATTGCAACGAGCACCAGCAAGACCGCGAACACCGGAATCGCGTAGTTGGGCAGAACAAGAGTTTGCTTTGTCGGAGTCGTTCCCGGCGCGCGCGGTATGTGCGCCTTCGGCGCAGGCGCATCATACTTCGGCGTTTGCAGCTTGGCTGCGGGAACCGCAGGCACCGACGAAAGCGGCACAGCCAGCGGCGAAATCGATTGCCCCGCCGCGGCCGCGACCGCTGTGGGATTCATGCGCGCAGCGATTTCAGCAATCGTCCAGCGGCGCTTCGGCTCGCGCATCAGAGCGTGACGCGTAATGTCCAGGAACGGCTGCGGAATCGTATCCGGCGCCACCGGATCAGATTGCGCGTCCGCCGGCAAAACCGGCAAGCGCTGCGTGAGCACTTCGACGAGCGTCACGCCCAGCGACCACACATCGCTGGCAGCCGTGAGTCCGGAGACCGCGACTTCCGGCGCGGTATACAGGCTGGGCCGCGTCGTCGGCGCCTGCGACTCCGCGATCGACGCAAGCGTGTCGCTCGAAAGTTTCAGTTGATCGGCCGTAGCCTGAATGTTGGAAGGTTTTATATGTCCGTGAACGAGGCCTTTGGCGTGGAGATAAACCAGAACATCCAGGACCGGCCCCAGCATGTCCCGCGTTTCCGCCGCCGTCAGTGCGCGCTGCGGCAAAATTTGCGAAAGGTCTTCTTCCGCAAACTCCAGCACGACGTAGAGAAAATTGGTGTCCTCCAGCCGCCCACGTCCAAAATCAAAAATCTTCAACAAGTTGGGATGAGAAAGTTGTGCGGCAAGACGCCAGCGGGAGAGTTGCAGGTCGGAAGTCGCGGGATCCGCGGGAACTAGCTTGATCACCGCGTTTTGCGGCTGCGAATCTCCGCGCTGCGTCAGAAATACCGCGCTGTGATCATCACCCGCCAGAAGCTGCTTCAGCGGGAACTCCTCGTCGACGATCTGCCCCTCGAACTGTCTCCATACATCCGACATGGTGCACCTCTGCTTGCGGTTTCATGCGCGCCCGCGAATCGTGACAACCCCACGCTCGCGGTCTGTGACCGTCAAAAAATCACCAAGGCGTCTGTGGCGGGGCTGGCTCGTCGAACCGGGTGTAACGCAGGCGCCAGGGGCCGGGCGCTCGTCGCCCTCATTCTGGCACGAAATGGGGGCCCCCGGCGAGACCCGTTCCTATCGGTTATGGCGTGCCTTCCCCCTGAAAGGGGTGGTACCGTTCGCCCGGCTCTTTTTCTGAGCCGCGAAATCGATCAGGGCCGCGCAAGCCGAAATGCATGCATTGCGGAACTCGCGATGGATTTTTGTTTGCCCATTTGAGGAGTGCAACAGTGTGGCGGTGCCGTTGACGAGCGCAACCAGCGCGAGAGCCAGTCGCATGTGCCGGTGGCGGACTCCGCCGAGTTGCGCCGCAAGCCGACGCTCGAGAAATTCAAACGATGGCAGCAGCTCCTTACGGGCCAGGGCGACGGCCCAATCCTCCGAAACGAGACGGTAATCATGGGGGTGCGCGGTAAAAAAATCGAGCGCGCGCCGGCAAGCTTCCACGGTCGTACGCGAAGAACGGATGGCGGAAAAAAGATTGCGCCGCGCGCGGCGGCGCAGCAGCACGAGAAGATCGCTCTTGTGCGAGAAGCGTTCGTAAAGTGTGGGCGTGGTGGTGCGTGCGGCGCGCGCAACCGCGCGCATCGTGAGCGCGTTTTCGCCGCGTTCGCTCCAGATGCGATAGGCGGCATCGAGGATACGGCCTTCCAGGCGGGCATCCGCTTTCCGTGGCATTCGGAATTCTCCGGACCGTGCTTGCGAAATTATATCCTTTACAGCGTTAAACCAACAATGTATAAATAATCGAGCCCAGATCGACCCCCTCGCTGGTCCCCCAGCAAACTCCCAAGACTGGAACGCTCGAAGAGGATTCATGTTTCGATTTCAATATTCCGTGACCACCCGGGCCAGCCGCGCGCGTGCGTGGGAGATCTTCTCCAATTGGCGCCGCTGGAATGAGTTCGCGAATATCTACGGCGAACTGCACTGGCGCGAAGGAAGCCCGTGGACCGCGGGAAGCCGCCTGGAGATTGAAGTGCTGCAACCCGTGAAAACGGTGGTCAGCCACGTGATCACCAACTGCCAGCCCGCGCATAAGGTGGGCTGGATCGATCATTCACTCGGCGTGGTACTGGCGCAGTGGGTCAGCTTCGAAGAAGCTGTGTGCGGCGGCACGCGCGTACATACCTGGGGGGACGTCGTGC
This sequence comes from Candidatus Acidiferrum sp., assembly GCA_036522195.1. Classification (GTDB taxonomy): domain Bacteria; phylum Acidobacteriota; class Terriglobia; order Acidiferrales; family UBA7541; genus Acidiferrum. The sequence goes on along the minus strand of DATDGF010000089.1, from coordinate 23,661 downwards.
ATTCCGGCGTGACGATTGCGGGGCAGACCGCGGAGCACCTGATCACGAAATTTACGGAGACGTGGTACGAAAAGTTTCGCTCGGCTTGCGATGAGATGGAAGTAGCCAGCAGCGATTGAAGAGAACGATAGCTAGCCAGTCTTTTCGGTGCAGAGAATTATGAAATGTCTGGACTGAATGTTTCCCGCAGATCCGCAACTCCCTTCCTGTTTTGATTTTGCTGATTCTCTTCCTCTAGTAGTACGAAATCGGAAGCGGCACTGTTCCACTCCGGTACACGCGTCCGTTAATCAGCCAACGCTGTAAATTCCACCGGCATTTTCGAATCAAAAAGCGCTGATTGCAAACGAGTTGGTAGACAACTTCGCTCTTGAGGCTGGCGCACGGCGTGCGGATAGTTCTCGGGGAAGAGAGGGTGTGCGCAACGGGCGGAAAACGATCGAAGCGGTTGGTAAGAGCATTGTGGATGCCGGCGGGGGTCGTGTGTTTCTTGCTTGATTGCCAAATGGTGAGAGGCCAATCTCCACAGCCACCAGCAGTCTCGCAAACTTCGCCGAGCGACCTGACGCAGGTGAGTATCGAAAACCTGAAATCTGAGTGGGCAAAACGGAGACGACGGCTGGCACCTGCTGCACGGAGGCTTTCGTGTGGACACGATTCTGTCCAAGAAAGATACCGTGACAATAGAAGGGGACATCTGCACCGGGCGCGAAGGAGCAGTCATCGTACATTCCACGTTTACTCCTCCCGACAACCTGGAGGCGAGACTTACCACTCTATCCGGAGGCGACGTCTTAGGCCGGTGGAATCACACAATTTCAAGCCGGTGGGACACGGCTTTGCAGTTCTATTTCGACAGCACGAAACGAAACGTTCCCGAGCTTAAGGAACTCCTCAACGTGATTGATATCGATTTTCAGAGCCATGTGGTGCTAGGAATGCGTCAGGATGTCATTTGGGGAATGGGATATCGTCACACCACCGACGATACCGAGGGTACGGTGGACCAGGCACTTGTCCCACCCGACTCGGCGGTGCATTTTTTCAATCTGTTTGTGCAAGATCAAATCACCCTGTGGCCTAATCGTGCATACCTGTATGTAGGGACAAAACTCGAAAACAGCTACTACACCGGGTTCGACCTTCTGCCCACTGTGCATCTTGCCTGGACTCCGGACGCGCGCCGCACGTTCTGGGCAGGCATCTCGCGCGCCAGCCGTACTCCCAGCCGCCGTGGTGTAGGGCTGGACGCGGTACTCGCAGCCTTGCCCGGGCCTGCGGAAGTGATCCTGCTCGGCAATCCGAACCGGGAGAAATGCCTGGCGGCGGGAATGGACGAATATCTCAGCAAGCCAATCCGAACGCAGGAACTCGATGCAATTCTGAAGAAATACGCGAAGCACCGGGCGGAGAACGCTCCGGAGGCAGAAGGAATTCTCAGTAAGAAATAGGCAACGGCGATTTCCTATCGGGTTGGAAGGCTTTTCTTCCGAGAGGAAACGGAAAACAGCAATCGTTTTGGCCCGCTGACGAATGGATTGCCACGTTCATAGAAGCGGAGGAGCCGATCGGCGGCGCGGGTGATGCCGATTCGAACGGAATTGCCGATGGGGTTGGTGCGATGGCGAGTGACGCCGAGCCAAAGCGACCCAGGAGCGCACAGATCCAAGCCATCATGGCGACGGTCGATTTGAAAGGCGGCAGCGAGGCGGCCGGGGCCACGCGTGAGATCGAGAAGGCGAGTGGTCTTGCGATGAACCTGCATTAACTCGATTCCCTGGAGCGGTTCGAGAGCGCGAATAAGGATGGCGGCGGCGGTTCCGGCTGGTTCACTGACGACGTTGAGCATGAAATGCGCACCGTAGTTAAAGAAAATGTAGGCGTGGCCCTGGCTGAGATACATGGAGCGGATGCGCGGCGTGGGCCCACGGAAATGGTGGCCGGCGGGATCGCCGGGTGGATAAGCTTCGGTTTCGACGATGCGCCCGGCGAGCCGCCCTGCGGGTAGATCGCGAACGACGACTTTGCCAATCAGAAAGCGCGCGAGAGCGACAGTGTCTTGCGGAAGTTCCGAACGGCGCAGGCGGCGTAGAAAGAGTTTTGCGCTGGGGGTGTTCACGGTGACGAATCGTTACGGAGTGGCTGGGCTGCCCGAGACGGACATCACGCGCCGCAGGTCTTCAGGGGAGAGGAGATCGTGGTATTCGGCGTGTTTGCGGAGGTAGTCTGCGACGTGCGGGCAAAGCGGCACAACGCGAAGTTGGTTGGCGCGATCAAAATCGAGCGCCGTACGCGCTAGTTTTCCAGCGAGGCCGTGGCCTTCAAGGGGCGGCGGAACTTCGGTGTGAGTAAGAACGATGCGATCGGGGAAGCGGCGATAGTTCATCAGAGAGCGGAGGCCGCCGACCCGCGATTCGAAACGGTGCGCTTCTTCGTCGTGAATGACGACAACCTTTCTGAGATCCAAGTCCACGAATTAACCCGCGGCTTTTTCAGATTTTTCATTCCGGAAATAACGGAGCGCTCCGGAAGGGCATTGCTCGATTTGCCGGATGATGCGATCGGTGGATGCGCCGTCCATGTTGATCCACGGGCGGGTCCGGACATTGAAAACTTCGCCGAGGCCCTGGACGCATTTCGCGGAGTGGAGACACAGGCCGGACTTCCAGACGACGGAGATTTCGCCGTTGGTGTAGGTCTTTTCGGAACCGCTCATGTGGACCTCCGGGTGACCGGCAAAGTCTATCAGGGAATTCTGAAATTACGCGCTGGGAGAATCGGGAGGCTCGTTGTTGAAGAGGCGGGCGAGTTCGGCGTGGTCGATGACGACCGCGGGGTCGCGTTGAATGGCGTCGAAGTACTTTTTCTGGAAGGCATCGCCGGATTCCGTGGGGACGAACATCTTTCGAGCAAGAGCAATGGAAGTGCTGGTGTACTCCGGAGTGATGGGTTCTTTGGCGGCGAGGGTTTCGTCAATCCGGACGACGAATTCGGAAATATTGTGAAGCCAGGCGAACTGGGCGTGGTCGATAACCAGGCGGAAAAGCTCGCCGGTGTTGACATAGCCGTGCTCGCGCTCGTAATCGCGGCGTTCCATGTTGAGAAGAGTTTTGTGGAGTTTGAGGAGCGCAAGGCGAAGGGAGATCAATTTCTCGCGGGCGGCGGAATCGTTGTTGGAGGGGGACAGATTGGAATTTGGAGAGGCCATTGTTGTGAGAACTAGTCTATTGTGCGACAGGCGGGTGGGAAATTCAAAATGATTGAATTGAAAAAAATTAGCACGGAGGGCACGGAGAAGATGAGAGATCAGAGAACGGAGAACAGGGAAGCGGAGAGTTTTCAATTGTGATAGCGCTGCTCTCCGACGGGGATGGCGATGGGGAGGCGGTTGCCGGGTGGAGGAAGCGGGCAGGTGGAGAAGGAAGTGTAGGCGCAAGGAGGATTTTCGAGGTGATTGAAATCGAGGATAAGTTCGCCAGGTTTGTCGAGGCCGTTGGTGGGGAAGCCGGTATAGAGGAAGCGGCAAGCACCGTAGGTGGTCGAGATGCTGGTAGTGTCGCGAAGGATGAAGAAAAGTTTGGCGACGGCGGGATCTTCCAGGACGGGATCAATGCGAAAAGATTTTCCTTGCAACGTAAATTCAGCGGCACCGGGCACGGGCTCGTCGTAATTGGTGCCGACGAGAGTGGCGAGCGTGATGGTCTTTGGCGGAGAGTAAGGAATCCATCTGGCGGTGACGCGATAGGCGGGGTTGGGCGGAAAGAACTTGAGCCCGTGAAATCCGACGATGCCTGGTGAATGAGAATCCTTGATGCGCAAAGCGAAGCGCGCTTCGCGGCGGATGACGTACATGTTGAGAGTGCCGACGGTGAGATGAGGAGAGACCTTGTCGTTGTTGGCTTCGGCGCGGAGAGGCTGCGGCTTCGCGGGCGCGCCGGAGACGAGAAAATCCGACGGGAAGCCGCTGGGCGGCGGGTTCAGTGTGACGATTTCGCCGTCGAGATGGAGGATTGCGAGATGCGCGGGGCTGCTGCCGGCGAGGTGGATCTTGTTGTCAGCGGCAGAGCCGATGGAGTTGTCGCCGGGCTGGAGCCACTCGAGACCGGAGAGAGAGAGCCAGCCGTCAGGCTTCAGGAGATTTGCGACGTACTGTTCGCGCCAGGCGGCGAGATCCTTTTGCCACGGAGTCTCTTGCGAGGCTGCGGGAGCGGGGAGCAACACTAGCAGAAGCAAGAGGAAAATCAGGCAGGCCGAACGGTCTCTGAGGAGCATGACGAAGTATAGCGTGGAAGGGAAAGCGCTGAAAATAAAGCTGCGAAAGAAAGAGCTGTCCTTAGGCGGAGCTTCCGCGGCGACGGCTCCATCCGAGCAGACGCGAGGGAGCAACTAACCAGAGTTCGTTGTAGAGAGAAGAAGGGGCCGCGGAGCGGTCCCTTTTTTTGTTTAGGTGTGATAGAAGATGCCAGGAAATCCCAGAGAGAGCTAATTGGCAATCAGTAGGACTCCCGGCTCCGAGCACGGTGAGCTCTCCTAACAGAACTGGCGCTTATGAGTGTATGATCTCAACCGTTTGCGCGCGCGGAGGGTTGGCCTTTTCTTGAAATGGATTGAATTTATTTTCCCGACCGATTGCAATTCCCAACAACAGTCGTCGTTTTCAGAAGCGGAGAGAGCTTTATGATCGTCGGAGTTCCGCGAGAGAGTTTTCCTGGAGAGCGACGTGTGGCCCTGGTGCCCGCGGCGATTCCCAATCTTACAAAAGCGGGGTTGGAAGTGGTAGTGGAAGCGGGAGCGGGAATGGCGGCGGGTTATCCGGACGCCGACTACACGGCCAAAGGCGCAAGGATTATTGCGGAGCGCGCGGAAGTGTTTCGCGCCGCTGATATCGTGCTGCAGATTCTTTGTTATGGTTCGAATGACAAGACCGGCAAAGCGGACGTGCCGTTTTTCAAGCACTATCAGGTGCTCATCGGATTTCTGCGGCCGCTGGGGTCGCTTGAAACCATTCAGGAAATCGCCTCGAAAGGCGTGACTTCGTTTTCGGTGGAATTGATGCCGCGAACGACGCGCGCGCAGAGCATGGACGTTCTTTCCTCGATGGGGACGATCTGCGGTTACAAAGCGGTGGTGCTCGCGGCGGATACTTCGCCGCGGATTTTCCCGATGCTTACGACGGCGGCGGGGACAATTACTCCGGGCCGCGTGCTCGTGATTGGCGCGGGAGTTGCGGGGTTGCAGGCGATCGCGACGGCGCGGCGACTGGGCGCAGTGGCTTCCGCTTACGATTTGCGGCCCGCAGCGAAGGAGCAGGTGCAGAGCCTGGGCGGGCGGTTCGTTGAACTTCCGATTGAGGCCAAAGATGCGGAAGATGCACGCGGGTACGCGCGCGCGCAGGATGAGACTTTTTACAAGCGACAGCGGGATTTGCTCGGGAAAGTTGTGGCGGAAAGCGATGTGGTGATCAGCGCTGCGGTTATCCCTGGAAAAAAGCCGCCAATTCTGGTGACTAAGGAGATGGTGGCAAGCATGGCGCCGGGCTCCGTGATTGTAGACCTGGCGGGCGAGCGCGGAGGGAATTGCGAATTGACGCGGCCGGGAGAAATCGTGGTGGAGTACGGAGTGACGATCATCGGGTGGTTCAACCTGGCGAGCACCGTGCCGTATCACGCGAGCCAGATGTACGCGCGGAACGTGAGCGCATTTCTGGTGCATCTGGTCAAGGAGGGAAAGCTTCAACTAAAGGAAGATGAAATTATTCGAGAGACGATGCTGACGCGGGGCGGGGAAGTGGTCAACGCGCGCGTACGAGAGTTCTTCTCCCTCCCTCCCTTGGTCGCGGATGCCCAGGAGGTGGCAAAGTCATGAAGCTGGACCTGCTGACCAGCCTATACGTTTTCATGCTGGCCGCGTTCATTGGGTTCGAAGTGATACGCCGGGTTTCGCCGCTCTTGCATACGCCGCTGATGTCGCTGACGAACGCGCTCGACGCCATCGCCGTCGTGGGAGCGATCTTGCTCGCGGGTGAATACCATGCGCACGGCGCAACGCTTGCGAAAATTCTGGGAACGATTGCCATCGTGGCGGCCACCAGCAACATCGTCGGTGGCTTCCTGATCACTGACCGCATGCTGAGAATGTTCAAAGCCAGCGGGCCGAAGAAACCATGAGAAACGTACCCGGCCTGGAACAGATCATCGAAGTTACCTACCTAATTGCCACCGCGCTTTTTATCCTGGCCTTGAAATGGCTGAGCTCTCCGAAGACGGCGCGACGCGGAGTATTTGCCGGCGAACTGGGAATGTTGCTGGCGATTGCCGGAACCTTGTTGAACCGCGGCATCGTCGAATACAAATGGATCGTAATCGCCCTGGTGCTGGGGACGATTATCGGAGTGCCGCTCGGCAAAGTGGCGATGACCGCCGTACCGCAACGGACGGCGCTGAGCCACGCGTTCGGCGCGCTGTGCGTGACACTGGTTGGAACCGCGGAGTTTTATCTGCGGACGCCGGATGTGCCGCGCTTCATGATGGGCGTGCTCTCACTGGAGGTCATTCTCGGTTCGCTGACGTTTACCGGAAGTTTGATGGCCGCGGGAAAATTGCAGGAACTTTTGCCGCAGCGGCCGATTACCTACAAGGGGCAGAACCTCGTCAATCTCGGACTGCTGGGCGTGGCGATCGTCATCGCGGGAATGTTGGTGGCACATCCCGAAAAGGCCTATCTCTTTCCATTCATTGTGGGCATACCTCTTTTGTTTGGTGTGATGATGATCATTCCCATCGGCGGCGCCGATATGCCAACGGTCATCTCGTTACTGAATTCCTACGCTGGACTATCTGCAGCGGCGATGGGCTTTGTGCTGGACAGCAAGCTATTGATCATTGCGGGCGCGTTGGACGGAGCATCGGGCCTCATTCTCTCGGTGAACATGTCGAAAGCGATGAACCGCTCCTTTTCGAACGTGCTCTTTGGCGCGTTTGGGCAGGAGCAAGCCGCTGTTGCGGGCAAGCAGGAAGCACGGCCAGTACGCAGCGCGACGCCGGAAGAAGCGGCGGCGATTCTTGCGGCGGCGAACAAGGTGGTCATCGTACCGGGTTATGGAATGGCCGTTGCGCAAGCCCAGCACAAAGTGCGCGAACTGTACGACGCGCTGACGAGGCGCGGTGTCGACGTAAAATTTGGAATTCATCCAGTCGCCGGCCGCATGCCGGGACATATGAACGTCTTGCTGGCGGAGGCAGACATTCCTTACGACAAGCTGCTGGACATGGACGAAATCAACGGGGATTTTCCGCAAACGGACGTGGCCCTGGTGATCGGCGCGAATGACGTCACCAATCCGGCAGCGCGCACGGACGCTGCGAGCCCGATTTTCGGCATGCCCATTCTGGATGTGGACAAGGCGCGCACCGTGATGGTGATCAAGCGCAGCATGGGGGCAGGTTTTGCGGGCATTGAGAACCCCCTCTACTACCTCGACAAGACACTGATGCTGTTCGGGGATGCTAAATCGTTTGTCGGCTCGATTGTTCGAGAACTCGGCGGCGGGCACGAGTAGGTGCCGCACGCGCAGTGCGTTCTGTAACCTTACGTTTGTGAAGACTGCGCCGACTACGACATTGCTTGAACGACGCCCGTGTGCGGGCCTGCACCCGCAGGCCTATTGTGCGGCCAAGCCCCACTCTTCCGCCCCGCGCTTCAGCAAGAGTGCACGATCCTCAAGCAAAATCCATCTCTGCTCGATCAGTTCATCGGCGGCATGTGCGAACTGCGCAAGGTAGGCCTCGCGATCGGCGTAGCGCTCGATGATTGATTTGCGCGGGTCGCCGGACTGCCTGCGTTCAGCGGCGTTTTTCGGGAAGGGGAGACACGACCCCTCGAAGCCCAAACGCTGCGATGCCCCGCCGATGGATGGATGGCGAAGATTCCATCCTGTGTACGTCGCGAGCGGCACCGAGATCTCTGGCAGGTGGATGCCGCCGAGCTCGTTGCCATCGGCATCCACCTGCGGCACGAGAACTGGAAACGGTTTCCCGACATGCGGCGGCTGCACGGCAAGAATGCCGTCACGCCAATTCGGACCATAGTCGAGGCGGTAAGCGGTGTTGGCGTCGCTGGGCAACTGCACATGCGGGATTCGGGGGAATGCGAGTTCGCTCAGCGGTACCAGTGCGTGAGCGGCGATGGTTGGATACGCACTGGGTGGCGGGGCCGTTCCGCTGCGAACCCACGCATCCATGTTCGCGATCATCGCGCGCCAGAAGAACCGGATGGGCAGCGGCGACTGAAGGTTTTGCCCGAGCAACGTACCTTCTCCGCGCGCAGGTGGAAACGGTCCGCTGTAATGCTGCAAGCCGGTGAAATAATAGATGCGCACGTTGGGACCAATGGTGGCGTCGTGCTTGGCATCGGCGGTGGTGTGAATGAGGGAGGCGGCGCGTCCCCAATATTCGTAAGAAGTGTGGGAGAAGAAGATCTTGGGAACGACTTGCTCCCGCTGTGCGCGGTCGAGTAACCCGCCCTTCTCCCCAGTGAGCGGATCGCTCTCGGGCTGGTCGGTGAACGGAAAGATGTCGGTGGGGAAGAATACTGACGAGGTCGGCTGCGCATCGCGCGAAGGCTGCGCGAAGCGATAGTTGAAACTGCCGCGCCCCGCACCGGCGACGTGCGAAAGAACACCATCGAGAGCGATGCGCCCGTCTTCGTCGGCGTTGAAACCCTGATAGAGAAAATCGCGCAGGAAGCGGCCATTCTGTGAAATGCCTTCGCCGAGCACGCGGGACGCGGGCATGAGGCCGTCGGGTGCGTGTTTCGCATACGAGGCGAAGTCGCGAACGGCCGCGAAGCTGAGCCCGGCAACGACCGGATCGGAAACCACGTAGACATACTCGTAAATGCGGCCGGGCTCGAAGCCGCCATTGAGATGGATGGACCGGTTACTGGGCGTCAGCTTGCCGTCAACCATCTCTGCAAATTGCCACTCCGAGCGCGGGATAGAAATGCGCTTGCCCTCGCGCGAATCGCGAAGCGTAAGCGTGTTGCGGGGATCATTGGGAAGGGCGACGGGGTACTCCGAACCTCCGATGCTGCCGGGCATCACGTGGCCAAGCGGAATTTCGTCAGCCTTGACGGGGAGCGTGATGTCGCCGCGGAGTAGACCGGTGATGGTCTTGCCGTGATCCTTGGCGACCGGGGCATACAGCCGCAGCGCGTTAGGACCTGCGGCATCCCACTGCCAGCCGAGCGCGACCACAGTAAAACCGTTGCGCAGCAGCCACGCATCGCCTGCGCTGTGCGCCAGATCTTCGTCGCCGCCATCAACGAGCGAGAGAATGCGCGCATGGCCGCGGTTGGGATTCTCCAGCAGCAGCGTGCCGTTGCCCTTCGTTGCATCCTTGGGCCGGACGGCGACGAAGTCCGCGGAAAATTCCACCTCGCCATTCTGAAGATTGACCGCGTTCGAAAGATCGACGATCCGCTGGTTGTGGATGTTGGCGATGGCCACTGCGAAATAGACCCTTCCGCTAATGCGTTCGTATGGACCGCTGTCGCCAAAGGGCTTGGCCTCCAGAACGTCCGTGCGCGAGGTGATCTCGACGCGAGTGACGCGGGCGAGCAGTTTTGGAGCTACGAACAGGAAAATCAGGCACAGGGCAAGTCGACGATGAAGTAAAATCATGCGCCGCAGGATAGCACAGCCAAACAGGCAAGCCCGAGCCGGCAAAATACAGTTTGTTGCGGTCCGACCGCACCGAGTGAGTTGGATCAAACGAACATCAATCACTCATAACGTAGCGCCACGATGGGATCGACGCGCGTGGCGCGGCGGGCAGGGATGGAGCACGCCGCGAACGCGACTACCAGCAACAGGACTGTGACGCTGAGGAAAGTGAGCCAGTCGGCCGGTGTGACGCCAAAGAGCAAGCTGCTCAAGAGACGAGTGATTGCAAGACTGAGGATTACGCCAATGGCGACGCCGGCGAGCGTGGCGAGGATTCCCTGGCGCAGGACCAATCGCAGGATGTCACGGCGCTGGGCTCCGAGCGCGACGCGAATACCGATTTCGCGAGTGCGCTGCAACACGAGGTGAGAGATCAGCCCGTACAAGCCGACGATGGCAAGAATCAGGGCCAACGTGGCGAAAGAACCGATCAGATAAGAAGGGTAGCGCCGCAGGAAAACGGAGGGCGATTGATTGGCGACTTCCTCGAGCGGCTGCGGCTGGATCAACGGGAGTTGTGGATCCATCTCCTTCAAAGCCGCGCGAGCCGCGCCGACGAATGCGGCAGGCGCGCCTGCCGTGCGCACCATGTAATTCAAGAAGGTCGAAGGCCCTTGATCGTTGGGTGTGTAGATGATGGCGGGCGGAGCCGCAGCGAGATCGATGGAAGAAGTATCCCCGGCTACACCGACGATTTGAAGATATGGATTCTGCGCGCTGTACGTAAATCGAACGCGCTTGCCAATGGGATTCTCGCCGGCCAAGTAGGTTTTGACAAAGGCACGGCTGACGACCGCGACGCCCGGAGCGTCCTGAATATCTTTTGCGGTGAACAAACGGCCGTCGACGAGCGGAATCTTCAAAGATGAAAAATATCCCGTGCTGACGGCGATGATCTGACACTCGTCTTCCTGGCCAACAGCCATGGGGCGGCCTTCGATAACGAAGCGGATGGTGCCGCTTCCGCCGCTTGCTGGAATTCCCGAGGTCTGGCCTACTTCGAGCACACCGGGCAAGGCGCGCAGGCGGTCCGTGAATTCATGATCGAAGCGCACGGCGGCGGCGCTGTAATACGGAGGAGTCTTGTCGCCGGGATAAGCAGCGTCCGGCAAGTTCACGGAAAAGGTCAGCACATTGTGGAGGTTGAACCCGGGATCCTGAGCGAGCAGCGCGTGGAGGCTTCGTAGCAGGAGTCCCGCGCCGACGAGCAACACCAATGAAATGGAAATTTCGGCAACGACCAGGCCATTTCGCAGGCGAGCCTGACCAGCGCTCGTGCCGCCGCGTGATTCGTCTTTCAGCACATCGTTAAGAGATGTTCGCGAAGCGTCCAGCGCAGGAACCAGGCCGAAGAGAATTCCTGTGAGCAGCGTGACTCCGCAAAGAAACAGCACCACGGGAAGGTTGATCGCCGCATTACGCAGATAAGGCACGGACTGCAATAGAGATTCGGGAATCGACGCAATGAGCAGACTTACGCCCCAATGCGCACCCACAAGTCCAATGGCAGCGCCGAGAAAAGAGAGCAGCAAGCTCTCTGTGAGCAACTGCGAGAGCAGGGTCGCGCGGCTGGCGCCCAGCGCGGAACGCACGGCAAATTCCTTGCGCCGGCCAATCGAGCGGGTTATGAGGAGGTTGGCGACGTTGGCGCAGGTGATCAGCAGAACGAACCCCACGGCGCCTAGGAGAATCAGCAGAATGGGCCGGACCTTGCCCACGACCTGCTCCCTGAGACTTTCCATTACAAAAAAAACCGAACTGTTTTCCTTGGGATATTCCTGTGAGAGTTGCGTGTTGATCCCTTGCATTTCCGCGCGGGCCTGTTCGGGTAAGACGCCCGGAGCGAGCCGCCCGAAAACACTGAGCCAGTGAAGGCTGCGGCGCGTGATCAGATCGCCCGTCTGATGAATGGGCACCCAGAGTGGTGCGGAGTTGGCGGGTGCGAACATGAAGTCGCGCGGCAAGACCCCGATGATGGTGGCTGGTTTGCCGTCCAGATGGATGACGCGCCCGATGATGTCCGGATCGGCGCCAAATTCGGTGCGCCAGAAGCCATCGGTGAGGATGGTGACGCGCGGGCCATCGGACTGCATTTCGTCCTCGAGAAAATCACGTCCGAGCGCGGGCTTCACCCCGAGGGTGGAAAAGAAACTCGGCGTGACCTGCGCGGCGAAAGTGTTCTTTGGTTCGCCATTGGCGGCGAGCGTGAACGCGTCACCGCTATAGGCGGCCATGAATTGAATGCTCTTGGCCGCGTGCTTCCAGTCCAAATAATCAGGATAGGAGACTTGAGCCCCGTCCAGGCTGTTGTCCGCCTGCGTGCGCGCCTCTCCTAGATGGAAGAGGTTCGCGGGCTCGCGGTAGGGCAGCGACCGCAGGAGGGCCGAATAAACGACGGAGAAAATCGCGGTGTTCGCGCCGATGCCGAGAGCAAGTGTCAGAACCACAACCAGGGTGAAGCCGGGGCTGTTCCAGAGCGCGCGCACGGCATAGCGCAGGTCTTGCGTGAGTGTGCCCATCGTCAAACCTCCAGGTGCAATTGAGAGGAAAGGCAAGTCGCAGTCCATCCGCGGATTTGCTACGTTGCTGAGCAAAAAAGACTTAAGCGAAGCAGGTTTTGGCGGGGAAAGACGAGTGTGCCCGTTAATGGGACGCTGAGTGCGGATTCGGACAGGAGCTGAACCTGCGAATTATGCTGCGCTTACTTCGCGTTGTGGAAAATAATCCCCACGGTGTAACGGGTGCCGCGGTGCACGCGGCTGACGCCATGACGCAGATTGACGCGATAGTAGCCACGCGAACCCTTCACGGGGCGATAGCGCGTCGTAAAAATGATGGCCTGCCCCTGGTCGGCGAGCACCACTTGCGGCTTGAACTGCGCGCGGTTGCTGTTCCACCAGGATGAATTCTCCGCCATCCCAGTCGACTCCATGCTGCCCCAGCAGGAATACCATTTGCAGCGGAAAGCTGATGTCGCCGTAGAGATCCTGATGCAGACAGTTATAGCCGCCGGCTTCGTAGTGAAGCATCAGTGGCGTGGGCTTTGTCTGCCCCGCTTGGTGACAGGTCTTCAAGAACGCCGCATGTTCGCTCGGAAATCGCGGAGCTCTTTCACCCAGTGCTTCTGCCCAGCGATTCGCAATTTCAGCGAGGTGCGGATAGGCGCTGCTTCGGAGCTGCGCCACAATTTCAGGCAACGGGTTGGCGAAATACTTGTAGTCGCCGATGCCGAAGCGATAACGCTCCATGATGATATGGCTGCGAAAACGGCTGGCGTCGTTGTACAGGCCAACGAGGGAAAAGCATTCCTCAGGCGACAGAACTGGATCGGTTACTGCATAGCCACGCCCCGACAGCGAATTACGCGACCATTTCCCAATCCAGCATTCGAATCCTTTGAGCGATGGACGGAGCCGGCGGTATTTGCCGAGTTGCCTGGGGCATTGGAGTCCTCGCATTCTGCAACGGGCCGCTGCGCGAACGGAATTATGAATCCGAGCGTGCCGATAAATCTATCCGGTCTGAACGGTCAAATTTTGCTATAGTCAAGGCGTTCGAGCGGTTTGCGGAGGTAGGTATGAGTGACGGCAACGCGATTCTTAAGGGTACGCGCAGGACGTTTCTCCAATTGTCGGCTGCGGCCACCGCGGCGATGGCTTTCCGTATCGCGACCGAGGCGGATCTCGCGGCGGAAGATCGCAACGTATTTCATCCCGGAGCGGTAGTCATTGACGCGAACGAAAATCCGCTCGGCCCGTGCGACGCCGCGCGAAAGGCCATCGTGGACATGGCCCCACAGGGCGGCCGCTACTCCTACTGGCTGAAGGAAGAATTCGTCAAAACATTTACGCAGATGGAAGGTATCAAGCCGGAATACCTGCACGTCTTTCCCGGTTCGAGCGAGCCGCTGCATTTCGCCGTGCTGGCGTACACTTCGCCGACGCGGAGCTACGTCACTGCGGATCCCGGCTACGAAGCTGGCATGCGCGCGGCAAAAATCACCGGAGCGCGCATCGTCAAAACGCCGCTGACAAAAACGTACGCTCACGATGTAAAAGCCATGGCCGCCGCCGCGCCGGATGCCGGAATTTTTTATGTATGTACGCCGAACAATCCGACGGGCACGATGACGCCGCATTCCGACATCGAGCATTTGCTGGCGATCAAGCCGAAGGGCTCGATCGTGATGGTCGACGAAGCCTACATCCATTTTTCTGATGGCGTCAGCGCCATTGACCTGGTGAAGGCCGATCAGGACGTGATCGTGTTGCGAACGTTCTCGAAGATTTACGGCATGGCGGGGATTCGCTGCGGCATGGCCATCGGTCGTCCCGACTTGCTCGCAAAACTGGAAACCTACAGTGGCTGGAGCGCCATGCCCATCACCGCGGTGGCTGCGGCAACCGCAAGCTTGAAGCACGAGCATCTTGTTTCGGATCGCAAACAGTCGAATGCCGCTACCCGGCAGAAAACTTTTGATTGGCTCGCCAGCCAGGGCTATGCCTACGTCCCATCGCAGTCGAACTGCTTCATGGTGGATGCCAAGCGTCCCGCGAAGGAAGTGATCGACGCCATGGCCGCTCGCAGTGTATATATTGGCCGCCCGTGGCCCATCTGGCCGACGCATGTGCGCATCACCGTCGGCCTGCCGCAGGAAATGGAAGCCTTTCAGGTCGCCTTCCAAGCGGTCATGAAGAATTCAACCACAACGGGCTTTGTGCCATCGCTCAACCGGCGTCGGTCGTATCCCGACGGCCAGTCTTGGCCCAGCGTATAGCAGACACCACAGAAGTGGGGACTAATCCAAAAGAGCCGGATCGTCGAAAGTTCAGATGGCTCATCATGGGTTTTGTCTGTTATTTCCTCTTCATGGTGTATGCCCTTCCGCGCGCCACTTTATTGCCCCCTCGGATTTTCGCGCTATGCGGTATTCTCAACTTTGCCCTCATTGGCGCCTTTGTGTTCGACATCAAGAGGGTCTACCTGAGAATGAAGGGACTAACACTTCCCGAAGGGGTCGAGGTTGATGAAACTACGGCGAAACTCAGAATGGATTTCGATCGCCGGAGACTGAAATGGCTCTGGATCGGAGCAGGGCTTTACTCCCTGATCTTCCTCAATGGAATCCGTTTCGGTTTTACAAACGTCAGCAGCTTGCCCTTGGTGGTGATAGTCTTCGCCGAAACTGTCAACGGTACAATCCTCACAGTAATTGTTCTCGAAATAAGGAAAGTGCACCGCCGGCTGGAAAGCGGCCAACCTCGGCAGTCTTAGTTGGATCTTCGCGTCCACCCGTACAGGGCCGCATCTATGCCGATCGACAATTCTTCATAGAAAAAAGGGGCGGGGATGAATCCCGCCCATAGCCAATTATTTTCGGAAGGGCCAACGCCTCAGGCGTGCGCCTCGGACGTGACTGCCTCCGACGATTCACTTGCGACCGCGCCGTGGAATTGGGCGGCTTCGGTCGAGCCGGCCAGGGCGGTTGTGGATGAGTTGCCGCTGGAAACCACCTGGGCGATTTCGTCGAAATAGCCGGTGCCGACGAATCGCTGGTGGGTGACGGCGCGGTAGCCGAGTTCCTGGGCGGTGAATTCTTCCTGCTGGAGTTTCGAATAGGCGGTCATGCCGGCCTGGGCATAACCGCGCGCGAGGTGGAACATGGACATGTTTAGCGCGTGGAAGCCGGCGAGTGTGACGAACTGGAATTTGTAGCCCATCTTTCCAAGTTCCTGTTGGAAATTGGCGATGGTGACGTCGTCGAGTTTTTTCTTCCAATTGAACGAGGGTGAACAGTTGTAGGCCAGCAGCTTGCCCGGGAATTTCGCGTGAATGGCGTCGGCGAATTTCTTTGCTTCGGCGAGATCGGGATGAGAAGTCTCGCACCAGATCATGTCGGCATACGGCGCGTAAGCCAGGCCTCGAGCGATGGCGGCGTCAATGCCGCCGCGGAATTGATAGAAGCCTTCCGGCGTGCGTTCGCCATGAATGAATTCGCGGTCGCGCGGGTCCGCGTCGGAAAGCAGCAGGCCCGCGGAATCGGCATCCGTGCGGGCAATAAGAATCGTGGGAACGCCGCAGACATCGGCGGCGAGGCGCGCGGCCACCAGTTTCTCGATGAACTCGCGTATTGGCACAACCACTTTGCCGCCAAGATGACCGCATTTCTTTGCGGATGAAAGCTGGTCTTCGAAGTGCACGCCCGCGGCGCCTGCTTCGATCATTGCTTTCATCAACTCGTAGGCATTCAACGAGCCGCCGAAGCCGGCTTCAGCGTCGGCGACAATCGGCGCAAACCAGTGCGTACCAGATTTTTTGCCTTCGGCGGATTCGATCTGATCCGCGCGGAGCAACGCGCGATTGAGACGCTTCACCAGATTCGGAGCGGAATCGCTGGGATACAGGCTCTGATCGGGATAGACATCGCCGGCGGTGTTACCGTCAGCGGCCACTTGCCAGCCGCTGCCATAAATCGCTTTTAGCCCGGCTTGCACCATTTCAATCGCTTGATTGCCGGTGATGGCGCCCAACGCCGCAACGTACGCCTCCGTATGCATCAGATTCCAGAGCCGCTCCGCGCCCAGTCGCGCAAGCGTATATTCGATCTGGATCGACCCGCGCAGCCGCAGCACATCCGAGTAAGAGTACGGGCGGGTAATGCCAGCCCAGCGGGGATCGTTGGACCAATGTGTGAGTGTCGGATGCCTTTTGCCACTCCCATTAGCATTCCCGTTGCTATTGCCATTGGCCCCGTTCGTTCCGTTGGATGACATGTGAGGTGCCTTGCCTTTCTGTTCTCTCTTAACGTCCTGGGGAAAAACCGAAAACCTTCTTCAAGCCGGATTGAATTCCGCCCGGCGAATCATCTCTTCGCTGAGGCTGCGTGCTTCTCGCAAGGTAGCCGCGATCTGTGGACCGCTGTCCTTCGACGTCTCACTCAGCAAACGTTCCAGTTCTTCGTCGAACAATTCGTGAATGAGCTCCGGTGTGTGGCGAATGGGCAGGCCAGAGTCGTCGACAACCTCCACGCTATTCGAATGCTTCACGCGCTGAGCAATCATCAGGCGGTAGATCCGATCGGTGGCCAGGTCTTCCATGTATCCGTCGAGAAGGCTCGCGCCCTTGCCGTTCAGCACGCCGTTGCGATAGCGGATCACCGTTCGAATCGCGGCACGCGTTCCGGCCAGCGTGCGTTTGCCGACGCCCGTTGGAAGCGGCCGCAGATCAGGATGCTTGTTGCCATTCACGGGGCGCGCGGAAAGCTGATTGGGAACTGGGAATTGCGACACGGCGATTTCGTTCTGGTCCGGATGCCCGGTCCACGCGCCGTCCATCAGGGAATTCGCTTCATTCTTTTTGTCTTCCGCGAGAACCTTCAAGGCGCGCGCGTTCAACTCGGCATCTTCGCGGCTGGGGTAGAGCGCGGTCATTCCGCCAATCGCCAGCATTCCGTGTTTGTGACAAATGTCCGGCAGGAGATTTCGCAGATTCTGGAAAAAGGCCACGTTGTGCGGAATGGTGTTGCGGTCGGGAAGCACCCACTCCGGATTTTCGAGATTGAAATGAATCAGGCTGGCCATGTAGTCCCAGCGGCCCAGGTTCAGCCCGATGATGTGTTCGCGCAAATTCCACGCGAACTCTTCCATCTGATAGGCAAGCGGATGGGATTCCGCCAGCGCCATGCACTTGATGGAATTTGCAGGCAGGCCCTTGAGGTGCGCAATCATCTGGAAGAGATCGCGCCACCAGAGCGCTTCGTCGGCGGATTCGGATTTCGGAATGTAGATGCACAACGGATGCTGGAGCGCCGAGAAATCAACTTGATAGGCAACCATGGCCACGTCGAAAAGCGGCGCTGGAAGCAATGCGCCCTGCAATACTCCGGCCTGATGAAGGTGCAAGCCCCGCGGGCGCGTAAAGATGACGGTCTTGCTCGGATTGATTCCAACGGTCTTGTTGCGCTTGCGATCGAAATAGGTGAGGCGCCCGGCGAGCGCTTCGAGAAGGTTTTTGATCCCGCGGGAATTGTGCTCCCAGGTGTTGGCGGTAGAGTCTTCGAGATCCAGCATGACGCCGGGCGCGCCCGAGTTGAGCATCTTCACGACGAGGTCGGCTTCGTCCGCGGGACCGGTCATCTGATTGCGCTGGTCGGCGCACCACGCGGGCAGTTCGATCCGCCAGGAATTCGTGGTCGCCACGGAAGGCGGCAAATAATCCGGGAGCTTGCCTGCGTGAGCTTCGGCAAGCGCGAAATCGCGGCGAGCGATCAAGGCACGCTGGCGCAGCGTCAGCGCCGCGTGAAGCGGAGCAAGAAACTCCAGAAAGCCCGCGGGAAGATCGCGAGCGGGATCGAAGTCCGCCGGAGAGGAATTGACGGGAACGACGCGATTCGAAAAAGGCCGGGGGAGGAGCGCCGGGTCCGGTCTGGAGGTCGCGGTTGCCATGGTCTTGTTTAGCCCTTTCCGTAACGCTGTTGAATTCGAACCGGCTGGAGTGTAGAGAAGGCAATTCGAAGGCCATTCAGCGGCATCGCCGCATTACTAAGCTCCATGCTCTCAAGAAGATGAACAGGCTTCCGAAATTGACCCGGGAGGCCGTGGAAAAAAGCGCTCAAAGTGACGAGAAATTTGCACATCCACGCCGGGTTCTTTCCGGTGGGCGGTTCCGAGTTCAGCATATTGAACATGTGTTCAGGCCTCCCACTTTCTTTTAACCAAGCTCCCGCCCAGGTGCAAGAGGTTGTTCAATATCCTGAACCAATATTCTATACTTGGGACGACTCGTTCTTGATCGGGGGAGCCATGCCAGCAACGGAATCCAGTCCCGCAACCGCGGTAGAGCGCGCGCTCAATATTCTCGAGGCGGCGGCGCAGCGCCGCGAAGGCCTGACCAATTCGGAAATCAGCCGCAAACTCGGAATCCCGAAAAGTTCCGCGAGCTACATCCTTCGAACGCTGGAACGCCGGGGATATTTGCGGCGGGATGCGGAGACCGGGCGGTACCGGCTGGGGCTGAAAATTCTGAGTCTCGGCGGTGACGCGCAGGGGAATCTGGATATTGCGGATTTGGCCCTGCCCTTTATGAGGGCGCTGGTGGAAAAATTCCGTCTTACGGTGCACCTTGCGGTGCTGGATCAGGGGGAGGCGGTATACATCGAAAAAGTGGAGGCGCCGGGATTTTTCAAAGTGAACACCTGGGTGGGGAGGCGAATGTTTCTGCATTCCACGAGCGTTGGAAAATGCCTGATGGCCTGGCTGCCGAAGCAGGATGTGGAGACGGTGGTGAGGCAGCAAGGGTTGAAAAAAAGAACGCCAAAAACAATCACCACCGTAAGCAAATTGCTAGCGGAACTCGAGCACGTGAAGCAAGCGGGATACGCCGTGGATGACGAAGAAAACAGCTTGGGAGCGCGCTGCCTGGGTGCGCCAATCTTTGACGCCATGGGAAACGTGACCGCAGCGATTGGCGCGAGCGGCACGCTCACACAAATGGGCGAAGCCAACATGCCGAAAATTATTGAAGCGCTGAAGGACACGGCGCGGCGCATCACGCGGCAACTGCTGCGGAGCGGGGTGGCCGGGACCGCGTAACCCGCTGCGGCGCCGTGGCGGAGAAATCCGCTGACGGTTCGGGCAGTTAGATTCAGGATGCACCGCCGACGTGTCCGCCACTCCGGGTGGCGGGCTGGTGATAGCATATTCTTTACGAGAGCTGCAGGGATTACAGAATTCCGCCGACGCGAAAAACTTCGCGAGAGCAGATGTGTTTGGAAAATTCGGAATGCGCTAGAAGGAGCAGAGCAGTGCTGGCGATTGCACATCGCGGGGCATCGGGGCACGCGCCGGAGAACACGCTGGCGGCGTTCAAGAAAGCGGTAGCCTTGGGCGCGACTTTTATCGAGACGGATTTGCACCTTTCGCGTGACGCGCGTTTCGTGGCCATTCATGATGCGACGCTGGATCGCACGACGAACGGGCAGGGAAGCGTGCATGACCTGACGCTGGCGGAATTGCGGCGATTGGACGCCGGTTCGTGGTTCGGCAGCGAGTATGCCGGCGAACGCATTCCCACGCTGGAAGAGATTCTTGTCTTCTCCAAGAAAAATGATGTGGTGTTTTATCTGGAGCTGAAGCCTGGTGGATCGTGGGGCGGGGAACACGCGCTGATCGGGGCGCTGCGCGAATCGGGAGAGATACCGAGGGCGGTGGTCATTTCTTTCGACGCATCGATCGCTCTGAACCTGCGCAAAATCGAGCCGACACTGATGACCGGCTTGCTGTACGACGGGCAGATTGAAAATCCGGTGGAAAAAGCGGTCGAAGTGGGCGCGCGGCAACTGTTGGTGCGTGGCGACCTGGTGACGCCGACGCTGCTGATTGAAGCGCGAAAGAGGGACTTACAAGTGGTGTGCTGGACGGTGAACCATCCCGCGCATATGCGCATGCTGATCGCCGCGGGAGCCGACGGGATCATGAGCGATTATCCGGACCGGCTGGTGGCGACGCTGAAAAAAGAAATCGAGACGGTTTCCTAACGCGCAGGCGCGCCAGATAGAGCGATGGTTGCGGAGTTTCACGAACGCGAAACCTCTTTGGGGAGCAGGCTGGCTTGAAGGGCGGCGAGTTGGGAGACGGAGAGCTGCTCGGCGCGGGCGTCGGGGCGGAGAGCTAGCGCGACGAGGGCTCCGCGAATAGCGTCGGGTTTGGCGAGCGAGCGCAGGTTGTTGACGAGAGTTTTGCGCTTCTGCGAGAAACACAATTTCACAAAATCGAGAAAGCGGGTTTCGGCGTCGGGGAAGAAGTTTGCCTGTTCACCAGCGGCTGACGAAGCGCTGGAGCCGAGTGCGAGGTTTGCGCGTTCGCCGGGGAGGCGGAGGGTGACGAGGGCGGAGGTGACTTCGGGCGGCGGGTTGAACGCGTCGCGGGGGATTTCGAAGACGAATTCGGGACGGGCATAGAGCTGCGTGAGGACGGAGAAATATCCGTAGGATTTTGTGCCGGGTTGCGCGGCGAGGCGGAGGGCGACTTCGGTTTGGATGACGATGTGAATTTCGTCGATGATGTCCGCGAAGGTGAAGAGGTGATGGAGGATGGGCGAGGTGATGTAGTAGGGAAGATTGCCGTAGATGCGGATGCGGCGGCCGGCGGCCATGGCGGCGAGGTCGGTCTTGAGAATGTCGCCGGGAACGACGGTGAGATTGGGGAGTTTCTTGGCCAGGTGGCGAAGGCCGGCGATGAATTTCGGGTCGAGTTCGATGGCATGGACGGGAGCGCCGGCGGCGAGGAGGTGCTCGGTCATTTCGCCGTGACCGGAGCCGATTTCGATCCAGGAGTGTTTGTCATTGTGCGGGAGCGGAACCGTGGAATGCGGGGAGACGCGGATAGCGCGGGCGATCTGTTCGCTCCAGTCGAGATCTTCGAGGAAATGCTGGCCGAGGCGTTGGCGTGCCATGGGTGGAACAGTGTAGCAAGAGGCGCGTCCGGTCGTCGGAACGTTGGCACGTCGGAACGTCTCCACGTCGCGACGTCTGCGAGCCGGCATGGCGACGAAGTGAAAGTCCGATCCAAACGGCGGACCTGAACGGCTGGGAGAAGGAAGGCCGAACGGCGGAGAACCCACCCCGTGTTTTCTGTAAGTGTTGCATTTAAAGGATTTAACCATGCCGTAAGTCTTTTGTTTGCATCAGTTTCGAGGAGATCCACAAGTGTTGCATTTAAACAATTTAAGGGGGCGAAGCTTTGGCGAGAAAGTAACTGGATGGGATGCGAGGATTTTGAAGCTGTTGGAAGGACTGCCTGGCGGGTGGACATGGTTCGCGGGGCACTACCCTTTCCGGCCGGGCCGCAGTCTACGATTCCAACAGGGTCGGAATCTTCGATCGCCAAGGGTACGAGGGGCAGGCGGAGGAATCGTGCCAACTTAACGAAACTTATAACATATTGGTACAGTTTATCAACGGTTACTTTAAGTGGTTTCGATGGTGAGTGATAGGAGGATGGGTGGGGTAGAGGGATGGGGTCCGGGCGGGGAAGCGGAGAATCTTACGAAGGTAACTGCGGAGCGAGTGACCGGAGAAAGGTCAAAATCCGCACCTTAAAACCGAAGGGTGCAGCACCCTACGATTGCCCTTGGCTATGGTCCTGCCACCCGCCATGTGCGCTGTGATTCATATCGATTGACATCCGGCTGGACGGAGCGACGCCAAAACATTCACTGGCGGAAGTTAGTTAGAAGCGACGTTTCTGTTCTACGCTGGACATGCCTGGAGAATTTCGACTAGCTATCCGGAGGTAAAAAGGTGAGAAAGATTATTCTGTCCGTCGCGATGCTGCTGTTCTTTGTCACTTCGGCAGCGGCGCAGCAATCGAGTATGAGCGATGAAGGTGGGCGCGTCTTGGCGCTTGAAAGCGCGTGGAATCACGCTCTGGAAGCAAAGGATGCGAAGGCGCTGGACATGCTGTTGGCAAATACGTTTGTATCAATCGATATCGACGGAAGCATTTCCTCTAAGAGCGAATTTCTAGCGAGTATTAAGTCACCTGACTATCAGCCGTCTCAAGCAGTCACCGAGCAAAGCAGTGTGCAAGTTTACGGAGATGTCGCTGTAGTTGTCGGCGTGTTTCGAATAAAGGGCACGGAGAAAGGGAAGCCATACGTGCACCGCGAACGGTTCGTCGACACATGGATAAAGCTCAATGGCGCCTGGCAGTGCGTAGCTACGACGAGCACGTTAATAACAGCGAAATAAGAGGGCGTCGTTCAACGTTACCGACGATGGGCTCTCCCGCATCGTGAGACACCTGCGTGAGCGGGATTGAAGACAAATGGCATCAACGCCTAATTCGAACCTCGGCCGTCACGTGTTTGGAGTGGCGGCTTTGGTCTTTGGCCTCATCACGCTGGCCTGGCACGACTACAACGACCTGCATCAACTGCGTTACATTGTCTACGCCGCATCCGCTGCCCTGATCCTCGGCGGCGCTGCGATTCAGTTCCGCCGGACCGCGAAAATGGGCGCAGCCGTCCTTGGTGCGGCTTATCTTGTCTTCGCCTTACTGTGCGTGCCAGGAATCGTCGCCAAACCGCGGATCTACAATAGCTGGGGCAACTTCTTCGAGCAGTTCTCTCTCGTCACCGGAGCGGCGATCGCTTGTGCGCGCTTGTCATCGGCATGGTCAGGGGAAACGCTTCATCGGATCGGCCGCATTCTTTTGGGCATCTGTACCGCTTCCTTTACCCTCGAACAGGCGTTTTATCTTCACGCTACCGCCAATCTTGTTCCCAAGTGGCTTCCGCCAAGCTCGATGTTTTGGGCGGTAACGACGACTGTTTTGTTCGCACTCGCGGCTGTGGCTCTTCTCACGAATCGAATGGCACTTCTCGCGACTCGCCTGCTGACAATAATGCTCGTGAGCTTTGGGCTACTCGTGTGGGTACCGTTGGTTCTTTCGGATCCCCACAATCATACGAATTGGAGCGAAAACGCCGAGACCTTCGCGATTGCCGGAGCAGCATGGATTCTCGCTGATCTCCTCGGCGAGAATCAGTTTAATGACCATCGCCCGCGATGACCTGAGGTGTGTCGGCGCACGTGAGGTATTCTGTTCAAGACTATATCCGCCAGATTGATCGCTCATGGATCCGGAGCGCGACGCGGAGCCCGCTGCTTTTTCCACACCGGGGATGATAGGCGCTGAGATGACTGGGGGGCGTGAGCTTCGCGCGAGGATTGGTCCGAGCGACGGCTAGCGGCGGCGAAACAAAGGGAGGCGCGGGCCTCGAGGCCCGCGCTTCTCGTCTGTGTGCCGAGCATGTTCGATAGCTTGGAGGTGAAAGTCCTCTACCCATCTTGATGGAAGAGAAGGGTTAGTGAAGCGCAAGGGCGTCGTCGCGAGGCGGGGTCTGAAAGAAGCGCGGAGCAAACACGCGAGCCGATGGAC
>DATDGF010000088.1:0-11197 GCA_036522195.1 Candidatus Acidiferrum sp. | reverse complement strand
TACCCATCGCTTACTTTGACGCTCTCGGTCTTCCTCGACTCCTCGATGACCTCGCGTAACCCACTGAACCGCCGTACGCGGACCCGCATCTACGGTGGTGTGGCAGGGGCGAGCGGGCGACCGCTCCCCCTATGCCGATTTCGATAAATGTTTGGAATTAGTGTTTTACGGAAGAAGTGTGATGGTGATGGTGACGTTTGCCATTGGTGTGATGGCGGTTATGGCGATCATGCGAGGACGCAGGGTTAGAGGCTTGTGAGGAAGCCGCAGTTGCCGATCTCTGTGAATCGGATTGCATTGCGGGTGTGGGGGCTACAGTGAAAAACAGTCCAAGTGTTGATGCCAGCAGTCTCAGTCTCAAGATTCGTCGCAAAGAAAATCTCCCGAACAAAAGAATTCCCCTGTGGGGCTATTGAATCACAAGTTGAGAAAAAAGTCGTGAGGGATTGTGCGGGATCCGACCTCAGATACTAACGGGTGGGTAGCGCGTGAAGTAGAGAGGGGTGTTAACCGAGGATACAGGAAGAGAGTCGCGATGCGGAGAAGCCCTGGCCAGGGAGGCCGGCTAGCTCCCGAACTTGAGCTGCTCGAGCCACTGGATGGCCTCGCGCTGGTTGGTGATGATTTGGGCCTGCCAGACGAGGGCGATGGACATAAAGCTCATGGCGATAACGCACAGGACAAGAACGAGTCCGATCTTGGACTCAGGAGCCGGAAGCTGAAGAACGCGACGAAGCCAGGCCATGGTAACAGGACTCCTAGTACACTGTTGAAATTATCGAGCACGACTAACGCAAAACCGATTCGACAGAGCTGGGGACAGCGCAACTTGCCTCAAGAAATCAGGGCAA
This sequence comes from Candidatus Acidiferrum sp., assembly GCA_036522195.1. Taxonomy (GTDB): domain Bacteria; phylum Acidobacteriota; class Terriglobia; order Acidiferrales; family UBA7541; genus Acidiferrum. The sequence continues at coordinate 10,346 of DATDGF010000088.1, read as the reverse complement.
TCAGAAGGCCAGGAACGAAAACATTAGCCGTGAGAGCTATGATGCGGAAAATAGGCAATTTGCAAAACGAGAGCACGGGCTGGTTGCAGATTCCGGGAGCGAGTGTGCAACTTAACGCTCATTTATGTCTCTTAGTTTTCCACCAGACTTTAACTTTTAGTGTGGACTGCTTCCAGGATGCGCTCCCAAGTGTCTGCCGCACGGAGGGGGAATCGCCGCGCTCGGGTGTTCTCAGGCTGATCCGCTGAATCGACCAGCAAGGTGCTTTCCGCGAGGAGAATGGTGCGCTCACAGAATGGGAAGAGTCCTGGCGCCTGATCTGGCGTGGCGATTCCTACGGAATGAGCATGATAGCGCAGCGCCCGGTCGTATAGCTTCGAGAGCTCACGGATGCAGCGTTGGAGGCTAGCGCCGATGGCTACGGACCAAAGCACTCCGTGCTGCCGAAACTGGAGCTTGCGATTGCGGCCCTCGACCAGAAAGCGCTCGACATTTTCGTCCGAAACACCAGCAAAGAAGAATACCTCGTCGAAGTCGCGCTGCCTGGAGAGTTCCGCCTCATGCTGGTGAAGATTTGTATTCTGAGCAAGCACGCGGGGGGACAGGGAGCGAAGCGTCACAATGGGCACTCCGGTGTCTTCGGAGAGGGTTTCCAGGGCATCAGCGGCAGCGGGCAAGGCTTCTGCGATGGGAATGCAGGTAAAGCGCCCCAGACGCAGCGTGGATGTCTTCTGCTGCTTCGAAGCAACCGATTCCGGGCGCAAGTGGAAGTAATCCTCGGGGAGATAGACCGCGCAACCGTCTTCCGCGATGAAGGGATGCGTGTGGCCGTTTTTGCGGCGCGACTCGTCGAATTGCAGGCGCGAGCGGCTGGTGACCCAGACATCGGGAATGCCTTCATGATCGAGGGTCGCCGTGAACTCATCCAGTCCGGGAACGCTTTTGCCGCGGAGTGGAATCAGCGAATCGACGGCAATGTAGAGAATACTGGAGGTCTGGCGCAAACAGTGCTCCGGGATGGCGAACTTCATTCTAGCGGAATTCCGGAGCTTCCCGGGGTTGATGCCAAAGAAAAAGGCGGGCAGAAGATTCTGCCCGCCTTTTCGTGCGCCCCGGCTAGGTCTGCCGGAGTCCTTCTCTTCGTGGTTAGTTCCCAGACTTTGCGCTGCCGGTGGAAGCCACTTGCGAATTCGCCTTGGGGATGCTGACGTATCCGCTGATGGTGTTCTTGCCCACCTTGTTGATGACGACTTCCTCCGGAATGTGCGTACCGGAAGTGTAGAAGAAGATCGGCTCGTTCAGGGCGCGGTTCTTCTTTTCGAACTGCTTGTCTTCGATGGTCAATGCGGCGCTGAACTGATTGCGCTTTTCGTTGACGCCCTTCAGTTCGACGGTAACGTTACCCACCTTCTGAGGCTTGTTCTTGCCAACGATGGTAAATTCAACGTAATCGCGTTCGCCGAGGCGGCGGAGCTGGTCGATTTCATCATGGTTGCGCGCGATGAGCGTGCCCATCTCGCTGCGAGCCATTTTCAGGTCTTCACGGGTAGCATCCAGGTCGGTCTTGACGCCGACAACCTTGGTGTCCACGGTCTTTACGTCATCGTTGGTCGCCTTGGTGGCAAGTTCCGAATGAACGGAGGTGTCAAGCGCGGTTACCTTCTCGACAGTCGCGTCGTTAAGCTTGGACGCTTCTTCGCGAGCCTTTCTCAGTTGACCCTGGGTAATCTTGAGTTTGCCGGTAATGACTTTCAGGTCGCCCTGGAGATCAGTATTCGCCTTTTCGTCCTGGGCGAGGCGATCTTTCAAGGACGACATGTCCTGCTGAACGGACTGTTGAGTGGTCTTCAATTGCGTTGCTACCGCCTGCTGCGTGGTATCGAGCTTCGAAGAGGCGTTATAACCGAAAGCAAGGCCACCGAGGGCCACCAATCCAAGAACGATAATCGCGGGAAGCTGCCACGAAGAACCGTTTCTTACTTCTACGATGCGATCCTCTGACATAGTCAATTTCTCTCCTCACCCCATATTGGGGATGCCGTTTTAATCGGCCTGTAACAGAGAGATTGCATGCGTGGAGCCAAAGGAGGGAAACGTGGAGTGGAGCTAAGTGATAGAGGAATGGGCGGTTGTAGGGGGATGAGAAACAAGGGGCGGTACTAGTCCTAGCAAAGTTTACGTGAACGTACAGCGAACAACGGATTTTTTGCTTGGCAAGGCTTCAGTCGAGCCGGACTCCGAGGTGTCGGAGGTCCGTTTGGAGTTGCTCGGGGTTCTGGAAGACGACTCCGGTCATGCCAAGACGATCAGCGGCCTCGGCATAGGCGAAAACGTCGTCAATGTAGATGGCTTCTTCGGCGGGGACTTTGCAGGCCCGGAGGGCTTCTCGATAGATGATAGGATCGGGTTTACTCGCGCCAACACGGTAAGAGTAGATACGGGTTGGAAAGAAGCGGAAAAAAGGGAAGCGTGCCTCGGCAAAGGACATGTGGATGGAGTCTGTGTTTGAGAGCAAGGCGAGACGGTAGCTCTTCGAAAGCCCCTCCAGGAACCGCTCCGACTGAATGGGCTCGGGAGACAAGGCGCTATTCCAAACTTCGGTGAATTGCTCGAATGTGAGGGAGCCGCCGAAGCGCTTGGTGAGATGGAGGTGCCAGTCTTGGGGAGCCATGCGGCCCTTCTGCCAGTCTGGCCAGAGCGGATCTTTCTCGATGGCGGACCAGGCCTCCTGAGGAGTGAGCTTGAGCCCGGTCGAGAGTCCAGCCATGGTGCGGTTGACGTCCACTTTGATCAGGACGCGGCCGATATCGAAGATAATGGCGCGAAACTTGGGGGGCGGCACGGGCTATTTGCCCTCGGCACTAGAGGTAGAAGGAGAGCGCCTGGAGCGGAGGAGGCTGATAATCACCGGCAAGACCGATACGACGATCACCACGGCGATCACGTAATGGATGCGCGAGCCGATGTTGGGGACGGAGCGGCCCAAGGAGTACCCGCCAAGGATCATCGCGCCGACCCACAAAATGCCTCCACAAATGTCGAAGGCGAGGTAACGGGCGTAGGGCATTTTCGCGGCTCCAGCGACGGGCGGGCAGAAGGTTCGAACAATGGGGACGAAACGCGCGAGGATGACGGCCCGGCCACCATATTTTTCATAGAAATCATGAGCGCGCTGGAGATGGCTGCGGCGGAAGAACAAAGAGTCTTCGCGGCGGTAGAGCGCTGCCCCGGCGGAGCGGCCGATCCAGTAACCGATTTGATCGCCGACAATGGCGCAAAGCATGACGGGTAGTAAAAGCCACTTTAGGGGAATCACACCGGCCGCAGAGAAAATGCCGGCGGTGACGAGCAGGGAATCGCCGGGAAGAAAGAAGCCCACAAAAAAACCAGTTTCAATGAACACGATAGTGCAAACGAGGGGGGCGCCGCCGGAGCGGATCAGCTCCTTGAGTCCGTCCGGGCTGTAAAGCGAATGAAGGAAGTGGAGGATGGCGTCGAGCACTCGGAATTAGGCCTCACGTTGGAAAGGTTCACGGCATTGCCTACGGGTACAAGGGCTCGAGAACGCGAACGGACGTTCGTGACGGCACCCAATCCTATACGGTAGCAGAAAACGCCAAGATCCTCTCCACATTCATGCCAGAGAATGAGAAGCATGGCAAAGAAAGCTAGGTATGCGCTGAGACGAGTCATCGGAGTGCCTCCGCAAGCCAGAGATAACCCTTATCTTCCGCTTCGAGACGGGCTTCGCGATCTTGCGCGGTGTCTTCCTTTTGTCCCAAGAGCTTCTTGATGCGCGGAAGCGCGCGGCGGGCAGCCACCGCGCCGGCCTCGATGGCCTCTTCGGCGCGGTCAAAATCGTCCCAAGCGAGAGATTGCACTTCGGGGCGAAGGACGAGGTCCGCGTGGCGTTCCCAGATTTCGAGTTGATGTTTTTGAGCGGCGTTGACCGCGCGGCTGACGACTTGAAAGATGTTGGTGGGGGCGCCGCGATGGCCATCCTGCATTCCGACGGAAATGCCGATAACCGAAGTTGCGCCGAGCTGACGGGCGGCTACGGTGGGGACCGGGGCGACCAGGCCTCCATCGGCGAGGCAGCGCGTGCCGACCTCCACGGGTTCGAACAAGCCGGGGAAAGCGCAACTCGCGCGAATGGCATCCACAAGAACGCCCTGCGTGAACACGACAGGCTCGCCGGAAGTGAGGTCGGTGGCGACCACAGCAAGGGGGATGCGAAGTTCTTCGAACTGACGGGATTCAAAAACGCCTTCGATCAAGTCACCGAGGCGGTGGTTGCTGGCCAAGCCGAGCCGGGAAACGCGCCAACGCGCGATATCGCGAAAGCGAAGCGTGCGGCAAGTTGCAATGATGCGCGAAAGAGGCGCGCCACTGGCATAGGCGGCGCCGAGAATGCTGCCGACGCTTGTCCCCGCGATGTGAGAGATAGGAATCTGGTTCTGCTCGAGGACCTGCAGAACTCCAAGATGGGCAAAGCCGCGTGCGAAGCCTCCGCCGAGGGCGAGTCCCACGCCTGGCCGAGCGGCCGGCGCACCTGAACCTTCGTGTAGGGGTTCCCTCTCAGAGAAATTGTGTTGCGGCATGCACGCAGGATGAAGGACCTAGGCGCTCCGACCAATGGGCCGCGCGTCCCGCGCAGACAGTACGGACGTACCTCGATGAAAAGAGTTAGAAAATCGATGCAGCGAGAGTCAAACAGTACCTTCTTACTAGTCGCGTACCCTCTCTGTACCATTGTGAACCGCATTGCCAGGCGCGATTCTCGTTCCTGTCAGGCTGCAGTACTGAGGGGACCAAGAATGGAAAGCGCGTTCAAGACTTGGATCGGACATCCGGTGATCCTGCAAGTGGCGCTTGGGGACATTAAGGTGCCGCTGCGTGGCAGGCTGCTGAAAGATGATGGCGGCGAAACGGTGCGGATGCGCATAGGCGAGGGTTGGGACGTAGATATTTATAAAGCAATGATTTTGGCCGTTGAAGAAGACGCAATGGTTCTTCTTCCTGCGTGAGGGAAACGACCATGACAATGAAAGCACAAGAATTGAAGTACGTAACACGGCGGCGCGCAGCGGTTTTGCTAGGAATCTCGGAAATGGAATTGAGCCGCATCTCGAGTGAATCGGGATTCGGGCACCGAGAGACCGCAGGCGGACAGGAAGAGACGTATTTCACATATGAAGAGCTCCGGCAGATCTGTCTGCTGGCTGTGCAACACGTGCACTAAATAAGAATAAAACGAATTTCCTCCGGCCCCCCTCAGCAGTGCCCCCACCCCGGGTCGCTCCCCCCAGCGATTCGGGGTTCTTCTTTGCTCAGGGATCTCTTGCCAGTCGCGGTTGATCTGACAGGGTAGTTTAAAAAATCCTTTGACAGCCGTAGCCTGCCCTAAGAGACTTAGCGCGCGAATTCGGAGGCGGGAGAAGCATGAGATCTGTAAACGCGGCGAAAAAATGGGTGCTGGTTTTGGGGGCCGCTGGTGGTCTCGCGATTTGCGGCTTGGGAATGGCGAAATCTGCTTCTCCTGAGGACGTGAGCTACGACCTGGTCATCGCGAACGGCAGAGTGATGGATCCGGACTCGGGCTTGGACGCGGTTCGAAACGTGGGAATTCGCGGAGGAAAAATCGCGGCGATCTCGACAGAGCCGCTCCCAGGAAAGCAAACCATTAATGCCAAAGGGCTCGTGGTTGCGCCGGGTTTCATCGATTTGCATGAACACGGGCAGGAGCCAAGGAATTATCAATTTCAGGCGCACGACGGTGTGACGACCTCGCTGGAGCTGGAAGGCGGCACTGCCGATGTGGAGCGCTGGTATGCGACGCGGGAAGGGAAGTCTCTGATCAATTATGGAGTGAGCATCGGGCACATCCCGGTGCGCAGAAATATTCTCACGAATACAAAGGGAGAGCGTGGGTTCGGGGGAAAGGCGAATGCGGCGGAGATGGCTGCAGAAGATGCCGCGGCGCATCGGGAGGCGACTCCGGAAGAAATCGTTCAAATCAAAGAAGCGCTGGATCGAGGATTTCGCAGCGGCGCTCTTGCCGAAGGCATGGGAATCAATTACACGCCGGGAGCCTCGCACTGGGAAATTGTGGAGGCCTTCCGTGTGGCGGGAAAATATGGCGCTCCGGTACACGTTCACCTGCGCTATGCAGGCGGGAAAGAGCCAGAAACTGGTTTGAGCGCCCTGGAAGAGGTGATCGCCGCGGCGGCTGCGACGGGGGCGCCGCTCCATGTGGTCCACATCACCAGCATGGGAATGAAATATACGCCGCAGCTTATCGCCATGGTCGACGGAGCCAAGAAACGCGGTATTGATGTCACGACGGAATGCTATCCATACACTGCGGGCAGCACGTACCTGCAGTCCGCAGTATTCGATCCGGGCTGGCAGGAAAAAATGGAAATCAGTTATCACGACGTGCAGTGGGCCGATACGGGGGAACGATTGACCGCGGAAACTTTTGAGAAGTACCGCAAGACTGGCGGAATCGTCGTAATCCATTCCATTCCTGAGGAAGCGGCGCGCACCGCGGTATCAAATCCGGCGATCATGATCGCCAGCGATGGCATGCCGATTACTGGCTCCAAGGTCCATCCACGGGGGCAAGGAACGTATTCTCGCGTGCTGGGACATTATGTGCGGGAAGAAAAAGTACTGGATTTGATGACGGCGCTGAACAAGATGACCCTGATGCCGGCGCAACGGTTGGAGAAGCGCGCGCCGGTATTCAAGGACAAGGGGCGAATTCGGGTGGGGGCGGACGCGGACATCACCGTCTTTGACGCGAAGCGCGTGATTGATAAGGCCACTTTCGAGGAGCCGTTACAGTATTCGGAGGGGATTCAGTTTATGTTTGTGAATGGGGTCGCGGTCGTCAAAGACGGGCAGCTTGTCGACGGTGTGTTTCCCGGGCGGGCGGCACGTGCGCCGATTGTGCCCTGATCCGCTTTCATCCCGCATAGGCTAGCGATGAATCCATGACGGAAAGGGAAAAGACTATGCAGTCAAAATGGGCGGAGTGCTATATAGTACTGCGCATTCCCTTTTGGACGAGAAAGGAAAAACTTTGACGCTCTCGGCTGCGGACTGGGCTGCCATCGCCGGCTATCTGCTCATCACGTTTTTCCTAGGTCTTTATTTCCGGGGCCGCTCGGGGAAAAGCACGGAAGACTATTTCGTTTCCGGTCGTAACGTTTCCTGGTGGCTCGCGGGAACGTCGATGGTGGCGACGACTTTTGCCGCGGACACACCTCTCGCGGTGACGGGCTTGGTTTACACGCAAGGTGTGGCGGGGAATTGGTTGTGGTGGAGCTTTCTTCCTTCGGGGATGATGACGGTGTTTTTGTTCGCTCGAATGTGGCGACGGTCGGGCCTGATCACCGATGTGCAGTTTGCGGAATTCCGGTACTCGGGCAAACCGGCCGCGTTCTTGCGAGGATTTCGCGCTGTGTATCTCGGGCTGCTGATGAACTGCCTGATTCTGGGCTGGGTAACCAAGGCCATGGTGAACATCATCAGCACATCGCTGGGAGTGAGCGACGCGAAGGCGCTGGCGATTTGTGTTTTCTTCCTGATGCCGTTCACGGGAATTTATGTTTCACTGGGCGGGTTGTGGGGCGTGTTGTGGACGGACCTGTTTCAATTCGTGCTGAAGATGGCGATTGTCATTGGCGTGGCGTGGTACGGCGTCCACGCGGCGGGTGGAATGCAGCAGATGCTGGCTACGCTCGCGGCAAAACGCGCTGCGGCGGGGCCCGGCGCGAGCGACATCACCGCAATGCTCCCCGATTTTTCGCGTGGCTGGACGGGAGAAGCACTGTGGACGCTGCCGGTCATTACGTTTGTGGTGCATTTGACGGTGCAGTGGTGGGCGTTCTGGTATCCCGGGGCGGAGCCGGGTGGCGGAGGATACATCGCGCAAAGAATTTTCAGCGCGAAAGACGAGAGAAACGGACTGTTGTCGGTGCTGTGGTTCAACCTGGCGCACTATGCTCTGCGGCCGTGGCCTTGGATCCTGACGGCGCTGGCGGCGGTTGTTCTTTACCCTGGACTTGCGCAGCCTGAGCGCGGGTACATGATGGTCGCGACACGAAATACGCCTCACGCGGTTCTCGGAATTCTTCTTGCGGGATTCATGGCTGCGTTCATGTCCACGATTGCCACGCAGCTCAATTGGGGCAGTTCGTACTTAGTGGAGGATTTCTATCGGCGTTTCATGAAGAAAGACGGAAGCGAAGCGCACTATGTGAATGCCTCGCGGCTGGCGACGGCGTTTCTGTGCGTGGCTGCGGCGGCGGTGGCGTGGCAACTCACATCCGTTTCTGAGGGCTGGAAGATAGTTTTGGAGTTGGGAGCAGGCACGGGCGGCGTGTACTTGCTGCGCTGGTATTGGTGGCGCGTGAATGCATGGAGCGAAATCTCCGCGATGGTGGCGGCGCTGGTGACGACACTGGCACTGCATTTCAGCGCGTTGTGGATGGCCATTGCCGGGAGGCCGCACCCCTTCGGTGGTTCCGACCCGGTCATTTTTGCGAAAACCACCCTTTGCACAACGGGAGTGACTACGCTGGTGTGGCTCGCGGTCACCATGCTGACAGCGCCGGAACATGGCGACACGCTGGTGCGGTTTTACAAAAAAGTCCGGCCACAGATCACCGGTTGGAAGCCGGTGGCGAAAATTGCGGGAGATGAAACTGTCACGCGTGATCTTGGGAGGAATCTGCTGAGCTGGCTGCTGGGTTGCGTGATGGTTTACTCCATGCTGGCTTGCATCGGAGCTCTGTGCTTCGGGCGATATTCTACTGGCGGAATTTTTGGCGCGGTGGCGGTGGTGAGCGCTATCGCAATCTCGCGATCCATGCCCAAGCCGAATGAGTGGCGCACGGACTAAAGTGGAAACAACGGCGAGTAACTCCTCCACATCCGGCAACAAAGGGCAATTCTACGCGGTCCTCGCAGGATTTCTCGGGTGGACCTTCGACGCGTTCGATTTTTTCATCCTCACATTTGTGTTGGCTCCCATTGCCAAGGAATTTGGCACCGGCATCCCCGCGCTGGCGCTAACGATCACCGCGAGCCTGGCGACGCGATGGATCGGCGCGATCGTGTTTGGATTGTTTGCTGACCGGTATGGACGGCGCATTCCGCTCATTGTCAATATTTTGTACTTCTCGCTGATTGAAGTTCTCTCCGGGCTCGCGCCAAGTTACAAAGTTTTCTTTTTCCTGCGTCTGCTCTACGGCGTCGGAATGGGCGGCGAGTGGGGCGTGGGAGCTTCACTCGCCATGGAATCTGTTCCTGTCCGGTGGCGGGGGCTCGTTTCGGGTTTCTTGCAAGAAGGGTACGCGCTTGGATTTCTGCTGGCCGCGGGCGTGTATCGTCTCGTTTACCCACATTGGGGCTGGCGGCCACTATTTTTCATCGGCGGCTTGCCTGCGCTGCTGACTCTGTTGGTGCGCGCCAAAGTGAGAGAGCCGGAAGCCTGGCACCGCTCGCGCACCGATTGGACCGCGTACAGGCAAGCCATCTTCCGCAATTGGAAGCGCTTCGCTTATCTCGTGGTTTTGCTGGCAATGACGAATTTTATCTCGCACGGCACGCAGGACATGTACCCGACCTATCTGCAACAACAGCATGGATTCACGCCGCAGCGGACCTCGGACTTCACCGCGTTTTCCATGGTCGGTGCGATTTGCGGCGGACTGGCGTTCGGATATTATTCCGACCGCAGCGGACGACGGCGGGCGATGGTTACGGCCGTGTTGCTGGGGATTGTGATGATCCCTCTGTGGGTGTTTGCGCCCAATTTGCCGCTCATTCTGGTTGGCGGATTCCTAATGCAATTCATGGTGCAGGGCGCGTGGGGCGTAATTCCGGCGCACATCAATGAGCTTTCGCCCGATCAATTGCGCGGATTTTTTCCGGGCCTGGCGTATCAATTCGGGGTGCTGATTGCGTCAGGGAGCGCCTATTTTGAGGCGCGCATGTCCCACCTCATGAGTTATGGGCGGGCGATGGGTCTTTTTGCCGCGGTAGTGCTGCTGGTGGGAGCCGTGGTGATTTATTTTGGCCCGGAGGACCATCGCGCGGAATTTGGCAGGAGCAATCCGGCAAAAAGTTGAAAAAGGTTTGATTGAGATGGCGTGGCGAGGGCGCGATGCCTTGTGCTAATATTTATTTACAGTGCGCCCGTAGCTCAGTTGGATAGAGCGTCTGGCTACGAACCAGCTGAGCAAAAACTATAAGCCTTTTCTCTGGCGTCGCTTACGGGCAAAACTATTCGTTACTGACCTTCTGAATTGTACCGAGGATGTACCGAAATATCG
>DATDGF010000087.1:0-26077 GCA_036522195.1 Candidatus Acidiferrum sp. | reverse complement strand
TTTCGATCCCCACCGCCCCTACCAACATCTCCCTCATATATGGCAGCTTGTGACTTTTCGAGGGGCCACGAGGGGCCATTAAGCTAGGCGACTTGCGCAGGGAGCGCTAAGCGAACGACTTTGCTATTCGCTTCTCGCAGAGCGGAAGGAACGGCCTTCTTGCAGCAAATCCGGTGGGAGACCTACATTCGTGAACTTCGCCGAATATTGATGGCGGGGCGGACATTTCTAGTGAACAATTCATGGTTATGAGCGGATTTGCGGGACTGCGAGTTCTGGCACTGGAGAGTCGCCGTGCCGCGGAACTATCCAAATTGATTTCCACCTACGGCGGACAGCCTGTCGTTGCTCCATCCATGCGCGAAGTTCCTCTGGGATCCAACAAAGAAGCACTGGCGTTTGCGACCAGACTTTTTGCTAGTGAATTCGACATGATCATTTTCTTGACTGGCGTCGGCTGCCGAGCGCTCCTGGCCGTTGTTGAGACCGCTCACACGCGGGACGACTACGTCGCCGCGCTGCAACGGCTGAAGGTTGTAGCCCGGGGGCCGAAGCCGGTCGCTGCGCTCCGTGAAATGGGCATCACACCAGCCCTCATTGTTCCTGAGCCAAATACCTGGCGCGAACTTCTGCATGCGTTGGACGCAGCAACAGAGGCCACAGGAGGAATCCACCTGAACGGCGCACGAATCGCCGTGCAGGAATATGGGGTTTCCAATCCTGAATTATTGGACGGACTCATCGCACGAGGTGCACGCGTTACGCGTGTGCCAGTTTATCAATGGGCGTTGCCGGAGGACCTGGCTCCCCTCCGCGCAGCTGTTCGGCAACTTGCAGAAGGTAACACCGATGTGGTGCTCTTCACCACGAGCATTCAGGTGGCGCACCTTTTTCAGGTTGCCGAGGAGATGAATCTCAAAGACGCAATGCGGTCAGGACTGAACCGCGCGATCGTCGCTTCGATCGGGCCAACAACATCGGAAGAACTATCGCGCCGCGGAATAAAACCCGATCTCGAGCCTTCGCATCCGAAAATGGGTTTTCTGGTAAAGGAAACAGCCGAGCTCGCGGCGGAGCTTCTTCGCGGGAAGCGGCGAGGAAGCGTCTCCGCTTGAAGCGGGTAGCGGCTTAGCCCGAGGAATTCTGGCCTACGGCTACCGCCATAGCCGTCCTGACACCGGGAATAACTTCGAAATCGACGTCAGCCTGAGCGAGGGCTACCATCTCCTCGGCCACCTGTTCAGCGACGAAATGGCCGCCACTCTTCAGGCGCACTACCAACCGTCCTTCACGGGCAGAGTCGATCAACAGAGCGTTCGTCTTTTCCTGCGAAAAGCCGGCATGTTCGCAGAGCTTGTCCAAGTTCCGCACCTGCGCCGAGGCCGGGACCAAATCGAGGATCTCCGGGGAGACTTGCTCGTCATGCAGGACAACCTCAGCCTCTCGAAGCAGTCTCACTGCTTCCGTGGTCAAGAGATGGGGATCGCCTGTACCGGCGCCCATCAAATAAATTTTCCCTCTCATTATCGGCGCATTCATTGGGTACTCCCGAGGCCTGGCATGAATCAAGGGCGACCCCTGCCCACATGAGCTGGGGGCGCTTCGGCCTGCCTGACTTCACGCCTTGAGGCTAACACTTTCTGGGAATTTCGAATATGCGGAAGAACGCATTTCATGTATCGAAAATCTTGATTCTAGGCGGGTGGAACGTGTTGAATTAGCTTGGGTTAGGTACAGCTCCCTGAGTGCGCTTCAATCTTTGCCGTTTCTCCGGAATGCTTCAAACGCCTCCTTGCTGGCAAGATCGTGAAGCCGGCGCTTCCGTTGTTCCGGATCCATTGGCTCAGAAAAAAGTCTGTCGCGCGTTTCACCAAGGTGTTCAAGCCACCGCGCGTACTCCGGTCCAAACTGTTCCTCCAGCTCTTTCCTCAAACGTTGAGCAAGTGACGGGCTTTGCCCCGCGGTTGAGATAGCGATTTGCAATGCGCCGCGCTGCACCACCGCCGAGTAATAAAAATCGCAAAGCGCCGGAACGTCAACTATGTTGCACAACACTCCGCGACGCGTCGCTTCCTGGAAGATTTGTTCGTGGAGTTCGGTCGAAGATGTCGCTGCGACTACCAGAAACATTCCGTCGAGATCATCCGGACGAAAACGGCGCTGGTGCCATTCGATGCTGCTCGAATTGGCCCAGGAGCGCACCTCCGGAGTTGCCTCGAGCGCTACGACACGTACGCGAGCTTCAGCGTCTACCAGGCTTGCTATCTTTGACTCGGCAATGTTCCCGGCGCCAACCACGAGACACGGACGTCCCGCGAGCTTCAGAAACATCGGAAATAGTTTGGTGTGATTCATTCTTTGCGCTGTCCCAGCATGTTCTAGATTCTGCCGGCAAGCCCCCAGATATATCTGAACTGCTTGGGTGGTTTTGGTCAAGCCAAAGCACGTGACCTTCTGTTTCAGGACATTCGTTCCGGAGTAAGCAGTGCAGTCATTTCAAGGACTCGCCGGTAGTAGTCACGCTGCGTAAGTTGCGAGGCAGCCTGTTCGTCAACGATGAAGGTGACTTCCGGATGGAGCTGAAGCGCTGAGGCGGAAACTGCGGAGGCGATCGGGCCTTCAATGGATTTGGCAACCGCGGTTGCTTTAGCGGCACCCGTCGCGAGCAAAATTATTTTCCTGGCTTCCAGGATCGTTCCGATCCCCATGGTGATGGCGCAACGCGGACTCTCCTCGCCGGGCGCAAAAAACTTGGCATTGTCGTCGATCGTTTCCTGACTCAACACTTTCAGCCGCGTGCGCGACCCTAGGCTGGAAGTCGGCTCATTAAAGCCGATGTGGCCATTGCGGCCGATGCCCAGAATTTGAAGATCTATTCCTCCCGCTTTTCGAATGCCGTCTTCATAAGCCGCGCAGTATTGTACGAAATTCCCGCGGACGGTCCCATCCGGAATATAAATATTGCGGGGATCGACATTGACGTGCCGAAAGAAATGCTCGTGCATGAAATAGTGAAAACTCTGCGGGTGCCTGTCAGCGAGGCCGAGATACTCGTCCAGATTGAAAGTTACTACCTGGGAGAAATCGAGTGAACCCTGTTTGTGAAATTCCACCAGATGTCTATAGACTCCGGTCATGGTGCCGCCGGTTGCCAGTCCGAGGGTCAATGCCGGCTTCTTGCGCACGGCGCTGGCGACCAGCTGTGCGGCCTCGCGGCTGATCTCTTTGTTGTCGCGTTTCAGGATGACCAGCATGCTCCGTCCTCACTGAATCTAATGTTCGTCAGACCTGGAACCAAAATATTGCCTAACTAGGTGGAAGATCCGCGCTAGCGGAACCGCCGAATGACTAAGTTGTGCCGGTCGGAACGATAGAACCCCAGCACGTACATGATGGCCTGGCCCTTGGTGGAATAAATCACCTGGCGGATGCGAAGAAGCGGATCGCGGCGCGGCACACTGAGGAGTTCCGCGATCCGCGGATCGGCGGCCGTGGCGTCGACCTCTTCATCGGCATACCCCAGCTCCAGCTTGTAGTTGCGTTCGAGAATTCCGAACAACGATTCCCGTCCGAGGGGTGCATCCAATAGTCCTGGGAATTCGGCTGCGCTCAGATAGCAAGTTTCGAGCGCAAAAGCCTCGCCCGCTGCATGCCGCAAACGTTCGAGCTTGATCACGCTGCTCGCAGGAGGAAGGGAAAGCCTCGCCGCAGCCTCCGGCTCGTTATCGTTCACTTTTGCGAAGAGCACCTTGGATGCTGCCGTGAGGCTGCGGCTAGCCATCTGTTCGGTGTAGCTCATCAGTTTATTGAAATGAATTTTCGGCGCCGCGACGAATGTCCCTATCCCGCGCCTGCGCTCCACAACTCCTTCGCGTTCGAGTGAAGCAAGAGCGTGGCGGGCAGTCATCAAGCTGACCTGATGAATCTTCGCCAAGTCGCGTTCCGAAGCTACCGCATCGCCCGGGTGCAATTGGCCGGATTCGATACGCTTTCGAATGCCGTTCTGAATTCTCTGGTAGGCAGGCAGGCCGTTGCCGTCTTTGGCGGGCATTCTCGCGGGAGAACTGGCACGCTGTTTCTTCACAAGCGCCTTGGCAGAACCCGACTTCATAGCATGAACGATATTCTATTCTAATCTTTCGTCAAGGCCGGCGAGCGCCGAGTGTTCCTCCGGTCACCTCTGCTGTTATAGAGCGGACCGGGGACAGTGCTATAGGGTGCTCAGGCACTCTGTATATAAACTAGGGATTTGAGCTCTGACAACTATAAAGTGATGCTATATAGCTATGAACATCGGGCCATATAGCTGGCGGCGGGGGGCACGTGGCATGCCACGCGAGGTGGGCGACTTGGAAGCAAGAGTGAGGTTCTCCCGAGCCAGGCTAGATACCAGAAGGAGAACATATTAACTATGGGAACTCTCAGCAAAGCGCTCGGCGCTGGAATCAAAGCCAACAAAACCAAGTGGTCCCGAACAATGCACTCCCGCAGCTACTTGAACCTCGCCGGCCGCCTGGCCTCGGAAATGGTAAAGGCCCTAAAGTCATCGGAACCACGTGGGGCTGCTGCTCCGTTCCAGCTGGTGCTCGTCGGCAATCACGGTGACGTGGTGTTCGAGTGCGAAGTAGGAGAGGACTGGAAAGTCCAGCGCTGGGGGACCTTATCCCGGGTGCGGCGTTCACACTTTCCGGCGACCGCATTACTCACTGACGATTCATTGGTGACGCGCACATTCCTCATCGAACGCGATCCGCTTCTCGCACCCGCTGCCTGATTCGGGCGTGATCCTCCACCGATCGGCGAGCCCTATCAGCCGTTCAGGAAGGTATTGAGCTTACTGGAAAAGCTGTCGCGGTCTTCCATATTCGAAAGATGCGCGGCGTTTACCTCCGCGTATTGTGCGCCCGTGATATGGTCCGCAAGGAATCGTCCGTCCGCCGGGGTGGTAGCCGTATCATGCGTCCCTGAAATCACCAGTGTCAGGCAGCGAATGCCGCCAAGCTTTTCGCGGTAATCGAAGTCGCGGACTGCAGCACAGCACGATGCATAACCCTCCGGGTTCGTTTCTTCGAGCATGTGCTGTACCAGCGAGACGGTCGCAGGTTCATTCATTCGAAAGCTGGGAGTGAACCAACGCTCAAGGACGGCTCCCGCCACTTTTTTCATCCCGTCCTTCCGAACCATTTCGATGCGCGCATTCCAGGACTCCGCAGTTCCGATCTTTGCAGCCGTGTTGGAGAGCACCAGCTTGCCCAATCGCTCGGGAGCATTTGCCCCAAGCCACATGCCAATCATCCCACCCATCGAGAGCCCGCAAAAATGCACGCGGTCGAGACTCAATGTATCGAGCAGACGGATCATGTCGTTTCCCAGATGCTCAATGGAATAAAATCCTGGCGTGGCGGAGCTTTGTCCATGGCCACGCGTGTCGTACCGCAAAATCCGGAATTTCTCCCGAAATTCCTCCGCCTGCGAATCCCACATGGAATAGTTCGTTCCGAGCGAGTTTGAGAAGGCCAGGACCGGGGCGCCTGCCGGACCTTCTAGGAGGTAGTGAATTCGCGCACCGTTCAGTTCAGCGAAGGGCATGGCCCGAGTTGACCCCGATTGAATTTGTGCTTCAGATTTCCAGCGCCTTAAACGCGCTCCAGAATTAGCGCAACCCCTTGTCCTACTCCGATGCACATCGTGCCCAAGGCATATTTTCCCTTTGTCCGCTGCAGTTGATACAGCGCCGTCGTTACCAGCCGAGCGCCGGTCGCCCCCAGAGGATGGCCCAGCGCGATCGCGCCGCCATTGGGATTAACGTGGGCCGCATCATCTGGAATCCCCAGTTCGCGCAATACCACCAGTGCCTGTGATGCGAATGCTTCGTTCAATTCGATCACGTCCATTTGTGAAAGCGTCAAGCCGGCTCTAGCCAGCACTTTGTGTGTTGCCGGAACCGGCCCCATCCCCATAATCCGTGGAGCCACGCCCGCGGCCGCAGCTGCCAGGACACGCGCTCTTGGCGTCAAACCATGGCGTTTTGCCGCACCCTCCGAGGCCAGCAACAGCGCGCACGCGCCATCGTTGATCCCTGATGCGTTTCCCGCCGTGATGGTCCCCTCAGGCTTAACTACTGGCTTCAATTTCAAAAGTCCCTCCAATGTGGTAGCCGGCCGAGGGTGCTCGTCTTCTGAGAAAAGCAGCGGATCGCCTTTTTTCTGCGGAATGGGCACCGCAACGATTTCTTCTTTCAGCCGCCCGCTTCTCATTGCTTCGGCCGCGCGTTGCTGGCTCCGTAGCGCAAACGCATCCTGATCTTGGCGAGAGACGTGAAACTCTTCGGCGACGTTTTCGCCGGTTTCCGGCATGGTCTCGACGCCATATTTAGCTTTCATCAGGGGATTGATGAATCGCCACCCCATGGTGGTATCTTCCAATTTCATTGAGCGTGAATACTCACTGTCCGCCTTGCCCATCACAAAAGGCGCTCGCGACATACTCTCGACTCCGCCGGCTATCACCAGCTCGGCTTCACCGCACTTGATCGCGCGCGCGGCTGCGGCCACAGCGTCCATGCTCGATCCGCAGAGACGGTTCACCGTCGTGCCGGGCACCTCCTTGGGTAAACCCGCCAGCAGCAGCGCCATGCGGCCCACGTTGCGATTGTCCTCGCCGGCCTGGTTGGCGCAGCCGTAAATCACGTCGTCGACGGCGTTCCAATCGACGCGCGCGTTCCGCTCCATCAGTGCCTTGATGGGGATCGCGGCCAGATCGTCCGTTCGAATCGCCGCTAGGGTCCCGCCATATCGCCCGATGGGCGTTCGAATGGCGTCGCAGATATACGCATTTTCCATAGTTGTCCTTCGAATCTCTCCGCCATCTTACTTATCTCATAAGGACAAAACACCCTGCGTGGTTTCTGCACTTCGGCAGGACGTCAAGGATTTTTGGTTATTTCTGGTTGATCTCAACGGGCTGAAGGATCTTGAAATTGAGTGTCGACTCCGAGCCCAGCGTAATGTCTCGGCTGCCCGTTAATCCCGCACCCCCGGTGCCCACCGCAGCGCCGACCAAACCACCGATGAGAGCGCCTTTGCCGCCGCCGGCCAATCCGCCGATCAGCGCTCCACCGCCTGCGCCACCGCCGACCATGGCCGCCGTGCGCTTGCCTTTGCCTTTGCTGGCCATTGTGGGCGCGGAAGTCTGGATCGCGTAGCCTTGCCCGTCCACGGTGATGCTTGTCAGCGCAAGGGCCAGCACGGCCCCGCCTTTGAAGCGGCCTGCTGCCTTTGCATCATTAACGATTCCGTGGGCACGCGCGTTCTTGCGGATAGCAACTTTCTCGTTCACTACCACGGGAGCCTCCACCGTGGCTGAAAATCTGTCCCCGGACTTCGTAGTCTTTGTACTTATCGTTTGATCCAGCACAACGGTCAGTACCGTGTCCGCGGGAACTACCAGTGGTTTGGGCTCGATGATCTTTTTGATCTCTGATTTGGCTGACTCCGCCATTGACGAAGAAGAACTTGCAGCAGAGTTTGCATCGGGGCGCGCTTGCTGATCGGCGGTCTTTCCGCAACCGGCCGCGAGTATCGCTGCGAAACAGAAAAAAGTCGTCAATGATACAAGCCTGCGATTCATGGGCATCCTCCGTCGGGCTGGATATTCTCCATATTTAAGCACACTCTTCCGCGGCCTGCTGCTCTGGTGTTCTTTTGGCAACCACTCGATCATATGGTTCAGCGTGGTATCAATGCTGGGGTCTGGCCGAAAGAGTGGCCTGATGTAAACCTCACATAATAAAAGACTAAGGCTGGAGCACCTGGTGGTTCCTGACGGGCGGCCCACCTCCTCTGAGCAACTTCTTTTCCAATTTGGGGTTCTACGCTTCAGGAGTTATAAGAAGATAGCTCCGAGCGGCTGGAACGCGTATTCTGGTAACCAAAAGGCTGCCAGGGTCCAGACCGCGGTCAGAGGCCCATCATGAACACGACAACACTCATTGGCACGAGCAAATTTGGCCTTTCGGCGTTGATGCGTAACGCCGCTCTTTTGTTGTCCGTGGCTGGTCTTCTTTTTTGGGCGGCTCCGAAAGCCCAAGCGGATGACGAGCAGCAGGATCCACCCACTCGCGTTGCGCGCATCAGTTACATCGACGGCACCGTTTCCATGCAGCCGGGCGGGGAAGGTGACTGGGGCAATGCGGCCAAGAACCGCCCGATGACTATCGGCGACAAGCTCTGGGTCGACAAGGATTCGCGCGCGGAACTCCAGGCCGGCCAGGTTGCCATCCACCTCGGCAACATGACTGCACTCTCGTTCTTGAATCTGGACGCTGGCATCACGCAGATGCGCCTCGCGGAAGGCAGTATTAATTTTCGCGTGCGAGCGCTGCAACAGGGCGAGTTGTGCGAACTGGACGCTCCCAACCTCGCATTCACTGTGAAGCAGGCAGGTGACTTTCGAATCGATGTCAGTGAGAGCGGCGATGCTACCCGCGTCACCGTGATTGCTGGCGAAGGCGAAGTCACGGCGGGTACCAAAACTTATCCGGTTCACGCCGGCGAGCAAGCGGAATTCACCGGCACAGACAATGTCCAGTCCGACATTCAACCTGCCCCGGCACCCGACGGACTCGACCGCTGGGCCGCAGAGCGCGACGCGAAGGAAGACAATTCCGTTTCCGCCAAATATGTTTCGCGCGACATGGATGGCTATAGCGACTTGGATCAGAATGGCACCTGGAATCAGGAAACCGACTATGGAAATGTCTGGTATCCCAATGCGGTTGACCCCGGGTGGGCTCCCTACAGTTACGGATACTGGAATTGGGTCGGCCCATGGGGATGGACGTGGGTTGATTATTCACCCTGGGGTTTTGCTCCTTACCATTACGGTCGCTGGGCTTATATCGGCAGCAGATGGGGCTGGTGCCCAGGTCCTTACTATGGCCGCCCGATCTATGGACCTGCTTTTGTCGGTTTCGTGGGCGGCGGATTTGGATTTGGAGTCGGGATTGGAGTTGGCTGGTTCCCACTGGGTTTCGGCGAACCGTATCACCCCTGGTACCATGCCAGCAACCGCTACGTCACCAACGTCAACATTCACAACACCACGATTCACAACGTGAACGTCATCAACAACTCTCGCGGTTATAACTACGCCTACGCGCATAACGCCAATGCTGTGACGGCCACCTCCCGCAATACTTTTGTCAATGGGCAGGCGGTTAATCGCGGCGCCGCCCACCTCACGGAAGCTTCTTTGAAGGGCGCGCGAGTCAGCAACAGCGCTTCGCTTACGCCGACCAAGCAAAGCTATATCGGTGGCGCACACGTGTCTCGCCCGCCAGCGAATGTTCAAAATCGCCCGGTGATGGCACGTACAAGCCCAGCGAATGCTGCCTCCCATCTGCCGGTGCGCACCTTAAATACCACCGCGCTCATAGCAGGCCGCGCCGGCAATGTTTCTGGAACAAGCAGTGGAAGTAACAACGCCATGAATTTACGTCAACGCGAACTGTCGCAGAGCCGCCCGGCCTCGACAGCGTCCGGCAATGCTCGACCGACCGGCGGAACAAACAACGCGCCACAGCAACGATCAACCACCAACGGATCCTCCGCACGCGTTTGGGCTGCCCAGGGCAATACTACGGACCATGGCAAAGAGCCCGTAGGCTTCGGCAGTTCAAATCGCCCCTCGAACAGCCCATCGCAGACTGCGCAGGTCAACCGCGCCGACCGTCCGCCTTGGGCTGGTTCATCCCAACCAGGCGTGAACGCATCAACAGGCGGCAATCGCTCCTATTCGCCGCCGCCGCGGACGTCGCCGTCTTACAATAACGGCGGAAATTCACCGCAACAGCGTGCGTACAACCTGCCACCCGCGCGATCATCCCCGACGCCAAGGACTTACTCTCCTCCTAGCCGCAGCTATCCGGCCCCCTCGCGTTCCAATAGTGCGCCGAGCCGAGGTTCGGGCGGCGGCGGCGGCAGCCCTCACGGCGGCGGTGGAGGTGGAGCTTCCCATGGCGGTGGAGGCGGCTCTCACGGCAGTAGTGGAGGGAGTACTCCTCGTGGCGGTGGAGGCAGCGCTCACGGTCACCGTTAGCCACTTTTAGCAGCAGAGAAGCCCGTCCGGATGACCTGGACGGGCTTCCTTTATTTCGGCGAACAATTTGCAGCTCCATTGTTAATCTGAATTAGGTGCCTGGGAGTCCCTCGCGACACATCTTTTCATCTTTCCACGGTCTCCTCCTCCTCCCGCCCCGGCCAGTCCACACGCTACGCCGCCGCACACAAAGCAACTCTTTCTGTGCACGAGTGTTAAATGAATCAGAGTGTTCTATTCCAGGCATTTCCTGTTTCGACATGCAGAAAGGGCCTGATTGATGCACGGCTGAAGCAGGATGGTACTGTTCCAAATAGGACGTTCGTTGCATACAACGGAATGCCAGTCTGCGGTGCAAAGGCAGATGTACCGCTTTCGGTTCAGGAGAGAAAATCCACTATGAGAAATTACGCACGTAAAATTGTGGGCCTGCTCGTGATCGCGTTGGCTGTGAGTTTTCTCGCACCACAGCGTGCCGCCGCCGATGATGATGACCCGCCAAGCCGCGTCGCGCGGCTTGCTTTCACCCGTGGCGCAGTGTCCTTCGAACCCGCCGGCACGGAAGACTGGGTTTCTGCTGTCGTCAATCGCCCAATGACCACCGGCGATAAACTCTGGAACGATACCGATGCGCGTTCCGAATTGAATATCGGTTCCGCGGTCATTCGCCTGGGAAGCAGCACCGGTTTTTCATTCCTGAATTTGACAGATAATGTCACTCAGATCCGCGTCACCGAAGGCACGCTGAACATCCGCGTCCGCAGTCTTGGTGACGATGAAACTTTTGAAGTCGATACTCCCAACCTGGCCTTTTCCATCCTGCGCACCGGAAATTACAAGATCAACGTCAACGAAGCCGGCGACACCACGGTGGTCGTTGTCCGCGGTGGAGAAGGCGAAGTCACCGGCGGCGGCTCAGCCTATACTGTTCATCCGGGTGAGGCCGGCACGTTCATCGGCACCGATCAGCTCGACGCTGACGTCCAGAGCTACGGCGGCGACGACGAAGATTTTGACAATTGGTGCGCCGAGCGTGATCACCGCATCGACCATTCCGTTTCCGCAAAATACGTTTCAACCGACGCCATCGGCTATGAAGATCTCGATGATTACGGAGGCTGGCGTCCCGTGCCGGAATACGGCACTGTTTGGTTTCCGCACGTATCCGTGGTGGGTTGGGCTCCCTATCACTACGGTCATTGGGCTTACATAGCGCCTTGGGGCTACACATGGGTGGATGACGCGCCCTGGGGTTTTGCTCCTTTCCACTATGGCCGCTGGATAGCTGTTGGTGGAGTTTGGGGCTGGGTGCCGTGCGCGCCTCGTCCGGTCGCCGTCGTAGGTGTTGCCTATGTTCGTCCAATCTACGCACCTGCGCTGGTCGCCTGGGTTGGTGGTCCGCATTTTGCCGTCGGAATTGGAGTCGGCGGTGGCTTTGCCGCCGGCGTCAGCGTCGGCTGGTTCCCCTTGGGACCGCGCGAAGTCTACGTGCCGTCTTATCCGGTGAGCCGCACTTACGTTAACAACGTAAACGTTTCGAACACCACGGTGAACACCACCGTCGTCAACAACTATTACAACACCACGGTCATCAACAAGACCACCAACGTTACCAACAACAACGTGACCGTGAACAACCAACATTACATGAACCAGAGCGTGCCTGGCGCCGTCGCGGCCACGACGCCGCAAGCTTTTACGTCCGCGCAATCCGTGTCCAAGAACAGCGTTTCGGTAAACGCGAAGGAAATTGTCTCCGCGCCCGTTGCGGCTACGACTCCAGCGGTCGCGCCTTCCAGACAGGCTGTCTTGGGCTCAGGAGCACAGGGAGCTGCAAAGCCGCCCGCGGCGCTGCAGAGCCGCGCCGTGGTTGCGAAGACCGCTCCGCCGCCTCCTCCTGTGCCGTTTGCTAAACGCCAGGAAGCTATCCAGACGAATGGCGGCAGGCCGCTTTCGACGTCGCAAGTGCAACAGATCCAGCCGCAGGTTGCCCAGGTACATCCGAACGTGAAGATCGCTCCTCCAGCCAAACCGGCCACGGCGCAAAACGCTCAGGCCAATAAAACCGGCGGCCAGCCGCAAACCGGCAATTCGAATCGTCCCGGCACGCCCAACAATGCTGCTCTGCCGGCGCAAGGCGTCAAGCCGGTGAACGCACCCGCCAATAACGTCAACCAGAATACCAACCAGAAGGGGTACAGCGACCGTCCGCCGACCGCGCGGCCTGCGAACTCGAACGCCGCCACCAACCCACAGCTCGATCAGAAACATCAGCAGGAATTGCAAAAGCTCCATGAGCAACAGGATCAGGAGCGCCAAAGGGTCGAGCAACAACAGCAGCGGGATCGTTTGAACGCACAGAAAAGCGCCGACGAAGCCAAACAACAGCAGTTGAATCAGAAGCATCAGCAGCAACTGGACCAGCTTGAGCAGAAACACAATCAGGAACAGCAGCAACTCCAGCAAAAGCAGCAGCAGGAGCACCAGCAAGAAAAAGTGGCCAGCAAGCCGGCAAAGCCGAAGGACGAAAAACCTCACAAGTAATCGTTCTTCTCAAGATAGTTTCATGGCGGCGCGTCTGTTCAGGTTCAGGCGCGCCGCTGATTTTTTTCGCATGCCGCCATCTTCGTTGGTGAAAGGTTCCGCCGTGTCGCGTAAGATTCCATCTCCGCGCTCATGGCGAAGAAATCGAAATCCCGCCCCTCATCTGCAAAGGACTTTCCTGCAGCTTCTGAATTGCGGTTGATCGCAGTTCCGGGACTTCCGGAGATTCGCTACGGCGATGATCTCGTCAACCTGGTTACCGGTGCTGTGCGGCGAGCTGCCATCCAATTCGAAGATGGCGATATCCTCGTCATCGCGCAGAAAATTGTCTCCAAGTCGGAAGGCGCTCTCGTGCGACTCGCGGGCATTAAGCCTTCACCGAAAGCTCTCGCTCTCGCTGCGCGGCTGAGAAAAGATCCTCGCGCCATCGAAATTGTTTTGCGCGAATCGCGGCGTATTGTCCGGAGCGATCACGTGCTCATCACCGAAACTCGCCACGGCTTTGTCTGCGCCAACGCGGGCGTCGACCATTCGAACGTGCCCGGCAAGGATGTCGTAACGCTGCTCCCGAAAAATCCCGATCGTTCCGCACGAAAAATTGCGGGTGCGTTTCGCAAGCGGATTGGTAAACGTATTGCCGTCATCATCAGCGACACCTTTGGCCGCCCCTGGCGCTTGGGGCTAACGGATGTAGCCATCGGCGCCGCGGGCGTCCCCGTACTACTCGACCTGCGCGGCACGCTCGATCGCCACGGCAAACTCTTGAACGCCACGATTCTCGCCGTCTCCGATGAACTCGCCGCCGCCGCCGGGCTTCTCATGGACAAATCGAAAGGTTCACCGGTCGTGCTCATTCGCGGCTACCGCTACAAACCTTGCCTCGAACCGGCGGCCAGCATCATCCGCCCGGCGGCGGAGGATCTTTTCCGCTGATCTCCTCTGCTCTGTGCACTCCGTGACCTCTGTGTTAAATTCTTTCTGGAATTCGCAGCAAGTTTATCTATGAGAGTACATCTTCCAAAAGCGGACCCGTCTCCTTCATCGAACCCCCACGTCGAGGATATCCTCAACCACGCTGGCGAAGACCACGTCATCGATCGTCCCTGCGCGTTGCTGCTCGCGGAACAAGCACCTCTGCCGGAACTGTTGAATGTCGCCACCCAAATCCGCGCCCGCGGCAAGGGAACTGTCATCACCTTTTCGAAGAAAGTTTTTGTTCCGCTGACCACTCTGTGCAGGGATTACTGCAGCTACTGCACTTTTCGAAAAGATCCCGGACAGCCTGGGGCGCACTTCATGACGTCCGACGGAGTCCTCGCGCTCGCCGAACAAGGCCGCCGCGCCGGCTGCAAGGAAGCGCTCTTCAGCCTGGGCGACCAGCCCGAACGCATATTCCCGGAAGCGCGTGAATTTCTTCGCAAACAAGGATTCAACCGCACACTCGACTATCTTGCGGCCATGTCAGAGCTGGTTCTGGAAGAGACCGGGCTCCTCCCGCACGCCAACCCCGGCGTCATGGACCGCCCTGCTCTTGAGCGCCTGAAAGATTCGAACGCCAGCGTCGGCCTCATGCTCGAAAACGTAAGTCCGCGCCTGATGCGCTATGGCTTGCCACACGCTAACGCTCCCGACAAAGTGCCCGCGCTACGGCTGCGTACCATGGAGGAGGCAGGAAAGCTTTCCATCGCGTTCACTACAGGAATTCTCATTGGTATCGGCGAAACCATGGAAGAGCGCATCGACTCACTTTTCGCCATTCGAACACTTCACGAAAAGTACGGCCACATTCAGGAAGTCATCATCCAGATTTTTCGCGCCAAACCCGAAATCCCCATGGCCACGCATCCTGAGCCTTCACTCGAAGAAATGTTGCGCACCCTAGCGCTCGCCCGCCTGATCCTGGGTCAGCAAATGAACATCCAAGCGCCGCCCAATCTCAGCTACAACGAATTTCCTCGTTTGCTCGATGCCGGCATCAACGATTGGGGAGGCATCTCGCCGGTCACCCGGGATTTCATCAATCCCGAAGCCGCCTGGCCGCAGATTTCTCGCCTCCAGTCGGAAACCGAATCGCGCGGCTTCACTTTGCGCGAACGCCTGGCGATCTATCCCGAGTTTGTCGGACGCGACGGATTTCTTTCTCCGCGCGTTCGCAGTCGTATCGATGCCATCTCCGATGCGGGCGGATATCCGCGTAGCGACGGTCTTGCCGCTGGCATCTGATCTTCTTATGCCGGCATCCAAAAAACTCAAAATCACCGCGGTCGCCGGCGGCGTTGGCGCTTCAAAACTCCTCCTCGGTCTTTACAACGTCATGGACCCGCGCGACCTCACCATCATCGTCAACACGGGCGACGACATCACGCTCCACGGCTTGAAAATCTCACCCGACCTGGACATTGTCACGTACACCCTGACGGGAATTGTCGATACGAAGAAAGGCTGGGGATTTCGTGGCGAATCGTTCCACATGTTAAGTCGCCTCGCCGTCTACGGCCGCGCGAATTGGTTTAATCTCGGCGACCGCGATCTCGCCACCCACATCCATCGCACCGCCATGCTCGCTGAAGGAAAATCGTTGTCGCAGGTCGCCGACTCCATTCGAACCGCCCTCGGAGTGAAGTCCCTTATTCTTCCGATGTCCGACGACCCCGTCCCCACCATCATCGATTCGAACGAGGGTCCCCTGCATTTCCAGGAGTATCTCGTAAAGCGCCGCACCGAGCCCGTCGTTCGAACCATCCGTTTCGCCGGCGTCGAATCCGCGCGTCCAGCTTCGGGCGTGCTCGAAGCGATCGCCACCGCCGACCGCATCATCATCTGCCCCAGCAATCCGCTGATCAGCATCGGCCCCATTCTCGCGGTTCCGGGTGTTCGCGAACAATTGCGCGCGCACAAAGAAAAAGTTTTCGCTGTTTGCCCTATCGTCGGCGGAAAATCTCTCAAAGGCCCCTCCGACAAAATGCTCGCCCAACTTGGTCACAAGTCGACCGCCCTCGGCGTCGCCAAACTCTATGCCGATTTCACCGGCACCTTCGTCATCGATCCCGCCGACAAATCGCAAGCCGCCGCCATTACCGCCCTTGACATGAAGGTCGCAATCCTTCCCACCATAATGAAAACGAAGACGCAGAAGCGCAAACTCGCCCGCGCGCTCATCGATTTGTAGGGCAACCTGCCGCGGCGAACTAGGCCCTTGTTTGAGCAAGCCGCCACGCTCGCCGCTCTATTTGCAATTAGCTGACCAGCCCGGAGGAAGTCAGCTTCCGGCAGGCGCGTTATACGTCCATTGACGGAGATTGCGTATGCGCTCGAAGGTCCATCCCAGAATCGTCGAAATGTTGCTGGCAGGAGACACCTGAACCTTGGAACAGGTCCACTCCGGAGAGGAAGAAGTTAATATGGAATTGCCTTAACAAAGGAATATTCGGGCTATGCGGGGAGAATTAAATGAAGGTCGTAGAGTCTATCCTTTTTTGCTTCGCCTGCCTGCTAGTGTTCCTAATCACTGGAGTGGCGAGCTGCGCGATTCGAGTCAAGTATAGGGATCTACCGAAGGTCAGAGCTAGTCTGGCCTATTCCTATGCCGGCTTCTTTGGAGAATACTCGTTTCTGCAATACAACCAGGCGGGCGGGAAGCAGGGCATAACAGCCCTTTTGGATTATCTAGGAATACTTCAGAGAATTCAGGATGAGAAAATTAAATATCCGGAGAAGGCCCTGCACTTCTGTTCTGATATGACCTACCTCAGACTTTACCGCCTGGAAGTGAAAGCGGGCAATTCCGCCAAAGCTAATGAGTACATTAGGTCCGCGCAAAACGAATTAGCCATCCTAGGACGAAAAGACGTTTCGGCAGAAAACCTTATTAAGTCTATCGAAGCGCAAGAGGCTTACGAGGAGAAACTCTACAATAGCGGTGGAGACGTGACTGCGTCGGTAGCAGGACAGAAGCCTTAGAGTCTTTGAAGGACGTTCGATGAAAAAGGTCATCGCATTTTCCATCTGCGTTTTGCTGGGAGGCCTTGCGGGATATTTCTTTGCGCCTATCTTGTCCATGTGGATAGCGCAATCCTCTGACCCAGACATTTTCGCTGGGGGTATGCTGGCCAACTACAAGAGTTCAGTCGTTTGTGATTGCAACGACAAGTCGGCAAACGAGGTTGAAAAGGAATTATCAGAATACCTCTCGGCGCTTCAGAGATTCAGAGAGAAGGATCAAAAGAGCAGAGTGCTAACACAGGAAATCGGACTCACCTATGTCCGATTATCCATGGTCGAGAAGAAATTCGACCAGCCCTCTCGAGCAGAAGAGGAAATGAAGCACGGACAGGCAGAATTAGCAGCCCTCGGATGGAAGGACGTATCTGCAGGGCACTTAACTTCTCTAGTGGCTCAATTGAATTCTGAATACAAGCCGATCGAACGGAAAGACAAAGCCGTATCCGCTTCGGCTACCGCCCGGTAATTGCCGAGCCCTAACTGGTGTGTCAAAGAACGATCGGTCTAGTGGACCGCATGAACGTGTTCTGAATCTCCAAGATGGGGTGTGGCGTGCTTGGACATAGATTGGCGGGAACGTAAGTATGGCTTTGATCTTCCTCTGGACGGGCTATGTGCTGTCCTTTCTGGGTGGGTTGTGGATCATCGTCCTGGCCTGGCAGAGAGGTATTCTCTGGGGGCTAGGCTGCTTGCTCTTTCCGATTCTTCAGCTTTTCTATGTCGCTCTCAATTGGAAGGAGGCGAAATCGCCATTCTTTCTCCTTCTTGCAGGATTTGGAGCATTCTTTCTGTCCGTTGCCATCGGAAAGTGAATAGGCCACATACGGCGCAGTAATTGTGAGCTATGTTTAGAATTCTCCGGAAATAGTCGTTGCTTGCTACTGGATGTTAGTCCCCGTTAAGTAGAATCACCGGAAAACTGACGCATCATGTTTACTGTAAGAAGCGTCACTTCAGGGGAAGCCCGGTGAATCGAATTCCCGCGCCATGAACTTTGTAACGCATATTCAGCCCGATCAGCACGGCCGTGAGTGATTCCACGATTCGCGCGTTCTCCAGCTTCCCGCCGTTTACCGCCCGCGCACCCGGAATCTTGCCCACCAGTTCGGACGCCACTTGCTTGGCCTTCTCGTCGTCGCTGCACACCAGAACGTCACACTCCACTGCCCCATCCCCGGCCATTAACTCCGCACTCAGATTCTGCAACGCCGCCGCCAGGCTCACGCCGGCTGGAAGCAATTCCTTCGTCTGCTCTGCAGCGGAGCCTTGCCACACGCCCAGCATTCGCGTCGCCGCGCCACCCACGGTCGCCGCCAGTGGCACCGTCGTATCAATCACAATCGTTCCCAGCTTCCAAACGCTTTTAAGTTGCTTGAGCAACGCCGCCGCGCCGGAGAAGGGAACCGTGAGTACCGCAACATCACTCGCCGCAGCCGCAGACGCATTGTCCATTCCTTCGATCCGCGCTGTCTCCCCAATGCGTTCACGAATCTGCTTCGCTGTTTCTTCCGCGCGCGCCGCATCGCGTGAGCCAATTAAAACTTGCTCACCGGCCCTCGCCCAGCGATATGCCAGCCCGGACCCTTCCGCTCCCGTCCCACCTAGAATCCCAATCTTTCGCTCCATGATTATTCGCTCCGTTCATTCCTCTTCACGCGACTCGTTCATCCACTCTCAACATTCCCGCCAACCCGCCCCGCTTCGCTTTCCCGCCACCCAGTATGGTATCTTCAAAAATTCCCAAGATGACCACGCCTCCACCCACTGCTCTGGAATTCCGCAAAGCCCTCGGCCAATTTCCCACCGGCGTAACCGTGGTTACCGTCGAGCGCGAGCCCGGTCTCGTGCACGGCATGACCGCCAACTCTTTTACTTCCGTCTCGCTCCATCCCATGCTGATTTCGATCTGCGTGGACCACCGCGCGAAATTGCTTCCCTTGCTCCAGAAGAAAAAACGTTTTGGCGTCAGCGTTTTGAAAGACAGCCAGGAGGCCATCTCCGAGTACTTTGCCAAGCGAGAGCAAAGTGCCGAAGCCGAGCAGCGCCTCTCCATTCGCTATCACTGGACGCCCGGCGGCATTCCTGTTCTCGAAGGTGCGCTTCTCCACCTCACCTGCAATCTTGTGGATTCCCACATCACCGGTGACCACTCGGTTTTTATCGGGGAAGTGGAAACCGCCGCAGTTCACGATGGAGAACCCCTGCTCTTCTTCCGCGGCGAATATCGTGCCCTAGCCGGCAATCACTGATCACTGATCTTTGCGCTCTCTCTAATGCAGCCCGCCCAGCGGATCTCTCTTCACTCCGTACTCCGCGCCCCACTTGTCGGTCATCTCCCCGCGAATCTCCCATAGCTCCGGGAAAAACTTTTGCCGCATGCCGTCTTCGAGAATCTCCACCGGCCGGCCCTTTAGCGATTTCGCGGCGAATCCAATCGTGCGATGGATCAGTTGCATGTGCTCGAACCGGAATTTCTGGAACAGCTCATCGAACTCCGCAAGCGCCTCGGCCACCACATAGGCGTCCCCATGCGCATATTCCGAGTCATAAATCTTCTCTACCGTGAGCCCATGCTTGTCCAGATAGTGTTCCTTGAACGAATTCCAGATTGGCTGGTACATCTTCAGCAGCACGCGAAAGCCCGGCGACTCCTGCCCGCTTCCGTTGCCGAGACGCTTTCGAATCTCCTGGTACTCTTTCGGAGACATCGTCTCCAGCAGCGCAATTTGCTCGATCATCATTTTCTGCGTCATATGCAAGCGCCGGAACAGCGTGATCACCCGGTTGGTATTTTCCTGCTGCAGGTAATCGTCAATATCCAGAAGCGTGTAGGCGATCAGCTTCATCCACAGCTCTTCAATCTGATGGACTAGTTGAAACTGCAACTCGTCCCCATTGCACAGCTCTTCATACTTGCTTTGGCAGGAAAGCAGCGCCTTTGTATTCAAATACAACTCGTAATCCAGCGTGCCTTCGCCGCTCATCATTTCGTAAAACTGTTCACGATTCACAAATTCTCTCCGTTCCTGAACTGCCGCCCATTTATCCCATGTTCGCAGGGCATTTTGTAGAGACTACTTCTTAGGCAGCCGCTCTTCGCACTCGTCAGAATTCTCGCCTAGCTCGCCGGCCGATTGCTGAACACGGCCTTTTCTCCCGAGCGCGCCACTTCGTAATAAGGAGCCGCCAATGGTTTCAGCTTGTCGACGCTCTTGGCATTTCGCGCAATAAAAAAGATTCTCCCCGGGCCAAGCCAGAGCTTCGCGAACGAAGCGTCATCCTCAAACACCGGCGGCGAATCCGGAAATAGCGAGCCAAACCACAGATCGTTATATCGCCCGTTGAGCATGTGCAATTGCACTCCGGTATAAAAATTAATGCTGGAGGCCGCGGAATAGGCCCCGTCCACAATGATCATGTCCCCAGGCCGATATTGTTTTTCGATCGCAACTGCGAGTGGTTTCGAACCCAACACCGGCGAAAACGTCGTCAGCGCCACGTGCACAGCATAAAAGAGCACCACCATCATCGTGGCCAGCGCCAGGTTCGAACGCAGCGGCGAACCGCGCTTCCGGAAAAACCACGTGAAAAAGGTCCCTGTCAGAAAACCAATTCCCGTAACGACTAGCGGCCATCGAAACGCGCCCATTGCTCTTCCGGTGAGGTCAAACAGATGCCCCATCGAGAGTTTGTACATCCCTGGCGCTTTCTGCAACAGGTTGCCGAAGTCCGTGTCGGCGGGTGCCGCCGGCGTAACCACGAGAATAAACATCGCCACAACAAACGCGATGACACCGATCACCATGAGGCCTACCGACACCCGCAACCCGCTGCGCCGCAGCGTGCTCCCGATCGGCGAAGCTTCCTCATGGCTGAGCCACATGCCACACAGCACGGCTAGCGCGGGCAGCACCGGAAGCACGTAGTATTCCTGCCTCGTTGAAAAACTGAAAAAGACCAGAACGAACAGAGTCCACACCGCCATCAGAAGCGCGGCACGTGGTTCGATTTCAAGTCGCCCGCGCCAGCTGCTGATTCGCGCGGGCACTTGCCCCAGACTCTTCAGCACAAAGAAGGTCCACGGGAAAAGCCACACCAGCACCAGGCCCCAAAACACCAAAAACGGAACTTTGTCATAGTCCCTTGGAACCCGCATGTTCAGGTACCGATAGATCTGGTCGTTGATAAAGAAAAACCAGAAAAACCCTTTGGCTTCTCCTTGCGGGGGATTTCGAATCGTCGCCAGTACATGCCACGGAGCCGCCACCGCCAAAAATACCAGCGTTGTAGAAACAAGCCGCATGCGCAGCAGCTGCCGAAGGTTTCGCGTGATGAGCAGATACGCGCCCAAGATCGCCACGGGGAACACCACCCCGATCAATCCTTTGGTCAGTACATTCAAAGCGGTTGCGATGCCGATCGACCAGCAAACCAATCGCGAAGGCCGAGCCTGGTCGAGGCTTTTCAGGAACAGATGCATGGTAATCGTCAGCCAGAAACAAACCATAATGTCGGGAATTAGAAACCGTGTGTAGATATACGGCCCAATGGCGGTCCCGATTGCCAGAGCCGAAAAGAATCCCGCCTTCTCGCCCGCAATCTCCCGCGCGAGCCAGAAAACCGCGAGAAAAGTGAATAACGCAAAAAGTGTTAGCGGTAAACGCACCGAAAACTCGTTGACACCAAAAATCTTGTAGACACCCGCGATGATCCAGTAGGGCAGAGGCGCCTTCTCCAGGTACCGCACCCCGTTCACATACATGGTCACAAAATCTTGCCTCGACAGCATCTCCCGCGCGATTTCTGCGTGTTCGGAGTCCACATCATCCATCATCGGCGGCGACGCCAGCCCCGGAATGTAGATCAAGCCCCAAAAGAGAAAGATCGCGGCAAGATAGGAAAGCGTTCGCGGACGCGCGCCCGAAGAAGGCCCAGCAGGAGATGACGCTCTATCTGCCCCCGGTCCCGTCGAAGAATTGATGTCGTTGCGCGTACTCGTGCCGTTGGTGGTGATGCTGGCGTCGGAAGGATTCGTCATTTGAACTGTGAGCTTGTGTGTCCGCTAACGGTCGGAAGATCCCGATGGCCGCGACTGCTCTGCGGCGCCGCCCAGCTCCTTGCGATGGCTCTTCACTTCGCGGAGCGAGTAAATCGGCTTGTTCTGCGATTCGTAGTAAGTGCGAGCGCTGATCTCACCAAGCAATCCCATGGACACAAATTGAATGCCGCTCACGAACATGGCGATGGACAGCAGCAGCAGCGGCCCGTGCTCGGTCATCATATCCGTATGATGCAACAGTTTATCGATGCCCAGGAAAGTAGCGATCGCAAAGCCGATTCCTGCCCCGGCCAATCCCAGCAACCCGAAAAACTGCAGCGGTCGCGTCGAATAATCCAGCAGGAATTTTACGATCACCAGATCCAGCAGCACGCGAATCGTTCTTCCGATTCCATAATTCGATTTGCCATTCTTCCGGCTGATATTCGAAATCGGCACTTCCGCGATCTGCGCGCCCGCCGAGCTCGCTAAAGCGGGGATGAACCGGTGCAGTTCGCCATACAACTGAATTTCTTGGATGATTTCCCGCCGGTAGGCCTTAAACGTCGTCCCAAAGTCGTGCAGGTCAATTCCAGAAAGCTTGGCCATCATCCAATTCGCTACGCGGCTGGGAAACTGCCGCATCAGCCAGTGATCGCTCCGCTGCACACGCCAGCCGCTCACCAGGTCGTATCCTTCTTCGATTTTCTCCAGAAAGCGCGGAATCTCTTCGGGATCGTGCTGCAAGTCTCCGTCCATCGAAATAATCACGTCGCCGCGCGCGAAATCAAATCCCGCCTTCAAAGCCGCCGTCTGCCCAAAATTTCTCCGTAGCCGCACCAGGTTCACACGCCCATCGTGCTCGAAAATCTCAGAAAGCACCTTGAACGAATCGTCCTTGCTCCCGTCATCAATGAACACCAGTTCGAACGGTTCGCCAATTGAGTCCATCACTTCGGTCAGTTTCATGTAGAGAGATGGGATGTTTTCCTGTTCGTTGAAGAACGGAACGACGATCGAGTACCGGACAGGTGAATCACTTGCCATTTTTACCAGAGTGGCCTTCTTTAAGCATCCTGGGCGACGAAGCCATAGTCTATCAGGCGAATCCCCTGTGATGCGACAAGATTTCGAATTTCCGTGTCTGTCAGGATCTCCAGCTCCATCTGCCGCGAATCCTGCAGCCGCGTCGCCGTTTTCTGCAGCGCCGCGTCCGCGTATCCCGGGTGGCACATCAATTCCGTCGTGCCTTCCGGCAGGCTCTTCAGGAATTGCGTTATGCCTTCGCGCGTCAATTCGCCGGTCTGTGCAATCCCGCAAAAATAATCCGCCGTCGCAATTCCGGCGCGCGCGGCCTGCGTCCGTGCGTCCCGCGCCAGCAGCTTCAATCCCCGCGCCTGTACGCCCTGCTTCATTACCACCCCGGTCCGCCGCTTTTCCCCGGCGGACAGCGCCGCCCGCAGGCTCGACGCTTCCAGCGAAACCCTGATCGCCCCAATCCCATGCCGCTTCGCCAGCCGCAGCGCAATTTCAAACAACCCCGGCAGCATGTGCACGTGCTTGTGTCCGTCCAGATGCGTCGGCTCAATCCCCGCGTCACGCGCCTTCTCAATCTGCGCCTCCCACTCCGCTTCGACTTCGCGCAGCACCAGCCCCCGGCGCGCGTGCCGCAGCAACAAGCTCTCCGGGCCGCCCGCGAACAAGCCTTCATCATTCAGCAGGCTCGTCACAGTCTCCCTCTCCGCCACCGGCGCCCCGTCGCTCAAGTTCAAGTGCACCCCCACTCCCAGTCCGCGTGCCGATCGTGCCGCGTCCACGCCATCCGCAAACGCTGCTCCGTTCGCCAGCAGGGAAGTGCTGGTCACGATCCCGTTGCGAAACGCCTCCACGATCCCGCGGTTCACTCCCGGCGTCCAGCAGAGGTCGTCCGCATTCACGATCAGATTTTTCACGCCCTGTCCCGCACTCGCTTTCACCTGTCCCTTCGTACAGCTACTCTTTCGCGCGCACCCGCTTTGGTACCATTGACCGTTTTTCCTCTCAACTCTAGCATGGCCTCTTAGAGGGAAACATGTCGCTAAAGCTGCGCGAAAGCAAGACTGTCAGCGCCCACTACCGCGAGAAGCGTCGCGGCCGCCGCATGAATTCCCGCGTTCCTGTGCGTCTCGAGTGGGACGATGAATCCGGCAAGCGCATCGTGGTCGAAGCCCACACCCGGATCGTCAATCCCTACGGCTGCATGGTCGTTCTCCAGCAATCTCTCAACCTGGAGCACCGCCTGGCCCTCTCCAATCTCGCTACGCAGTCCAGCAACGCTGCCGTCATCGTCTGGAAGGGCAATGCGCGCCCCGACGGCTGGGAATACGGCGTCGAGCTTGTCGCGCCAGAGATGGATTTTTGGGGATTGGAACTGTGAAAAGCCTTTCAAACCCGAACGTGAGACCCTCGCCCTACGCGAAACCCGGGGAAACGCCTGCCGTCCGCCCCGCGCTCAACCGGCAGCCAACCGCCGAGGAACGCCGCCGCGCCCAGCGCGTCCTTCTGCGCATGCGCATTCTCGCTCACGTCACCGGTAAAGCCGAAGCCGTCGAAGGCTTCACCCACACCGTCAGCGCCACCGGCGCCATGATCATTCTTCCCGAGGGCTTTGCCCAGGGCACCAAGTTCACCCTCGAAAACCCCAAGACCCAGCAAAAGGTCGAGGTCAACGTCGTCCGTCCCTCCCAGCTCAACCAGGAAGGCGCCCTCATGCCCATCGAATTCCTCTCTCCCGCCCCCCAGTTCTGGAACATTTTCTTTCCTCCCAACGTCAACTGACGCATCCGTCGAGGATCGTCACCCTGACCGAGCGCAGCGGGGGATCTGCTTCTCTCTTCTCTTTGCCCACGTAGGGGCACGACACATCGTGCCCTCTCCTCAGTGCTGTCACTGTGTCCTCAGGGCTTCTGCGTTACATTCTCGCTCCCCAAAAAAAGCGGCCCCGAAAACTTCGGGGCCGCTCTGCCGGTTGAGCCGGATTGTCTTAGTTGATCGTGACTTTCATCGTGCCGGTTGACGTTGAGCCGGACGTCCCCGTGATTGTCACCGACTGGGGCCCTCCGGTGATGGTGATATTCAAGGGCGGTGCGCTCTGCGAGGCCGCTTCTGTTGCTGTTCCAGCAAAGCTTGCGGTCAATGCATGCGTTCCCGCGCCAGCAATGCCCAGAGTTTGCATGCCGACCCCATTGTTCAGAGTTATCTGCGTGCTCAGCGCGGTTGTAGCATCGGTCAAAGTTACCGTTCCTTGAGCAGCTGCGCCGGAAACCGGCGTTACGGTAACCGTGGCTTGCGCGGGATTTTTTGTCCCAGGCGTCACGGCAAGGGACGTCGTCGTCGCAATCGGTCCGCCCCCTCCGCCACCGCTCCCGCTGCTGCACCCTAGCGCGAAGCTCAGCATGCACACCAAGCCCAGCCCTAGCGCCGCGCGATACCGCTTCCGGCCGGGCACGAGGAGAAGGAGAATTGCCGCGAACCCAGTTCCTGCACTAACGTACTCCCATGCTCGTGGGCTTCCCAAGTGTTCCGGGAAGAGCTGTGGCATTTCTGGCACAAGCATCGCCGAATTGTTCGGCGACGGCGGAACCAGCGACACCGTAAGAGACTGCGTTACCGCCGCCGTGGTGCTAGGAGGGATGACGATGTTTAGGCTGCTGCAGCTCGCCTGCAAGGGTAGAGACCCACTCGACGTTCCTGGAGCAGCACACGTAATCGCTACTGTCCCCGCGAATCCGCCGCTCGGCGTCACAGTGATCGGAATCATCACTGTGTTCGGCGTAGTGCCGGGCGTCGCGATAATTGTCCCGCTTCCCCCGCTGACCGTGAACGAGCCAGTACTCGCGGGATTCACAGTGAAATTGACGCTGTTCGAAGTCCCGCCCGCCGTTGTCACCGTCACCCCCCGCGTTCCGGCCGCAGCAATGTCGCTGGCAGGCACGGTCACCGTAATAAGTGTCGGGGTGATGGCGGAAGGCGTAAGCGCCGGGTTAGCGCCGAAATTTACCGTGGCACCCGCCACAAAGTTTGTCCCATTAATATTCAACACGAACGAAGTCCCACCCGCGGTCGTCTGGTTCGGCGAAATTGACGTAATCGTCGGTGCCATAGCAGCCGTTACAGTAACAGTGGCTGCTGTCGACGGACCTGCCCCGGCGTAGTTCGTATCGCCCCCGTAGGTCGCGGTAATCGTCTTTGTTCCAGTCGTCGTGAACGTAGTCTTTAGGGTAGCAGTCGCGGATGCGGGCGACCCAGCGCTCGGATTAGCATCCATTGGCACGAGTGCCGCCGTACAAGGCGGTGTCCCGCACGTGGAGAACGTAACCGTCCCGGTCGGACCAACCCCGGAGCTCTGCGTCGTAA
>DATDGF010000086.1:0-42203 GCA_036522195.1 Candidatus Acidiferrum sp. | reverse complement strand
CGCGGGCGGATCGACCGGAAAACCATCAGCCGAGTGGCCTGAGTATAGCACTAAACAGGGCAGGAAAGGATTTCGTTTCCAGGAAAAATTGCCGTTTTTGGCTGACCATTTGGCCTTATTTTGCGTCAAAGAGCGTAGGTCGGTTGTCAGCGAGCATCTCGCCTCGGCGGGATGAGAATCTTTCCTTTCCGGAGTTTTGAACATAGAATGGAGTACAAGGCGGGACGTATTTCAGACGGAGAAGTCGCGCCCGTAAGTCCTGTGCTTCGAAGCCCGGACCGCGAAAGTGGAGTATCCCTCCCGCGAAACATTTCGACCCGCTAGGGCGTATGTAGGGTAGAGGCAGTCAGACATACCTTTGTGTTCCCGCGCATGTGGTGCGCACGGGAACTGAGCGAAAACTGGAAGGCAGCAATTCGAAGGGGAATCAAATGAAGACCTGGCAAAAAGTGGCAATTGGGGTGGGGGCCGTGGTGGTGCTGGGGAGCATCGTGGCGGTAAGCGTGAACCAGGCGAATAAGGGCGTAGTGACCGTCCAAACTGCCAAAGTGACCACGCAGGAAAGCCTCGTATCGCAGGTTACAGCCTCTGGCGAAGTCAAGCCGACGACTTATACAAATGTGACCGCGCAAGGATTTGGAAGAATCACCGAGATCCTGGTTAAGGAAGGCGACCACGTCAAGAAGGGCGACAAGTTACTCTTGCAGGAGAACATACAGGCCGCCGCGGATGTGCAGGCGCAGGGTGCAGCGGTAAATTCGGCAGAGTCGGGTGTGCAGGCGGCGGAGGCCAGTTACAAGGCCGCACAAGCGGATCTAATCTCGCAACAAGCTAATCTGGAGAAGGCCAAGATGGACTTCGACCGCGGCCAAGGTCTCTACAAAGATGGCCTTATCCCCAAACAGGATTTCGATCAACGGAAAACTACTTTTGATTCCCAGGTCGCGACCGTGGATTCTTCGAAAGCGCGCGTGCAATCGCTGAAGGCCACGCTCGATCAGATGCGCGCGCAAGTGAATCAAGGGCGCGCCGTGCTCGTGCACACGCAAGATATTCTGCACAAGACAACGTATACCTCACCGATCAATGGAATCGTGAGCTACCTGCCCGAGCGCGTAGGCGATTACGTCGTGCCGGGCATTCAGAATTCAAACGGTAGCTTCCTGATGACGCTTTCGGATATGTCTGTGGTGACGGCGGAAGTAAAGGTTGATGAGACAGACATCGTCAACGTCAAGTTGGGCCAGGATGCTGACGTAACGATCGATGCCGTGCCAGGAAAAGTATTCAAGGGTAAGGTCACAGAAATTGGCTCGCAGGCCGTGCTGCGCAGCTCAGGATTGACGACGACGCAAACCACCACCAGCACGCAAGAAGCGAAGGATTTCAAAGTTGTGGTAACCCTGGCCAATCCGCCGGAGAATCTGCGGCCTGGACTATCGACGACCGCGAAGATCAAGACCGCGGAAAGAAAGAACGTCGTAGCTATTCCGATTCAAGCGCTGGCCGTGCGGACGCGGAAGGACCTGGAAGAAGCGGCCAAGAAGGCAAAGAGCGAGGGCAGTTCCAGCGTGACGCTGGCGGCGCCGCCTCCAGCGCCAGGTGATCCGAAAAAGGACGAGGTGCAAGGCGTGTTCGTGGTCAACGCGAAGAAGGCTGTGTTCCGGCCCGTGGAGACGGGAATCGCCGGGGTTACGGACATCGAGATTACGAAGGGTTTGCAACCCGGCGATGAAATCGTCGTCGGGAGCTACAAGGCACTGCGCACTCTGAAGCCGGAGTCGCAGGTAAAAGTGGACAACAGCGCGCCGAAGAAACAGGACGATCAGCAGAGCTAAGGCGCACCAGGGACGAGGGAAATTCGAATGCCAGTCGAGACGCCTGCCACAGATACCTATCGGGAAGACCTGGTCAGCGCCGGTGTAGTCATCAAGACCGAGGACCTCACAAAGGTCTATGAAATGGGCGCGGAGCAGGTGCACGCGCTGAGTGGTGTGGACCTGCAGATCCGCAAAGGCGAGTACGTGGCAATCATGGGTCCTTCGGGATCGGGGAAGTCCACGCTGATGAATCTGATCGGCTGCCTTGATTCGCCGAGCGCCGGAAAATACTGGCTGGCGGGGCGTTTGGTAAGCGATTTGGATGACGATGAATTGGCCTACATCCGGAACAAAGAAATCGGCTTTGTGTTTCAGACGTTTAATCTGCTTCCTCGCGCAACAGCATTGCATAACGTGGAGCTACCGCTGATTTATAACGGTACTCCCGCCGAAGAGCGAATCGAAAAGGCAAAGAGGGCGCTGGAACGTGTGGACCTGGTAGACCGCATGACCCATAAGCCAAACGAGCTGTCAGGCGGCCAAAGGCAGCGCGTGGCGATTGCACGGGCGTTGGTGAATTCTCCGTCGATCGTGTTGGCGGACGAGCCGACGGGCAACCTGGACTCGAAAACCGGCGAAGAGATCATGGCGCTGTTTAAGAATCTCCACGAGCAGGGAAATACAATCATCCTCGTGACCCACGAGAACGACATTGCGCAACACGCGCACCGCATCATCTATATTCGCGACGGCAAAGTCGCTTCTGATGAAGCAGTGATAAAGAACTAAGCGGACAATTCGGCTCTTTCCTTCCTTCAAAAATTGAATAACGTATCCGGGTTGGTCCGAAAAGGGCCTCTTTTCCCTAGGTGTACTTGTGCTCAGGAAACGGGCGGTCGGAGTGGAAAGGAAAAGCCATATGGGACTTAACCCAGATACGCATAGGCAATCGCGGAGAAGCGGCCTTTTGGCCTTTGCGGCAGATCGTGCACAGCGATACACGCGAGACGTCTCCGAACAGAACGTAGCGCCTTCGCGCGCCGCGGTGGCTGCGCTCGCTGAATTTCATGAACCTTTTCCTGCTTCGCCGAGCGAGCCAGAAAAAGTGATTGCGAAGCTGGACAATTTAGGTTCTGCCGCTACGGTGACGACCACAGGCGGACGCTACTTTGGCTTCGTGAACGGCGGAATGTTGCCTGCAGCTCTGGCTGCGAATTGGCTGGCAGGAGCGTGGAATCAGAATGCGGCGCTGCGCGTGATGTCTCCGGTGGCCGCGGAATTGGAGGAGGTGGTTCTCGGATGGGTTTGCGAAGCGCTCGGATTGCCGGCGGATTGCGCGGGCGGTTTGGTTACATGCGCCACGATGGCGAACTTCACGGCACTCTCCACTGCGCGGCATGCAATTCTGGCGCGGGCGGGCTGGAACGTAACGGAGGACGGAATGTTTGGAGCTCCGCCAATCGAAGTAGTCGTCGGAGCGGAGGTGCATGCATCCATTCTGAAAGCGCTGAGCCTGGCGGGATTTGGCAGGAAACGAGTGACAATTGTTGAGACAGACGGAGAGGGAAGGATGCGAGCTGACAAGCTTCCGCGACTCTCTGAACAGTCCATTGTGTGCATTCAAGCCGGAAACGTAAATACGGGGGCATTCGATCCCGCCGGTGAAATTTGCCGGGTTGCAAAAGAACAGGGCGCTTGGGTGCACGTGGACGGCGCATTTGGTTTGTGGGCGCGAGTGTCGCCGAAATATGAACACCTGACGGGTGGATTCGAGAATGCCGATTCCTGGGCTACAGACGCACATAAGTGGCCCAACGTTGGCTACGACAGCGGTGTGGTTATCGTCAGAAATGGAGCCGCGTTGCGTGAGTCGATGGGAATAACGGCGGCGTATCTCGAAGCCGGTACGCGGCGTGAACCGATGCACCACACACCGGAAGCTTCGAGACGTGCGCGAGGCGTTGAATTGTGGGCTGCTCTTAAGTCCCTGGGCCGGTCGGGACTCTGCGCGCTCGTCGAACGTACCTGCTCACACGCGCAGCGATTTGCGGCGAGGCTTCGTGAGGAAGGGTTTGAAATATTGAACGAGGTGGTAATCAATCAGGTGCTGGTATCCTTTGGCTCACCAGACGTGACGCGGGAAGTGATCCGGCGAATCCAGGAGGACGGGACGTGCTGGTGCGGTGGGACCGTCTGGCATGAGAAGACAGCGATGCGAATCAGTGTCTCCTCCTGGGCGACCACGGAGGCGGATGTAGATCGCAGTATTGCGGCCATGATTCGAATTGCGCGCAAATACCGCACGGCATAGCTGACTGACCCGAAGCAGGATGCACGAGTAGTCCTATCAAATCGCTTTTGACTGATTCCGCCACGCCTGCCGCCGGTTGCGTTCTTGGCGGGATCAGCGGGTGTGCACCACGCTGGAAGATTCCATATCAATGAAGGATTGCGCCGTACTCAAATAGGTTTTCGAAAGGCGATCGTGCCAGGTCAGTTGATCTTCGTCCCACATGGCCCAAAGAAAACCGAGGAAGAAAGTTCCAGCGGAAAGCATATAGCCTGCGCTCCGCAGGAGCATCTGCCTCGGAGAAGGTGGCTCGCCCGAGAAGCTAGTGACTTGCAGGTTTCGCATCATCATCCCTGGAGTTGTTCCGCCAAAAATGGTGAATAGGGCGAAGTATTGCAGATAAACGATCGCGAAAGTCGTGGTGTAAACGACAGCCGTGAGCTTGCTCAGCGTGAATTGGCCGCCGAGCGATCCGAACAGCATCAAGAATCCGCCGTACGCAAAAAGCAAACAGCCGAGGTCAACTACGGCTGCCAGCCGGCGGTCGTCGATTGACGCGACAGGATAGAGGCCCTGCTGCGATGCAGTGTCCTCCAACGGGTGTTGAACCTGCGCGGTCCCGGTGTCAGAAGGCATGGAGACATCGATCACCATGCGGGATTCTTCAAGAACGCGCTTTTTTGAAGGGCGGCCTATCGCTATCGTGAAGGAAAAATCATCCTCAACGGGAGCGGGCGTTTCCACGACAGCAGCGGAGGAACTCGTGTTTGTATTTCGAGAAGGCTCTTCGAACGTGAATTGGGATTGAGCCAGGTTTGGCGCAATTTTCTTTCGCCGAGTGCGATAGGCCTCGAGTCGTTGCGCCAGTTCGCCGCGCCATGCGATGTCTTGGGCAATCTGGCTCTTATTCGAGGAGCCGTCCTGGGGATGTCCAGCCCCAGGCGGTCCTTGATAAGCACTCCTGGCGAAGTCCTCCCGGGAGCTGGAGTCCGAAAACTGTTCCAGAGACGAGAGATCGGCGGAAAAGGATGATTCACAAAAATGGCAGGCGCGTACGCTGGAAGGCAGTACGGCGCCACACTGCGAGCATGTTTTTGTCACCGGTTAGTTTTGCGCTGCGGACGCGTCCACTCCGGTGAGGAGAGAACTTGAGAAGAATACTATAGCCGTGGAAATTCCAACAAAGATCAGGAAGCGCTTGTGGCTAAAATGACATGAGGGATTCTGGGGAGCCGGACGCCCGCGACTAGTTTTCCATCTGTTGCGCAAGCATGCCGCGGCTGAAAGCGATGCGGCGTTCCAGCGCCACCGCTGCAAAATAGGCACACTGGCCGCGCTCGGATTCCGTCCACGCGCGCATAGAGGGAACCACGCGCGCCAGGGTCACGCGAAGGAAATTCAGCAAACTGAAATAAGCGCCGATCGCCTGGATACTGTTGCGGTCCTGGGGGCTATCCGGGCAAAGCTGCAAAAGCTGCATAACACGCCTGAAGTCCTCTCCCGAAGCGACGCGGGGGATGCCCGCTACATCTCGCACTTCCGGGGAAAGAGCCTGCTTCGCGGAAGCGGCAATCAGCGATCGGCAGTAAGACACAAAGAACTGCAGCAATAACACACTCGAACAGACGAGAATGAATGCGGCCATCATCGCGGCACCACCGCAAGACGGGAAGGCGCAAGCCGCGCATCCTCCGGGATCTGCCAGAAGGCATAAGCCCAGGCAAGAGGCAGGAGGCAGCCTGAAACAGGGATGAGGTACGGCCAGACGCCATCTAGGCTGGCATAAAGATTCCTGAGAGCGTAACTGGCTGCAAATACGCTGAAATACAGCCCGAGTGCGAGCACTAGCTGGATCAGGCGCGTGCGCGTCTCGCGCAATTTAAGCATGGCGCCCCAAAGAACGTATGTAAGTACAAGGCCTACGAAATAGAGATTCTGCGACGCCTCAAGTACAAAATGGCTCAGTATCCGGCTGGAGTATTGCTGGACAATCGCGAACGAAAAACCCGCTGTACCAAGAAGGAGCAGCACCGCACCCAGGCGCACATATTTTTCAGCACCCATCTCCTCGAATACGTAGGTGTACAGTCCAATCAGAGCGCAATACAGCCCGATGGTGAGGAGCAAGTCGGAGTAATAATAAAAGTATCCGTATTCAGAGGATCGGAAGCCATAGGTGAGGAGTATTTTGAAGCGCACGATGTTGACGAAGGATGCGGCCAGCATGTAGACGTTGAGGGCCAGATAACGCCGGAACGAGCCCTTAGCGATCGAGCACACCACCACGCTTACCTCAAGGAGGGTGCATAGGAACCAAACACTGTATTCAAATGGACCAGGCACGCTTTTTTTGCCTATCCGCGCCCCGGTCTATTCCGCTCGGTTGGTCGATCGAACCTTGCGAAAACTACCGCGTTATTTCCAAGGATTCGGTGGTAGAGGAGCGCCACCATTCTTCCAAGGATTCGGCGGTAGAGGAGCGCCACCATTCTTCCATGGGTTCGGCGGTAGAGGAGCCCCACCGTTCGCCATGATTACGGAGCCATCACCATGCGTGACGACTACCGTTTTTAGGCTCATTGCCCCGGCCAGAACTAGCATGGCCAGTAAGAGTACTGTGAGTCTGCGTGACATTGTGCCTCCGAGGGATAAAGATACCCCGGGGGCATTCTATATATCGGCACACCAATGTCAAGCAGCTCAAGCTATGAGCCTGTTCCCAATCGATACACTCGTACCCGTCCCATCCTTTCGATAAGCATTCGCCTACCCTGATGAGTGGGACAGCGCTCGATCCCGTGTAGAATAGGGATTGCCTGATTTCTGGTCAACGGTACAGTAGTACTAATAAATATGGTACCAGCTTGAGCTGAGCTGTCAGGCACCATTCCTTATACGTAGCTGAGATTTCTGGTCAGAAGCCACAGAACGCTAGCCAGCCTGGCAGTATCGCTCAATACTTGTCCACCGTTCGAAGGAAGGGGATCTGGTTGGGAATCCACTCATCGGCACAACGCCTTGACACATTCGCAGGCGAGTCCGTAGCATAAAGAATCGCGTCATGCCGGCGTAGCTCAGTGGTAGAGCGAGGGTCTCATAATCCCTAGGCCGTGGGTTCGATTCCCCCCGCCGGCACCAAGAATTCAATTACCTCGCTAGGGATCCGAGTCTGCGCTGGCAATCCACCGCTTCAGCCACAGATCTCCTTCGACAATAATGCTACCGATGACCGTCTCCAAGACGAAAAGAGCCAAGGCCAGTCGGTTATCCAGGCCAGTAACCGAAAGGGAGCCACGGGGGGGGCAAGAACCAGGCAAGTATCACTGCGGCGAGGGCGGCAGCCACTATGCCTTGCT
Organism: Candidatus Acidiferrum sp.; assembly: GCA_036522195.1. Classification (GTDB taxonomy): domain Bacteria; phylum Acidobacteriota; class Terriglobia; order Acidiferrales; family UBA7541; genus Acidiferrum. The sequence continues at coordinate 34,737 of DATDGF010000086.1, read as the reverse complement.
TCGAGCCGCCAAGTTTTGCGATTATCAGAACGGAGAGCATGAGCGCGAGCATGGCGCTCTTCTCCAGATCGAATGTATAACAAACCGCGCACATCGCCAGCAGAACAATCGCCACCAGGTAAACTTTTGGATTCGAAAGTTTATTCTTCGGGCCGGGTTCCGAGCCCTTAAAGCCAGCTACGATGAGCAGAATAAGGAGCGTAACAACCACTCCGATGAGGCTACCTGTAAATAATCCTGCAAGAAAACTACTCATGCGTGCCCCCGTCGGCGTGGTGACAAAATAGTCTTATGAACCTTCCAGGTCAACCGGAACAATCTCCGGGCCAATTCGATTCGCTAGCATATCGAACCGCAGGCCGGAACGGCAAGCGAATGACATTCGTTCCAATTGGCGTGCCGATTCGGGAATCCGAACCGAGCCCGGGACAGGCGTTGAAGAATCCTTTGGATGAGCCTGTCGGCTGCAGCGGTAGCGTCGAAGCATGAGCCTTCACGCGGACGCCCCCGGAATGTTGCAAGAATCTAGTAGTATTGTTGTATTCATTAATCCCACTGCTGGAGCAGGCCGTGCGCGCATTTATCTGCCGCGCATTCAGAGAGTCTTCGAATCTTCCGGTATCCTCGCAGAGTTTGTGGTGACACGCAGCGCGGAAGAGCTCGGGTCATGCGCGCGGGATGCCATTTTGCGGGGGGGCGATTTGCTCCTCACCATAGGCGGGGACGGGACATTTCAAGCTTTGGCGAATGCCACTTTCGGGGCCAATGTCGTCCTGGGGATTGTTCCTGTCGGAGGAGGAAATGATTTCGCTGCTGCACTGGGAATGCCGAGCGATCCCGTCAGAGCGGTGGGGGCACTTCTAGCGGGTGAAGCGCGGCTCGTGGATCTGGTCAGAGTCCGCACAGGCGATGGACGGACTCGCTTGTACGCCGCTGGAGGCGGGATCGGACTGGACGCCGAGGCGGTGCGCTACGCGAGCGGAGCGTACCATCATTTGCCCGGTCGTATCCGGTATATCGCCTCGGCGCTTACTGCGCTGGCCGGATTCGATGCTCTCAATGTCCGCATCGATTTTCCCGGAAGCGATCTCCCTTCGTTCGAAACACAAGCTTTACTCGCGGCCGCGCTGAATTCGCCGACCTACGGCGCCGGATTGCGGCTCGCTCCCGATGCAACGGTTGACGACGGATCACTCGCAGTTGTGATGATCGAAAAACTCAGCATGTTCGAAATTCTGACCTTGCTTCCACGTCTGATGGGTAGCGGCGAGCTTCAAACTTCAAGGGTGAAGAGGTGGCGCGCACGACGCGTGCGCTTCACAACGCAACAGCCATGCATGTTTCAGGGTGATGGTGAAATTCTGGGACCCACTCCCGTGGAGATTGAGGTTGTTCCAAAGTCGGTACGAGTACTCGCGCCAACAGTCGGTTAGCGGGTCTATCCATTGGGGAGTGGCCACGCTATGGCGCGTTCCTGTGAAAATACCTTGCGGCGGATATCCGGCCAGAATTCCTTCATTTGGTTGGATAAGCCGTCGCGAAGAATCAGAAAAAGCGAAGAAACCAGCACCGCAACGCCAATCAAAAGTGAAAAATGAAGCGACAGACATAGGATCGGCCAAATAGCCCAGAAATCTTCGGCGGGCGATTCTCCAGCTAGGCAGCCAAAGCCCTTTAGCCCTTTTTCCGGTCGACCTTGAGGTTCAGGTCTATTTCCTTGCGGCTGTCAAAACTCGAAACTGTGCGCGTTGTCGACTTTGCGCCGTCTTTTTCCGCGTGCAGTTCGTAATCCGCGTTGGGGTCGAGTCCGCTGAACCGATAGCTGCCGGTGTCATCCGTATAACTGCTGCGGACGGAATTGGTGCGCGTGTTTTTCAGAAAGACAACGCTGCCGGAGATCGGATTATCGGATTTGTCCACCACGATACCGCGGACCGTGCGGAGCTGTGCTTCACGTTTCTTGTCCTGTGCGACGCCCCATGCCGCCAACAGTGAGAGCGTCAACATCAGGCAGAACATGCGGTGTGGCGTCTTCATTTTTTCTCTCCCGCAGCGAGCTCCAGCCTAAAGACCATACGTTCCTCATTCGCCCCGCTTTTCGCGTCGATGTTGCGGGTCTGTTCCACGAAGCCCTTGGCACGCACAACCATTTCATAGTCTGAGCCCTGCGGCACACGTACTGCAAATTCGCCGCGAGAGTTGGTGTAGCTTTCCCAGCGGAATTTTTTTTCGCCAACCCGGCGAATACGAAGCTGAGCCCCTGGGGCCGAAAGATCCTTGTCGTTAAACACGGTTCCGCGGATCACAAAATCATTTTTGTGACTGTATGTTGTCTTGCCGAGTTTACTCGAAGACGTTCCTTGGGTCGGCGGGGCGGGTACAGTAGGCGGCGGTTCCTGGGCCAAGCTCGATTTTGCGGCCACCGCAGTGACGAACATGGCCGTGCAAAGAACAGTAACCCACAGTGGGCGATGCATCTTACTGCTCCTTATCTTTTGGGATGCGGTGCCGAGCGTCTCAGGATGCCAGGCGAGGTACCGTGTGCCGGTTACTCGTCGTCGTCTTCTTCGTCTTCTTCCTGGTCATCATCATCATCGATGAGGTCGCCATTCTCCCCCGGCTTGCCTTCTTCTTCCTCATCGTCCTCCTCGTCCGCATCATCCGCGATGAGGTTGAGATGGACCGGATGGGTTTGCGAGACCTCGAGTTCAGACTCGCATTCGGGACAACTCAGGATTTCGCCTTCTTCGACTTCGTCTTCGTCCACATCGATTTCGGCGGAACATTCAGGGCAACGGATCACGGCACCATCCTCCGTAGAGTTGTTCGCAAAGTGGCGGCGCTAGGACCGTCTCCACCACCGTGCAGCGTATTATATACCGCGATATATGAAGTCAACTCCCGCGCGCGGCGCGACTGCTTTGAACGCCACCGCGCTCCGTCCTCGAGGACCTTACGCATGGCTTCTCCAAGAGAGTACCCCGAAAGACCAGTGGTTGGTATCGGTGGCGTGATCATCGATCAAGGCCGCACGCTGCTAATCCGTCGCGGCACTGAACCTCTGCGCGGAGAGTGGTCCATCCCCGGCGGCACGCTGGAGCTCGGTGAATCGCTGCAGGAGGGAGTCGCTCGCGAATTGCTTGAAGAAACTGGCATAACCGTTCGCGTCCTCGATCTCATCGAAGTGTTTGACCGAATTTATGCAGAGGAAGGAACCATCGCCGTTCAGCTGCAGAAAAAACCGCGTTTTCACTATGTCATCGTGGACTATCTCTGCGAACGCATCGGAGGCGAGCCGCGCGCGGGAAGCGACGTCACGGATGTGGCTTTCGCGCGTGAAGATGAACTTGCAAAGTATCACCTGACTGAAACTGCGACCCGCATCCTGCAAAAAGCGTTCGAGTTGGATCGCGCGCGGCGTGCGTCACACTGACGCTTTCCCTGTTCACGGAGCCTTGGCGATTTCGATGCTTCCGTTCGAATTGGTGAGTTGAAGCTGGCAGCCACCTGGACCAATCGTGCCGTTCAGTGAATCGCCCCCGATGCTGCCCGTTGAAGTAACCGGCAACTCCGAGGAAATCCTTCCGAAGGAAGTGCGCGCCGTAAGGTTGTAGCCCACGCCGTCCGGGACGCGCACTCGGATGGACGAAAAGGAGGTCTTCAATGAAATATCCCGGCAACCATTGGCTGGACGCATAGCCGTCACAGAGATTGCCCCGTTCTGATTGTCCACCGTGATGCGCCCGCTGATCGATTCCAGCGTGACGCCGGCGAAGGAAGTATTCACCGACGCATCGCCCTTCACGGTCCGCGCGGTGACGGAGCCATTGCTATTCTCCACTATTAGATTGCCGCTAATGCGTTCTGCCAGGACGCTGCCGAAACTCGTCTTGGCGAAGGTGTCCCCACCAATGTCCGCGAGGGCGATCCCGCCGTTCCCCGTAACCGCTCGGATGCCCTTGGGGATGTTCGAGGCTTCGATGGCCCCAAAAGAAGTCTTGAGCGTGACGCTGCTCCGGGCGTCGCGGACCACGATTTTTCCATTCGAAGTTTCGGCGTCCAGGGCCCCACTGACTGTGTCCAGTTCGATGTTCCCGAAGGAATCCCGGACGGTCACGTTGCTCCCAGCCAGAGAGCCGCCCTTGACCCGGCCATTGTTCGTGCTGCAATTGACGCGTCCCTTCACGTCGGAAAACGCGACGTTGCCGAAGCTGTTGTTGATGTCCGCTGCACCGCCGATCGCGGCAATTTCCACATTTCCGTTATTGTCGCGGATGGTAAGATCACCACGAATATTGCGCGCGTCAACGCTCCCAAAAGAAGTCGTAACGCTTGCAGAGGCGGCGTTACTTAGAGTCACTCCACCATTGCCTCCCGTAATCGTCGCCGCTCCCTGGATGTCACGGCTGGTAATACTGCCGAAACGGTTGCGCACTTCCAGCGCACCCTTGACGTCGGAAACCTGCACCGAACCGTTGTTATCGTTCACGAAGACATTTCCCGCGGCCCCGGTGAGCTCAATGCTCCCAAAGGCATTGTTCCACCGGCCCGCGCCGGCGTCACGCACAGTGAGCGTGCCGTAGCCGTTCTCGACATCTGCAGCTCCGCGAATTCCTGTCACCTCGACACTCCCAAAGCTGTTTCGCACGACAATGGGGGCGTCGGACGGCATCCCAATATCATAATTGACGGACCACGAGGAGTTCTTGCTGGAGTGAAACCATTTCTTCTCTTCCTCGGGATAGATGGTCTTGATGCGCACACCTTCGCTCGTCTGCTGCACCTCGATCTTGATCTTTTGCGCGAAGGATTCCGCTTCCTCGCGTGAACTGGCCTGCGCGCGAATCGTCGCGGAAATTTTCACGTTGCGGCCAGCTTCGCCGTGGAGCTTGATGCTGCCGAACTTGTGCTCCACGCGCACGGACTGGCCGGCGCCGAGCGCCACCGTCTGTTGAAAATCCCTCGACACCTGTTCCTGCGACGAATTTGCGGCGTGCATAGGCGTTGCCGTGAAAAGAAACATCACGGACAGCAATCCCGCAGCCGCCACAAGATGCAGCTGCACGCTCCTGAAATTGGCTACCATGCAATTCATCGTTTTTTAGTCTCCAAAACCTCTTCAAGGGCGTGCTGCTTCTCCTGGTACATTGCTAGCAATTGATAGCGCAGTTGTGCGTTTGAGGGGTTCAATCCGGCCTGCGCGCGCAGCTCGGCGATTGCGCTGTCCAGCAGCATCAGCTTTTCGTGATAGTTGGCGAGCAAAGGCGTCGCGGGATTGTCGAGTTGCGGACTGGCTTCGGCGGCGAGCTTGTCGATCGCCCGTATATACGCGGTTTCGGCACTCTCCACGTTCTTGAGGGCCGCGCTCCTCAGGAGCGATTTATCACCATCAACAGTGCGATCAGGCCGAGTGATGTAAATCCAGCCCGCGGAAATAGTCAGGGCCAGAATAAGGGCGCTCGCGGCAGCGGTTTGCCATCCAACCGGAATATTCTGCAGGAACGAAAACCATCCACGGCGTTCGGCACGCCGCGACTTGCGTGCATCTTCTTCGGCGAGAGCGCGTTTGATCCGCAGCCACAATGCAGGGCTTTCGGTATACTCGCGAAGCTCCTGCGCCGCGACGCTCAGCAATTTCCATGCGCGCAACTCTTCTGCGCACGCCGGACACCCGGCCGCGTGAGCTTCCATCGCGGCCCATTCGGCGGGCGTCCCATCTTCGAAAATGCGCTCGCAATCACTACAAGTCAGATTCATCAACCTTCACCGTGCTTCCGCGCTGCTGCTCCGCGGAGGCTCAAGCAGCTGGCGAAGATTCTTCTTCGCCTGAAAAAGAGTGTTTTTCGAAGCGGTCTCGGTAATCTCCAGTATTCCGGCGATCTCCGCGTGCCGGAATCCTTCCACCTCGTACAACAGAAAAACGTCCCGCTGGTGCCTCGTTAAGGAAGCCAATGCGCGTTCCAGCGCCATGCGCAGCGATGGATGTGCCACGGATGCCCGCGGCTCCGGCCGTGGTGATTCACTGCTGCCATCGTCGGCGATTTCTTTCTTGCGCAGGCGGCTGCGGCGTGCGTCGTAGCAGGTGTTGATCAGAATCCGGTAGGCCCAGGTCACAAAACTGGATTGGCCGCGAAAGCCGGCGATGCTGCGCTGCACTTTCAGGAAAGTCTCCTGCACGGCGTCCTCTGCATCCATTGGATTGCCAAGAAGATTGCGGGCGAGATTCTTCATCCGGGCGCCATGCATCGTGTAGAGCTGCTCGTAGGCGCGGAGATCTCCGGACAGGCAGCCCGCCGCCAGCGCGGCGTCTTCCATCGACACATCCATGGCGGCCGGGTTGGGGCCGCCGGCCAGGTGCTCGGAAGGTTCCACTCGCGTCCCCCGTTCGCGCGCCGCGGAAGAGATTCTAGCCTCCCAAGGCAGCGCAAGTCCCATAGCTCCCATTCCTGGCTCCTGGGGTATAGACGACCGAGCATGGCGAAACGTCAGGGTGCGACGGTGCGCCCAGGCTCCCGCAACCTGCCTATTCTGAGTAGTTTATTGAAGATCCTTGATCAGGGGCGGGGCCGAATCGACCGCAAAGTAGATTTTTTTGTGTAGCAGGCTGTTTTCGTGCCCAATCACCAGCCGCGATTCGGGATCGTCCTCGGTTATGAGTAGCCGCAATCCGCGTGCGTCCTTGGGAACGTCGAAGAGGAAATCGCTGGTATAGCTCTCTCCGGGCCGCAATGCCTGTGTTAGCGGAGCGGAGATGCTTCCGAAGCGCAGCAACACTGCCTGGCTCCCAACAGCCGGTGGGAAACTGCGCCCGGTATCGTCGAGGAGGACGATCTTGCGCCGGTTCGGAGTGAGCGGCCCATTGCCGCGTTGCGCGGAAATAGTGCTCTTGTCAAACCAGGTCTTCACACGAACAATGATGAATTGTCCGTGCGCGGAGATCTGTTGCATCTCCAAGCCAAGCGCGGAGGCCGTCTCTGCCCCGATCAGCGAATAAGCGATGTGGCAATCAATCTCGCAAAAGTACTTCCAACTTCCCGTTGGCAAGATTTTTTCGCTGCTGACAAAGGAAACGCCTGCGAGAAGCAGCAGATACCCGATGGCGATCGTGAATGCCGAGCCCCCAGCGATCATGGCAATAAAAGAAGATCGCCGTGCGGCGCCGTAAAACAGCAAAAGAATGCAGGCGCTGAGCACTAAGCCGGTGGCCAGGAAAAGAAGCACCACCAGAGGAGCAAAATGGGGTGTGAATTCCGCCATCGTTTCTTCTCCCGTCCTCTGTGATTCCGGCTAGCCCGCGATGGCATCCGGCAATGCGCCGCGTGTGCGTTCACGCTGCCCGAATTCGCTTACGGCCGCTTCCAGATCGGTGGCGGTAAAATCCGGCCAGCGTTTTTGCAGAAACACGAATTCCGCAAACGCGCACTCCCATAGTAGAAAATCGGAAAGGCGCTGTTCGCCGCCCGTGCGGATCAGCAAATCAACTTCCGTCGAGCCACCGCGGTGCACTTCCGCGAGGACATCGCTGAAAGACTCCGGCGAAAGCTCAGTAACTTTGTAAAAACGGCAGGCGGCGTGATAGATGGCCTCCCGCGCGGAATAATCCACCGCGAGCCGGAGGTGCAGGCGTGTTCCCTTTGCCGTCGCCGCTTCTGAATCGGCGATGGCCTGTCGTAGCGCTGCGGGCAACCGGTCGCGCCGCCCGATGAGGCTCAGGCGGACTCCTTCATTGATGCAGTGGGTTGTTTCGGTGAACAGGTATTCGTGGAGGAGCCGTAGGATTGCGTTAACCTCGGCAGCCGGACGTTTCCAATTCGCCGAGGAAAGCGCAAAGAGTGTCAGCGTGTGGATGCCGAGACGCGGCGCAGCCTGAATAACCCGGCGTGCCGATTCGGCGCCTGCGCGGTGGCCTGCCGAGCGCGGCAAGCCTCTCGAAGTGGCCCACCTTCCGTTCCCGTCCGAGATGATGGCCACGTGGAGGCCCGAGGCCTGCGCAATCGCAGGCTGCGCCGTGGGAATCTGCTGAATCGTCAGATGATGCATGAGCATGTTCTTTCTCCGCCGCCGGGAAAGTATCGTAGACTACTCTACAGTGCAAAGTACAAACACAAAAAAATTTGCCGCTCAACCTTCTCGTGTTGCGCGGATCAAAGCTTCCATATGATTCAGATAGCGCTCGAGCGCCTTGCGCCCTGCCGCTGCCAGGCGGTACTCCGTCTTCGGCAGGCGCCCGTCAAAGGACTTCGAGCAAACGATGTAATCGGCTTCTTCCAGCTTGCGCGCATGAACGCTCAGGTTGCCGTCGGTCGTCTTCAGCAGGGCCTTGAGTTCATTAAACGTGAGCGAACGATTGACCGCCAGCGCGCTGACAATTCCGAGCCGGATGCGCTCGTGGATCAGGCGGTCGAGGTCTGCGGGCACGGTTTCCCGAGACGGGTTGCGGATCGTCTCAAGCGAAGCCTCCCGCTCGCGTGACTTCTGAGCGCGCTCTTGACGTGCTGTGGACAGCTTACCCATACGGCTTCTGCTAGCCTCCATAGTGTCGGGCAATCCACCAGCCAAATCCAATTTGTACCAGGCCGAATCCTCCAGCCATCAGCGCATCGCCCCAGCCCGCAGGTGCGAAAAGCGCCGCAGCCCCGAGCACCATCAGGCACAAACCCATCACCGGCACAACACGTACTGAAAACGCTCCACCCGTTACGATAGCCGTCCCATACAACAGCAGCCACACACCCGGCAAGACGGCTAGCAGCCCCACGTGATACAGCGCGAAGGTCAAAAGCCCTCCCACGACGATCGGCGGTGCAAAGCTGAGGACGAACTTGCGGCCGGGGCCGGAGAAGAGTGCGGAGTTGGCGCGGTGCGCCTTGGTGGCGGCAGCTGGAGCCGCAATGGCCACGGCAACGAATGCTTCAACCAGCCAAATGGTAAGCCATGCGATCGGCATGGTCTGACGCGAGGCAACGAACGCAGCAACCAGGGCCGTGATCCCCATGGCCACGCCTCCCCAGCCTGGCACGGCCGTGAATTCCGCGGCGCTCTCCATGGTTTCGCGAATGTAGCGGAGATGGTCGGCGGCACGAGCGTCGATGGGGATAGGCTCCCGTTGAGGAGAACGAAGTGGGCCTGGCGTCGCCATAGAAAACAGCCTACCAATCAAAAATGCGCTTGTCAAGTACTTTGTGATGCAAAGTTAACTGCTGGAAATTAGCTCCTGCGGGGGTAGCGTCCGGTCACCGCGTTCCACCGGATGGTGAACACATCGATGAACATTTGGAGGCTGTCACGAAGCATGCTCACCGTTGTCGCCGGCGAGTGCCCCCAGCGCACGGAAATCTCGACGCTGAGCAATCCATGGCGTCGCGCCAGAAACAACAGTTCCGGATCGAAGCCAAACCGCTCGATGGTTTGCTGTTCGAAGATAATCTTGCAGTTTTCAGTCCGAAACGCCTTGAAGCCACACTGCGTGTCGACGAACGGCAGCCACAGAATAATACGTACGATCTTATTGAAAATGATGCCGGCGAATTCGCGGAACGGAGACTCGTGGACGCTGATCTTGCTGCGGTCCAGGGCGCGGGAGCCGATGGCCACGTCATGGGTATCCAGCGCATCGATGAGCTTCGCAGCTTCCTCGATTGGAGCGGAGAGATCCGCGTCCGTGAACAGCGCGATCCTCCCGTGGGCTTCCTGAATACCGTGGCGCACACTGTAGCCTTTGCCCCGGTTTTCGCCATTTGAAACCACGCGTAACGACGGAATCTTGCCCCGGAAAGACTCTGCCACCGCCACCGTGCGGTCTTTCGAACCGTCATCCACGACCAGCACTTCCGCTGCGCCGGGGTACGTTTCCAAATACGCTGCAATCTGCTCCAGTGTTGCCGGCAGGCGCGATTCCTCGTTGTATGACGGAATGATGATAGAGAGGTCGGGGCTGGCTGCGCTCATCGTGAGGGAGGTTCCTGCCAGCCATGGTAACCGACCAGGGGAACAAATCTGCACCCTTCGAGCCTACTTTTGCGTAATGCATCACCGCGCTTTTCGATCAGCTGTAGTTCCTGGTGTTCCGAATCACCGACGGGAAGAATCATGCGGCCGCCTTCACCGAGTTGTGCAAGGAGTGGCTCGGGGACCGCGGGAGCCGCCGCCGCAACGAGAATCGCATCGAATGGCGCAAATTCCGGCAGACCCAGCGTACCATCTCCGCTGTGAACGTGCACGTTACTAAAACCTAGCCGAGCCAGCCGCTCCGACGCTGACAACGCCAGCTCTGGCCGCCGCTCGACACTGAATACTTCCCTAGCGAGCCTTGAAAGGACTGCTGCCTGGTACCCGCATCCTGTTCCGATCTCCAGTACGCGCTCGCCGGGAAGCAGATGGATCGCAGCAGTCATCGCCGCCACAATATACGGCTGCGAAATCGTCTGGCCGCCGCCGATCGGCAGCGGCACGTCATCATAAGCGCGATCTCGCGATTCCTTCGGCACAAATTCGTGTCGTGGCACGGCCTCTATTGCTGCAAGCAGGGCCGTATCCGAGATGCCGCGCCGCCGCAACTGCGTTTCAATCATCCTTGCCAGCTCCGGGGCGAATTCTCCGCTATCAAGCATGCGTAGTGGCCGGCGCATGTTTTTCCCAAACCCCCGTTCTGAGAATCTCTTCCATCTGTGCCAGAGTGAAATCACACTCTTCTTCGCGATTGTAGAAATGCGGAGAAACGCGCACGCCTGCCTTGGGCCGGTAGTCAACGAGGATCTCACGCGCGAGAAGTTCGCGGCAGACTTCATAGGCGTGCGGGCTGACGATGGAAACAGTTCCCGCACGCTCGGCGGGATCGTCCGGTGTGTTCACACGCCAGCCGCGCGACTTTGCGCCGTCGATCAGGCGCGCGGTCATCCGCATAGATTTCTCCCGGATTGCAGCAATGCCAACCTGGTTAAGAATGTCGAGTCCCGATCGGCACGCATACAGCGCGGGAACATGCGGCGTGCCGTTCAAATAGCGGAAAGAGTCCTCGCGCCGGTCAATCGCGCCTGTTTCGAACGCAAAAGGACGCCGATGCGCGATCCACCCCGTCAGCGCAGGACTCAGCTTGGCGCGCAGATCTTCGCGGACGTAAAGATAAGCGACGCCCGGGCCGCCGCACAACCATTTGAGAACGCCGCCCACGGCAAAATCAACGCCCAGGCTTTTCACATCCAGCGGAATCGTTCCCGTGGCCTGAAAAGCGTCGAGAATGACGTGCGCGCCAACCCGGTGCGCGCGCTCGATAATGGCACGCGCATCCACAATAAACGAGCTGCGAAACAGCACCTGGGAAATGGGCACGAGAAGAGTAGTTTCATCGATAGCCGCAAGCAGCTTTTCCATATCGATTCGAATGTCATCCGGTGTGGGCACGACTTCGACACGCGCCCCATGGCGGCGCTGTTCCTGATAGAAATATTGAATTGACGGGAATTCAAGTTCCACCATCACGATTTTGTTGCGTGGCCCGCGGAAATCGAAGCAAGACGAAATCACTGCTTGCGTGAGCGTAACGTTTTGATGCAGAGAAATCTCGCCGGGGCCTGCGCCGATCAGCGGCGCAATCTTGTCGCCTACGCCCACGGCCATTTCCCACCAGCCCTCTTCCCAGGCGCGCACCCCGCGCTCCGCCCAGGAGTCCGCATATGCGCGCATCTCCTGATAGACGCCACGCGGCATCGCCCCCAGCGAATTGCTGATCATGTAGGTGGTGCGCTCGAGAATCGGAAACTCGCCGCGCCACTTTAGAAGTTCATCCATCGTGAAGCTCTCCACGGACCAGCGTGCGAGATTGCGTTCTTCTCCAAACAAAGTAGCACACCGTTAGGAACCCCAGCCAGGGTACTCCAGCCATTAAGGTAATGCGGAATCCCGGAACCCACCACGTGGAAAGCAGCACGGCCAAAACCCCCACCAACCCGATGAGAGACGCCCACGGCCCGCGCGGCCCCAATCGAAGATAAGGTTTTGCCTGCCGTTCGTGAAAGCGGCGGAACGCCAGATGGGTCAGCAAAGTCATCAGCCACGCGAACATCGCACCAAAAGTACTCAGCCCAATCATGAAAATGAAGAGTGAATCCTTAAAGTATTCCGACAGTACCAGAGCCGCAGCCATGCCCCCTGCCGAAGCGAGCACGGCAATCACTGGCATTCCCTTCTTGCTTAGTCGCCCCAGTACTGCCGGAACATAACCGCCGCGCGCAAGCGAGAAAGCCAACCGCGCCCCGAAATACAGATTGGCGACGGCGCTGGAGAGTGCGGCCGTCAATACAACAAAATTCATGATGTGGCTGGTCGCAGGAATTCCCACGCTCTGAAAGACGTGCACAAACGGACTCTCCCCCAGTCCGATTTGTGTCCACGGGACGATTCCCACCACCAGCGCCAACCCTGCGACATAAAAAAGCACCAGAAAGATGAGCGTCTTCCGCAGAGCTTTGGGAACAGCAACTTTAGGATCCGCTGCTTCACCAGCCGCGCTTCCAACTACTTCAATCCCAAAAAAACTGAAGAGGCCCATAATCACGCCCAGGCCGACGCCCTTCCACCCATTCGGGAGAAAACCGCCGTGCGCCGTGTAGTTAGCAAGACCGAGTCTCGGAAATCCCACGCCCGCCACAAGCGCCGTTCCGAGAATCAAAAATGCAACAATCGTTACCACCTTGATCATTGAAAGGATGTATTCAAAAGTTCCAAGGTTCCCGATGCTGATGGTGTTGACGTAGAGGATCACGAGCGAGAACAAACCGATCCAAACCCACGATGGCGTCGCCGGAAACCAGAATTTGCAGTAAATGGACGCCGCTACGACTTCGCTGCCAATCACCACCATCATGCACAGCCAATACGTCAGGCGAATCGCAAACCCTGCCCATGGATGCAAGTAGATCTCCGCGTACAGCCCAAACGATCCCGCGGCTGGGTGCGCCGCGGCCATCTCCGCCAACGCCCACATCATCGTCAGCGCGATGCACGCCGCGCCGGCAAAGCTCAGAATCACCGCCGGCCCCGCCAGTTTCACGGAAATGGCGCTCCCCAGAAAAAGCCCCGTTCCGATCGTGCTGCCAAGTCCGATCATTGCCAGCTGGCCTGGCGTCAAGTTGCGGTGGAGACCTTCCTCCCGCGCGACAATTTTGATAGGTACGGCGCTGCTGTTTCCAAGTGGAACTCCAGCCGACGGTTCGTTCATGGCGAGGCATGGTAACAGAAAGTCATCGCGTTGCCTTGCCCTGAACGGAAGGACAGTGAACAACGCAGCACCACTGTCCTGCAGTCCTATCCCCCAAGTCCACAGCGCAATCTACACTCCCGATTGTGGCGCATCTCCATTTGATTCCGCCGCGGAGGAAGTCATGAAAGCGATCCTGGCGTTGATCGTCGTTTACGTCGGCACATTCTTCATCGTCATTCAGGGAACATCGCCGAATCCCGTGCAAGCTGCGGCGCAGAACGCGAAGACCGCGCAGGACAGCGCGGCGTCAGCTCAAGCAAATTCCATTGATCCCGCGAAGGAGGCGGACATTCGCTCGCTGATGGAGCTTGTCGGCGCGCACGACCTCGTCCAGGATGGCGCGAGCATGGCGATCGAACAAGCCCGTGAAAAGCTTCTCGCCACCGTGCCGAACAATGACAAAGGACAGGCTTTCGTGAATGCCTTTGCCGCAAGCTACCAAAAAAAATTCGATGTCGATCAGGTGACCGATCAACTCGTCGCGGTCTATGACAAACACTACACCGACGATGAGATCAAGGGGCTGCTCCAATTTTACGGTTCGCCCCTGGGACAGAAAGTCGCCGCGGAAATGCCCAAGATCAACCGTGAAATTCAGGCGGCAATCCGGTCCACGGGCACCAAGGCTGCCAAGGAAGCGCTGGCAGAGATGAAACAACAGAATCCTGAGGTCGGGCAGTCGGCACGGCTGGGAACGGGTCAGCCGCGTTGGCAGCAGCGCCGGGCCCAGCAGCCTGCGCAACAATCCGCACAACAGCAGGATCCGCAATAAAATTAACCGCATCCGGAGTTGTGCCTCGGTACTATTGGAAGCGCTTCTTGATCTTTATGTCGATGCCGAACGTCCCGTTTTGATCGCGCAATCCTACAATCGAGACGTTGCGGTTGACGTTGTACTCCACCTGTATGACTTGCTCCTGCGATGAACTCACATTCGAAACGTAGGTAATCGTGAGATTGCGGGCAATCTGTTGTTCCACGGTGACTCGTGGCCCGGCGTTCTGTTCCGCACCCGCTGAGGCCACCGTTGCGAGGCCGGGATCAACCCGCAGACGCGTAATCCCGAACAACCGCTCGAGACGCCCGCCCAATTGGCTGGAAATTGCTTCGGAGAGAATCGCTGAGGCGCCCGCGGTTCCGCTTTGCGAGGTGCCGCCGCTGCGCGCCATGGACTCGGAGCTGGTCTGGCCCAGCGCCAGCAGCGTGATGATGTCGTTGGCGGGCAGCGGCGGATCGGAGCGATACGCCAGCGTGAGCTTGCTCGCAGGCCCATTGAAATTCAGCGTGATTTCATACTGCTGGATCGTCGTTGTCGCCTCCACGTTCAGGACCGGATCGAGCCGGAAGGGATTCGCGAAGTTCAAGTCACCCCGCGAAACCCGGTAACGATTTCCGGCGAAATACAATTCACCCGACAGAATGTGGATGTGGCCAAGCAGAATGGGATGCTCCCAGGTTCCTCGCACGCGTAGATTAGCCTCGGCCTGCAGTTCCGCGCCCGGCCACTCCATACGCGCGTCGGGCGCCGAGAGAGCCTCGACGTCGAATTGCAGGTTGCGCAGGAACGGGGAACTGGTGGACGGCCCGATGATTCCTTCCTTCGCGGAGACCAGCATTCCCGCCACTTCCAGCCCCTGTGTGAGCGTAACGCGTTCGATCATCACGCGGCCGGAAAGAACGCCGCCCGTTGGTGTGCCGCTTAGGCGTAGCGAACCTCCTACGAGCCAGCTCATTCCTACGGGATAGCGGATGCGTACGCGATCGGAACGTAGGCTAACGTCGTAACGTAACGGACTCTCCGCATAGTTCACGCTTCCCGAAAGATGCAGCGTGCCGCCTCCTGCTTCCGCGCTTACATTTTCAAAAAACAGGCGTGTCGCGTCGAATATCAAATCACCGTTTACCGCGCTGAGCCCCGTCGGAAAATCCGCCGCGCGAGCGGAGGCATTTTCGATGTGCACCCGGCCGGTGATGCGTGGCCGATCTAGCGTACCCTCCACGGACGCGTTGATTTGGGCCGGGCCGCGCGCGTCCACTCCGGGCACAAATCCACTGATCAGCCGCAGATCCAATGCCCCGTTCAGGCGCAGGCCCACCGTGCGGCGCCCAGCGAATTGCACGGCCCCGGAGATTTGTAGATTCGTGTCCATTCCCCGCAGGGTCGCCGGATCGATCTCCAGACTCTCTTTCGACGATCGAAAATGCACTGGCCCGACATTTTCCAGCCGGACGTTTGCGTACGTCAGCTCCAGGCGCGAAAAACTTGCATCCACAACGATGGCTTCCGGATGTTTCAATGAGCCATCCAGCGTAATATCCCCGTCCGCATCCGCGTGGCCCCCAAACTTTCCCAGGTGCAACGCCGTGAGCAGGAATGGATCGAGATCGATGCTCTTAATCGAAATCTTTCCCTTCAACGCGTAGGGATCGGCCAATCCTAGCGTGAGGCCGCCGGAAATCTCTCCCGTGCTCATCGCCGAACCCAGCTCGAGATGAGCTGTATGCCCGTCAGAGGTCAAGCCACCGTCGAAGCTCCCAATGACCTCCTGCCCGACGCGGAGATCTACCACCCGAAAGGTTCCCTCTCCGAGAGGTGCCTTCACCGGGCCGCTGGCTTTCAATTTGAAGGTGACTTGCCCTCCCACCGGGAGGCGTGCGGACTGAAGCTTTTCGATATTCTCCAGCGGTAGTGCTGCTCCGACAAGGTCCGCGGTTATCGTCTGATCGGAGTAACGGTAGCTCGCCGAACCTGTGATGATTCCGGCGCCGCGCCCGTTTTCTTTTCCCACCGGAAAAAATCGCAGCTCCGCATTGGCAATGCGCACTTCGTCAGCCGAAACATTCAGCTGTCCGCGAAGACGATTGAAGGCCAGCCCGTAGACTTTTGCATCGGCAAAGTCGAACAGACCCGTCATGCTCGGCGCCTCGCGTGTGCCGCGCCCGTGAAACTGTCCGGTCAGTAGTCCGCTCACCGGGTACTTCCAGCCGACGAGTTGCTGCAGCCCCTCAACCGGAACCTTCTCAAAATTGACGTCCGCCGACCACTCGTTCTCGGGGAGAAAACTCCACGCCGTTAACGCAAGAGTTCCTTCGATGTCCGTGGCCATTTCGCCGCGGCGGGCATGACCGCGCGCCAGCGTTAACTCCGTCGGAGAATAGGAAAGATCGCCGTCTAGCGCATCCAGAAACACTCCGTCGTAGCGCACGTGCTCGCCGCGCACATGGCCTTGGAACGTCGGGCCACCGGAGGGGCCGAGGATCTTGCCATCCCAGCGCACGCTGCCCGAGATCGGTTCCGCGGCCTCGGTTGAACCGGGCTTCGCGCCCGCCAGGGCGTCAATGAAATCCTTGTACGTTTCCAGCGCGCCCGTTTCAAATTTCAGATTGATGGCGGTATTTCGCGAGGCCAGCACTCCATCGAGACTTCCGCGTGACGAAGGAGTCCCGAATTCCCCCGACTCGATCGTCAGTAAGCTGGGATCGTATCGATAACTGAATTTCCATTCCGCGGTCACCGGCTGATGGTGCACCGCGACATGCTCGGGTGCATCCCAGACAGTCTTCACGAAAATTTCAAAATGCCGGAATGGACCATTCCACGTCTCCACGGTGTCCGCCGTCATCGTCGCGTCCCAGTGCAGTTCATCGATCGGGAAATCGCGATGTTCGATGGCCGGCAACACACCGGCCAGACTGACATTTTGGACATGCGTGTCCGCGCGGAATTTCAGCCCATCGAACCGCATCGTGATTTTCCCGGTCACGCTGCCGCCGAACGCCCCGGCAAAAAAGTCTGGTACCTCCAAGCCGCGATTGTCGATTCGGTAGCTCCCGCGGCTGGTGAGTCCCTTGGTATGAAAATCGTCGTATGGCAGCGCGATATTTTCGCCGGAATAATTTCCGCTACCTTTGTACTGGCCGCTGGCGAATTGCCCTTCTCCGCGCAGACCAACCCGCCCCGTGGGCACCATCGGTTCGCGAAAAGTTTCACGAAAATCGAGCAGCTCCACCGAACCGCGGTAGCGAAAGCTCCATCGCGGCTTCACAAAGCTGTTCATTTCTGCCTGCGCATCAAGATGCGAGCGTCCGACATCGAGCACACCTTGTTCGAGCGTGAATCCTTCGCGCCACAGCGTGAATTTTGCCGAAACACCTACCGGAAGGGGCGCGTATCGCTTCGAAGTGAACTGCACCGTGTGCCATTCCAGATTCCCGAGATACAAGGGATTGTCCAGCGTTCCGCCGCCCGTGAGTGTAAGTTGTAGCTCGCCACCCTTCACCGCAACCGGCGTCAGTACATCGTTGTATAAGAACCATCCATCCTCCAGCTGCACCCGCTGGATATGCAGCTCGAAAAGCGTGTCGCGCACTGCTTGATTGGGCTTTGCAGGACGGATGGGCGTCGGCAAGTTGCTTGTCCCCTCCTTGTCGATGCGCACGTGCACGTGCGGCCTCTGGATGAGAAGCTCATTCACTGAAACTCTGCGGCCCCAGAAGGAATCGATTCGCATACCGGCCTCGACCTCTTCCGCGGAAAACAGGGGCTCCTCGCCCTTAGGCTCCTTTCCGTGAACCACCAGTCCTTTCAGTGTCGCGCGCATCGCCAGCCACTGCACCGAAAGCGATTTCAACTCCACCCTTCCCCCAGTCATCGATTCCAGGCGGTGGACGATGAGGCGGCTCAGAAGCGGATTGCCCGCGCCGCTCCCGAAGAACGCGATCACGGACAAGATCGCCAGGACTGCCAGGACCCAAGGCGTGTGGATGATCCAATTCCAGATCGGGTGGCGTGTCTTGCGGTTCACTTCGCCCCCTCGTCGAGAAGCTTTTCGATGTGCAAGCGCACTCTGCTCTCTTTGAGCCATCGATCGGCTTGCTCGTTGATCCCACTCTGCACCAGGGCTTCCTCGATCGCATCGCGCGCGGCTTCCAAAGACGGTGGTTCCTGCCCCCGCGCCTTGGCTACAGGCACGACTCCTGTCCGGTAAAACTCTTCAATCGCCTTGGGGTCAATCTGCAGCCCGGGGCGAAAACGCGAATCGAGATAGTTGCTCAAATAAAGCTGCGAGGCCACTATCCCGCGAATTTCCGAATCACTCAGGCCACTCTGTTTTTTTCGGGTCTCGTACTCCTCCGGTGGCGCGAACGATTTCTGCAATCGCTGCACACCGCGGTCAATGTCCGCCTCCGAGGGGTGCGGGAAATGGGCCACGTCTGCTTCCGTTCGTACGATCCATTGATCAATCAACCGGTCCAGAATCTGCCCTTCCGTTTGCGATTTTCCGTCCACGAGCTGCTGATAGCGGCTGAGCAGTTGAATGTCGCTGAGTAAGATGACGTCGTTTTCCACCCGCGCGACGATTCGGTCAACGGTTTCCTCCGCTCTAAGCCCTCCTGCGCTCGCCGCCACAAGCAACGCGGCTACCAGTGCGCCATGCCGTGCTCCGCGCATTAGAACGATGACCCCAAATTGAAAAAGATTTGAAAGCCTCCGAGCCGCGTGCCTTCATAGCCCAGCGAGCCGGTCACGCAAGTCGGCGTGTTATTCGGGCAAGGAATGGGTATTACAAAGGACGGACGATTGATCATGTATCCGACGTCGATGCGGATCGGACCTACGGGAGTCTTGTAGCGGACGCCGATTCCGATGGAGTGCGAAAAATAATTCAGCTCGTTGCTACAATTGGTGAGGCAGATAGGCAAGTTTGTTGGTCCGGCGGGCAGCGCCGGATTTTGCAGCCCGAATGTTGGATTCGGCAATGTCGCCCGGAAGGAAATCCGCGAGAGGCGGCTGTAGACATTTCCACCATCATAGAAAATCGCACCGCCGAGGGCGGTGCCAAGGAACGGCAAACGCATCGGAAAACGAAATTCCTGGTTCAGCACCAGCAGCGCCTGGCCTCCCACGGGAAACCCGGTGCCGGAATCGCGCGGTCCCGCCTGGTTCAACGCGAAACCTCGCAGGGAAGTGCCGCCGCCCGCAAAGAATCGCTCGGGGAGCGGTATGACGGTCGGAAGTATGCAAGTGGGCGAACCCACCGGGCAAGTCGGTGCGGGGAATGTCAGCGAAACCGTGCCTCCGTACGGAACGAGAATTCCAAAGCGGGCGGAACGCGCAAAACTGAACCGTCGTTTGATCGGATAGTAAGTCGAATTCTGAAAGAAAAAGCGCAGGAAGTTCGCGCTGGAACCAATCGCCGTGCTGGCGTCGCTGAAGTCGGCGCTATTGAAGCTGCCTTTGGAGGCGTCCGCGGGATTGTCGCGCGAGTCTCTTACCCACGTCACTCCGAATAGCGAGACGAGCGTGGGTTGCTGGAACAACGGGATTTCCTGCGGCGGAATATTCAAATTGGAGACCAGCACTTTGCGGAAGGCATAGTGATAAAGCACCGTGGTGAGCGGCGTGATCTGATCCGTCAGCTGCAACGAGCCCTCATACCGCTCTTCCGTAAACGTATTGATGTCGCGCGTTTTTTCCGCAAAGGCCGTCGCCTGGAAGCTGTAGTGCGAATTGCCGAAGGTGTTCGGAGCGAAATACCCCAGCAGCGCGCGGCCTTGTAACGTGCTCCCGCGTACTTTGAGCGAGAGCGAGTCCGCGCGTCCCGTCAGGTTCAGCTTGCTAATCTCGATGATTCCGCGGGGAGCCGCTTGGATTTGGCCACCGGTTGGATTTGTTGTGCTGGCCAGCCTCTGCACTTCGAAGCCTCCGCCGTACGCGATGGTGTAGCGTTTGGCTTCTTCGACGAGCACCGCGATGTCCTTATCCGGGGCCGTGCCACTCGGGTTTTGCGGTTCAATCGTTACACGGTTGAACACCCCCAGGTTGTACAAATGCCGCTGCGATTCCACCACGTCCCCTTCGCGCAACGGCTCATCCGGCTTGATTCGAACCTCCCGCCTTATCACACCCAATCGCGTATGCACGTAGCCGCTCAGGAGAATCCGCCGCACGCGGATTTGCGGCCCTTCCAGGATGTGGTACACCAGCCTCACGGGCGCCGCTTGTTCGATTGCGGCCTTTATTTCTTTCTCCGCTTTATTTTCATTTTCTTTGCCGGCCGCGCCATTCGAACTGTTGCCTACGTTTAGGGCCGCGTCCGCTGTAAAGCTGGCCTCCGGAAATCCTTCGTTGAAATACAGCGCCAGAATATTGTCGCGGTCCGTGGTGACTCCGAAATCCGAATACGGCTGCCCTGGAGTGGAACCAATCACATCAAGCAACTCCTCTGTCGTAAATGCATGAGCTCCCTCGATGGAAAGGGACGCCACCCGCGTCTGCTTCCCTTCCTGGATTTTGAAGACGATTAGCAAGTCGTCTTCTTTGCCCTTGTAGTCGTCTTCGATCTGGTAGTCGACCTTGGCGTCCAGGAATCCGTTCGCCTGATACAGGCTGAGCATCGATTGCGTATCAGATTCCACCAATCGCCGGCTGAATCGCCCCTGCGAACCGAACGCCCCGCCAAAGATCTGCAGCCGGCTCCGCAACAATTCGCTATCGAAGTACTTGTTCCCGCTGATCTCGATGCCCATCAGTTTGTGCCGTCCGCCGCGTTCCACTACGTAAGTGATGGCCTCTTCCGTTCCTTTCGTTGCTTTTCCTTTGCCCTTCACTTCGTGTATGTCCGTTTTGTAGTTCACCGTGGCATCAAAATACCCTTCCCGTTCCAGCCGCTCGAGGAGGTTGCGCTTCCCTTCTTCCAACAGGTCTGCATCGACCGCGCCTTCCTGATAAACCGGTATCAATCTTTTCAAGTCGCCCTTGGAAAGCTTCGCCCCTGTGACCGTCACCTGAACACGCGGTCCCTCGGTCACATCCAGATCCAGCGGAATGGTATTCTTCGCGATATCGTATTCCCCCCGCTTCACAATCGCTCGCGCGCTCAAGTACCCTTTCTTCGCCATGAATTTTCGGATTCGGTCGGTTCCCCGCTGAAGGCGCCCGGACGTGACCACCTTTCCCACTTTCATCTTCAACTTCGAGAGAATTTCCGCGTCGGGAAACTCCGTATCATTCTTCAGGTGCACTGCCTCTAGAAGGGCGCGCGGGCCCGGCTTCACGTGTACGACGATGTCCATTTCGTGCTTGTCGGCGTGCGGCACCTCTTCCGCGGAAACCTCCGCCTCGTAGAGGCCTTCCTCCCGAAGCGTCTCTTTGAGCCGCACTAGTGCTTCGCCCACTGCTGCTTTGCGGTAGGTCTGACCGAGTCCGAGCTGCATTGCCGCGGCCGCCGAGGCGTCGCTGGGTGGCGCTACTAGCCCCTCGATCAGCACCTGATTGAAAAAAAGGTTTTCCCGCACCACGAAATCCAGCCGCATTCCGCCTTCAACCGCCGTCAATACCGCGCGCAGATCAGCGTACGTCCCCGTTCGATACAGTGTGCGCAAGCTTTCCGCTATTTTTGTCCGGTCGATCGGTTTTCCGGCTTCCACGGCCATTCCGCTCGGTGCCTCGGACAGGACCTGCCCATTTTCCTTAACGATGCGGACCGCCACGACCGTAGCTTCCGTCGCGGTACGCGGCGCTGGCGCTTCCTGCGGCGTTTGCGCACGCGTCGGCGCAGCTCCCGTCAGGAGCGCGAGTGCGACAAGCCCTCGCATCCCATTCACCCAGCTCAATTTCATGCGTCCATTCGCTCAGACGAAGGGTAGCACAGCGGCGTTGCCCTCCTTGTGCACTTTGGCGCTATCATGTATCCAAGCAGGCGCGTCCACGCCTGCCAGGGCCGCGCCGCTCGTGAACAATTCTCTACAGGAAAAATACTCGCGGCAGATGCTTTTCGCCGCGATCGGACCGGAAGGCCAGGAGCGCTTGCTTGCCTCCCGCGCGGCGATCGTCGGTTGCGGCGCGATTGGCGCCGCCGCTGCTAATCTGCTCGTCCGTGCGGGCGTTGGATACCTCAAAATCATCGACCGCGACTTCGTCGAGCCCTCGAACCTGCAGCGCCAGATTCTTTTCGATGAATCCGACGCCCTTCAGGCCCTCCCAAAGGCTATCGCCGCCAAGCGCAAGCTGCGTTCCATCAATTCTAGCGTGGCCGTGGATGGCATCGTCGCCGATCTGACTCCCCGAAATGCCTTGGAGCTCCTCGCCGGCGTCGATGTGCTTCTCGACGGCACCGACAATTTCGAAACGCGATTCTTGCTCAATGATTTTGCCGTCAAATCCGGCCTACCCTGGATTTACGCCGCGGCTGTGGCCAGTTACGGAATCACCATGACCGTTCGGCCGGGCGTAACTCCATGCCTCGCCTGCCTCCTCGAATCCGGAAACCATCGCCAGGCCCTGGAAGAAACTTGCGACACCATCGGCGTGCTTGGTCCCATCGTCAATTTGATCGCATCGCTCGAAGTTGCTGAGGCCTTGAAGTTGCTCGCTAGCCGCGAACATGCCCTTCATGGCCGCTTGCTCTCCTGCGATGTCTGGAGCGGCCACATGCAATCTCTCCGCGTGGCTCGCAACCCTGAATGCCGCGCCTGCGCGAAGCACGATTTCACCTATCTCCACGGCGAAGCCCAGCCCCACATCACCATGTGCGGGCGGGATTCTGTTC
This sequence comes from Candidatus Acidiferrum sp., assembly GCA_036522195.1. Lineage (GTDB taxonomy): Bacteria > Acidobacteriota > Terriglobia > Acidiferrales > UBA7541 > Acidiferrum. The sequence goes on along the minus strand of DATDGF010000086.1, from coordinate 11,928 downwards.
AGATTCACGAAGGTAGCCGCGCGATGGATCTTCGTGCTCTCGGATTACGATTGACTCCCATTGTCGGCGAAGTCCGCCAGAATGACTTTCTTCTTCGTTTCCACGTCGCTGCGTACGAAATGACCGTCTTTGCCGATGGCCGCGCTATCCTCAAAGGCACCAAAGACCCCGCCGTGGCACGCTCCCTCTACGCGCGGTATATCGGCGCCTGATTCTGTCAAACCCCTGAGCCCGCGGATCGTTGCACGTCTCTCGGGCCGAAGCATGTTGTACCCAACACGGGGAAGCCGGAAACCAAATCCAGCGTCCTGACACAGTTCTTCTGCCGGGCTCGCAAATTGACCCGTAAGAAATTCAGACTAGGCTGGGGATTCGAACCAAGCGCGGGAGAACCAGCAAAATGAAATAACCTTCCTGTCCTTTTGACTTACTGAAAGCCCATGACTGAGTGCGAAAGACCCTCTATCGGCAGGACGCAACTCCAATTGTCGCACCAAAATCACTTCCAGCAGTTAGCAGATCTATCGAACCGTGTGGCCGGAGCGGCCAAACGAGCTGCGCATGTTCGAACGGTCGAGGTTTTCTCGCAAGTTCATCAGCGTCAGGAATGTGCTCAAAATCCGCGCTTTCAGGTCATCGGTCAGGTGCAGGCCACTGGTTGCCACCCGCGCTAGGCGCTCCCCGTGTTCCGTAATGAAACGCATGATCTCGCGTTGCCGTTCCTGCGGCGCGTTCCCCAGCGCTGTCTCCCGGCGCATCTCCGCACAGCTCGCTTCCAGCGATAGCGTGAAGTGCAGCACGCACAGCCGCTGGTCAGCAAGCGCTTGTGGCGCTTCGTTCTTGCATCCGGATATCTGGCAAGCCGTTGCCATAAGTTCCGCGGTGCTGCATTAGTAGGTTACATCCCCCGCGCGGAAAATCCAGCGCGCTTCCTGCAAGTGCTGCGAATCTTACATGACTCGCTTCTCCTTTGTCTCGCGCTGTCGCCGACCCGTTACCGGCAAAAACTTTTCACAAACCCGTTGACAGCGGTATGCATGGCACTGTATAAAAATACAGGGAGCTATATTCTTCATACAGGATGAGCACGGGTAAAACATTCCGCCACGGTCAGATCCTCCGCTTGGTCTCTGATCAGCACATCGGCAATCAGGAAGAGTTGCGCCGCCGCCTGGCCGCGCAAAGGCTCCGCGTTACCCAGGCCACTCTCTCTCGCGATCTGCAGGAACTTCGCCTGATCAAAACGCATGAAGGCTACAAAGCTGTCGGCGCACTCCCCGAAGAGCTCGCGCCGCTTCCTCCCCTCGCGCGTGCCCTTGGCGAATTTCTTCTCGATATCCGCCCCGCGGAGAACCTGCTCGTTCTGAAGACTCCACCCAGCGGTGCGCAGCCTCTCGCGGCCGCTGTCGATGGCGCCAAGTTCCCGGAAATCGCTGGGACCATCGCCGGTGACGACACTGTTCTGATCATCACGCCCAATAAGAAATCGCGCGAATCCCTCCAGAAAAAGATTGAAGCGTTCGTGAGCCGCCCGCCTCGCGCTCGGGCATAAAAATGAGAGATCCCCGCCAGATCGCCGTCGTAGGTGTCACCGGTTACACCGGCCTGGAGCTCGCGCGCATCCTTCTTCGTCATCCTCAGCTTCGCGCCCCGGTGTTCTATGTCCGCGAAACCAACGGGGCGAAATGCCTGGCCGAACTTTTTCCTCAATTCCGCGGCTGGGGCGAAGCTCCCCTCCGCACTCTTTCGGCGGAGGCCATTATTTCCAGCAACGCGGGGACTGCCTTTCTCGCCACTCCCCATGAAGCTTCTGCGGAGCTCGCGCCATTGTTACTCGACGCTGGTCTGCGCGTCGTGGACTTGAGCGGAGCTTTTCGTTTTCAATCCGCGGAAACATTCGCCTCGTGGTACAAGCTTCCCGCGCCGCACGCCGATTGGCTGAAGGAAGCCGTTTACGGAATTCCTGAATTCTATCCAGTGGAAATCGCCGCCGCCCGGCTGGTCGCGAATCCCGGCTGCTATGCCACCAGTGTCACCCTCGCCTTGCGCCCTCTCAGCCAAGCGGGCTGGATCGCTCCGGGCTCCAGCGTCGTTTGCGATTGCAAGTCCGGCGCGAGCGGCGCTGGCAAGGACCCCCGCCGCGATCTCCACTTCGTTGAAGTGGATGAGAATTTCAAGGCTTACAATCTCTTCGCGCACCGCCACACACCGGAAATTCTTGACCATACCGGGCTGAGCGAATCGCAGCTCGTTTTCTCGACGCATCTTTTGCCGCTTTCACGCGGCATTCTTTCCACCATCTACGTCACGCTCGACGAGCCGCAATCCGCGCAAAATATCGAAGCACTCTACCGAAAGTTCTACGCCGGGCGTACCATGGTCCGAATCTGGCCCGCTGGCACGCTGCCCGAGCTTCAGCATGTCGCGCACAGCAATTTCTGTGACCTCGGCTTTGCCCTCGATAAATCCGGGCGCCGCCTGATTATCGTCTCCTGCCTCGACAACCTTGGGAAAGGCGCCGCGGGACAGGCCGTTCAGAATTTCAACCACATGCTAGGGATAGAGGAGCACACCGCACTTCAATGAGAATCGTAATCAAGTTCGCAGGTGCATTACTCGAAGAAGACGCGCTTACGCAGCGGCTCGCTGGCCAGGTCGCAAAGCTTGCGCGCGAAGGCCATGAAATTCTCGTGGTCCATGGCGGCGGCCGGTTGTTTACCGCCACCCTCAAGCGTATGGCCATCGAGAGCAAATTCGTTGCGGGGTTGCGCGTTACCGACCGCGAAACGCGTGACGTAGCCGTCATGGTCTTTGCTGGTCTGCTGAACAAGAAACTGGCCGCGGCCATCTCCGCCGAAGGTCAGCCTGCCATCGGTATCTCCGCCGCGGATGCGCAATGTTTCGTTGCCGAGCCCATGGTGCACAACGAAGTCGAAGGCAGCCTCGGATTCGTCGGCTACCTCACAGCCCTGAACGCGCAGTTCATCGAATCGCTCTGGCGTGAAGGGCTCTTGCCGGTTGCCCCGTGCCTTGGTATCGGCTCGGATAACGAGCTCTATAACATCAATGCTGACCACATGGCCGCGGCCTGCGCCGAATATCTCGGCGCAGATCACCTGATTTATCTCACCGATGTTGCCGGTGTGCTCGATGGGGACAAAGTTCTCGCGGCCATTACTTGCGAAGAGATCGAGCGCCTCGTCCAGAGCCGTATTGTTTCCGGTGGCATGATTTTGAAGCTCGAAGCCGCCAAGCGCGCCATCGAAGGCGGCGTCCGTGAAGTACGCATTGTTGGCGGAACATTGCCGGAAGCTTTGGTGCTTGCCTCGCACGCAGCAGCAGACGTTGCAAGGGACGGCTTGTCCTCTATTCCTGGCACTCGCGTCCTGCGCGAACCCCTCTCGACCGCACATGCGGCGCTCTCGGCGGCATGATGCGCGCCTCGCTCAAGAAAAAGCCAGGAGCACGGTCGGCGCGGAACTCAAAACATCGGAAGGCGCCCGCCGTCAAAACGGACTCGCGCTTGCTCGACGCTGAAAAGTTTCTTCTCCCCACCTACAAACGGCCGCCCTTCGTGATGACGCACGGCCGCGGCTCCTACGTCTTTGACGCCACCGGCAAAAAATATCTCGATTTCCTCGGCGGCATCGCTGTGAACGCCCTCGGCCATGCCCATCCGCGCATCGTTAAAGTGATTCGCCGTGATGCTGCGCGCGCCATTCACCTTTCGAATCTCTATCACAATGCCCACCAGGGCCCGCTCGCTTGCAAGCTCGCTTCCTGGTCTGGGCTCGACCGCGTCTTCTTCGCCAATAGCGGCACGGAAGCCATCGACGGTGCGCTCAAGCTCGCGCGGCTCTTTAGCCGCAAGACCGATGAGCCGATAGGAGCGCCCTCGAAAAAACATCGCTTTCTCGCCATGGAAAATTCCTTTCATGGGCGCACTTTCGGCGCCATCAGCGTCACTGCAACGGAAAAATACCGTTTGCCTTTCGCACCTGTCGTTCCCGGTGTCGAATTCGTGCGCTTCAATGACGTCGTCGATCTCGAATCCAAATTCGACGATACCGTCTGCGCCGTCCTTCTCGAAACGATTCAGGGCGAAGGCGGGATTTATCCTGTCACCGAGCTTTTCTGGAATCGCGCCCGCTCGCTTGCCACGCAGCACGGCGCTCTATTGATCGCCGATGAAATTCAATGTGGTCTTGGCCGTACCGGCCGGTATTTCGCCTACCAGAAATTTTCATCCAAACCGGACATTGTCTTGATCGCCAAACCTCTTGCCGCCGGGCTGCCCCTCGGTGCCATCCTGACCATTGAAGCCGTAGCCGCCAAGGTTTCCCCCGGCATGCATGGAACAACTTTCGGCGGCGGCCCATTGGTCTGCGCCGTTGCTCATGAATTTCTCAAGATTGTCGAGGAAGAAAAGCTCCTAGAAAATATTCGTACACGCGGCACGGAATTGCGCGAAGGGCTCGCAAAGCTCGCCGCCAAATTTGATTTCGTTCGCGAAATTCGCGGGGAAGGCTTGATGATCGGCGTTGATCTCTCCATCGAAGGCGCGCCGTATGTCGCCGAGGCCATGCGCCGCGGGCTATTGATCAATTGCACCCACGACTTTACTTTGCGGCTGCTTCCGCCGTTCAACCTGTCGCGCGCGCAGGTGCGCGAATTTCTCCGGCTCTTTGAACTCGTTCTTGCAACAACTCCACGGCAAGCCTCCGTCCCGGATTCCGGTAAGTCCGCAAATCCGGAGCGCGTCGCCCACGCGGCGGCAAGGTGAAAAAATGACCACGACAACTCTCGTTGCACCCGTTTTGTCATCGAATGATCTGCTCACTGGAGCGGAATGGAGTCCTTCGCACACGCGCGAACTGCTCCAGCTTTCCACGGACATTAAGGCCCGCCCGGGTCGCTATACCTCGACCCTGAGCGGCAAATTTATCGCGCTCATTTTCGAAAAGCCTTCTCTGCGCACGCGTGTCACCTTCGAAGTCGGCATCCAGAGCATGGGTGGGTCGGTCGTTTTCCTGGATCACACGCAAGCTTCGGCGTCGCTCGGCGCGCGCGAATCTATCGCCGATGTCGCGCGCAATCTCGAACGGTGGGTGCAAGGCATCGTCGCTCGCGTCTACCACCAACGCGTCCTGGAAGAAATGGCCGTAAACGCCAGCATTCCCGTCATCAACGCGCTCTCCGATAAATTTCACCCATGCCAGGCGCTCGCCGATTTCTTCACCCTCGAAGAAAAATTTGGCGCTTTGCGCGGTTTCAAGCTCGCCTACGTCGGCGACGGCAACAACGTTTGCAATTCGCTCATCTATCTCGCGGCGCGTCTCGGTGTCCATCTTCGCATCGCCACTCCCGCGGAGTACGCGCCAGCGCCGGAAGTCGTCGCCGATGGCAAGCGCGTCGCTCGCGAAACGAAAGCTAAAATCGAACTGATGACCGATCCACTCGAAGCCGTCAGCGGCGCGATGGGTGTCTACACCGATTCCTGGACCAGCATGGGCTTTGAAGCCGAAGGTCAAGTGCGAAACACCGTGTTCCAGCCATATCAGGTGAACGCGGAACTGATGTCCCTGGCCGCTCCCGAAGCTGTCTTCATGCACTGTCTTCCGGCGCACCGCGGCCTGGAAGTTACGCCGGAAATTCTCGACGGCCCGCAGTCCGTGGTCCTCGATCAATCCGAAAACCGCATGTACGTGCAGAAAGCCATCCTGCATACTCTGTTCTAGCTTCGTGATACTTCTTGTTTCATCGCGTCAAACATTCTTTGTAGGGGCGCAGGATTCCTACGCCCTGTTTCGGCAACACCAAAACGCAAGAGAGGATTTGTGAACAAGGAATTGAACAAACCGAAAAAAGTAGTTCTCGCTTACTCTGGGGGGCTCGACACCTCCATCATCATTCCCTGGCTCAAGGAAACTTACGGCTGCGAGGTGATCGCCGTAATCGGTGACGTCGGCCAGCAGGAAGACCTGGAAGCCGCGCGCAAAAAAGCGCTCGCCACCGGCGCTTCCTCCGCCCACGTCGAAGACCTGCGCGAGGAATTTGTGCGCGATTATATCTGGCCGACATTGCGCGCCGGCGCTGTTTACGAGCACACCTATCTCCTCGGCACTTCCATGGCGCGCCCCGTTATCGCCAAGCGTCAGGCGGAAATCGCGCTGAAGCTCGGCGCCGATGGCCTGTCGCACGGCTGCACCGGCAAGGGCAACGATCAGGTGCGATTCGAGCTGGCGTACAAGGCCATCGCGCCTAACGTTCGAATCATCGCGCCTTGGCGCGAATGGGACATCGATTCGCGCGAAGACGCCATCGCTTACGCGCAAAAGCACAACGTTCCCGTCGAGCAGAGCAAAAAAAATATCTATAGCCGCGACCGCAATATATGGCACCTCAGTCACGAAGGCGGCGAACTTGAAGATCCGGACAACGCGCCAAACGAAGCGATGTGGCAGTGGGTCGTCTCGTCGGAAAAAGCTCCGGACAAGGCCGAAGATGTCGAAATCGGCTTCGAATCGGGTACTCCCATATCTGTCAACGGTTCGAAACTCGGCCCCGTCGAACTTCTCAATTCACTGAATGAAATCGCCGCGAAAAACGGTATTGGCCGCACCGACCTCATCGAAAATCGCCTCGTGGGCATGAAATCCCGCGGCGCTTATGAAACTCCCGGCGGGACGCTGCTCTTCAAAGCACATCAAGAACTCGAGCGCCTCACTATCGACCGCGAGACAGCGCATTTCCAGCAGGCGCTGTCGCTGCGCTACGCCGAACTGGTCTACTACGGCCTGTGGTTCGCGCCGCTGCGCGAAGCGCTTGACGGATTTTTCAAAGTCGCGCAGCAGCGCGTCACCGGCACCGTTGGCCTCAAATTGTGGAAAGGCACTCTAAACGTTACCAAGCGTGTTTCGCCTTTCTCGCTGTATCGCGCGGACCTAGCCAGTTTCACCATGGGCCGTTACAACCCCAAGGATGCCGAAGGCTTCATCAATTTGTTCGCGCTGCCCGTAACCGTGCGGCCCAAAGCAAAAGCCGAAGGGAATTAAGTAGGACAGACATTCTTGTCTGTCCGCTCCTTACTGCCGCGTAGCACAACCGGGACCGGCAAGAATGCCTGCCCCACGAGTAACAAATGACTGAACGTAAAGACGACCGATTGTGGGGCGGACGATTCGAGCGCGCACCGAACGAACAGTTCGACGCGTTCCAGCGCTCCTTTGCGTTTGATCGCCGGCTCTTACCGTATGAAATTGCCGTCGATCGCGCCTGGACCAAGGCTCTCGAATCAATCGGGATTTTCACCGCGACAGAGGTGAAACAAACTCTCGCTGCCCTCGACAAAATTGCGAGGCGCGCCAGCACGGATGCCGGGTGGCTTGAATCATTGGGTGCGACTGCCGAAGACGTCCACCACTTCGTCGAAAAGGCCCTGGTCAAAGAACTCGGTCCGCTCGGCTGGAAACTGCACACCGGCCGCAGCCGCAACGAACTCGTGGCCACCGATTTTCGCCTCTTTGTCATCGATGCCGCCGCGCAAATCCAGCAGTCCCTGGAAGCCATATTGAATGCGTTTCTGCAGCAAGCAAAAGAAAATCGAAACGTGCCGATGGCGGGCATGACGCACATGCAGCATGCTCAGCCCATCCTGCTCTCGCATTTTCTGCTGGCGCATGCGGAAGCCTTCGCGCGCGACATCACTCGCCTGCAACATGCTTCAGCGAGCGCGGACGCTTGTCCCATGGGTTCCGGCGCGCTCGCTGGGAATTCCTTCGCTGTCGATCGCAACGCGATTGCTCGCGAACTCGGTTTTTCCCGCCTCACCGGGAACAGCCTGGATGCCGTCAGCGATCGGGATTTTGCGCTCGACTATCTTTTTGCACTCACCGGCATCGCCACACACCTTTCGCGACTCGCCGAGGATTTCGTGCTCTTCTCCTCGCAGGAATTTTCCTACGTAATTCTTCCCGACGAATATTCCACCGGCAGCAGCCTGATGCCACAGAAAAAAAATCCCGACGCCTGGGAACTGATTCGCGGAAAGACGGGCCGCATCACCGGCGCGCTGCTGGGCTTGCTCACGACGCTGAAAGGCTTGCCCACGAGCTATCAGCGCGATTTGCAGGAAGACAAAGAAGCGCTCTTCGCCGCGCACGATCAAATGGCGAGCATGATCGCCGTTGCTGCGGGTGCTATCTCATCTACAAAATTCAATGCCGGCCGCCTGGCGGCGGCCGCGGCGAATCCCGCGCTGCTGGCCACCGAAGCGGCTGACTACCTCGTGCACAAAGGAATTCCATTCCGCCAGGCGCACGATATTGTCGGAAAAGTATTGCGCGAAGCCGAGAAACAGAACGTAGCGTGGACTGCGCTGCGTCTCAAGACGCTCAAGAAAATATCGCCGGCGTTTGAAGCTGATTTTGCGGGCAGCCTGAGTGTCGATGCGGCGCTGGCTTCGAAAAAAGTTCGCGGCGGCACGGCGCCAGAGAGCGTCCGCGGAGCCATCGCCGATTTGGAAGAGCGTCTCAACAAGAAAGCCAAAAAAACAGGAGCCAAGCCATGAATGCAAGCCAGGCAATGAAACAACCATCCTCCCTCGCTGCCGTTGCGGAGGATCGGAGGTCCCTTCCGGGAGCGCCGCGCTAGTCACACGGACGTCCCGTTGATAAAGCACGCACTTTCGGAGGCATCCCTGCCGCGCGGATTTCGGTTCGCCGCTACCGCCTGCGGCTTGAAGAAAACTGGCGCGCTGGACCTCGCGATTCTCTCAAGCGATGTGCCGGCGTCGGCTGCCGCCGTCTTCACGCAAAATTTGGTAGTTGCAGCCCCCGTGTTGATTTCCCAAGAACATTTGCGCGCGTCGAAAGGCCGGATGCGCGCTGTGGTGGTAAACGCCGGGAACGCGAACTGCGCCACCGGCGCAGCGGGCCATGCCGCCGCCGAGCGTACCGTCGCCGAAGCCGCAAATCGACTCGGCTGCACCCGGCAGGAATTGTTTGTCTGCTCCACCGGTGTTATCGGCGTGCCACTGCCACTTGAAAAAATTCTCCGCGCTCTGCCGGTGATCGCCCGCCATCGTCGTCCCTCGGCGCGCTCGTTCGCGGAATTGTCTCTCGCGATTTGCACCACGGACACGCGTCCGAAAACTGCGGCGGGTTCCTTCAAAATGGCAGGCAAACGAGTTCATCTCGTCGGCTGCGCGAAAGGCGCGGGTATGATCCATCCGAACATGGCCACCATGCTGGCATTTGTGGCGACGGATGCAGCGATTGCGCCTTCGCTCCTGCAGAGAACGCTGCGCGACGTCACCGCGCGCACGTTCAATGCAATCAGCGTGGATGGCGACACTTCGACAAACGATACGTTGCTCGTTTTGGCAAACGGCGAAGCTGGCGCTCCTTCGATCAAAGCCGGAACCTCGGCGCATCGCGCGTTCACCGCCGCGCTCGAAGAAGTCTGCCGCTCGTTGGCGCTTCAAATTGTTGCCGACGGAGAAGGCGCGCAGCGCGTCATCGAAATCGAAGTGCGCCACGCAAAGACAGAGGCCGCCGCCAAGCGGATCGCCCAAACGATTGCCACTTCTCCGCTGGTGAAGACGGCCTTCGCGGGGGGCGACCCCAACTGGGGACGCATTTTCGCGGCGGCCGGCCGCGCAGGAGTCTTCTTCGACGCCTCACGCGTGGACATCAAAATGGCTGGCATCCCCGTCCTGCGCCGCGGCCAGCCGCTGGATTTCAACGAGCGCGCCGCCAGCAACCGCCTGCTCACCGAACACGTTCCCCTGATCGTGGATCTGCACGCGGGCAAAGCCACGGCCCGCTACTGGACCTGCGACTTGACGGCGGAATACGTCCGCATCAATGCCAGTTACCGGACCTAACTGATCCAGCATCGTAAATAAGAGGAGCGCCACAAAGGAACAGGCGCGTCGTCTCCTGTCTTTATAAGTCCCACTTCCAATCGGCAAATTGCTTGCGGAGGGCGAGCTTCTTGAATTTGCCGACGGAGGTGCGGGGGATGGCATCAATGAAAACGAAGGCGTCGGGGAGCTGCCATTTGGCAAAGGATTTTGCAAGAAACGCGCGCAACTCCTCCGGCGTGGCGCAAGCGCCATCTTTCAGGACGATGGCGGCGAGCGGCCGCTCCTGCCATTTGGGGTGCGGGATGCCCACGACGCAGGCTTCTTTCACCGCGGGGTGACCCATCAGCGAATTCTCCAAGTCCACGGAACTGATCCATTCGCCGCCAGACTTCACCAGGTCCTTCGCGCGGTCGACGATCTTGACGTAGCCGTCTTCGTCCATCGTGGCGACGTCGCCGGTACGGAACCAGCCATCGGGGCTCCAGCGATGTGCCTGGTCGGGTGAATCGTGATAACTCGCAACCACCCACGGGCCGCGGATTTCAATCTCGCCGGAAGTCATGCCATCCCACGGAGCTTCCCCTTCGGGGCGCATCAATCGAATCTCAACAAATGGGGCCGGCCAGCCCTGTTTCGCGCGGACTTCGTACTTTTTCTCGTCGGGCCAGTCCTGCATGTGCCCGCGGAGCCCGCCGGAAGTACCGATGGGAGTAGTCTCGGTCATCCCCCAGAGATGCTTGATCTGCAAGCCAAACGGATCGAGCTGCCGGATGAGCCCCAGAGGCGGGGCCGTTCCACCGCACACAACTCGAATGGGAGAATCGAATCTCCACCGGCCAGGATTCTTTCCCAACGCCTCCAGAACACCGATCCATACTGTCGGGACGCCGCAGGCGATAGTCACTCGTTCACTGGCCATCAAGTCCAGAATGCTCTCCGGATCGACATTAGGTCCTGGAAGAATTAAACGTGAACCGAGCATCGTGCAGGCGTAGGGCAATCCCCACGCATTGGCATGGAACATGGGGGCAACGGGCAGCACGGTGTCGAACAGGCCCATTCCGAAGACTTCTCCAAGCCCGCATGCGAAGGAGTGCAGCACCAGCGCGCGGTGGGAGTAAATGACCCCTTTTGAAAAACCCGTGGTTCCGGAAGTGAAGCACATCGCCGCACCGTCGTTCTCGTCGATCTGCGGATAGCGAAAATCATCGCCGGCTTCGGCGAGCAGGCTTTCGTAATTCAGGAAGCCTTCGGGGACGGTCTTGCAACCATACGGCAGCACAATTACTTTTTCGAAGCTTGCGCCATCACAGAATTTTTCGTAAGCCGGCAAAAGCACGTCATCGATTAGGAGGAAACGATCACCGGCATGCTTGGCGATGGCGGCAATTTCGTGAGGGTGCAGTCGCAGATTTAAGGTATGCAGGATGCCGCCGCCGCAAGGGACGCCAAAAAATGCTTCGAGATGGCCCGAGTGGTTCCACATCATGGAAGCCACACGGTCGCCGGGCTTCATGCCAAGTTTCGTCAACGCGCCGGCGAGCCGCCGCGCACGCCGATAGAACTCGCCGTAACAAGTACGAACGATGGACCTGTCCGGCTTACGGGAGACGATTTCTACACGCGGAAAGATTTTTCCGGCCCGCTCCAGGATGGTTGGCAAAGTCAGGGGAAAATCCATCATGGTGCCGCGCATAGGGCCTCTCGGACAGGAACCAATTTGAGCGCATCGTATCACCAATCATTAGGAATGCGGAGAGTCGAAACGTGTTCTCGTTCGCGCGATTCGCGTACGGCCTGGCGCAGAATTTCAGGTTGCAAAAGGGGTTAATTTCCGAGACCATGCCACTGACCGCTGAAGTGCCGGTCTCGCGCCCGCGGTGGTTCGGCTTCCCTGACTGCCCGTGAACGATTGCTGCGTCTTCAGCGCGCTCCGCGACTCGCAAGTGGGTTCCGGGCAGAAGGAGTCAGCAGGTGAAGAAGCTCTATATCGGTAATCTTCCGTTTTCCGCGACGGAAGATCAGCTCAACGAGTGGTTTTCGCAGATCGGTGTCACCCC
>DATDGF010000085.1:0-60558 GCA_036522195.1 Candidatus Acidiferrum sp. | reverse complement strand
ATCACTACAATTTAGTGATTACTACAAATAATTTGCCCTAAGTGTTTTGTATTGTGGTTGTTTTGGTAGGGGCGGTGGGGATCGAACCCACGACCTTCGGCTTAAAAGGCCGCTGCTCTACCACTGAGCTACGCCCCTATGGCGTGAATTTCTTATTGTAGCATGCTCGCAGCCGTCACCAAGGACACTCCGTCCCTCTCGCTCGCCAACCACGCTAGCTTTGCGCTCGTTCCCGCTCTCAATCGCTTGCTCTTTCAGGAAAAAACTTCGTCGCTCACTCGCGGCCGCTTCCGCTTCCACTCATAATCCTTGCGCAATTTCGCCTGGTGCTTCTTCACTTGCGCTTCCAGTTCGCTGAACGCCTTCTTGCAGCTCGCACGCACATTTGCACCTGTCCCGATTGCATGCAAAGTTCCCGTGGGCAACGACAAATTCAGCGTGCAGGAGTATTCATCCGTCCGCAGATTTTTTGCAAAGGAGCCGTGCAACTGCACCAGGTCTGGCGAGTAACTCTGCAGCAATTTCCCCAACTTACCAACGTGTCGCTCAACTTCCGCTTCCACCGGCTTCTGTCCCTCGGCGTGTTTGTAACTTATGGAGAGTTTCATGCTTGCACCTGTTCGGCATTCAGAAGGAGGGCGGCGTGGCGCGCGCGGATCCGCTCTTCGATCCACATCACCGAAAGCATAACAGCCCCATTCATTCCCTGCAATGTCGTCCGCGATTCGGCCGCGGGTCAGTTTAAATTTTGGCGAGCAACCTGAAAGACCATGGAACTCGACTCAAACCCGTTTCAGTGATAATGTTCCTCTATGCTCACCGATATTCGGAGCCTCACCTCGCTGAAACATATCCTCAACAAGGTCAGAGAATTGCTCCGCGAGGCCAGAGATGTGCGTTACGTGAGCGTGCCAATCTGGAGACCCTGGCGGAACTTCTAAGGTTACGTTTCCCGATTCTCCTCGGCTCCCGTCATATTCCTCCCGCATTGACACCGCTGTTCACTCCCCTCTACTCTGCTCACAGCGCATTTCGCGCTTCTTTTCATGTCACCGCGTCGAACCAAAAATCCCTCATCCGCAAGCGCACCCGAATCCTTGGCCACCACCGCATCCCGTAATACTCTTCGCGTCGGCCCCGCCGGCTGGTCTTATCCTGACTGGGCTGGTTTTGTCTATCCTGCTCGCCGCCCCAAAGGTTTTCATCAAGCCACCTTTCTCGCTGAATTTTTCGACACCATCGAGATCAACACTTCTTTCTACCAGCCCTTGCGCCCCGATCACGCCTCGCAATGGCTTGACCGTGTCGCCGCCAATCCCCGCTTTCTCTTCACCGCCAAACTCTGGCAGCGATTCACTCACGATTCCTCTGCATTGAGCTCTGTCTCCTCCGCGGAAGACGAACGAGCTGTCCGCGCTGGCTTCGACATCTTGCGCGCGGCGAATAAACTCGGCGCTGTCCTCCTCCAATTCCCTTTCTCTTTCCATCGTTCGAAAGAAACCAAAGCCGCCCTTATCTTCGCTCTTAAACGCTTCGCCGACTATCCGCTCGTCGTCGAAGTTCGCCACTCCTCCTGGGACTCGCTCGAAACTCTTGAACTTCTTCGAGAGCACCACACCGGCTTCTGCAACATCGATCAGCCCATCATCGGCCGCTCTCTCTCGCCCTCCGCCCAGGCCACTTCTGCCGTCGGCTACGTCCGCCTTCACGGCCGCCGCTACGACACCTGGTTCACCGAACATACTTCGATCCCCGCCTACGAGCGCTATAACTATCTTTACTCCTCCGAAGAGCTCGCTCCCTGGATCACGCGCGTCCGCAAAGTATCCGAACAGGCCCACAACACTTTCGTCATCACCAACAATCATTTTCAGGGCAAGTCTGTCGTCAATGCCCTCCAACTCATCAGCATTCTCAAGGGAGCAAAAGTCAAAGTTCCCGAGCCTCTTCGTCACCACTATCCCCAGCTTGATTCCATCGCCAACATGCCTCCGGCTGAACCCACACTTTTTCCGCTAGCTGAATCAGGCGTTGACGCGAAAAAGTAAGCGCCTCCCGCTTCCACGCCTAGCGCCAATCGAGCGGCGCCTCCTTCGCAGAAGTAGTTGCCAAAAACGATACTATACCGTTAGAGTGAATCACGCGCAGGGCCCCGCTGCACTGGAGGACTTCTCGAAATGCGCGCGCCTTCCGATCGCTGGCTCACCGCTCAGGAAACCGCCACCCACTTGGATACTACCAGCGCCGAAGTATGCCGCCTTCTCAGTATTGGTCGCCTCTCCGGAACCAAACAAAAAGATCCTCGCCGCGGCGGGACGGCCCAATGGCTGGTCGACCCCAAATCCATTAGCGCAGAAAAAAAACGCCGCAGCTCCCAACGCTCTCGGCTGCTCCGCCGCGAAAAATCCGCATCCGAACCCAAGTGATTTGAGCCCGCGGCTCTCAGCGTTCCCTGCTGGCTCCGCCTGGCGTCTACCGCGGGTCTTCTCGTTCAGGCAGACCGCCCCCGGACCATAGCGAAAACACAGCATCACGCTACCCACCCACAACCAATGCGTTACGTTCACAATCGTGCTAGTCTTTGGTTATTGGAATTAATTCAGGCGAGCGGCCAGCCGGCGGTCAAGGCTCATCGAGAGGTTCTGGTCGAGGACCACCGCCACATACCGCGAGCACGTCTGCATTTCTCGATTTGCCCAGCTCGCAATCGAAGGCAGCTTTTCACGGAACACTCGCTCAAGCTTCGAAACCGCGCGGTAGTAAATCGATACTTCTTTAAGCCAAGGGCTTTTCTTCTTCAAATCCGGCGACAGGTTATCGCAAAGCACCAGCAACGCCCCAAAATCCTGCGCCCCAATGCTCTCGCTCTCAATTCCGGCTGACGTTCGCAGCGTCTCCGACAGCGGCTGATTGGCAGTCGTTATCCAAATCGCCCGCCACTGCGACACCGCGAACCGCACGAGCGCGATACCTGCGAACACGAGGATGAAGAGTGACACCATTTTGCTCACCAGTAGTTTCCTTTTATCCCACGATTCCGCCAATGGAGCAGGAGTACCACCCTGGCAGGACTCTTGGTGAACGCCGGCTTACACCCTAACAAATTGAAAATAAACACATTACAAGAACACCCATCATCCAGACCGCCTCCCTCCAGCCCGCCCGTCCCAAAAGTAACTACTCTGTAATTCCCACTACAACTTGCCTTGACCACAACCCCCTAAACCCCTAACTTGGTCTGAACCGGGAGTTCCCGAATCTTATCTCCACCCCATGACTGAACTCCAAACTCGCCTTGTCACGCCTCTCGAAGAGGATCACGATCTGACGCGCGAACTCCGGCAGATCGAGAAGCGCGACTGGTGGGTCTGGGGCTACTCCATCTTTGTCATGCTCCTCCTCACTTTCGCCGTCATCACTTTCACTCTCCCTCTCTCGCGACAGGGCACAAAAACATTCCTTTACCTCAAGATGGACGACGCCGTTTTTGGCCTGATCGTTCTCATCCTCCTTCTCAACCTCTACACTATCTACCAGCAAGTCCTCATCAAACGCTTGCGCTTCCAACTCGCCGAGAAGCAGGGTCATTCCGACATACTTCGGAACATGGCCATGGTCGATCCTTTGACCGGCCTCTATAACCGCCGTTTTGGCGTTCAACGCCTAGCCGCGGAGGTCGCGCGCTCCGCCCGCCGCGGTCATCCCTTGACTGTTCTCACCCTCGACCTCAACGATTTCAAGCTGATCAACGACCGCCACGGCCATCCTGCCGGTGACCACGTCCTCCAGGAATTTGCACTTCATCTCAACAAGGTAATTCGTGGTTCGGACATGGCCGTGCGTCTGGGCGGCGACGAATTTCTTGTTCTTCTCCCGGAGTGTACTCTCGACCAGTTACAGCTCGTCTTGGACCGCCTCGGCGCTCTCGAAGTGACTTGGCAGGCCCATCGAATTCCCGTCTCTTTCTCTGCGGGTTGGCAACAATACTCGCTCGGAGATCGTCCCGAGGAACTTCTCGCCCGCGCCGATAAAGCTCTCTATACCGGTAAGCGCGCCAGCAAGAATCCATCTTCACCGGCAGCCCGCATCGAATCTCTCGTTGCGCCCGTCCATTTGATGGTGGATGTTACCTGCCCTCATTGCCAAAAGAAGAATTCCGTCGCGCTTGACGCACATTCCGTCCCCACTCACGCCAATCCCTGGAAAGTGCAATGCGCCCATTGCAAACTGGAATGGGAGCCCCTTCTCCCCGGCCCCATCATGGCTGGCCCATTTCCAAAATAATTTCTCCGCCCGCTGTCCGTTCGAATCAAATTCAAGCTTGCATGCCTCTTCACAAATCCCGTTCTAGCGTTACAATGGCCACGATGTGGATTTGCCAAACGCCTTCCGGCAAATCCGCTCTCCAAGGAGGCCTTGTGATTACCACGCTCCTCGATCGTCGCACCTTCCTTCGCGTTTCCGCTGTCGCGGGCGGCGGCATCCTCCTCGCCCTCCACACCGATCAGGTCGCGGAGCTCTTCGCCCAAGCCCCGCAAACAACTCCCCCAGCGTTTCTTCCCACGGCTTTTGTCCACGTCGCCGCCGACGGTGCCGTCACCATCATGGGAAAGAATCCCGAAATCGGTCAGGGCGTGAAAACCAGTCTCCCCATGATCATCGCCGATGAACTGGACGTCGATTGGAAATCCGTTCGCATCCAGCAAGCCGATCTCGATGAAACAAAATACGGCCCCCAGCGCGCCGGCGGCAGCACCGCCACACCTATCAACTGGGACCCTCTCCGCCGTGTCGGCGCCGCCTGCCGTCAGATGTTCATTACCGCCGCCGCACAAACCTGGTCGGTTCCGGAATCCGAGTGCCAGACCTCTTCCGGCCGCGTCATTCATCAGCCCACAAACCGCTCTCTCACTTACGGCGCGCTCGCCGAAAAAGCCGCCGCTCTGCCCGCGCCCGATCTCAAATCCGTCAAGCTCAAGGATCCCAAAGATTACAAAATCATCGGCCAGCCCACTCACAGCGTCGACAACCCCTCCATCGTCACCGGAAAATCTCTCTACAGCATCGACTTCAAAGTTCCCGGAATGTTGTACGCCGTCTACGAAAAGTGCCCCGTCTACGCCGGCAAATTCCTCAGCGCCAATTTTGACGAAATCAAATCTCAGCCCGGCGTCCGCCATGCCTTCTCCGTGGATGGTACCTCCGACCTGCTCGGCCTTCACTACGGCGTCGCCATCGTCGCCGACACTTGGTGGCAGGCCAACACCGCCCGAAAAAAATTGCGCGCCAAGTGGGACGAAGGCGCCACCGCACAGCAAAGCAGCAAAGGCTTCGCCGATCGTGCCGATGAGCTCTCCAAACAAGCTCCCACGATCACCGTTCGAAAGGACGGCGACGCCGACGCCTCCCTGCAATCCGCCGCAAAAGCCGTCGAAGCCGCCTACGCCTACCCCTTCCTCGCCCACGCCCCCATGGAGCCCGAGAATTGCCTCGCGCACTATCACGACGGCAAACTCGAATTCTGGTCGCCCAGCCAGACTCCTGAATCCGGCCGCCAGCAAGTCGCCAAGCTCTTGAACATTCCCGCGAGCGACATCATCGTTCACTTGAAGCGCGCAGGTGGTGGCTTCGGCCGCCGCCTTACTAACGATTACATGCTCGAATCTGCCGCCATTGCCAAACAAGTCGGCGTCCCCGTGAAACTCCTCTGGACCCGCGAGGACGATTTCCACCACGATCACTATCGCCCCGCCGGCTTTCATTATTTGAAGGGCGGCCTCGACGCCTCCGGCAATCTCGTCGCCTGGCGCAATCACTTCATCAGTTTCGGCGAAGGGCAGCAGTTCGCTCCCTCCGCCAACATTCCCGGCAACGAATTCCCCGGCACTTTCCTCACGAATTTTTCCTTCGGCGCTTCGCTCATGCCTCTCGGCGTTCCCACCTACGCTCTGCGCGCCCCGCGCAGCAACGCCTTCTCCTGGGTCTTCCAATCTTTCACCGACGAGCTCGCTCACGCGGCCGGAAAAGATCCCGTCCAGTTCCGCCTCGATCTTCTCAGCCTCCCTCGCGTCACCAACTCTGACGCCAAGCCCGACGCCTTCTCTTCCGACCTCGACGCCGCCCGTATGCAAGGTGTCCTCAAGCTCGTCGCCGATAAATCCGGCTGGGGCAAGCGCACCTTGCCCAAAGACACCGCCATGGGCGTCGCCTTCCAATTTTCCCATCGAGGTTATTTTGCTGAAGTAATCGAACTGCGCGTCGACGCGAAAAAACAAGTGAAGGTTAACAAAATCTGGGTCGCCGGCGATGTCGGCAGCCAGATCATCAATCCCCTCAACGCTGAAAATCAGGTTCGCGGCGCCATCATCGAGGGTCTAAGCTCCGTCATGACCTACGAAATCACCATCGACGCGGGCCGCGCCGTCCAAAGCAATTTCCACGAATATCCGCCCGTTCGAATGAATCAAGTCCCCGCCGAAATCGAAGTCCATTTCCTGAAAACCGATAATCCGCCCACCGGCCTCGGTGAACCCGCCCTGCCGCCGGTCCTCCCAGCCGTTTGCAACGCCATCTTCGCCGTCAACGGCCAGCGCATCCGCTCCCTCCCACTTTCCAAACACGGCTACTCCTGGGCCTAATCTCCTCTGTGTAGGGCCCGCCTTCTGAGGCGGGCCGCTCCTCGGCACGTCATACAACTCTTCCGGCGGGGGCACCTGCCGCGGCAGGTGTCTCTTCGCTTTTGATTTTGTAGCTGCCGGGCGTTGCCCGGCCCGCTCAATCCTCACTCATACCGCAACGCCACCAGTGGATCCACACGCGCCGCCCGCCGCGCCGGAATCCAGCACGCCACGATCCCGGTAATCAACAGCACCAGCGGCACGCACACCAGCGTCCACGGATCGTAAGCCGACACTCCCCACAGCTGCGTCGCAATCACTCGCCCGATCAACAAGCTCATAATCAATCCAATCGCCACTCCAATCCCCACCAGCCGCAATCCCATTCGCACCACCATCTTCAGCACATCCGATCCCTCCGCACCCATCGCCATTCGAATCCCGATCTCTTGCGTCCTTCGGACCGTCGTGTATGCCAGCACGCTATAAACTCCTATCGTCACCAGCACCAATCCAATCCCCCCAAAAATCATCATCAGGAAAAATCCAAATCGCGGTCCCGCAAACGAGAATTGCTGTATGTACCCTTCCAGTGTCCCGGTAAACGTCAACGCCACGTTTGGATCCGTCGCCCAGATTTCGTGTTCCACGGCATTCAACATGGACAGCGGTTCATTCGCTGTCCGCACCAGAATTCCTCGGAACGCCGATCCCGTCACAGTGTATGGCACCCAGATCTCCGGCTTCACCGGGTCCTGCAATCCGGAATTCTTCGCGTCCGCCACCAGCCCGATGATTTCGAACATCGGCTCTTTCACCGCATCTTCAAACTCCGCCAGTTGCGCAATTCTTACTTGCCGTCCGATGGGATTCTCATTTCCCAGGTACTTCTTCACAAACGTCTGATTCACCACCGCCAGCTTCCTCGCACCGTTCACTTCCGCTTCCGTAAAACTCCGCCCATCCAGAAACTGAATCTTCACCGCCCCAAAATATCCCTCGCTGCACAATTGGAACAGCGCGTTCCATTTCTCCGCGTGCGTCTTCCCGGGAATCTCGATGTCACTTGGAATTCCCCCATACGGCGGCAGCGTGCTCGTTTCCGTCGCTTCCACCACGCCCGGCAGCGCCTTTAGCCGCTGCAACAGCGGCCGGTAAAATCCCGTCACCTGGTCCGCCGTCTTATAACGATCCACCGGTAACGGAAGCCTTGCCACCAATATATGGTCCGGCTGCAACCCCAGCTTCACATCCCGCAGCGCCACAAAACTTTTCATCAGCAGTCCCGCCGCCACCAGCAGCGTTAAAGACAGTCCCACCTCCAGCACCACCACTGCATCGCGCAATTTCCCATGACGGAATCCGCCGCTGATTCCCTTCCCGCTATCCCTCAAAGGCTCGTTCAAATCCTTCCGTGCGGCCTTCAGCGCCGGCACTAGCCCAAACACCAGCGCCGTCAGCACTGCAACGCTCAACGTAAACGCCAATACCGGCATGTTCAGTCGGATCACCGCTTCGGCCGGGATGATATTCTGAGGCATCAACGCCACCAGTGATTTCAAACCTCCCCAGGCCAATAGCGTTCCTACCGCGGCCCCGCCCGTCGCCAGGATCACGCTCTCCACCAGTAGCTGCCGCACCAATCTCCATCGGTTCGCCCCCAGCGCCGATCGAATCGCAAACTCCTTCTCCCGCGTCGTCGCTCGCGCCAGCAACAGATTCGCCACGTTTCCGCATCCGATCAGCAGCAACAATCCCACCGCCGCCAGCACGATATACAGCGTCGTTCGAAACTGTCCCACCACCAGGTTCGTCAGCGAGTCCACCTGCACCGTGAAATGTTTCGGATACTCCGTCGGGTAAATCTTCGCCAGGTTATTTGCCACCACCGTCAGATCCGCCTCCGCCTCCTTGACGGAAATGCCCGGCTTCAGGTGCCCCATCAAGAACCAGTGTTGTTGAAACGCTCCGGCGATTGTCTTCGCCGCTGCCGCACGGCTCGGCTTCATGGGAATCCACAAATCCGCGTCGCCCCATCCAAATCGCGGCGGCATGATCCCGATCAGCGTCCGCGAAACTCCGTTTAGCACAAACGTCTTGTTCACAATCGAAGGATCCCCGCCAAAACTCTTCATCCACGTCTTGTACCGCAGCACAAACACCGGCGGTGCCCCCGGCTCATAGTCTGCCTCCTGCGCCATTCTCCCCAGCAGCGGCTGCATCCCAAAAAACTCAAACGTTCCTGGCGTTATGTAATTTCCATCGAACCGCTGGCTTCCCTCGGCCGAGCGGTACAACACGTCCGTGTTGTCATTGGCAATCACCGCGTCAAACACGTGATTCTGCGCCATAATGTCGAGCAGCTCGGGGCCCAGGTATCCCGCCCGTCCGCCAGGCTCGCTCCGCTCCGTGTCATGGATCTGCATGGACATATACCGTTGCGCATCCCGGTACGGAAACGGCTCAATCAGAATGTTCTCCATCACGCTGAATATCGCCGTTGACGCTCCAATCCCCAGCGCCAGAGTGATGACCGCCACCGCCGCAAACCCCGGCGCCTTCTTGAGATTCCTCAGCGCATACCGGATATCCTGTCCCAGCGTTCCCATATGAACCCCCAATTCCGTCAACTCCTGCTTGCCCGTCCCGTTCCCGTAGGGCCCGCCTGTCGTTTACCCCGACCTCGCGTCAGGGCAGCAGACCGCTCTTCTCCGCGCCGACCTCCGGCCCCGTAGTGGCGGGTCTTCAGACCCGTTCTTTTTCTCTGCCTCTAGGTACGCACTTCGCCATCCATTAGTTCGACGACACCACTCCCAGAAAGTTGCCAATTCTCTTTGTTTTCACAGTGGGGCAAACAGACAGGACAGCTACGGCCGACCCTGGCGACTCACTCTCTGAGTGGAAAACGCAATGTAGAATCTTCCCATGCCCAATCAATTAAGCACGGGATGGAAGTTAGCCACAGCCGTTTGTTTGCCTCAATCGCGCTTCTGCTGTCGCGCATCTTCCATCAGTTTGTGCACCGCTTCGCGGAATTCGCCGTAGCCGTTGGGGACGGCATTATAGCCTTTCGATTTCAGCTGCTTGCCTCCGGTTTGCAAAACCAGCGCCCATGACTCTCCATCCGGCCCATCGCGTTTCGGGTCGCTATACTCCGGTTTCCACTGCCAGACGCCAAGGGAGTCGATGCTTGCCCAAAATCGCTGCCATGCCTCCACAGTGGGACTTAGCTCCTCTTTAGTCTCGACAAAGGAACCCTTGCCCTTCATGTCAGCAACGCGTTTTACGATCACCAGCCTCTCGTGTTCCCATTTCACCCACTCGGCGCCCATGTATGCGTGACCCTCGAAAAACTCAAAACGGTCCGGCGCATGGGCAGACTCCCGCGCTTGGCCTTCGACACCCGGCGGGATGAGCCACGCCATTAGAAGCACCACTATAAATATGCGACGTAAGTCAGCCATACGACTCCCCTGCTGCGCCCCGCCAATTCTCTATCCCTCCTAGAAAAGGTGCGCCTTCTGGCTCAAAAACAGCGGCACGTTTTTTCCATCCCAGCCCCAGACGGCATAGTCATCGAATCCGCACTCGCGATTCGAACCGCTATTTGTGTGCGCCTCGGCGAACAGAAACACCCGGGTTTCCCGTGGCGGCAAATTCATTTCTTCGTCCGAAGTCGCGGGAGGAAATGTCGCAGACTGGCCCACATAACAATTGTAAATAGCATCCTTGGTTCTTCGCGCGAACAACACTTGCACTCGCGCCAATTCATCCGTGTTATTCGTAATCTTCACGCCGTCCGGTTCCCGCTCCACGGTCAGGGCTTCCGACGCCTTCAGCTGGCGCTCCAATTCGCCCTTCGCTTTCTGTTTTGCCTCGTTTTGGCGAATGGACGGATCGATGAGCCAATCAAGGTACCCTCGCGGGCCTCTTCTCGCCGTCTGGATGAAAACCGGCAGGAACACCACCATGAGTCCTATCCGCGTGAACAGCCTCGCGCGGTTCGGTAACACCGCAAAAATTAGGCATCCGCTTACGAAAGTCGCGAATAGCACCCCCACAACTCCCAGAAACAAAATGCCCACGAAAACGACTACGCCCACAAGCCGGATGTCTCCGCTCGTATCCACCGAATTGCCGGCCGCCACTCCCAGCTTGGCTAGCGGTGGCACAGAGAGGTACGCCAAGGCCGCCGCGCAGAGAACCAGCAACAGCCCGTCGACGAGCGTTAAAGAAGCTTTTCGAAACAAGTTCTTGAAGTCGGCCATCTAAACCCAAGTATAGCCGCGTAAACTCAAGCACCCCGATCGCCCCCTCTTGATAGTTAGTGACACTTAAGCGTCGCCCCGTCAGGGACAGCGGAATGCACAACTTCCCGAAACATTTCACGCCGCGAACCCCGTTGCTCCCAACTCCCACTTTAGGTCCTGGACGACGTCGATCTTCCCCTTTGAGGAAACCATCGAGCACGAAGCGAGGGAGACCAGATGTATACTGCCGTTTTCCGGGAGTTCGAAATGGAAAGTCCGGCTGGACTCTTGCAACTTAATCCTCCGCACCCTCCCCGCCATCGAACACGAACTCCATCCCGAAGACGAACCCGTGACCATCGACTTCGGCAATCTCCCCGCCCGCCAGGCTGCCAAGGTTTCCAAATGCACGCCCCGCCAAGTCATCCAGACATAGCTTGGGTCGCCCCGAACTCCGATGCCGCAGTTCCCAATGGCTCCTGACGCCTGCCCGGAGTCCAGCCGAAGGGCCTCCCAAGAGCGTAGTCGAAGGAGGCGTACCTGAGGGCAACATCGTCCGCGCTCCGACCTTGTAGGGGCGCAGCACCGCTGCGGCCTCTCCATGGCCGGGCTGGTCATTTACAGGAGCAGGTTGCTCTCTGGAGGGAAATACGGAAGCAACCAACGAGGAAATCTTCTAAACGATTTTGCGAGGCAAGAGCGGATTCAAATGCATCGTGAGGTCATAAACCGAAGCACCGCAAGCCTCCGACACATCTTCCGGCCGCGAACCCGGCTGCCCGTCGAAAAACGTAACCGTGTCCCCGATCTTCAATCGCTCTTCGCTCCCAATCTCCACGATGCAATGGCTCGCGGAAACCGAAGCTACCACCGGATAAAGCACTCCATTGATTCGCACTTTCGCGCCCTTCGCCGCCACCCTCGGCCAGCCGTCTGCATGTCCCACCGGCAGCGTCGCCACCCACACATCGTCCTTGGCCATATACGCCCGGTTGTAGCCCGCGCTGTCCCCTTTGCGCAGCTTTTTCGCATACACCACGCGCGCCTTCAAGCGGATTGCCGGCCGCAACTCCAGGATTCCGGTGTGCCGAAATTCGTTCTCCGAATAAATCCCATAAATGGCCATCCCCGGCCGCACCATATCCAAAAACGCGTCCGTATGCTGGAACAGTGTAAAACTCGATGCCGTGTGTTTTTTTCCGAGGGCAATTCCTTCTTTTTCCAGCGCTCTGCAAATTTCCTGAAACCGCCGCAGCTGCTCCTTGTCAAAATCCATATCCTCCGTGAACGTCATCATCGTTCCCTGGATTTGCACCGCTTTCCGGGTCGCCAGGTCGCGGATCAGCGGCGCGGCTTGATAATACGGCACGCCCACGCGCCCGATCCCCGTATCCACGCAAACATGCAACGCAATGTTCTTCTGCAGTTTCGCCGCGACCTTGTCGAGCGCCGGCCCCATCCGCGTGTACACCATCGGCATGATATTCCGCGCCACGGCTTCTTCCAGATTCGCCTCGTCAAAGGGACCCATCAACAGCACCGGCTTGCGAATCCCCGCATCGCGCAGCGAAATCGCCTCGTGAAATTTCACCACCGCAAATCCGAAGATTTCCGTCTGCGGCTCTAGCAGTTGCGCAACGTTGGCCACCCCCATGCCATACCCGTTGTTCTTGATCACTGCCAGAATCGGCCGCCCGCCCACGCGCCGCGCAATTTCCAGAACATTGTGCCGCAGGTTTTCCTTGTCAATTTCCACCCACGGATCAAACGACGAATCTTTGGAATTCGCGGTCTTCTCCGTTTGCGGTGTCTCCGCGAGCGAAGGAACGGAATGGAAGAGTGTAGGGAGAGCGAGTCCGGCTTCCAGAAAGGAGCGGCGCGAGGATTTCATGAGCAGCTACTTCTTGAAGAGATCGTCAAACGCCTGCCGCGCATCGTTATGCCGTGGCGGCGCCGACGGCGGGGCGGAGCCCGGCGGGGCTGGCTGCGAATACGAAGTAGGCGCGGTATCTTTTTCCACCGTAGTCCGAAATTCGTAGAACTTGCAATTATTTTTCGCGTCTTTCGGCGAAATGCGTTCCGGGATCGGCTGCGTGCATTCAAACTGCGCGCCGGAATCGAAAAACCTGCACTGTTTGCAGCAGTGCAATTCCAGTCCGCACTTTGGGCACGTTCCGTTCGGATCGAATCCCGGGGTCAGCACCGCCCCACAATTCGCGCAGCGCGCGCGCGTCACCGTTCCCACCATGCGCGGCGTGCGTGGCCCGAACTGATCCGCGCCGCGCGGCCCGCCCGCCGGCGGTTTGCGCTCGTGCGTTTTATTCTTTTTATCTTCTTTTTCCGCGTCGCGGTACCCGCGGTGGCTGTACTTTCGATCCACAAACGCCTCCGTCCGCCAGTCTCGACGGACTGCAACGGCTACAACTTAAACTTTATGCGCTGTCGCGCTTCCCAACTTGGCTTAGTTCCGATCGGATTGCTACACTCGGCCGGACTGCGCAAACATTACCTAGAATTTCCTTGCAGAGTTGCGTGCGTCCGAGAGCAGGAGATGGGTACACTATGTTTTTAGTCCTCTGGGAGTACGAAGTCAAGCCGGGTTGCAAAAAACCGTTCGAAAAGCTCTATGGGCCCGCCGGTGCTTGGGCCGAGCTCTTTCGGACCGACTCGCACTACCGCGAAACCCGCCTGCTGCACGATCCCTTTCGTTCAAGTGTGTACCTCACGCTCGATTTCTGGACGACCCGCCACTCCTACGAAGAATTCCTCGCCACCCACAAATCCAAATACCAATCCATCGACGCTCTCGGCGAAAATCTAACCCTAGGCGAACTCCGCCTCGGCGCCTACGAGCTGGTGGCGCCATGATTCCCGCAACTATCTTGATGCCATGTCTCTCGATCTCTGGTCTCTGTTCTCTGATCTCGATTCCCCGCGTCAGTTTTTTTGCTGCGCACTCTTTCCAATCCACATGCCCACAAATCCATCCGGCTCCAGATCGGGCTGCAGAAATCTTCGCGGCGTTCCGTTCGAACGCAGCACCGCTTCCGCGGCGAGATATCCGCTGCGCACCGCGCCCTCCATCGTGGCCGGCCAGTCCGTGGCGGTCCAATCTCCCGCAAGAAATAATCCGCGAACGGAAGATTCCTGTTTCGGCCGCCAGCGGTCCACTCCCGGCTCCGGTGAAAATGTTGCGGCGGCCTCTTTTATGACTGTAGCCTTCACCAATTCCGCTTCGCTCGCCGCCGGAAACGCGTGCCGCACTTCGCGCAAGCACAGATCGATAATTTCCTGGCGCGGCTTTGGCAGCAAATCGTATGACGCGCTGATCACCAGTTGCAGGTACTGCCCCCCACTTACGTTGTTGCCTTGTTCGTTCGAATCGCCGTACAGTGCGGTCTTGTTGAAAACCCACTGCGTTGTGGAGTCCAGCAAAGTCACGAACGGTTCTTTCATCACTTGCCGGTCAAACCAGAAATGCACGCCGGTAATCGGCGAAACTTTTATTTTGTCCAGATTGGCGAGCGAGGGATCCGCTTGCTTCACACTTTCCGGCAGCAACTCCGCGAGCGCGGTGTGTGGCACGGCAAAAACATACGCATCCGCTGTTTCTTCTTTTCCTTCATCGAAACGAACGCCGGCGATTTCTCCATTTTCAATTTTCAGGCCGCGTACTGGTGCACGCAAAACCACTTCGCCGCCGCGTCGCTCGATTTCCACTTTGCATCCATCATACAAATTCGCGAGCGGCACTGCAGGCACCCCCATGCGGTATCCCGTGCGATTCGAAAGAAAAGCTTTCCAGAAAACATCCACGCCGAAGTGCGCATCCGTGCGATCCAGTTCTTCATCGAGCGCGCTGACAAGAACGACGCGCCAGAATCTTTCGATGGCGTCCGGTGTCTGTCCGCGACGATCCAGCCACTCCAGCATGGAGATGCCGCCATTTTCCTCGAGGTCCGCGGGCTTCCCCTGGGAGCGCAAGATATCCAACATCGCCCGCGCAATCGAAAGCTTGTCCCGCAGAGTGAGCGGCGCGAATGCCGCAAACGAGCCAGTCATATGAAAAGGTGCAGGAAAAATCCCGGCTTGCATTTCTCCGCGGCGGCCTTGCGGATCAAGAAAAAAGAGCCGGTCAAAGAATTTTATTTTGTCCGCGGAACCGACACGCGAGTAAAAATCAGAAAGATTCGTGCAGCAGCCGAGCGTCACGTGCTGGCAATTGTCCACGTGCTCGCCGTCCGGCAAGACGTACGAGGTCGCGCGGCCGCCTAGGAAGGGACGCTGCTCGAACAGGCGTACGCGCCAGCCGGATTCAGCCAGCGCGACGCCGGCTGCCAGTCCCGCCAGGCCGCCGCCGATCACGATCACGCTTTTCAAGAATATTCTCTTCCGTGTGGCGGCCGAAGCGCGCCTTGGCGATGAACATCATTTTTTCAGCTTTCGAAAGACGCACGCGCTCGCCGAAGACGGCGAAATCGACCGACTCGATGCGTCCGAGCAGCGCACTGTACGTGTGCACGAGCAGCCACAACGCGCCGCGGCTGTCCGCGTCGATCAGGCCGAGCAGCGCGGAGCCTTCTTCGTACAATTGCCAGGCACGGTCGGATTCGACTCGCAGCAATTCGCGAACGCCAAGAGTCGCTTCAGCGCGGCCAAAATCTTCGGGTGAGACTCCATAGCGCGCGAGGTCCTCTTCCGGAAGATAGACGCGCCCGAGTCTGAAATCCTCGTGAACGTCACGAATGATGTTAGTGAGTTGAAACGCAAGTCCAAGTTTTTCCGCGAGGTCGAGGGCGCGCGCATCCTGGAAACCGAAAACGTGGGTGCAGGTCAAACCGACGGTGCCAGCGACGCGATAGCAATATTCGCGCAATCGTTCGAACGTCGGATAGGTCTGCACGGACAAATCCATCTCCGCGCCGCTGATCAAATCGTGCAGATAACGAGCCGGCATTTTGTACCGCTGCATGGTATCCACGAGTGCGGGCAGTATTTCCGCGGCTTGGCCCAGAGTCGCGGCGGGCGAAGTCATGGCGGCGTTGCCGTCGAAGTGCTGATCGTGTCCGGTGATGGCGTCATCGAGAGCAGCGCGCCAATTTGCGAGGCCGCGCTGCTTTGCCGCGAGATCCGCGCCTTCATCGGCGAGGTCATCCACGAGGCGCATGAAGGCGTAGAGCGCTGCAAGGGCATCGCGTTTCGAACCAGGGAGCAAGAAAAAGGCGGCGTAGAAATTGCTGCGTGATGCACGGGCGATGCGGTGGCATTCCGCGTAGGATTCCGGCAAGTTCACGCGACCGGAGGGCGCAGCATGCTGCGCCCCTACAAGAGAGACGATGCGAGAAGCTTTCTGAGTCTCAGAGCCACGCGCGACTAGATGGGTAAGGATGGCGCGACCCAGTAGTCCAGCCTGTTTGGGTTTGCTGATAGAGGACCGATTGTGCAGGGTGTCGTAGCCCATGGATTCGATGGCGTCGAGAACGGCGACGCCGCCGCGGCTGAACATATCGAGGTCGACACTGAGGCGACCGTCGACGATTTTCGCGAGGGGCGCGCCTTCGGCGAAAAGCGCGCGCGTGCGATTGATTAAATCTTTCATCAGACGGACGTAACGGTCATCGAACCGGCGCTCCATAATATCGTTCTCAGTGAGGCCCTGCGCAGCGGCGGCATCGAGCGGAATGTAGATGCGGCCTTTTTCCAAGTCGCGCGAAACATCCTGCCAGAAATTGGCGAGTTGCAAAGCGGTACAGGTGGCATCGGACAAACGCTGGTGCTGTTCATCGCGATAGCCGCAGAGATAGAGCACCAATCGCCCGACGGGATTCGCGGAGTAGACGCAATAGTCCAAAACGGCGGCCCAGTCCGCGTAGCGTTTCACAGTTTGGTCCTGGCGGAAGGCTTTCAGCAGATCGGCGAAGGGTTGCTTCAGAATATCTTTTGCGACGATCGTTTCGCGCAGCGCGACGAAAACAGGATGCGAGGGCTTGCCTTGGTAGCAGGAGTTCAGCTCGTGCTCCCACCAGTGGAGCAGTTCGAGCGCGCGATTCGAATCGGGGACTTCGTCGCCGAGATCGTCAGCCCAGCGGCAGTAGGCGTAGACGTTGTAGAAATGTTGATGGAGATCTTTTGGAAGGAGCCAGGAGGCGACGTTGAAATTCTCGTAGTGGTGCGTGGCGAGCCAGCGGGTGTATTTTTGCGCGGCTTCTGGAGTGCAGCCGGGACTCGGGGCGTGGCGGGTGATTTCGATTTCGCCGGGGCGCAGCATTAGTGGAAAAGTTCTCCCGTTCTCGACGTTACTCGCAAATATGCCAGTGGTGCGCCTGGAAAGGCAGAGGGTGTGTGGTGCATTTGAGGTTCTGGGCTGGAGGGAAAAGCGGGAGCGTGGCTCCCGCACTCCAAAGTCATGGCCGGACGGCTAGTTTGATTTCGCCGCTGCGGGACTTCATGCGTTCGAATGCCTGGGGCAGGTCGGCCAGCCGGATTTCTTCAGTGACAAAGTCGTGCGCGGAGATGTCGCCCCGGCGGATGGCTTCGAGGGCTTCGCGGATAAAGCGCGGGGTATGGTGGAAAGGAGAGATCAACTTGAGTTCCGAGTAGTGGATCACCGCGGGCTCGATCTCCACACGCGTGCTGGAGGGCAAGCCGCTAAAGAAATTCACAACGCCGCCGCGGCGCACCATGGCGAGAGCCTGTTTCCAGGTGGCAGGATTTCCTGCCGCTTCCACGACAGAATCCGGTCCCAGATGATCTTCGGTCAAGGCTTTGACTGCGCCCACAACATCAACGACTTCCGTGACGTTAATCGTGGCGAAGGCGCCCAGCCGTTTGGCCACGTCCAACGGGCCCGCGCGCCGCGCGAGCGCAATGACGCGCACGCCTCGCCGAGAAAGCATACGAACATATTTCAATCCGATGGGGCCACAGCCGATGACGGCCGTGGTGTCGCCGGTGCGCACTTCCAACTCATGGATTCCGCGGAGAACGCAGGCGAGAGGCTCGGTGAGCGCAGCGCTCTGGTCATCCACGGAGTGCGGCACTTCCAGCATATTTTCAACAACGATGCGCCCGGGAATGCGCATGTAGTCGGCGTACGCGCCATTGTTGAAGAGCAGGTCGTCGCAAAGATTTTCCTGCCCACGGCGGCAGTGGTAGCAGCGCAAGCACGGCGCGGAGTTGGCGGCAATCACGCGCATACCGATGCGCCAGCGCGGATTCACGCGCTTGCCTACGGCTACAATGTCGCCCACCAGTTCGTGGCCGAACACCGCGGGCGGCTGAATCATCTTTTCGTGATATCCTCGTTTCCAGACTTTCAGATCGGTGCCATCCGTGAGCGCGAGGCGGACGCGCAGCAATACCTCGTCCGCAGACAGCGCGGGGACATCAATCTTCTCGATGCGAAGATCTTCGCTGCCGTAGAGCACCGCTGCCGTCATCTTTGACGGCACGACTATGAGAGGTTCGGCTACTTTCACTTCTTCGCCTACTTCCGTCTTCTTTGGCGTCGTCGTTCTCATCCGTGGGTAATCAATATCTTCAAAGATTCTACTGTCGGCTTGGCCGCCAGTTCCAGCCCCTCCTGGATTCTAGCGAGCGGAAACCGGTGCGTCACAATCTCGATGACGGGCAGTTTCTTCTGTAGCACCAGGTCTGCCGCTGAGTCTTGGATGTCCACCGCGGCGCTATAGCTGCCCAGGATTTCTTTTTCGTCGATCCCTACTGCAGATGCTGGAAACTCGATCCTGGTTACAGGATCGTTGGCGGCAAAGAGCAGCACGCGCCCACCGGGCCTTGCTGCCGCCAGCGCGTCCTCAACCACAGATGGATGCGCAACCGCTACCAGAACCGCGTCGGCCCCCCGGCCTTCCGTGCGGGCCTTTATCTGGTCCACAAGCTTACCATCACTGGGGTCAAAGGACTCTAATGCTCCGAGAGTTAGGCTCTTGGCACGACGGACGGCCATGGGGTCGCTGGTATAGAGCCTGGCACCTTCGAGGTTGGCAACCATGAGCAATTGGAGGCCGATAGGGCCGCAGCCGGCGATGAGAACGGTTTCGCTCGCTGTAATACGGGCTTTTTGAACGGCCTTGGCAATGGTGTTGATGGGCTCGATGAAGGTGGCTTCCTCGAAAGTTACGTTATCGGGGAGAGCAACGATGCCGCGATCGGCGACCCAGGGCATGGCTTTGACGTATTCGGCGAAGCCGCCGCCGTTGGGCGTGAAGCCGGCGGTGAGGCCGGTGGTCTTGTATTGCTGACATTGGGAGAAGAGGCGGCGTTCACAGTAGAAACATTTTCCGCACGGGATGTGATGAAAACTCATGACGCGGTCGCCGAGCTTCCATTTGATGACGCCGCGGCCGATGGCTACGACGGTGCCGGCGAGTTCGTGGCCGAGGATTTGGGGCGGCTCGACGTAGGCGTGGAAGATTTTCTTAATGTCGGTGCCGCAGATGCCGCAGGCGGCGACTTTGATGAGGACTTCTCCGTCGGAGACTTCTGGGACGGGGACTTCTTCGACGCGGACGAGGCCCTTTTGGCGATAGACGCCGGCATGCATGGTTTTGGGGATGGGGCCGAGGGTGCGGGAAGATTCGAGGGTTGTGGTGGTGCGGCTCATCGGGTTGCCACCTCGCCGTATGCAGCGGCGGCGACGCGCCCGTCCGAGTCTGCGAGCGATGCGATGAATTTGTCCAGGAAATCCGCCAACGAGTGCGTAGCCTTCTTGTTTAGCCAACCAAAACGAATGAGGCTTGGTATTCGGAGCGGATTGCGGACGATTTCTCCAATTAGGTGTCGTTTTCTAATGGTGCCGTCGCGCCCAAGGATCTTGCTGAAATCCACAGGCAAGTCTCGGTCAGCCGCGTCGCTGATACCACGAACAGCAATCGCTGGGATTTGAGTACCCGAGACAATCTGAAGAATGTGGTAGCTCTCCATGTCTACAAAGTCGCCAAACTTTGACATCGCAGATTTGGAAGACGTTTCGCTGATTATGTGGCTTTCCGTGATCAATGTGTTGGCTATTCTAGCGCCACAACTCTCCGCCACCTTTAGGAGTCTTTTGTTGCTTTGTATCCTGCTCTCCCCTTGAGGGAGAACAAGTTGCGAAGCGGCGACAATCTCACCCAGATGAAATTCGTCGTTCAGCCCGCCAGCTAATCCCGTTGAAACACAACAGTCAGGCTTTCGCTTTAACAATTCGCGCAGGGCCTTATGGGCAACGCCGGAGAACAAATCACTCCACCCGATTCCTGTTAGCAGGACGTCAACGTCGGCTTCCGCCAGTCTCGCCTCATACACGTCGAACGGTGGATTAAAGGAAAGCTGGGGGATCCTGATTTCATTGCGTGTGAAACTATGCCGCTTACGCCAGGGGGCGAATTCGGCATCGACGGCGAAGGTGACGAGGATGCGCATTTTTATCGGCTTCGGATGCCGGGCTTCCTGACAAAAGCACTGGTCTGAAGACCGGCCACTACAAAGAATACAAAAGCTTAGGCGGCGGCGCGGGCCATACGCTTGGCGCGGCCTTTGGCGATATAGCCATTGGCTTCGTACCAGCGGACGGCACGTTCGAGCGCGGCGGCTACCGGGCCGGCCTTGAACCCCAATTCACGGCGGGCGCGCGAGCAATCGACGTACATCATGTGGCGCGCAATCTTTACGCCTTCGACCGGAATGCCGGGCTCGCGGCCGACGAGCCGCGAGAATGCCGTACTTGCATAGGCTACACCCAGAGCGAGGCCGTGGGGAATTTTCAGCTTGGGCGCGGGGAGGCCGGTAATTTTTGAGAGCAGGTCCAGCATGCCCTTGAGAGCGAGGTTCTCGGCGCCAAGCAAATAGCGTTCGCCGACTTTGCCTTTTTCGGCGATGAGGAGATGGCCGCCGGCGCATTCTTCGACGCCGACAAAGTTGAGGCCGGTTTCGACGTAGCCGGGCATCTTGCCGTTCAAAAAATCGAGGATGATTTTCCCGGTGGGCGTGGGCTTCCAGTCCCAAGGGCCGACGGGCGTGGTGGGCATGGCAACAATCACGGGAAAGCCATTTTTCGCGGCGGCGAGAGCTTCTTTTTCGGCCAGCCATTTCGAACGCTTGTAGTGGCCGACCATTTCTTCGAGTTTGGCATCGGTGAATTCATTGGGGTGCTGCGGGCGTTCGACGGCGATGGTGGCGACGGTGCTGGTGTAGATGAGTTGCTCGACACCGGCGCGCCTGGCGGCGTCCAGGAGATTTTTTGTGCCGCCGACGTTCGAATCGTAGATGTCTTGCGAGCGCTTGGCCCACAGGCGATAGTCGGCGGCGACGTGGAAGACGCGCTTCACGCCCTTCATGGCGCGGTCGAGAGAGGCGGGGTCGCGGAGATCGCCGGTGACGTACTCGAGAGACAAATCGGCGATGGCGCGATTGGTGCTGGAGGCGCGCATGAGGACGCGGACTTCATCGCCGCGCGCGACTAACTGGCGGGTAACGTGGCTGCCCAAAAAGCCGGCTGCGCCAGTAACCAGAGTGGTCATGAGATGTGGATGCCTTCTTCGCGGGATTGGGCCGGCAGGGGTTCGCTGCGGAACGAGTCGTGCACGTCGCAAGATTTCGAAACGGAGAGAATGTCGCGCTCCACGTGGATGGAAAACTTCCGCCATTGTGAATTGGGAATCAACTTTCGAGCTTCGGCGGCCTTTCGCAAGGCGGAATCGGCGGCAGAGGCGGCGGTGATCAGCCAGCCGTCGACGTCCAGGCCAGAAAGAAGGATTGAGAATTCCCGGAGCTGGGAAAGGTCCGAATCTTCGCGAAGGGAAGAATGGATGACGGTGAAAAAACCGGAGAGGCGGGCGGCGCGAATGCCTTCGAGAGCCAATTCGAATGCGCTGGCGCCAGGGATGTCGCATGCAGCGGCCGGTGATTGCGGGGCGATTCGAACGGTGAGGAACAATTGGGGTGACGGCTGGAACTCGTGAATGCGGCGACGCAGCCGTGTGCCGGACGTCTCGAGAAAAACGAAGCGGCCGCTCTGCCCGACGGCGCGGACCAGGTGTGCGATTCCGGGATGATCGAGAGGCTCGCTTCCGCCGATCCAGAGGATGGGCGCGGGACTGCCGAGAATGCCGCGGATTTTTTCGTGCGAAACGGGATGCTCCGAGCCCGAATGCAGAACTTCTGCGGCGTCGAGAAAATCAGTCAGCGGTGCTGAGTGAGCTTTGTGGAGAAGTCCGGCGACACGAGCCTTCGCTAGTTTTGCAGTAAGCAGCGCGGGGAAGCGCATGCGGGCTAAAACCCGCTGCGCAGCCGAAATTCGCTGGGCTGAAACTTGAGGGCGGAGTAGTCTTCGCCACCGCCCGACTGATTTGCGAAACGGGCCAGCGCATAAACCGGGAACGAGTTGCGGTAGAGATGATACTTCAGATAAAAAACGCCGGGGAAACCGGTGCCGGTGAAATCAGGTTCGTTCCAGGAGCCGTCCTGCTGCTGCTGGTGGACGAGGTAGGAGACGGACTTGACGACGGCGGGATCGTTGACGCCGGCGCCAGCGAGCAAACCGATGAGGCCCCAGGCGGTCTGCGATGCGGTGCTGGGCCCCTGGCCTTTGGTGAGCGGTTCGTCGTAGCTTCGCAGGGATTCGCCGAAGCTGCCATCGGGTTTTTGCACGGTGCGGAGCCAGGTGATGGCGCGCTGGCAGTAGTCGGTGGTGGAGAGAGAAACGGTTTCGAGCGCGCGGAGGACGCCGCTGCTGCCATAGATATAGTTGACGCCCCAGCGGCCGAACCACGAGCCGTCGCTGGACTGATTCTTCAGCAGGAATTTCACGGCACGTTGGATGGCGGGATGCTGCGCGGGCCACCCGAAGCGACCGAGGCATTCGACGACGCGGGCGGTAACGTCAGCGGTGGAAGGATCGATCATGGCGTTATGATCGGCGAAGGGAATGTTGCAGAGGAAGCCGCGGTCATTGTCGCGATCAAAGGCGCCCCAGCCGCCATCGCGATTCTGCATGCTGAGGAGCCACTGAATGCCGCGCCGGATGGCGCCTTCCATGAGCTTCGAATCGGGATGCTTGACGCGCTGGAGAGCCATGAGGACAAAGGCGGTGTCGTCAACGTCGGGATAAAAATCGTTGCGGAATTCGAAGGCCCAGCCGCCTGGCTCGGCGTCTTTGTTCTTGATTTGCCAATCGCCGGGGCCGAGAACTTGCTTTGAAAGCATCCAATCTGCCGCTTTCACGAGGGCGGGATGATCGGGCGGGAGGCCGGCTTCTTCGAGCGAGACCATGGCAATACAGGTGTCCCAGACGGGCGAGACGCACGGCTGCATTCGAATGGTGTCGGCGTCTTCGATTTCGAAACGCGAAAATTCCTTGATTTCGCGCCAGGTCAGTGGATCGTCAGGGCCGTGGCCGAGGGCCATGAGCGCGAAAATGGAATTCATCATTGCGGGATAGATGGCCGCCAGGCCTTCGGTGCGCTCAAGATGATGGAGCATCCACGATTTTGCGTCGCGAATGGCGCGCTGGCGAAATGGCTTCCAGGGCAGTTTTTCGTAGAGCTTTAGGGCGCGGTCAAGCGCAAGGAAAACGTTTTTCCAAGAGAAGAATTGTTTGCTCCAATAAAAGGCGGCCCCCTTGTGGTTGGGATCCTTGAAAAGTTCATCGACCTGGGCGTGCGCTGGCAAGCGAAAGTCCGGGCGCAGTGCGCAAAGGATGGCCATGGGAATGACGATGCCGCGCGTCCAGGACGACATTTCATAGATGTTGATGTAGCACCAATTCGGAAGAAGCATCAGTTCGACGGGAATGGCGGGGACGAGTTCCCAGCCGACGGCGCCGACGAGAGCAAGATAGAAGCGGACATAAGAATTGGTGTGCTCCAAACCGCCGAGGCGGTGGACGGTCTTGCGCGCCTGGACCAGGTGCGTTGATTCGGTGGAATCGCCGGCAAATTTTAGGGCAAAGTACGCTTTGCAGGTGGCATTGAGTTCCGAGGGGCCGCCGGGATAGATGCTCCAGCCGCCGTCCGGTAATTGCCTGCCGCGAACACAATTCGCCAGCTTGGCAATGCGCTGCGGATCGGCTTTTCCCAAAACGTGGAGGTAATAGATGTAATCGGATTCGAGGGTGGTGTCGGCTTCCAGCTCGCCCTGCCAGTAGCCCTGCTCGGCCTGGAGGGAAAGCAGGTGGTTTGCGCCGCGCTCAATGGACTTTTCCAAATGCTGGGCCCAGTTTTGCTCCAGCAACGGCACAGGCGCGGGCGAAACGGGAATTTCCTCTCCCATTCGAACGAATGAGGCCATGAACGCTCCCCCAGAGCGGAACTTCAAACTGGTGCACTCGAATGATCGGCCAGGCTCGCCCGAGAATCTCGTCAACTGCCGCGTTCCGTGCTTACTTTCCGGAAAAAGCTTCACGACGGTTGCGTTCGAGTAACACCAGTACTATTAAATTATCGCCGCCTTCTTGCCGACGGTCAACGGATAAGATGCCATTTTGCCTCCCTGGCGATGTCAGATAGCAACGCTTGCTGGGGCCTCCAGGACGCGCTGGACGAGCACGTGGAGGGCTTCGGGCAAGGGCTGTCCTTCGCGCTGCGAGACGGAGGGCTTTTCTTTGAGCAAGCGCGCCGGGAGCCTCATCCAAGCAGGATCTGATGCGTGAAGAACACCCTCGGCGCCGTGAAGAACGAGGGCGTCGGCGCGGTCGAGGGCGGCGCGCGCGGAGTCCTTGAAATCTTCCTTTGCGGGAGCGATGACTGCGAGATAGAGGCTGGGTTTCAAGAATTGGAGAAAGGAGTTGCTCTCCACGATGAGTGCAGCGGGTTCCCCTTGCGCACTTTCCGGAGATTCGTGGAGGGCTTGACGAAGGAGCGGAAGGCCCTCCGCAAGGAAGCCCTGCTTTGTACGGAG
Organism: Candidatus Acidiferrum sp.; assembly: GCA_036522195.1. GTDB lineage: Bacteria > Acidobacteriota > Terriglobia > Acidiferrales > UBA7541 > Acidiferrum. The sequence continues at coordinate 35,795 of DATDGF010000085.1, read as the reverse complement.
CCAAAAGGACCGGCGCGCGCCTGCGGCGAGGAAACGCGCGCTGTCGGTGCCGGAGTCCGAGTGGGTCTCCCAGCTGATGGCGCAGACGTGGTCGGTGGGCGCGCAATCGCAATTGTCGCCATTTTGCGCACAGACGCCGTGGCCGTACTGCGTGATCTTCCCCGCAACCCATCGCACGTGCGGGAATGCGGAGATTATGTCGCACACGAGTTGCGTCTTGCCGATGCTGCGGGTGTGGCCGCCAACGACGACCACGCGCCAGGGCGCCACTGCGGTTTTTTCACTTGCTGGCAATTTTCGCCTCTAGTTCTTTGATGCGGGCAGCCAGTTCCGGGAGCCGCCCGTACCATGCGAATAGCTGCTTGAATTTTTCCAGCGGACGGGCCGGCGTTCCCCAAACGGTTTCGCCGGCATGAATCGTTTTTCCACCGAGGACGCCGCTTTGTCCGCCAATAACTGCGCCATCTTCTAGTTTGCAGCGTTCTCCAAAACCGGCCTGACCACCAACGACGACGTGCTTGCCAAAAAAGCAAGAGCCGGACAATCCCGCCTGCGCGGCAATCACCGTGTGGGCGCCGATTTGGCAATTGTGGCCTACATGCACCAGATTATCGAGCTTTACTCCTTCCGCGATGCGCGTGTCGTCGAGCGAGCCGCGATCGATCGTGGTGTTTGCGCCGATTTCCACGTCGTCGGCAATCTCGACGATCCCGGCCTGGGGAAATTTCCAATATTTCCCGTCGCCCTGCGCGTATCCAAAACCATCCGCGCCAATCACCGCGCCGGAGTGAATTTCCACGCGATCTCCGACGCGCACGCCGCCATAGAGAGTTACCCGCGGGTGAATCCGGCAATTCTCGCCGATCCAGCAGCCCGCGCCGATTACAGAATGCGCCCCGATCTGCGTCCCTGCCCCAACATGGGCGTCCTCTCCGATCACGGTGTAAGGACCGATGCCCGCACCTGGTGCGACCCGTGTGAGCGGCGCCACGATGGCCGTTGGATGAATCCCAGCGGCGATCGGGGGCCGTCCGAGTAGCAATTCCGCTGCTTTGGCGAAAGCGAACTTCGGCTGCGAACTGCGCAGGACGGTTTTTCCAGCAAGAGTTATGCCTTCTCGCGCGACTACGCAGCGTGCTGCTGATGCCATTGCGCGCGCGGAATGTTTTGCGGCCTCGACGTAGATCAAATCGCGCGTTCCGGCTCGTTCAGGCGCCGCGACGCCAGCCAGTTCCAAGCCGCCGTCACCTTCCAGCGTTGCGCCAATGGATTCCGCCAATTCCTTCGCAGTTCGCATTATTTTGACCTCACGAAAAATCGTACAGCGGTGGTTCACCTTTCGGCCGCGTATTCCAGCGCCCGTGCACCCAAACCCATTGTTCCGGATACTTTCGAATGATGTCTTCAATCACTTTCGTAAACTTCTGCGTGTTCTCCAAAACATCCCGCTCGGTATCGTTCGTTCGAATCAACTGCACCGGCGGCTCAAATCGCAGCCGGTATTTATGAATGCTCGCATCCCAGACCGCGTAGCCTGGCACCACCGCCGCATCAGTGTGCAGCGCCACGCGCGCAATTCCCTTGGAGGTGCTGGCTTTGGTTCCGAAAAAATCCACGAAGACGGCTTCTTCGGGCATGGTGTTCTGGTCCGCGAGGATTCCCACTGTGCCTGCTTCTTTCAAAACCTTCAGCATCACGCGCGCGGATTCATTCTTGAAAATCGGCCGATTCCCAGACAAACAGCGGTACCCTTTCACAAGATCATCGATGCGCTTATTATCCAGCGGTCGTGCCATGTAATGGAGAGGATACCCATAAACGGCATGAGCAAACGAAGACAGCTCCCAGGCGCCAATATGCCCGGTGAGAAAGAGCACACCTTTCCCACGCCGCTGCCCTTCGAGAAAATTCTCATTGCCATCCAGCACCACGAGTTGTTCGATATTCGCTTTCGAATATTTTGGGAAGCGCGCGAACTCCGCGGCCATCCATCCCAGATTCCGCACCATGGCGTGAATGACGGCGTTGCGCTGAGACTCGCTCCACTCCGGGAAAGCGATTCTCAGGTTTGCTTCCGCCGTCTTCCGCAATCTGGGCGACAGATCGTACAGAATCCTGGCCATTGCCGCAGCGACCGCGCGTGCAAGGGACCTGGGCAGGAAGCCCAGCTTCTTCAGAAGGAGCCAGACCGCCGAATATTCGAGCCAATCCTTCATGCCAAGCTAAATCCTTTCTAAAATCTCGCCGCGCGACAGTATGCCTGCTCACAGGCTTGCCCGCCACTGCTTACAGTTTTGCGAGGCTCCAGTCTAAGCGGCAAAGAGAGGGTACCTGTTCATGTTTAAAAGATTCATGAGTCTGGCTGCCGTGTTGTCACTGTTCCTGCTGCAGGCGGCCTTGCACGCCGGACCGCTGCCGGGCCACGAAACCGTCAAGGTCGCCGACGGCGTCTACGCGTTCATCACCGTGGAGTCGAACAATGCCATCGTCAGCGGCAACTCCGTTGCGATCATTGGAGACGACGGCGTCTTGGTGGTGGATTCGGGAAACTTTCCCTCCGAGACGCGCAGGATCATCGCGGAGATCCGCCAGCTCACGCCACTGCCCGTACGCTACCTGGTGCATACGCATTGGCACCGCGATCATACCGACGGTGACAGTGAATATCGCGCCGCATTTCCGAACGTGGTGATCATCAGCACGCCGTACACGCGGAAGATGATTGCCGACGTCGCGATGAAAAATCTGGAAGAAGAAATTAAGGAAGGACCGGACTACGCGAAGTACTTGCGCAAAGTGGCGCAGGATGGGAAAGGCAGCTCGAGTCGAACTCTCACGGACGAAGAAAAAAACTACAGCAAGGAATTCGCGGACAGCATAGAGGCCGCAATCGTGGAATTCAAACAGGTAAAGCTGCTGCTGCCCGACGAGACGTTCGAGCAGGAGTTGGACTTCCATCTGGGTAAACGAGAAGTGCAAGTGAAGTTTCTGGGCCGCGGGAATACCGGGGGCGATGCCGTCATCTACGTCCCAGACGCCAAAGTCGTGATGGCTGGCGACCTGCTGGTGTATCCGACTCCCTACGCATTCGACTCCTATTTGACGGACTGGATTCAGACTCTCGGCAAACTCAAAGCCATCGGCGCGACCACGATCGTCCCGGGCCACGGGCCATTGCAGCACAACAACGATTACATCGCTCTGGTGAGCAGCCTGCTACAATCCGTCAACTCCCAGGTGCAGCAATCCGTGAAACAGAATCTAAGCCTCGACGACACGCGCAAAAAAGTAGACGTAGCGAGCTTTGAGAAACAATTTGTGGGCGACAATCCAAATCGCCAACGCAATTTTGAGGCTTATTTTCTGGGCATAGCCGTGGAGCGGGCGTACAAAGAAGCCAAAGGCGATGCAATGTAGGCTGCGTTTGGCGGGCCGCACCGAGCCGGAGATGTTCGGCCCTCTTTCGTTGCCATGCTAGACTCGGAAACCGTGGAAACGATTTCTAGCGCTCAAGATAATCCCGACAAGAGTAGCACCGCCGCACGCATTGGATGGGCCGTTCTCATCTTGGCAACACTTTACGTTTGCTACTTCAGCCACCTTGGCGCCATCGGCTTCATGGGGCCGGACGAACCGCGGTACGCGTGGATTGCGCGCGATATGGCCGAAACCGGCGACTGGGTAACGCCGCGACTTTACGGAAAACCGTGGTTCGAAAAGCCTCCGCTCTTTTATTGGGGCGCGGCGCTGAGTTTCAAGTTGTTCGGTGTGAGTGAAGCGGCGGCGCGTTTGCCGAGCGCTATTTCTGCGTTGCTCGCCACGCTTGCGCTGGCGTGGCTCGCGCTGCGGCTCTACGGCGCGGAAACTGCTCGATGGTTATTGCTGCTTCTGCCCACCACTGTCGGCATGATTGGCTACTCTCATGCCGCCGCCACGGATATGCCTTTCAGTGCAATGCTCACGATCGCTATGGTCTGCGCCGCAGTCGTGCTCGGATTGATCCGCGATGAATACTCTCCCGTTGTTCCGCGGACACCTTGGCTCGCTCTTTTTCTATTCGGCTTTTTCCTTGGTCTCGCTGTCCTGGCGAAAGGGCCCGCCGCGATTATCCTCTCAGGTGGCGCCGTTTTCTTCTGGGCGCTCTTTACCAAACGCTGGCTCGACGCCTTCCACCTGCTCCATCCCGCCGCCATCGCAGCTTTCTGCCTCACCACGCTGCCCTGGTACATTCTCTGCGCACGCCGCAATCCCGATTTCTTCCGGATCTTCATCATCGAGCACAATTTCAAGCGCTACCTCACACCCGAATTCCAGCACATCCAACCGTTCTGGTTTTATATACCGATAGTGCTCCTAGCTCTGTTGCCGTGGACAGCAGTCTTGGCGGCAGTTGCCAACGACTTACGAAGATCCCCCCCGGTAGAATCTTGGCGATTGTCTCCGAGCTTGTTGTTCGCTTGCTTGACCGTCTTTACGATCCTTTTCTTCAGCGCATCGAACTCGAAGCTACCTGGATACATCTTGCCGGCGATTCCCCCCCTCGGACTATTTGTTTCGCAGAGTGTCTCGCTCCGCAGCCGAAGGATTGTTTCGAGGAGTCATTGGATTGGGATTACGAGCGGGACGACCTTGTTCATCATGGGTGCCTACTCTCAATTCCGATCGGATACGATGCAGTTAACTCCCACGGCCCTGGCCCTAGTGGGTGGCGGGCTAGTGAGCGCAGTGCTGGGCGGCCTGCGGAGACTTTCGGCGTCTTTGGCGCTCGGTACGCTGGCTGTGATCCTGGCCATTCATCTGGCGCTTAGTGGTGCGGCTCGCCGGGAGATCGACTCAGCTGTCTCGGCCCGTCCCGCTCCTCAGATCGCGCAGGCGATCTGGAATAACTACTCCCCGGAACGCACTTCAACTTACAAGCTCAGAAGGTCATACCAATACGGCTTGAATTTTTATTTTCACCGAGAACTTCCGGAATGGTCGGTAGACCGTGTTCAATCCGGCTGGGTCTTTACTTCTGGAGGCGGAGGCAACGAGTTACGGCGGCTCGGCTTACGATGCCCGTTCATCGGCTTCAACAGAGCTGTCACTGTCTGCGAGGATCTTGGATCAGTGAGCGGGCTTGCCGGTAGCGGGGAGCTTGAGCAGAAAAAATGACACGATGCGGTTCTCGTACATGCGCTTGTCTTCATCGTTCAAGCTGGCAAAGTTTCCGTGGGCGATGATGGCTTGCTCACGCGGCTCGGGGGCTTTGATGAACATCTGCCGGGTGATCGAAGCGAGCTCCGGATCATCCAGGGCCTGAATGAAGAGCGTCGGGACGCCGGCGAGCGTGATCAGTTTTCTCGAGAGTGGCGGATCATCGCGGTGTGCGTAATTTAAATATTCAAAACTCAGCTCGGCCGAGCGCACCATGAAAGGGAAACCGCCAAGCCCGTTGCGCTCCACGCCCACTTTCACCATCTGTTTCGGTTCGTCGTAAACGGAATCGAGCACCAGCGCCCGAACACGTTTGTCGCTTTCCGCTTCGCGCAGCGCGGCGTAAGCGCCGAGATTGTAGCCCCACACGCCGAAGCGCTCCGGGTCCACATCGTTTCGCGCGGCAAGGACGTCGATGGCGGCGCGCAATTCGTCGGACTCGCGGTATCCGAGGGTGGTGAGACCGGGGTTTCCGCCGTGGGCGGCAAAATCAAACGCAAAAACATTGTACTGGTGGTCTTGCAGCGCGGAGACCAACGTCAGCAGTTCGCCGCGGCTCGATTCGTAGCCATGGCACAAAATAATCGTCGGAGCGCCGCGCAGCCCGGGGAAAAACCAGCCTTCTCGCTTCCCCAGCCCCGGCACTTCGAATTCCACAGCGTCGGGGCGGCCGGGAAAACTGGCCATATTGATTTCGCTGCTGGTGCGCTGCGGCTTGACGATGCGGTAAACGAGAAACCCGGCGATGGCCGTAGTAGCCAGCACGGCGAAAAACACCAGCGCCAAGAGCGCCATGAGGAGCTTGGTGTACCAACGGGTTGGATAGCGAAGCTCGAAAAGGATCTGCATTCGTCGTGTGCGTAAATGGGCTGGCGGGAGACGCCGCTTTTTTACTCCTCAGAAAAAAGAACAACAATTTGCATCGTAGCATAGGGCACCGAGCGCAGCCCCGGGCAGCGCGCCGCTGTGTGTCGCATTTGTATCGCCTGCAGACCCGCCATCGGCGCAAGCTCCTACCCGAATCGGCTATGATAGAACGTGCGCGGCAGGGGTCGCGCCGATTTCTCCGTCCATGAACATTGTCGATTTGCGACAGACCACGGTCCGGCAGATTGAGCCGCTTCTTGAAGAAGAAGCGCGTCACTGGCGCGACGAATTGCACTGGGACTACCGCAGCGCGCTGGAACTGATCAAGCGGTTCCTGGACGCGCATGCACTGGCCGGTTGTGTGGCGTTTGAAAACGGGTCCGCGGCGGGCTATTCGTTTTATGTGCTCGAGGAACAAAAAGGGCTGATTGGCGGCTTGTATGTATCGTCGAAATTTCCGCAGACGGTGATTGGACGGCGGCTACTCGAGGAGATGCTCGTTTCCATGCGCGCGCTTCCGCATCTGGCGCGGATCGAAGCTCAGTTGATGCCCTTCAGCGGACCCGTGGACACTCCGCTGATCGACCAGGGATTCCGACTGTACACGCGGCAGTTCATGTTGCAAGACCTGAACAAGTTGCCGGAGGCCAAGCCGGGCGCTTCGAACGGGATGCGGCTGGCGCGGTGGAGCGACCGCTACTTCGAACCGTGCGCGAAGCTGATCTATCTGGCGTATGCGAACCATGTGGATGGGGAGATCAATGACCAGTACCGCAGCCGCAACGGCGCATTGAAATTTTTGAAGAATATTATTTTGCTTCCAGGTTGCGGGCAGTTTGTGCAGGGCGCTTCGTTTGTGCTGCATGAGCCTGGCAGCGATGACCTTGTCGCGGCGGTGCTGACCAGCGAAGTGTCTCCGGGTGTGGGGCACACGACGCAGATCTGCGTGCTGCCCGGTTATCAAGGACACGGCCTCGGCCGCATGCTGATGCACACGTCGGCGGAAGCGCTGCACTCCATGAAATTCAGAGAATTGACGCTGACGGTGACTTCGGAAAATCACACCGCTGTGCAGCTTTACGAGAAAATCGGTTTTCACACCATCAAGTCGTTTACGGCCGGGGTCTGGCCACGATAACGATGCAGTTTCCATCGAGAAGTTAATGCGCGGGGGTCTGACTCGCCTTACGCGCGGGCTCGAATTCGTCGCCGGGTAGCCAGCTTATGAGCTGGGGCAGAGCTGCGGAGCTGAAGCCGAGCATGAAACCGTATCTTGCGATCACGGCGTCGCCGGTGAAATCCATTTCCGACTTGTACTCATCACCGGGCTGATGATAGCGGTGCTCCGTGTAATCGCGGGCTTGCTCCTGGCCCCATTCCGCGGGATGGCCGGCGAACTTGATGCCTTCATTGATGGAAAACGAGGGGACGCCCACGCGCGCAAGACTGAAATGATCCGAGCGGTAAAAATGGCCGGCTTCCGGGCGCGGATCGGGCCGGATCGCCAGATTGAAATCCATCGCGGTGGCTTTTACCACGGGATAAAACGTCGTTCGTTCCGCGCCGCTGACTTCCACTTCCTCAGGCGTGCCCAGCGGCGGCACGGCGTCAAAATTCAAATCGATAGAGATTTTTCCCGGCGGCACGGGCGAATGTTTACCGAGATATTCGGAGCCGAGCAGCCCTTGCTCCTCGGCAGTCACTGACGCGAAGAGAATTGATCGCTGCGGCGCCAAGGGCACTCCGGCCCACATGCGCGCGAGCTCCAGCAGGATCCCGCAGCCGGTGGCATTATCGACCGCGCCGTTGTAAATTTTGTCGCCCGGCAGGCTCGGATCGACACCCAGGTGATCGTAGTGCGCGGTGTACAGGATGGCCTCTTTCCCGAGCACAGGGTCCGCGCCAGGCAATATGGCCAGCACGTTTTTGGATACGAACGGAGTCAATTTGCTGACCACATGTGCTTTGAGATGGATCGGCAGCGTAAGCGGTTTGAAGTCCTTGCTCTGGGCGCGTTGATACATCTTGTCGAGGTCAAGCCCAGACAGCCCGACAAGTCTTTGCGCCACTTCCAACTGAATCCACGAGGCTGCTTGCAGCTTCGGCGCATCGTCGCGCTTCAGATACGAGCGTTCGGTTCCCCAGGAATTGCGCACCACTTCCCAGCCGTAACTCGCGAGGTCGGTGCGATGAATAATCAGCGTGGCCACCGCGCCGCGCCGCGCAGTCTCTTCGAACTTGTAGGTCCAGCGACCGTAGTAGGTCAGCGCCGGGCCTTTAAAGAAATCGGGATCATCCGAACTCGGCTCGTTTACAAAGAGAAGCGCAACTTTCCCGTGCAGATCGACGGTCTTGTAATCGTCCCAGCCGTATTCCGGGGCTTTGATGCCATAGCCCACGAACACGATCGGCGCATCGATGTCCGCGATCTCCGTCTGGTTCTCATTGTTGGTCACAAAATCGGTCAGATTTTTCGCTTCGAAGGATTTTCCATTTTCTGCCTTAAAGGCAAAGGTCGTGTCGGCAAGAGTTTTTACTCCGACCATGGGCACGTTTTGAAAATAGGTTCCGTTATCTCCCGCGGGCTTCAAACCGTAGCTTTGGAATTGCTTGGCGATGTAATCCGCGGCGAGGTCGCCGCCGGGCTGCCCCGTTCCGCGCCCTTCGAGCTTGTCACTGGAGAGATATTTCACGTGCTCACGAATCTTTTCTTTGTCAATGACGGGGGGAGCGGCTGGCTTCTTGCCTTGCGCCGATGCGCGCTCGGTCATTCTGGTAACGCAGACGAGCGCCAGCACCGCAGAGAATCCGATCACCGCATATTTCTTCATGGAATCTCCCCAACCAGAGAAGGAATTACTTTTTGGCCCGGTCCTTGAGCAAATTCTTCAGCTCGCTCATGAACTCCTGCACATCCTTGAAGTCCATGTACACGGAGGCGAACCGTACGTACGCGACTTTGTCCAGCTTTTTCAGACGGTGCATGATCATTTCGCCGATTTCCGTGGTGGTCAGTTCCCTTTCCGTGGCCTCGTGGACCACGGCTTCGATCTCGTCCACGATGGCTTCGAGCTTGGGCGTGGCCACCGGGCGCTTCTCGCACGCTTTCAAAAGTCCCTGCAAAATCTTTTGCCGTTCGAAGCGCTCGCGACGGCCGTCTTTCTTGATCACCATGTAGGGAATTTCGTCGATGCGCTCGTAGGTGGTAAACCGCCGCCCGCACTTCAGGCATTCGCGCCGCCTGCGAATCGTGTCGCCGCCGCGGCCCTCCCGCGAATCGATCACCTTGTCGTCCACATGCGCGCAAAAAGGGCACTTCACTTGGCTGATTCTCCCTGCCGGGCTGCGGCTTCGCTCTCTGCTTCCTTTTCTTGCTCCGCCATCTCGCGCAATTTCCCGAGCGAAAAACCTTCATGGATCAAAAGCGGCACGCCCGCCAGACTACACGCCGCGAAGGTTATCAGCCATAACACAATCGATGCGGCGGCCGCCGGCTCACTTTCTACTCCAAAAATCGCGGTATACGCAAGGAACGATGCGACCTGCGAGCCGCCGCCCACACCCGGGAGCTGCACGGCAGAACCTACCAGCGTGAAGGCCATCACCAGCATGGCGTCGCCCATGTCGATCTTGGCAAGCTCCCCGCCGAAACTGTGGGAGACCCAGAGATAAACCAGCAGGACCAGGAACCAGTGCGCCACGGAATAGGCAATTGACAATGCCAAATCTTTCCAGGATTGGATGGCCTGCACCCCTCGCGCAAATCCCAGAAGAATTCCCGCGACCTTCGCTCGCCATCCGTGGGACTTCAGCCATCCTTGAAGCCTGCGCTCCATATAGGCCGTTCCGTGCAAGCGCAAGTACACGAGAAAGGCGACGGCTCCAACGACCCCGATGGAGAATAACAAGCCCGTCGTGCGCGCTGCGACTTCCAACTTGCTTGCGGCCCCGCCCGACTGCGCGGTGGACTTGAACAGCAGCAGTCCAATCGCAGCAATCACGGCCGCGCTCGCCAGATCGAAAATGCGCTCCAATACGTAAATCCCAAACATCCCCGAGACAGGCAGTTTTTCCTTTCGCGCCAGCAAGAGAGGACGCACCGGCTCTCCCGCGCGCCCCAGCAAAAAGACCGCAGAAAATCCAGCCAGCGTCAAACCATAGATGGTTGCGAAACGCGAGGGCCCAAGAGTTCGCTGAAAAACCTGCCATCGCAGCGAACGAATTGCGTAACACCCGTAGATTGCGAACACGGAGAGAATCAGAAGGAAGGGATTTGCGTTGCGGACGGCTTGCAGCAGTTTGGTTCCGCTGAAATCCCCAAGATGAAGCATCCCGCTGGAGCGGTAAACAACGAACCCCAGCACCAGCAGCCCGATCAGGACGACAACCACTTTCCTCGACCTTGTTTGCATGTGTTCGTCAGCCTAACGGCAGCAACCACTTGCGTCAAGCCGCACAAAACATAATCACGTAAGCTCGAGCAATGTGGCGATGCGGCTGCGAACTTGCTCCAGTATCGCTCGCGGAATTTTTCCCGCTTTTTGCGCCTGCCTTTGGCGCCAGTCGAGATTCTTCAAATGGTCGGAGAGGATCACACCGCCGATGCGCAGCCCCGGGGGAACACGCACTTCGAACGGATAGCCCTTCGCCTTACTGGTTATCGGGCAAACAACTGCCAGGCTGGTCTTTTCGTTGTAACTTTGTGGAGAAAGGACGACCGCGGGCCTTCTGCCAGCCTGTTCCCTGCCCGCTTGCAGCGTAAAATCCAGCCAGATCAAATCTCCGGTCTCGGGCACATACTCTCGAGCTACCACAGCTCTTGACCTTCCGCTCCGCCCCAGTCGGTCTCCTTGTGGAGATTTGAGGGAGTTATTCCTCGAATCAAGTCCTTCAGATTGTGCTTTCCCTTCTTCTTCCGCATCCTCACTACTCCGGAGCCTTCCGCCGCCATCTCCACGTGATCGCCTGCCCGCAGCTTGGCCTCTTGCGCGATGGCCCTGGGAATTCGCACCGCCATGCTGTTCCCCCATCTTGCGATCTGTGTTTTCATGGCGCGTTCCTCCCTGGATATACATAGTATATCCATTTCGATTGCCAAGGGCTACCAACCGCCGCCAGACCGGTTGCCTGCCTGAACAGTTCTTATTGATGCCCTTTTCGCGCGGCGAAGTGCTGCGGGTCCCGCAAGAGCGCCACGGCCGTGCGGCCATATCCACTCTCCACATTGCTCGCGTGAGCCTGGAATTCCGGCGCGAGCGCGCGGCGCAATTCCGGCAAGGCGTGAAAGGGCACGGACGGGTAGAGATGGTGCTCGAGGTGGTAATTCACGTTCGACCAGAGAAACTCCAGGGTGGGATGCGTGATGATGGACCGCGCATTCGTCCAAACGCTGCCTTCCGTGACGTCGTGGTGCTCGGTTACGCTGCGCAGAACGGACGCGGCGTAGAGACCGCTGAGCATCGGAGCAATCACAAAAATAAGGTAGCGCCTCCAGCCGAGCAAGACTGCAATCCCCAGATGAAGTGCCAATCCCGCGAACAGTTCCAGGACAATTCTTCGCCGCACAGCTGCGGGCGTTTGCGGACGCAATCCGTAGGCATTTACCCCGATTTGCGCGAAAGCAGAGATCAAGAAATAAGCCCAGCCGGGGACGCCGCGTACAACCCGGTTGAAGAACTGATACTCGGGGTCTTTCGCCGAATGCACATGATGGTGATGATCGAGATGAAACCGGCGATGCGCCTCCGCAGAGATTCCCGCCAGCGCCAGCGTAAACCAGGTGAAGAAGTCGTTCACGCGCCGGTTCCTGGAGATGAGGTCATGCGTGCCTTCGTGACCCTGTACCAACAGATCGTGAAACGGAGCGAAGCCAATCAGGAAGACGATTCCGCAAGTGAACCACCAGCGATGAAAGTAGAAGGCCAATGCGGCTGCGCCAATCCATAACAGCAGGTCGAGAAAAATTCGAGGGATGGAGCGATAAGGCTGCGCGCTCAAATTCTGAGCAAGAGTGTCAACCACTGGATCCGGTGTTAGAGTCATTTCGTTCCCATGCTTCTGCACGGCAAAGATCGCTATTTCAGATTATTGCGCTTCTCTCCTCCAATGAACCAGAAACTCGAGAAAAAGCGCCGCCAAGAGCAAGTCCACGACCGTCGGTACCGCGAGGCTCACGGGAATTGTCCCAGCGAGCGCGTGGCCGAAAAACAGAATGAACACGAGTATTTTTCCGGCGACACCTAATTTCACGAGGCCGTGGTTTTCGGACAGATCGCGGCTGACCCAATAGTAGCCCAGGCCAAACAGAAACAGGCACGACGCAAGCAGCTGCAGGATGAGTGGATCAGCCGGCTTTGAAATTGCCATGCGCATCCGAAATATCGCATTGGTCAAAAGAAACAGAACGGCTCCCGCGGCGAAGGCGTTCCAAGCGGCGGCAGCAAGAAACATCCAGCGGTAATAGCGCATGCGCGATTGCATAAGCGCGCCGTCAAGATTACTGGGCATCTTGAGCACCGTTGGGGGCACCAAGAAATCGCAGGATTCGCGAACTCACTTCGTCGGCAAGATTCAAAACCATCCAATGACCGGCTTCGGGAATCTCCTCGAGCTTTGCGCGGAGGACCATGGCGGCCAGAGCTGTCGCATGCGCGACGGGAAAATGTTTGTCGCGGCCACCCCACAAAAGCAAGGACGGCGTTCGAATGGAGGGATAGAGCTGCTTCAGGCGAGGCAGCGTGCCCTGATATCCGGCGCACATTCGAACGACAAAACGCCTGACTTCAGGCCGCTGAAAGCTGTCCCATAAATCACTTCGCAATTCCGGGCTAAGTTTATAGCCGGCCGGGAGAAACGTTCGAATCGCCCGGAAAAAAACGGCGCGCGGAAGCCGCTCCAGCAAGATCCGGTTCCAGCCGAACTTTCGGAGCAGGCCGATTTCCCAGGAAGTTCTTTCGTCCCAGATCACCAGAGAATTCATCACTACCAAGTGGCTCAGGCGCTCGGGATGCTCCGCGGCAAAAGCCAGGGCGGGCTGTCCGCCCATGTCTTGTCCGACGAGGGCCGCGCGTTGCACGCCCCAGGCGTTCATCAGCGAGAGCAATCGCCGCGCCATGTCGAAAGGTGTCGCTCCGCCGGGCCATGCCTCGCTACATCCCATTCCCGGCCAGTCAAACGCGAACACTTCGAACTGCCCCGCGAGGCGAGCAGCCAGGTCCGACCAAATCTGCAAATTGTCCGGGTAGCCATGGAGGAGAATTACCGCCGGCCCGCTACCGACGCGCGCGACGCGCACCCCTCGTCCGGCATGCGTCTCCATCGCTGTCTGAAACATCAGGACAAATCCTCGCGAACGCAATCGGCTGCGAGTATTCCCGAGATGGCGCAAAAGCTTACCCACTGTCCCGGGTGCGTGGCGCTGCCCGCCAAATAGAGACCACGCAAGTCCGGACTGCGGTGCGGAAGGCGGCCTTCGCGCATGAACTTTGCCGTCATCACCGGATTCATGCTGTCCCGCGCGAGCGAATACTCCCGACCCCAGCCGGAGGGAGTCCGGGCGTGCAAGACGCGAAACTCTTCAATTCCTTCGCGCCACCAGTTTTCATCCAGAAGCTTTTCCAGGTACTCGAGCTGTCCAGCTTGACCCAGCTTCAGGGCCACCTGATAATCCATCGGCCCCAAGAGGCGTGCCGCGCACCATTCTTGGGAGCTTGCTTCCGGATTCAGCACCGCCGGGCGGATTAGCAAGCGGCACCGCGCGTCTCCGCCGGGCAGGAGAAACCGCAAATAGGGTGGCTGCATCCTGGCCTTCAGTGCGAGATACGCGCAGACTCCGGGGGATTGCAGCGGCAGCTTCTCGCACCGCGTGCGGCTGCGGCTCTTTTCCGCATCGAGCAAGCCAAGGTAGGTGGCAATCCCGCAATCGGAGACCACCGCGTCAGCCGGAATCAGCTCTCCCGTTTGCGTTTCGACTCCAGTAACTTTTCCATCGGCCGATACGATTCGCCGCGCTTTCGCATTAAAATGGAATTCAACGCCCGCCTCGGCCGCAAACTTTGCCAGCAGCGCCGGGATGGCTCGGATGCCGTCCTTCGGATAAAAACACCCGACGGAATGCACCAGAGCTGGGACAAACGCAAGCGGGCTCGGCGCTTCTTCTGGCCGCTGGCCGGCGACATGCGTCCAGATCGAAAGCGCATTCACGACGGGAGCAGGCAATCCCGATTCGCGGAGGACAGAGCGGAGTGAACGGAGAAGAAATCCCGCATACCGCCACCTTCCTCCGCCCACTAGTGCCAAGGGACCCGGCGCAGTGTCGTAGAGCATCGGGCGCAGGGAAGCTTCAATCGCCCCGGTGCGCCTGACAAATCGCAGATAACGATTCCCGCTTCCCGGCCAGGTGCGGTCGAGTTCCGCGGCAGTTTTCGCGTCGCTGGAGTAGATGTTGACGGCCGGTTGACCTGGCGAATCGACACTGTAAACATGTTCGATCGCACGCAATTCCAAATGCTCGGCGAGCGCAATTCCCAGAGACTTGAAGGCCCATTCCAATCCCGGGCGATCGAGCAGGATGTACGGCCCGGCGTCAAACGCAAAGCCTTCAAAGTTGCAACCGGAAGCCAATCCTCCGGGTTCGGAACGCGCCTCCAGCACCATCACGCGGTGTCCGGAACGCGCCAAGCTCAGGGCCGCGGCGAGTCCGCCCATTCCCGCACCGATAACAGCAGTCGTCCCGGTCATGCCACGGCACCCGGTTCAAGTACCGCGCTGGGTTTACGCGGAAAATGCAGACCGAGCAAACGCCGGAGACCGCGGCGCAGAATTCGCCGTGCAAACGTCTCGCGCTGGAGTGGCGGAAACGCCTTCTCGTCCATCTCCGGAACAAACAAGGAGCCGCGTCCACTTCCGAAAACGTAGACCGGATAGGCGAGGAAACTGAGGAGAGTGGAAAACTCGGTATCGTAAGGCCCGCGCCACTCGCGCAATGGCTGGTCCGTACCGACGACCTCAGTGTGGCCGCTGGGATCGCCAAACCAGTGGCAGGCCGCGCGCAGAATGATGCAGCGATTTGGCTCGCGCACGCCCATGTGCCTGGCGGCCACCAGGTCCAACGCCAAGGCATCTTCGCTGGCATAAATCCTTCTGGGCGACTTTGGACGCGGACATCCCATGATCCCTACTAATCCGTCAGAAGCCTCATCGTAGGCATCGAGCAAAGCAAAATCCGGAGGGAACGCATCGAGGAGCATCATCAGAGCCGTTTCACGATGCGCCTGGCGCTCCACGAACAAAAATTCGTCGCACCGGCCGCCCATCCATTCCAGATTTCCGATGGTTAGATAGGCCATCTCGATGGGATGGCTGCGCATCTTGCCGAAGGAAATCCGGAAATCAGCCTCGCTCCAGGTTTGCGAGATGGTGTTCTGTGCCATGCCGCGAAAATAGGTGTGCGGCACCTGGTCTTTCGATGCGTCAACAATCTGGAACCCAGCCTCGCCCATTCCGAAGTAAGCGGCGACCTCCGGGACGCCCCGCCGCGCATAGAACTGGTCATAAATGTTCGCCGATTCCACGAGGACCGCCTGCGTGTAACCGCGCTCGCGTAAGAACGCAGCCAGCTCGCGAAGGAGCTCAGCGTCGGTGATAATCGAGCGGTCCTTAGTGTGGTACCCAAGCATGAACGAGGGCTTAATCACCACACGCAGTTCCTCGGCGCGCTTTCCTAAGTGCGCGGCACGCTCTTCCAGTTTTTGGGCTAGACCACTCTGGTCGAGCAGCTGGCGAAATACGCTGCACTTCTCTTCCTGGAGTTCGCCGGAAAGGACCCAAACGCGCCCTCCGCTGCCAATCTTGTTCTGCGTCACAATCTTCCGGCGCAGATTTCGAGGCAAAAAATATTCGCCAACGTCGGCGATTTTCGCTGCCAGAGTTTCGTCCGTCTCACTTGGGGCCAGGCGGTTCCGGCCGTCCAGCGATTCCGCCAGGATCTCGAAAATTCGCGCGTGCCTTTTTTCATCTTCGCAAACGCGTACAAAATCGTCGGCAAGTTCGCGTCCCAGCTCCGGCGTTAGTTGCGCCAGGGCAATCATCCGTTCGTAACAGAGACTCGCGGTCTTCTCCGCGTCCACATTGAACTCGCAAAACTCCCGGAAGGGACCGTAGTTCAGATATTTGCGAATATCCTCCGAGACTTTTCCTGTGACAGTACCCATCCAAGTGACCGCAGTCGCCGCCGCACGCGCAACCGGCGCGTGCTTCCAGGGGACGTGCTGCCGCACGGACCCCGCCCAGCCCCCGAGCATGCCGCCGAACTGTTGCCCAAATGTTTTCACGCGCAAGAGCGGACTGCCCAGCTTGAGCAAGGCACCGCGGATATAAATCGTGTGCATCTCCTCGTCGCGCCACGCCCAGATGAGCGCGTGACTGATCAGCTCGCGCACGGGCTCGCTCAAAGGCATGCCGGCGAGCCGTTTCGTCATCAACTCCTCGCGATAGCCGACGGTGACAAGCTCTTCGCGTTCCAGGGCCATCAGACAGAGGCCAAGGAGCTCCTCGCGCGGGCGGCCGACGTATTTCTCCTGCCAGCCTGCCAGCTCCTTGGTGAATTGGTCGTAAATCAATCCCACACATGCCTCCCGGTACCCATCTACGCACGAGTTCCCGCGCGGGACAAGTCGCTGACTAAACACACGTACGCGATGAATCATCCATAATTTTAAGAGATTTCAACAACTTAGAGGGTGCTCCAGGGATGTACTAGGGGAGTTGAGAAGCCCCAATCCAGTGAATGGCTTGTGTCCAGGCCTTGCGGTGAGTAAGATGCCCAGCAGAACGGTCGGCAGTAAGGCCCAGGATCCAAGGGGAACATTTTGCTAGCAGTTTACGTTCCATAGTTGGCAGGCCGAGATGGACTGCCAGGCGGCTCTTTGAGAGAGGGGCCGACTCGCAGACACGCCTTGCACCGTGGCAGGTTAAGAGGCTGAAGATACGTTGGAGCAGGATACCCAACTGGTCCAGCAATGCCTCCAGGGCGACGGGTCGGCCTGGGAGGAACTTGTGCGTCGCCATTCGCGCCGCATCTTTAACATTTGCTACAGGTTTACCGGAAACCGCACGGAATCCGAGGACCTCTCGCAAGATGTCTTCCTCCGGGTTTACCGCACACTGGCGAGTTATCGTTCTGCCCATGGCGGTTTCGCAACTTGGATGACTAGCGTGACGCGCAACCTGTTGATTGACCATTATCGTAGAACCAAGAGGGACCGCATTACCGATTCCCTCGACGACGCGATGCCGGTGGTGGAGAACAAGGCATCCTCCGCGCGGCGGCCTGATGAGCAGGCGCTTCTCGGCGAGCTAAGCGGCCAGGTGCAATCGGCGCTCAGGCGGCTTTCGCCAGAACTGCGCGAGGCAGTTATTTTGCGTGACTTGCAGCAACTGGATTACGCGGAGATCCAAACAGTGTTGGCCGTACCGGAAGGAACTGTGAAATCGAGAATCAATCGCGGACGTATCGAACTGGCTCGCGTCCTGCAGCATATGGGAGTGCGGCCGTCATGAACGGATTTGCAATTTCGAAGCGAGCGCGGAGCATGGCATGACCTGGACTTGCGAACAAACCGAAGCGCGCCTGAGCGATTACCTCGACGGATTCTTGCAGCCTGCCGAGCAAGCCGCTTTCGATCTTCACGTGAATACCTGCGAGCGCTGCACCCCGCTGGTCGCCAGCGTTTCGAATGTCCTCGGCACCCTGCACAAACTGGAGCCGGTCGAGCCTTCTCCGCAACTTGTCAACTCCATCCTGACCGCCACGCTCGGGCCGCAGACCTGGCGCAACGCCAAGCGCTGGCTGCGCAATCTCCAATCGCCGCGTTTTGTGTACAGCGCGGTCTCCGTGGCAGCTACGCTCTTCGTCGTCCTCTGGGCTTCCGGCTTCTCCCTGCGGAAACCAAAGCTTGCGGACCTCGCCCCGGCGACCATTTATCACAAGGCCGATAGCCAGGTTCATCTAACCTATGCTCGAACCACCAAATTTGTCAGCGACCTCCGCGTGGTGTACGAAATTCAATCGCGCCTGCGTCAGGACAGTGAAATTCCGACTACCCCCGAGAGCACGATCCCGCAATCCGCTCCGGGCAAACAGCCGGGCCAAACCGATAAGACGAATCCTTCGTCGCCCCGACAACAGAATCGCGCCGACGGCGTGCAGCGCAATCTTGAGCTTCTTGCCGCGGAATTCCCCGTTCTGAGCGGCTCATTTGTTGAGAGGAGAATTCCATGAAGTGTGCCGTCCATTCTGAAGTGGACGCTGTCGGTTACTGTCGCAACTGTGGCAAGGCCATGTGCGCTGCTTGCACGCGCCCCGTGCGCGACGTTCTCTATTGCGAAGATTGTCTCGCCACCATCATGGGGATTCCTGGAGCAGTTCCTGTTGCCTCAACAGGCAACGCGGCATCCGCACCTGCGATTTTGCCGCCACCCCTTCCGCCGCGCTCCCGGCACAACCCGGGCGTCGCTTTCCTCCTTGGTCTATGCCCCGGCCTCGGCGCGGTGTACAACGGCGAATATAACAAAGCTTTGATCCACGTCGTCGTTTTCGTAGCACTGATTGTCGGCGCCAGCAGTGATATTGATACCGGTCTTATGGTGATCCTGATTCTTGCCTCCATCGGTTTCTGCTTCTATATGGCGATAGACGCCATGCGCGTCGCGAAGGCCAAGAATCTTGGAGAAAATCCATCCGATGCTCTGGACTCGTGGACCAGGAATCGCCCCGTCGGCCCGATTCTGCTGATCGGTCTTGGAATTCTTTTCCTCTTGAACAATTTCGACTGGTTTTCTTTTCATCGCGTGGAGCGTTTCCTGTGGCCGCTGATTCTGATCGGCGTCGGCCTGATGTTATTTCGTAACCGCCTCGGCAACCGTTCCTAGGCCGAGGCGTCTTGGAGGATGAACTTCGATGAGTGATCGTTTCCGCTGCCCCTGCCGCCGCTGCACCATTCGCAGCCTGATGGGCCCTGCCATCCTTATCACGGTCGGCGTGCTCTTCCTGCTCGCCCAGACGCGTGGCGGCTACTTTTCGTTCGAAAATACCTTCCCGGTCATCCTCATCGTGATTGGCCTCGTAAGTCTCGCTTCCGCACTGGCGCCGATGGATGGCCACGTGAGTGACACATATCCTCCCGTCCCGCCACCGGGTATGCCCGGCGCTACGCAGAATCCGCCGCCGAATACGTTGCCTGGCCAGGGTCAGGGGCAATAACTCCCCATGGCCCGAGCATCCTCACAGCGAAATTCCATCTTTCCCGGACTTGCCCTCATCTCCGTCGGAGTTGTGCTGCTCCTCCACCAATACAGAGGCTTCGACATTTTTAATCTCTTCTGGCATTGGTGGCCTTTGCTTCTCATATTCTGGGGCGCCATCAAGCTTTTCGAGCGCACCACCGCCAGCCGTTCCGGGGATCCAGGCTCCGTTCGGGTAACTGGAGGCGAAACCGTTCTCGTTCTTGCACTGCTTGCGCTTCTTGGCATCGTTGCCGGAAAAGAATACCTCGGTAAGCACGGTGACATGGGCGACATGGGAATCGGGGAGAGGGCTGAGGTCGATCTCGAAGTTGCTCCTAAGACCGTTCCTGCGGATGCCCGGATCACCATTCGCAACACCCGCGGTGACATCAGCGTGCATTCTTCAGACGAGCCGCAGATTCGCGTCTCAGGCAAGAAGAGCGCCAAGGCCTGGAACGAAAACGACGCTCAGAAGCTTGCGGATCGCGCTTCCGTCGAAATCGTGCAGAACGGTGATGGGTATGAAATTCAGCCCTCGGGCGCCGGCACTGGCGATTCACGTCTGAGTTTTGATCTCGAAGTCTCCGTTCCCAAAAAATCCCTGCTGACGATTCGCAACGAAAAGGGGGGCATCACCGTCTCCGACATGGCTACTCCCGTCACCATCATCAGCGGCACGGGAGACATCGAAGTGCGCAACACCTCGGCCGATGTCTCGATTGATACGCGCAAAGGCGACGTCAAAGTTTCCGACACCAAGGGGAACGTGAAAATTGCCGGGCACGGCGGTGAAGTGACGGTAACCACCGCAACGGGCGGGCTGACTCTCGACGGCGAATTCTTTGGGCCCATCACCGCGGATAAAGTGGCTAAAGGCGTGCGCTTCGTCTCCCAGCGGACTGATCTCACTCTTACTCAGCTCACCGGCCATCTGGAAACGAGCTCCGGCAACCTCGAAATCAGCGACGCGCCCGGCAGCCTGACCTTGCGCACGAATCGTTATGACATCTCCGCCGAGGACATCGGGGGCAAAGTAAAGATTGATAACCGCGATGGAAACGTGGAGGTGCGCTTCTCCGCGCCGCCGAAAGAAGACATCGAAATCACCAACGCCTCCGCCGGAATCAATCTGAGCCTTCCCGGATCTTCCAGCTTTGACATTGTTGCCGATTGCCACTCCGGCGACATCAATTCAGAATTTTCGGCGGATTCCTTGAAGAAAACTTCGACGGAGAACGGCGACTCTCACCTGGAAGGAAAATACGGGAGCGGCCGCGGGCCCAAAATCTCTTTGAAAACCAGCTACGGCTCAATTTCGTTGCGCCGGACGAGCTCCGATATGCCGTCCCCGCCGGTTCTACCTGCTCCCCCGCGGCCACCAAAGGCGCCAAAAACCTAGGCGCTTTACGATGGGCATCGGACTCCGGCTCATTGCTGACTATTAGAAAACGGCGGCGAGGCGGGGCTCATCCACTCAATCCAGAAGATCCACGTGGAAATGCCCGCCATCCGCTTGCGAATTCACAAAATCTTCCGAGTTCGCCCAGTCGCTGTATGGGCACAAGGCGCGCCCGTTCCAGCCCGTCAATCGAATCTTTTTCTGCTCAGCAAGCAGCGTGAGCTGCTTCCGGATTCGGCGCTCCGGCACATTGTAGAACGCGGAAATCCTCCGCGTACTGATGCACGCTGATTTGTGACCGTTTCCCGCAAGCCGCAGGATTTCTTTCTGAACGAACTCGTCGGAGATCATGGGGCGCTCCATGGAACAACCGGTGGCTGACATCTCGGGGCTAGAAGAAGCTCAAACGTCGGTTGTGGGATGAGCGCGGAGTATATGCTTCCGGAGCGTGTTTGCCAAGCAAGCGTATCAGCAAGCGTATCGGGCAAGTCATTTGCGCGGGCCCAGCGGCTGAAATGTTGCTACCGATCGGCCATCCGGTTCAGTTCTTCGAAGAAACTCGGGAAGGAGACGCCCGCGCAATCCGAATTCCGGATGACGGTATTTCCCTCCGCCCCCAGTGCCGCCACTGCAAACGCCATGGCAATCCGGTGATCACCGCGCGGCTCGATTTCTGCTCCGCGCAATTTTCCCGCGCGCCGTCCCGCGACTTTCAATCCATCCGGCCGCTCTTCGACCGTGGCGCCCATGCGGCGCAAATTTTCCGCCAGCGCTGCAATCCGGTCGCTTTCTTTGACGCGCAATTCCGCCGCGTCGCGAATCTCAATTCCCTCTTCGGTGTACGGTCCCAGTGCTGCGAGCATCGGCAACTCGTCGATCAACAACGGAATCTGCCGGCCCGCAATCACTCCGCCCTTTAAGGAACTGCCTTTCACCGACAAGTCACCCACCAGCTCCCCCTGCGAACTCTTCAGTCCAAGCATCTGAATCGCTGCCCCCATGGAGGCAAACAAATCCAGAATGGCCGTGCGTGTTGGGTTCAATCCCACGTTGTGGATCAGGAGGTTCGAATCGGGCAGCACCGATGCGGCCGCGATAAAAAAAACAGCCGAAGACAAATCTCCGGGCACATCCAAGGACTTGGCGATTAACTTGCCACTCCCGTTTCCGCTGCTTAAACCATGAATCCTGACGGTGCGGCCGTCTTTCTCGATTTGCCCGCCAAATTCCTCGAGCGCGAGCTCCGTGTGATCCCGCGTCCCGGCCGGTTCCGTCACGCTCGTCACGCCGTCCGCGAACAATCCGGCCAGCAGCACGGCCGACTTCACCTGCGCGCTGGCCATCGGCATCATGTAGTGCATGGCTTTCAGCCGGGCCCCGCGTATCTCCAGCGGCGCAAAGTTATCCTCACGACCGCGAATGTCCGCGCCCATCTCCCGGAGAGGCCCGATCACCCGCCCCATGGGCCGCTTCTGCAGCGACTCATCACCGGTCAGCTTCGACGTAAACGCTTGACCGGCCAAAATTCCCGCCAGCAGCCGCATCGTCGTTCCCGAATTCCCCGCGTCCAGCGCACGCCAACTGCTCCTCAACCCACGCACACCGCACCCTGTGACCTGCACCGTATCCTTTTCGATCTTCACTTCAGCGCCTAGCGCACGCATGCAACCCAAAGTGCTCTGGCAATCTGCCGCCGCCGAAAAATGACGCAGCTCGCTTTTGCCCTCGGCCACCCCTGCCAGCATCGCGTACCGATGCGAAATGGATTTATCCCCCGGCAGCTCCAGCCCACCGGTAAGGTACTTCGCAGGTTGAATGGTCTCTTTTTTCACGCGCCGATTTTACCATGCCGCTTCCGGCTTTCTCCGTGGCCTCTGCGCTCTGATCTCTGTGCTCTCTGTGTTAGATCATTGTTCTTCTCTTTCTCACCTCCCCCTGTCCCATCGGCCAGTTTTTCGCAGAGCACCCCCTGTACCATTCCTTGAAATCTCAGGGCATCTGAATACGTATTATTGATTGAGGAGATTTTTCATGTCCGCGCGCAGCACTTTTATCCATCTCGCCACCAAAGCCGGCATTCTATTCGGCGCACTCTTTCTCGTAAGCGTCCTGCTCGCCGCCATTCCCGGCCATCACGCGCCCGCGCCGCAATCGCAAGGCTCGCAGCAATCTTCCAGCTCGCAGTCGCAGGAATCCCCGGCGATGGATCACAGCAAAATGCCCGGAATGGACATGGACGACGCCAAATCCAACGAAGCCCGCGCGGTTCACGACATGACACCCAGCCACATGGACGCGCACAACCTGCACATGCACCTGACCGCCATGCGCACGGCTGCGCCCGAAGACACCGCGCGCGCCAAAGAAGTCGTCGCGCAGCTTCGCGCCGGCCTGGAAAAATATAAGGACTATCACGTGGCTTTAAATGAGGGCTACAAAATCTTCATGCCCAATGTCCCGCAGCCCGAATATCATTTCACGAGCTATTACAACGGCTTTCTGGAAGCTTTTTCCTTCGATGCCTCACACCCGACTTCCCTGCTCTACAAGAAGACTCCCGACGGCTACGAGCTCGTCGGCGCCATGTACACCATGCCCAAGCGCGCCACCGAAGAGCAGCTCAACGCCCGCGTCCCCCTCAGCGTTGCCATATGGCATTTGCACACCAATCTCTGCATGCCACCAAGAGGTCAGCTCGGCAAAGCGGACATGACCAAGTTCGGCCTGAAAGGTTCAATCGCCACGGAGGAAGCCTGCGACGCCGCCGGCGGCCGGTTCCATCCCGTCATCTTCGGCTGGATGGTCCACGTCTACCCGTACGAAGACTCCCTCGACCAGGTCTTCGCTATGCACCACATGGATTGATTCCGTCTCAAATCAGTCACAGCACTAGCGTTTTTCATTTCGCTGATTAAAACGGGGTGGGGAATGTCAATTCGATCTGAACTTCTTCGGAGCCCAGCTCACTCCACACGCGCGTCGAAAACTCCCGTCTCAATGACTCCCCCGCGTTTGATCTGCACAAAAATCCTGTAATCCCCCGCGCGCGGGAAACCGTACGGAAAGCTGACTTCCGCAGGGACTGAACTGCCCGGCATCAGCATTGCAATAGGCATGCCCATCGCCATTCCGCCAACTTGCAGTTCCCCTGCCGGGCCTGTGTGCGCCGTCCGCGCCAAGTCCATCGCCGCCATCGACACCGATCCCGCGGGGTGCACGTGCGCAAAAATGCTCATGTCCTTGCTGACAAACTCCGCATGCCCCGCCATCCCCATGTACGGTTCCAGATCCATCGCCGGCTTCCCGTTCTTGTCTTGCACGCTAAATTTGAAATTCATCGGCGCATTGGCCTTCAACGGCCCGTTCCCACGCTCCCACACTATGCGTCCGCCGTCGGCAAGCTGCGACACGTCCGAATCTAGTAGCCCCACCGTTACGTTCGCACTGCTCCACGCGGAATCATCTCCCGCCAGCGCCTTCCCCCGAATCTGCGGCAGCTCGACGTTTCCTACCAGCGTCCACGGGAACCCATCTTTGTCCACGATGTCCGCAAAAATTTCGTACTGCCCCGCCGGCATGCTCGGCAAATCCTCCGCAAACGCGCCATCCGCAGTTCGTTCCGGATGCAAATGCCACATCATTTCCAATCCCGGCGCGCTGATCAAAAACAGGTGCATCAAATGATTGTGGTCCGGAATCACTTCCGCCATTTTCACGTCGTTCGACCAGTCCGCATCCTGCCCTTTCGCTCGAATCACCAGCCGGTTCCCATTCTCCAGCTGCGTCTCCGCAATCGGCGGCTTGAAAAAATTCACGCCACGCTCGTAATTGCCGGCTTCCGCGCCCCACCACGCTCTTCCCAAATACAAAATGCCCGCCACCACAATCGCCGTAATCGCCATCACCACCCGGGCACGCCGCAAGCGCGCGGGAGCCGGTGTCTCACCCGGTTTTAGATTGCCTTCCCTCACCGCAGCTCCCGCGATAAAAATAATTCCGATCGCCAGGAACATCATCAGGAACAGCAGCAATCCCTCCAGCGGTTTTTCCATTTTCAGGGTGCGCTGCGCAAACGCCGGCACCGGCACCGAAAGCTCGCCTTTGCCCATCGCGCCATCCACCGTCACCCGAACCTTCAGCGCGCCATTTTCCATTAGCCAAAGGCTGCCGGTGAAGAAGTGCGGATCCTCGTTGGATCTTTCGGCCACGTCGGGAGTGGGAAGCAGGTTGGACCCGGCGCCGCTCAACCGCATGGGAACGATCTCGATCGTTCGAACATCGTTACTGGCAGCGCGAATCTGGATCTCCGCCACGCCGGGGATCACTTGAGGCACTCGCACCGTTACAAAAAGGCGGTAAGGGCCCGCGTCGCCCTCGCAATAAACATCCGAACTGCCGACGTGCGCGCTCAGGGAAAGCGCACCTGCGAGCACAAGCACCAGAACTGTAATGGAGTAGCGTTCGCGCGGCCGTAGCGCCTTCATCGCTTCATCCACCGCATCCAGTCCCCCCACGAGAATCCCAGCCGGGCCGTAATAATGGAAATCACCAACGCCTCGGCGATCACTTTCCAAAACCCAAGTGCCGTCGACTCTGCGATGTGAAACTTATAGGGGTCGTAGAGAATCCCCGCCGGATCAAAATACGCAAAATAACCCATACCGAAGACCCAGTTCCGCGCCCCCGGTGACATCAGGAAATTCGCAAACGGCCACTCCGACGCGAGAAAACTCAATACGAACAACGGCCCCGACACCGCCGCCAGCTTCCATCTTCCCCACTGCTCCGTCTTGTTCCACAGAAGATCCAGCACGATCGCGGGCACAATCAGCAGCAGCGGGAAGTGCAGCGGAACCAGATGCGTAATGTTTTGGTAGACCGGTCCCAGCTTCGGTTGCGCGGGAAATAGTGGCAAGATCCATTCGAACGCCAGCTGGATGGCCATGTATGTTGCCGCGATCATGGTGCAAGCCCATCGCCGCCCCAATCCCCACGACGTGCCGATCAGTATCGGAGGAACTCCAATCGCGATGGCCAGGTAGCACGCCGCGCTGTGCAAGTTCACCGGCCAAGTCGCATCCGTCAGCATCGTTCCCATCTGCACAACACAATCCGCGCCCACAAACACGAAGAGCCACCCCAACGTTTGCCGCACTCCTTCGGTCGCACGGCTCATCAGCCCCGCCATTAACGCCAGCGCTCCCACTTTAATCGCGAACGATCCCAGCGAGAGCAGCACGTGTGGCGGACTCATAATCTTTACGTCCAGCCCGTACGCGTTGTGCCACCAATTATCGAACGGCGCTGACGTCAGCATGGCCACGCAGCCCCAGGTCGCGATGAACGCGCCCAGTGGCCCGCGGAATCCCCAGATCTTTACAGAGGCCTCTTGCGCCGCCGCATCTCCGCCAAATGTCGTCGCCAGAATCATGTAGCCGCACGCAATCCCCACCAGCACACCATTCAACTGAATCAGGATGTGCGCCGGCGTCCAGAAGGTGTCCCGCCCGATCGACATGTGCCAGGAAATGTCCCAATGCCCGCCAATCATGCTGGAAAAAATTCCCGCAATCACGCACCAGATTGGCCACGGAATGGACTCCACGCTTGCGGCAGTGCGTTCGCTGAACCGCGCTTGCAGGGGTTGCCCTAGAGGAATCGTGTCTGCCATGTCGCCCGCTCCTCACGCCTTGGAAAATTCAAGCTTTGCTATCCATAGTTCCCGATGGCGGAAGTTTACACTGTTGCGTTGCGCGGCGGGAATCTCGCGCGCCAGCCCGAATGCCATGCCCATCATACGGATGGGAGCCAGTGGGAATTTCGGGTCTAGTACCTCCAGCCTGTTTCTCCTATTCCTCCGCCTCCGCTCGTTTGATTGCTTCCCCGAACCCCGCCGCGTATCATTACCGATTCATGCTTACGGCCCTGCCTCACCCGTCAACTTCCCGCCGCTCTCTTGCCTTCGCGCTCTTTGCGCTCTTGGCCCTCCACGTCCTCGTGCCGGGCCTCGCAAGCGCGCAGGAATCCAAAGAAATCCTTCCCCTCAGCCAGGTCCAAGCGGGAATGCAGGGCTACGCATACACTATCTTTGCCGGCGACCAAGTCGAAAAGTTCGACCTCGAAGTTCTGGGCGTCCTCGATAATTTTTTCGGCCCCAAGCAGTCCATCATCCTCGTCCAATTGAAGGGCCCCAAAGTCGAGCACACCGGGGTCGTCGCAGGAATGAGCGGCAGCCCAGTCTATCTCGATGGCAAACTCGCCGGCGCCTTGTCCCTAAAACTCGGCATCTTCACTAAAGAACCCATCGCCGGCGTCACTCCAATCGAATCCATCCTGAATCCGCCCACCCAGAGCGCTCCCGCGCAAGCTGGCAACCAGCAACTTTCTTTGCCAAGCGAATCCGCCACAAGCACCGGCTTGCCTCTGGGCTCAACGCTCCAGCCCATTGAAACTCCTCTCGTCTTCTCCGGTTTTCAGCCTGCTGCCATTCAGCAGTTCGCCCGCCAGTTGCAAGGCTACGGCATGGTGGCCGCACAGGGCGGCACCGCATCCCCCCGCGCCGAAGACGCGCATCTTGCCGCTGGAGATATGGCCGGGATGGTTCTTGTCCAGGGCGATGCGTCCATAAACGCCTCCTGCACCGTAACCGCGGTGCGCGCCGATCGCGTCTATCTCTGCGGCCACCCTTTCCTTAGCCTCGGCGACGTTCAGCTCCCCATGGCACGCAGCCGCGTTGTCACCACGCTTTCCTCCGAACTCGCTTCCACCAAAATCGTCAATGTCGGCGGCTCCATCGGCACCATCACCGGCGACCATCTCACCGCCGTCACTGGGAAGCTCGGCGCTTCTCCTTCCATGGTTCCACTGGATCTGACTCTGCAAACCGCGGGCGGCACAAAGACACTGCACTTCGAAATCGTCAATCATCCCAAGCTCACGCCGCTTCTTGTGGCCATCACCACGTTCAGTGGCCTCACCCAGAACTCCCTCTATGGCGAAGGCACCACGCTCCACCTTTCCGGCGAAATTCGACTCCAGGGTCACGCGCCCGTGCAGATGGAAAACACTTTTGCTCCCGGGGATTTCCTATCACCCGACGGCCTGCCCATCGCCCTCACCATGCAAAATGTTTTCATGCGTCTCTACAACAACACCTTCGAGCCGGCAAAAGTGGAGCGCATCTCGCTCCGCGTCGAATCCGTTCCCGGCCGCAAGTCCTTCACGATTGAGAGCGCCTGGCTTGAAAAAGGCGAAGCCGCTCCTGGCGAGACTCTTCGTGTCCGCGTTCTTCTTCGCCCCTACCGCGGCGTTGCGCACGTGGAAGAGACCACCGTGCGCGTTCCCGAACAGATCGCGCGTGGAACCACTCTTCGCGTACTCGTCTGCGACGGCGATCTCCTCAATCGCGCCTCTCGCGGTTTTTCCTTTCCCGGCGCCGGCGGCGGGCCAGCCGGCCTCGATCAACTCATCGCTCTTCTTAATCGCGAGCGCCGCAACGACCGCCTCTACGTTGGACTCTTCGCGCCTTCGCCCACTTTGCTCTGGGATGACAAGGAACTTCCTAACGTTCCGCTCTCTGAAATCAACGTCGTCGACGGCCGCCCCACTCCCGGAAGCGTCCAAGTTCTGCGCGAATCCTTGGCCGGCGAATCCTCCATCGCGTTGGGAGGCCCCCTCACCGGCGTGATCTCCCTGAATCTCCAAATCCGGTGACCCTTTCCATGCACAACTTCAAGCAGCGCCTCGGCATCTCGATCAATCGCTACTCTTCCAAGCTTCTCTCTGTTTCATTGCTTCTTTGTTTCATTACCTCGTTACCTCTTCTCGCCGATCATGTTCGCCGCTGGCGCCAATCCACCTATGAAGAATTCCTGAAAGGCACCGCGCACGGTGTCGCCGTCCGCAGCGACGGCCGCCTCGAGCTCGCTCCTAAATTCACTCTGCTCGCCGATGCCGACGCTTCCTATCTCTGGTCCGTCCACCTCGATTCCAAAGGCACCCTATACGCTTCGGGTGGCTCTCCCGCAAAAGTGTTTCGGTTCGATTCGAACGGCAAACCATCCGTGGTCTTTGATTCCACGGATCTCTCCGCGCAGGGCATCGCCTTCGATTCGAAAGGCTCGCTCTACGTCGGCACTTCTCCCGATGGCAAAGTTTACAAAGTATCTGCAAGCGGCGAAAAATTCGTATTCTTCGATCCCAAAACAAAATACATCTGGGATCTCGCCTTCGGGGCGGACGGCACGCTCTACGTCGCCACCGGTGACAAAGGCCAAGTCTTCGCTATTGCTCCCGACGGCAAGGGCGAACTTTTCTATTCCAGCGATGAAGCCCACATTCGCGTTCTCGCTTTCGACAACAAAGGCAATCTCCTGGCCGGCACCGAACCCAGCGGCCGCATCCTTCGCGTCAGCCGTGTTTCGGGAAAATCCGCTGCCGAAGGTTTTGTCCTGTACGAAACTTCCAAACGCGAAGTCACGGCTCTCGCCGTGTCCTCCGAAGGCGTTATCTACGCCGCGGCCATAGGTGAAAAACAGCGCAGCACTGGCGCCACCCCAACCGTCGTCATTACTGGCCCGCAGGGGACCGCGACCATTAACACGGGTGGTGTGATCGCCGGCGGGCAGGCACAGCAGCTAACGCCATTCGCTCCTTTTCCTCCACTCCTCTCCAGTAACATCTATCGCCTTAGCGCCGAGGGCGTTCCCGAAGAACTTTGGACTTCACGCGAAGATGTCGTCTACGCGCTGGGGCTCGCTTCCGATGGCCGCCTTCTCGCTGGAACAGGCAATAGTGGCGCTCTCCTCGCCATCGACCGCCGCGGCGTTTTCGCGCAGCTCGCGAAAGCCGGCTCCGCTCAAATTACCGGCATCGCGCGCAACTCTGCCGGAAAGGTTTTCTTGTGCACCGCAAACCCTGGAAAAGTTTTTTCTGTCGGCCCCGAGTATGCAGCCGAGGGAACTTATGAATCCCGTTCCTTTGATTCTCAACTTTTTTCGCAGTGGGGACGCCTCGAATGGTGGGGACCGCTGCCGGCCGATGGCGCAAAATCTGCTGCTCGTTCGAATGAGCCCCGCCTCGAGTTTTTCGTGCGTAGCGGCAACACCGAAGATCCCGGCAAAGAATGGTCCCGCTGGTTCGGCCCGTACACGAAATCCGGCGCAGCCATGGAAGCGCCGCCGGCTCGCTTCGCCCAGTGGAAAGCCGTTATTCACGATGGCCGGCCCGGCGACGGCATTGATTGGGTCAGCCTCGCCTACCTCCCTCACAACGTTGCGCCCGTGATTGACGGTATCGTGCTCCAGGATCCCGGCGTGCGTGTGCAGAGCCAGTTGAACATCTCAGTAGGTCAGCCAACCGCCGTAACTCTCAAAATACCTCCATCAGCGAATCCCACCGGCGTGATCATTGCCCAGAGCGGGACACCAGCCAAATTCGAAGTCCCGCCGCAAGGCACGCTTCAGAAAGGCTATCAATCCGTCCTTTGGAGCGCGCACGACGACAACGACGACGAGTTGCGCTACACCGTCTACTATCGCGGCGAAAACGAACACGACTGGAAACTTTTGAAGAGCAATCTCGACCAGAAATTCTATTCTTGGGATAGCACCACGCTGCCCGACGGCGCCTACTACCTGAAAATTGTCGCCACCGACGCCCTTTCGAATCCGCCAGACCTCGCCCTAAAAACCGAACGCGAAAGCGAACGCTTCGAAATAGACAACACCCCTCCGGTCATCGACGGTTTGAAGGCAGGAGTGTCAATGGTTCAGTTCACCGCGCGTGACGCGGGGACCAGCATCGAGCGCGCCCAGTACAGCATCGATGGTGGCGATTGGACCCTTGTTGCTCCGATTGGCGGCATCAGCGATGCGCCGGAAGAACGGTACGGATTTTCGATCAACGGGCTTGCACCGGGAGAACACACGATTGCCGTGCGCGTCTACGACCGCTTCGAAAACGTTGGCAGCGCCAAGATAACTTTCACCGTCCCACCCGCAAAATCCTGACGCGGATGCGGCCTGCACAGCCAATCAAGTGAAAGTATTCTGGCCGCACTTCTCGAAAGCCATTGAGAAAAAAAGCCCGAAAGCACGTGGCACTTTTCGAAGGCGGACCGATTTTCAGTTTGTTTGGAGTTCGCTTGAAACCAACGACTAAAAACTAAGAAGTAACAACTGATGGCTTGCGTGTCGGCACATCCCCACCCATAGGACAATACGCACGTCCACTTTCGAACTGTTCTTTAGCTCTTAACTGATCTCTACTCTTCAACTCACCCAGCGTTCCGTGGCCGGAACCGCCTGGAACTTCTCAATCTCCGCCCCAAACCCAATCCGCCCATCGCCGTAAGGCTCGTTTCGAACGTGTACAACCCGTGCCGTGCAGCGCATCTCCTGCGACTCATTCCCCGTCACTTCCGCTGGCATTCGAAGCGTCGCCTCAATCGGCATTCCCACCTGCAGCGGCGCCGACGACGCAAAGAAAAAGCCCCCGCGGGAAACATTCAAAGCCTCGGTAAAGTGCTCCGTCTTGTCCGAACTCACGCCCATCGCGCGGAACCGCAGCGGTGTGCGAAGACTGAATCGCGATAGTTGGCGGCGTTCGGCTGGCTTCATTTTGCCCTCCAGCGTTCAGAGAAGGGTCACGTGCGGACTCTCTCGACAAATGGGAGGGTGCTTGAAGCCTAACAGAGCCACCAACGCGGTCAAGTACCAAAGCCCGCATGGCCAATTGATACCAGTACCCGCCGCCCTTTTGGAGTGTGGCAACGTAGCTGCCGCTTTTCATGCTACTCATGGCTTCGCCATTCCATTTAGATCGTTCTATCGCCCCTGACGACTCACGCTTCCGCCTGCCATATTGCCTCTTTCGAATGAACCAAAAACGCGTTAAACAAGAAGCCCAGGTCAAGCATCCCGAAGCAAACCGAGTCCCATGAGCACAGCCCCACAGACCGAGAACAGCACCTTCCAACCGCCAAGTTGGGAAACTATCGTCGAAGCCCATGCACGCATCGCGCCGCGCATCCACCGCACGCCGGTGCTGACTTCCGCATCACTTAATGCGCTGACGTGCGCCCGGGTCTACTTCAAGTGTGACAATTTTCAAAAGACTGGTTCCTTCAAGATTCGTGGCGCAACCAACGCCATCTTTTCTCTTTCGAACGAAGAAGCCGCCCACGGCATCGTCACACTTTCCAGCGGAAACCACGGCGCGGCCGTAGCCCGAGCCGCGGCATGGCGAGGCGTGCCCGCGTATATTGTGATGCCGAAGAACGCGCCTGCCGTGAAAGCACGCGCGATCCAAGCCTACGGCGGACGCATCACTTTTTGCGAACCAAAAATGTCGTCTCGCGCTGAAGTCGCCGCGCGCGTGCAGGCGGAAACGGGCGCGTACCTGATTCATCCTTACGACGATGACCGCATCATCGCCGGCCAAGCCACGGCCGCGAAGGAATTGCTCGAGGAAGTTGGGGACTTGGATGCCGTTTTTGCGCCGGTCAGCGGCGGCGGCCTGCTAAGTGGAACTTGTCTTGGCTCCAAGGGCATTCGAACAGACGTTCGAGTCTTCGGGTGCGAACCGGAGCGTGCGGACGACGCTTACCGCTCGCTGACCACCGGCACACTGCAATCGCTCGAATCAAGCGAAACGATCGCGGATGGCCTTCGCGCTTCCCTCGCTCCGCGCACATTCGCCATTCTGCGCAAGAATGTCGAGAGCATTCTGCTCGTCAGCGAAGAAGAAATTATTTTCGCGGCGCGCCTGATCTGGGAGCGCATGAAAATCATTATTGAACCATCGAGCGCCGTCGCGGTCGCGCCGCTCTTAAAACCCGGAGTAGTTGCCGCTCTGAACTTTTCGAATCACCCTGACGGCGGCGCCCCCAAACTCGGAGTGATTCTCTCCGGCGGAAACGTCGATCTTTCTTCCCTTCCCTGGATTCGCTAAGGCGTCAAAACGACAACTCTGAAAACCGGAACCATTTGAACCGCAGCGCTTGCCCGCGTGTTGTCCGAAGTATTCGGCGAAAAAAACGAGGTAGACCTGGCATCGAACTGGATCGAAAGCCGAACGCTTTCATCGGGAAGAACGCGGAACAAATTCTCAGCACTCTGAGGCGTCATTTTCATTTCCTGAGCGGCGCCGCCAAATTCCAGCGGCCGCACCGAGCCGTCGGCGAAAACAACGCAGTTCCAACCAACATTGCCGCATGCGTTGTTGCGTTCAGGAGTGACTTCCTCTGGAGATGAGTGTTGAGCCATGAGCAACAGGCGAAGCTGGCGGTATTCATCTGCGGGGATTGTCGCCGGAATATATTCGGTGCTCAGCGCCAAGAGATCCACTTGTGCAGGATTCGCTGCGAGAGCCGGAGCGAGTTGCTGCCAACCGGATGCAGTGTCGCCCGCTGTACTGCTCACGTGGGCGTCGATGGCGCGAAGAGTGATGTAGATATGTCGGATTTCGCGTGGCGATGGCACAGACGCTACGACAGCGGAAGATGTGGATTCGTCTGAGGCGGAGGAGACTAATGCGGCGCCCATTTGCACCGTGACGTTGCCGGTTGCCGGCGTGAGGGGGCAAGAAGTGTTGCCAACGGCGACGCCGCTGCCGTTG
This sequence comes from Candidatus Acidiferrum sp., assembly GCA_036522195.1. GTDB lineage: Bacteria > Acidobacteriota > Terriglobia > Acidiferrales > UBA7541 > Acidiferrum. The sequence continues at coordinate 2,431 of DATDGF010000085.1, read as the reverse complement.
CCGTTCCAGAAGCCGCTGAAACAGGAATTGCTACAGCCCGAGAGGGCTGCGCAGAGGAGAAGCGCCGCAGGAAAAATGATTCGGATCATAGGTGATGGGGTTTGCCTTGCGGTTGGGAGTTGCATCGGGGGCCTCACTTCCGGAGACTCCGTAAGAATAGCACTTCCGGAAATCTTCGCGGGGAGCGTCTATTTTTCTTTCAGCTTAAGCTTGCCATCGGCCTTATTGGATTCGAGGAATTCGCGGAGCTGGGGCGTGGCTTCGAGCAAGCGGATCCATTGTTCGTAGTAGAGCGTGACGGGAAAACGGCCAAGGCCGTAGACGCTGACGCCGCCTTTTTCGCCGACGCGAAATTCCAGCGAGCCGGTGCGGCGTCCGCCGGCGGCTTTTTCCATCTCCGCGAGTTTTGCTTTCAGTTCTTCGTAGGTTGGTTCCGCCATGGCGTGTCTCCTCAGGTGAATGGGGTGGAGGCAGGATTATACAATGCGTTTCGATTTGACGGGGCGCAAGCTATACTCCTGCTCGCGAATCCACTTGAGGAAGGTGAGGCATGCCTGACGAACAAAGCTGGATCGTGGACTGGGCCAATCTTCCGCCGGGGATTTCCGGCGTGTCGCTGTGGGCGGGGCTGCACGACGCACAAATCATCGCCATTCAATCCAATCTGCTGCAACGCACCGTTACGCTGAATCTGGAAATCGAGCATTTGCGGATTTTCTACGAACTGCCGCTGGACATGCAATTTCTCTTCCGCCTGGAGGGCGTGCAGTCCGCGCGGGTGCTGAAGTATTCTGTTTGGCCGGGAACGTTCGCGGTGCCTTCGGGAACATCCAAAGAGGAAGAGTCGCGGCTGGTTGCGGCGTACCACGCGAAATGGCGGGAAGAATCGCTGAGCTGGAGCGAGCTGGAAAAAGCGGTTACCACGGACCACAAACAGGTGATTGATATTTCGGATGCGACTCTGGCCAAGGGAGCGGACGGATCCGTGGCATTGCGCATCATGGGGCTTTTTAATTACACGACTTATCATGAGCTGCTCCTGCGCGCGGAACGGCTGACGATTTTCAGAAGTGACGCCGGCGAGCTCGCGGTTACGGATTTGCTGAAGCTGGGAGAGGTGTATTGGGACGCGCTGGAACGCCAGAAAGATGAAGATTCCGCGGACGGACACGGGGGCGAGGCTTAGTGAGGCTCTTCTTTTTTAACCTTGGGGACGACCGTGTTTCTCAAGCAGTTTGAGCACGCTATCGAGATCGGGATACCCGGCGCCAAAGCTCCGCGTGAACCAGTTCCCACCGCGTTCCGCAACCCTCTCTCCATCTGCAAGCACCTCGAACTGACCGACCCTACCAGGTGTAATGACAGCGTCAACGTCCAGGCGCTTCTTGATGAGAGCCACGAGACTCGTGACCTTGGCTTTGTTGTTCTGTCACGTAGGACAGTGAACGATTTCGATCTTCAATTTACACACCCATCTGCTTCGCGCGGCACTGTGGTTCAATCGGTTCGTCGGGCTATGGGAATTGTAGATTAAGACGGCGATTCCGTACCAGGAATTCACGCATCATATCGGGTCTGAAGCCCATTTGGGTGGGAGCAGGAGAAATGTCGGGTTGGAGAAACAGCAACGTGCGGTAGTTTTGTTGCCATAGAACTCGTCAAATTCGTCGATTCAAAACGCGCGGGTCCGGCACCAGGTTATTTCGCTGAAGGAATGCGGCCGTAGCACCGGGCTAAGACCAGTCATGTGGTGTAGAATCGCTTGCATGACGATTGACAGGTTGCAAGCGGGTCTTAGTCTTACGGAACGGCTGGTGAACCAGATGCAGAAGCGCAAGAAGCGTTCGCGAGTCAGCAGACTTGCTGCAGTCTTTTCTCTTCTCGTTTTGACGCTGATCCTGGCGCCGCTGGCGACGGCGAAGATGAATGTGGATTTTGATCCACGCCTGGATTTTTCGAAATACAAGACATTTGCGTATGTCGGCGGCACGAATACGCTGGAGTTCCGGCAGCTGGATCCAAATCTCATCAGCGACCGTGTCCATGTAGGGGTGGCACAGGCCTTGATCGCGCGCGGACTAAAGGAAGTAAAGCCCGATCAGCAGCCCGACCTGGTGGTGAGGTATTGGGCCAACAGCCAATCCCAGATGGTTTCCGCAGCCGCGGGAGCTTGGGGCGGATTCGGATTGTTCACGGACAGCTATTGGGCCTATACCTACGACCTGATGTCGGCTGAAACCCGTCTGGACGCAACTCTAGTCATCGACCTGATCGATTTAAAGCGCAAAGACCTGGCGTGGCGCTTGTACGTGGAACAGAAAATCACCGATGACGATAGTATTTGGGGCAAAGTGTTGGGACAGATCTCCAAAGGGTTCGAGAGTTATCCGCCGTCGAAAAAGGAAATCGAAGAAAAGCGAGAGGAACGGGC
>DATDGF010000084.1:0-56714 GCA_036522195.1 Candidatus Acidiferrum sp. | reverse complement strand
CACCCCGGCATTTTTGAGAAAGAGTGCGGAACCGATTGAATGCAAAAGAGATGTGAAACACTCTTGGGCTCAAGAGCGACAAGAGAGAGAAAAGAGTGGGAGGTGTGAATGGGAAGGTGCGGCTCTGATCCTTCAAGGAATTAAGTGGGTTGGGATGGGATTCGCGCCGTAGTTTTCACGGAGGTGAGGCAAATAAAGGAGTTCCGGCCCTGGGTTCTGGAAGTGTGGAAAGAAAAGGAGTTAGAGGGCGATTTTTTGGATTTGTGGCAAGTAAAGGAGTTAGCGGATTGTGGGGTGCGATTCACGCAAGAGTAAGGCACGGGAGATGGCCCAAGTCAAGAAGTACTTATGTGGTAAATAATACACAATGCTGAGCAGGCGCTTCCAACGGAGCTCCGATTTGGGGGCTTCGCAGGTGAGACGGGAATTCAGGGTAAACGAAGCCGGGGTAGGGAGGACGACGGTGGAGAGCGGGGTGAACCCCGCATTCACGAGGTATTCATAACCTATTGCATTGCATGGGAGCGGCTTTCGGGGTAAGTTCTACGGCCAGTGAAGTCCGGTCTGGCGCGCCCCGGCGCCGAGAAAACGCTTCGGTTCATTCGACCGGATTAAAGAAATCGGGAAGGAGCCGGTACTTGTGCGGTGCTGCACGAGCGCCTGTGCACGCTTCCTTACACCATCTCGGAAGGAGTCAACGACATGCAAGCATTTCGTAATCTCGGGCGGGCGATCGGAATCTCGACGCTGGCAGGAGCTGCGCTTTTCCTGACAGCGGTTACCGCGCATGCGCAGTCCAGTGATCCAGACCAAAAGCAAATCACCGTCAAGCCGACAGATATCGATCATCAGGCCGCCAAACAGGCAACGGTTGTGTATCGCAAGGCCTGGACGGGGAGCAGACCAAAGGAGGTAGGGGAGTCGAAACTGACTTTGCATGCGGGAACAGTACCGCATAGCCAATCCTCGTCGCACGGCGACGGGGACAACCCGCCGCGTTACCCTGGCGATCTCAATTATCACGGAGGGGCCGTCGTTGAATTTGCGAAGTCGCACGCCATCTATATGCTGCCGAACGGGACGTGCCCGATTGCGGTGTGCTGGGGAAATCCGGAAGGGTTTCTGCGTGACCTGGGCAAAAGCGAGTTCATTCATGTGACCGACCAGTACGTTGACCGCGAGTCTGACAATCGCTACACGGTTGGGCAGAGAGCGTTTGTTCCCTACACGCCGCCGACGGTGCCTTTTACCGACAACGATATGCTTGCGGTGATTCACGCGGTGGCGTCGGTGACTGGGGAGACCGGTTACGGGCATATCTATCATGTGTTTCTACCACAGGGGCAGGATGAGTGCTTCGACTCCACCTTTACGGTCTGCGCCTCCAACGTGTTCTGTGCGTACCACAGCAGCGCGGACTTCACGGACATTGGACACATTCTTTACTCGATCGAGCCTTATGAGAATGTGCTCGGTTGCCAGGTGAGACCGGGCACTCCTAACGGTACACTCGTAGATTCCACCAACGACAGCCTCTCGCACGAATTGATCGAGACGATTACCGATCCGGATGGGACAGCCTGGTGGAACAGTACAGGGCTGGGAATGTTTGGACAGGAGATTGGGGATGAATGTGTATTTCTAGTTCCTCCTTTCTATTCCGACCCGGCCATTATCAAGGTGAAAGGGAATTTGTACGCCTTACAGCCGGAGTATAACAACCGACAACATGCCTGCACGGCTGACAACTAACTGAAAGGTGTTCCGTGAGGGAGGGCGAGCGATTGTCCTCCCTTTTTTTGTTAGTTGCGCTTTCGTGCTTTGGCTTTTTGAACTATTGAATGTACTCTGCGGAATGGCCGCGAAACGGCGAGACTCTGCTTTGCTTGGAGTCCTACTCCAGCTCGACCTCGGGAACATCCTCTCGCGTTATCTTCTTTAACTCACGCCGGACCACGTCTGAGGAAAAACCGGCACGCAACAGGCTGCCGTAGATGGAAGCCATTTTCTTTTCATCGATTTCGCCGCGGTAGGAACGCAGCTTGCGTTCGATGCGCTGCCGGACCATGGCGGACTCGTCGGTTGTCTGTGCGGTTTCTTCCAGCGCGGCCGCAATGTGGCGGTCGGGAATGCCGCGTGCGCGGAGGTCGCGGGCGACGCGGAATTTTCCTTGCTTGCGCGAATCGGTGCGCTGGCGGGCGAACTGTTTCGCATACTTGGCATCATCAATCATGCCGTTTTCCTTCAAACGCGCCATCACCACTTGCACCAGGAGTTTGTTGTTGCTTCGGCGCTCCAGCTTCAGCTTCATCTCATGCACGGAGTGCGCTCGCCGCATCAACGCCCGCACAGCGACGTCATACAACTCTTCTTCAGTTTCCAGTTGCCGCGGCTTGGAGAACATGCACAGAAGGATAGAAGTAAGGAAGGAACGAAGTAAAGACAAACAAAGAGATTGACAGTCCCGACAAGGTCGGGATCTTCGATCTACAGTTGAAAGTTGAAGGGGAAAGTAAAAGATAACGCAGAGACGCAGAGGACGCCGAGGAAGCGCGGAGGGAAGTAATCGAATCACTAGTGGCCAGTGGTGAGAGAAGGATCGGGGGCCACTAACCTAGCGGGGACGCGTTCTGCGATTTGATGCCTCCAGGAAATCCATGCGGCTTCGCAGCGCCGGCTTTCTGAAGAATTTGGGGCCTGACGCATTTGTGATAGTCCGCGGTCTATCTCACTAAGTGCGTCTTCAAATTGCTTCCGCGCGCAAAGAAGAGCGATTTTCACTCTGGTTTGCCAGACTGGGTGAAGGTGGTCTAGCGACCGGATCTTTCTAAACCAGATTTCCGCCTTATCGACATCCCCGCGGCGCCACCCAGTGAATACAGCAGCTTCGGCGATTAGTCTGTCCCTCTGTTCGTCATCCATTAGCCCGCAGTGAGCCAAACATCGCTCCAGATATTGGGCAGCGAGTTCTTTGTCTTGAGCGGCGTCATATGCGAGCCAATTCGAATAGTAGTCGCCGCTCGGAAGCCTGGTTGGGGCGGCAGCAATCCGAAACCATCGGGGAAACATAATCCGGAGGGAAAAGGCCATTGGCTTTGACTGCTGAAAGTGAGTAAGACGCGACCATTTGAGAGGCTTCCGCCTTAGAAAAGAGGAGAGCGCGAAGCAGCATGGCATCGTTTGCGAAACCGTGGGTGCGAAATGGGATCAGGGCTATGCAACCGATGATGAGCGACCAGGCCCCAAGGAACTCCATGAATGCTGGCCAAGGAGAATCGTACCGAGCGATGCCGAATTCGCCCGCAACGATTCCAGCTATTCCGCACAAAATGCTCGCGGCTGGCCCGCCAGCGATGAAGATGGCTAAGCGACCGCGGACTCGACGAACACGGTCCAAAGACATATACGCAAAGCCCCAAAATAACCTGGGCCGAACTCTAAATTTCCATTTGCCGCTATCGATCCTGATTCGGAATGGAACGGTCCTTACACCCTTGAAGCGCAACCCGACGGAACAGCCAGCAACCCAGTGGCCTATCTCATGAATTACTATCGTCAGGAAATTGACGAGCAGGAATCCGAACAAGACCATCAGGAAAGAGAGATTTCCAGTGAATACGACGAAGGCGACTGCGGTCAGGAACGGAAGTGCAAAGCGACCAGTAAGACGCTCAGCGTCTGGCTCGGGAAGAGGCTTGAGCAGGTCGAGAATGGGAGTTGCTGTGTTGCTGAGAGGTTCGGTTGTCATCTCTGTGATGAGAGGCAATCGCCGTCCAGCCCGACGAGAAAGAGCTATTTGCGGGCGAAGCGCTCGAAGTCGGCCATTTGGCGCTCCATCTCCTCGCGAGCGGAGTCGGCGGCGGAGCGAATACCCTGGATGCGCAGCTTGAATTCGTCGGCGTTCGAGGCGCGGGCGAGAGCTTCGTCGAGGGTGATGAGCTGTTTGGTGTAGAGATCGAAGAGCGACTGATCGAAGGTCTGCATGCCGTACTGGCTGGTGCCGGCGGCGATGGCGTCGTGAATCAAACGCGTTTTGTCCGCGTTGATGATGCAATCGCGGATATAGCCGGTGGCGATCATGATTTCGACGGCGGGAACGCGGCCTTTGTCATCGGCGCGTCGAACGAGGCGCTGCGAGACGACAGCTTTTAAGGTAGCGGCAAGCTGCAAACGAATTTGTTTCTGCTCTGGCGGCGGGAAGACGGCAATAATACGCTGAATCGTTTCGGTGGCGTCGAGAGTGTGCAAGGTCGAAAGCACGAGGTGGCCGGTTTCCGCGGCGAGCAGTGCGGTGGAAATGGTTTCAAGGTCGCGCATTTCGCCGACCAGAATCACGTCGGGGTCCTGACGCAGGGCAGCGCGTAGCGCGGTGGAAAAGTTCGCGGTGTCCACTTCCACTTCGCGCTGATTGATGAAGCTTTTTTTGTCGCGGTGCAGGAACTCGATGGGATCTTCGATGGTGATCAGATGGTCGGCGCGATTAGCGTTGATGCGGTCGATCATCGCGGCGAGCGTGGTGGACTTACCGGAACCGGTGGTTCCCGTGACCAGCACCAGCCCGCGTTGTTCCTCGCAGATTTTAGTGATGACGCTGGGAAGATTTAATTCTTCCGTGGTGCGAATTTTTGTGGGGATAACGCGCAGGACCATACCGACGTTGCCGCGCTGCTGAAAGACGTTGACGCGGAAGCGGCCGAGGCCGGCGACGCCATAGGCCATGTCCAGCTCCGCCGTTTCCTTGAACTTTTGCTTCTGGCGGTTGGTCATCATGCTGAAGGCCATGGAAAGCATTTCTTCGGGCGTGACGCGAGGGACGTCGGTGAGCGGGGCCAGCAAGCCGTCCACGCGCAAGTAAGGGTGATTGCCGACTTTCAGGTGCAAGTCGGAGGCTTTGTTTTCGACAGCGCGACGGAGCAGATCATCAATGCTTACGGCCATATCGTGTAAACCCCGCAAGAATGCAGCTAATACGCGACACTAGCACCGGGCCGGGGGACCGACAAGGCAGGCGAGCAGCGTGGTTGCGCGGTAGTTACCTGAGCTTCGGGACAGGTTTTGGAGGAATTTGCGGCGCTCAAGCCTTCTTCAGAAAAAGTGAATCGTAGAGCAAGCCGCCGAGAAAGCCTCCGGCAAGGGGACCAACCCAGTAGACGCCGTGGTTCGCCCAGTGGGTGGAAGCGAGCGCCGGCCCGAAGGCTCGCGCGGGATTGAGGGCGGCGCCAGTGAAAGGACCAGCGACGAGGATGCCTAGAGTGATGGTCAAGCCGATGGCAAAGCCGGCAATCGCGCGGAACGTGCCCTTTTCGTCGACGGCAGTGGCAAACACCACCAACACCAGGAAAAACGTAGTGACTGCTTCGAGGGCCATACCGGCCCAGCGGGGAAAATCGCGCGCGAGTTCCGGCACACCGAGGGCGACGGCGCGCCAGGTCTCTTCGGGAATGATCGCCTTGAGCAAAAACGCGGCAGCGGTAGCGCCGGCGAGCTGGGCGGCCCAGTACAAAAAGGCGTCGATGGTATTCACGCGCTTGGTGACCCAGAACCCGATGGTCACGGCGGGATTGAAGTGTCCGCCGGAGATATGTCCCATGGCCGAAACCATGATGGCGATTGACAGGCCGTGGGCCAGAGCGATGCCGAGGAGGCCGACTCCGCCGGTGGAGTGCAGATATTGATCGGCGCAGATCGCTCCGGCGCCAAAAAAAATCAGCGCAAAGGTGCCGATAAATTCAGCGATGAGTTTTTGCGAAGTGCTGTACATTCGAAACTCTCCCCGCGCGGAAAAAAATTACCTTCGATTCGAACGGATGCATTCTAGCCGGATTGCGATGCAGAGCGCCAGTCTCCGGGCAAGCGTGGGCTTCACTGTCAGAAACACGATTAATTCGGCGGTGGAAGACCAATTTTTTTCAAGAGCTGCACATAACGCGGGTCCGTCGTCCAATAAGAATCCAGTTCGGCTCTAGCGCGGAGACCGTCCATGCGAGTGTCGCCCTGTTGATACGCGAGTTCAAGCGCGGCAAAGGCATGATCCTTTTCACCCAGTCCCGCATAAATGTCCACAATTCCCAACCACGAGATATATTTGGTTCTCGCTGCCTCAATCAGTTCGCCGAGGATTTTTCGGGCTTCCGCGGTCTTGCCGGCTTTTGCATAAGCGTATCCGAGATAGCCCCGATAGTAAGACGATTCCGGCATGGACTGAGAGGCTTTCTCCATTTCCGTCACGGCCTCGTCAAATCTCTTTTGCAAGATCAGAATCTGGGCGTAGCCGTAGTGCGCGATCGGATAGTTCGGATCCATATCGAGAGTTTTGCGAAACTGCTGTTCCGATTCCGCGAGTTGCTTAGCAAACATCAGCGACAGGCCCAAATTGACTTGAAGGATCGGGGTGAAGGGCTCCAGCGCCACCGCCTTGCGGTTCTCCTGGATCGATTCTTCATAACGGCCAGTGGCGTACAGGAGTTCTGCGTACCATTGGCGCGCATAAGGGTAGGCAGAATTTAGGTCAATCGCGCGCTTGAACTCGCGCTCCGCTCCCGCGAAGTCCCATTCGAAAATAAGGAGTACATTGCCGAACGAAGCATGCGCCTCGCCTAGAACAGGATCGAGCTCGAGCGCTTTTTCCGCTGCTTGGCGAGCCTTCGCGCCGGCCTCCTTGGGTGAGAGCGCGGCACTGTTGCGCGCCAGTGAATAGTAAGAGTCGGCAAGCCCCGTATACGCGAGAGCGTAGTTCGGATCTTTTGCGATGGCCTGCTGAAAGTAGTCGATGGCTTTGTTCACGCCGCCAGCCGTTCGTCGGTTCCAATAGAATCTGCCTTGTAAGTACAACTGATAGGCTTCGGAGTTCTGAGTAGGCCGTTGCGCTACGATATTTTGCTGTGCGCCGGAAAGCTTCAACTTCAAGTTCTCCGCGATGTCCCGGGTGATATCCGGCTGCAGGCTGGTCACATCAGTTAATTTGCGCTGATACTGTTTCCCCCAGATTTGTCGGTCGTGCTCGGCATCAATGAGCTCGGTGCTGATGGAAATGGTGTCGCCCTGCTGAACCATGCGGCCAGTGAGAATGGTGTGAACGCCGAGGTCCCGAGCCACGGCCTGCGGCTGGACGTTCTTCCCTTTGTAGCGATAGACGGACATGAGCGAGACGACTCTTAAGGACGAAATTTGCGAGAGCGTGTGCACGAGATCCTGGGTGATTCCTTCGCTGAGATATTCGACATCGGGATTGCCGGTAGCGTTTACAAACGGCAACACGGCAACCGAATCCACGGAAATTTCCTTTTCGTGCTTGATTCCGAACAGCAGCACCAAGGCTAAGACGACGGCGAGAGAGAGGCCCGCGGCGAGCACACCCATGCGCAATTTCGGGCTGCGGGCCGCGGGGGCTTTGCTGACCGCTGCAGTAGCGGCGTTCACGCGAGCGGTATCCGAGTCGCGCTGCAGGCGCTTGAGGTCGGCGCGGATTTCCGCGGCGCTCTGGTAGCGCAGGGCACGGTCTTTCTCGAGTGCTTTCGAAACAATTTCGTCGAAGCGCGGGGGGAGATTCGAATTCGCGGCGCTGGGATTCGGCGGCGTGCGTTCGAGAATCGCATGGAAAATAACTGCCGAGGTAGGCCCGGAGAAGGCCACGCGGCCGGTGGCCATTTCATAGAGGACGGCTCCGAAGCTGAAGAGGTCGGTACGCGCGTCGAGTTCTTCGCCGCGGGCTTGCTCGGGGGACATGTAAGCGACGGTGCCCATGGCGATTCCGGGACTTGTAAGCGCTTCCTCCGTCGTCACTCCTTCCATGGATCCAGCGGTGGCGCCTGGGATCGCGCCGTCAGCGGAGAGTTTGGCCAGACCGAAATCCATGAGCTTGGCTTGTCCGCGCGCGGTCATGAAAATGTTAGCGGGCTTGATGTCGCGGTGGACGATGCCTTTTTTGTGGGCAGCATCGAGCGCATCGGCGATTTGAACGCCGACGTCGAGAAGCGCCTCCCTCGGAAGGGCGCGGCTTGAGATGCGCTGCTTGAGTGTTTCCCCTTCGAGGAGCTCCATCACGAGGAAGGTTTTTCCTTCGTGTTCTCCGATCTCGTGAATCGTACAGATATGGAGATGATTCAGGGCGGAAGCGGCGCGTGCTTCGCGGCGGAAGCGTTCCAGCGCTTGAGGATTCTGGTTGAGTTCGTCCGGGAGGAATTTGAGCGCGACCCGGCGGCCCAGTTTCAGGTCTTCGGCGGCGTAGACCACGCCCATGCCACCGACACCGAGTTTCTCAAGGATGCGGTAGTGCGAGACGGTTTGGCCGGTCATTCGAAAGGTTTCCGCTGCGCGAAATGATAGGGGGTGCGGTGAACTGAGTCAACGCTGCGGAACTGGGTGGGGAGCTAGAAGTTAACAAAAATGGGGAGAAAGAACAGGAATTTACGCCAGGGAAGCGGGGACCACAGGTGGACAGGGAGAGAGGAACAAGAGAATCTCACCAAATCGTGGGAACCAGTTTGGAGCGGCGAATTTCACGGTCGGCAGTAACCAGGGATAGCCCCTCGACGAGTGCGGTGGCTCCGATGATGCGATCGGCGGGATCCTTGGGATAGGTTGCAGGAAATTCCATGGCGAGCGCGCACGCCCGGCCAGTTATCGGGAGGACGACAAAGCGGGCTTCGATGTCCCGCAGAAAGGACTCAGGGCTGATATCGAGGTGGATGCGGCCTCTACTCGCCAGGGTCGCCAATTCCCAGAGGCTCATACCAGATATTGCCAAGCCGTCTCCAAGCTTGCGCGCATCATCAATGGCGGTTCGTGCCTTTCTTGAAATCCGAGCTTGATCAAACGCGAGCCAGGCGACCACATGGGTGTCGACAAGAATCAATACAGTTTGCCCCACTCTTCTGGTGTAAGGGCAGGCGAAACAACGTCGCCCGTAATCGTACCCTTGCCGCGAAGAAAGCCGAAAATATCGTCAACTTGCGGTTCCACCGGAACGAGTTTCGCCACAGGCTTACCGCGTTTGGTGATCACCACGGTTAAGCGCTTGGTCTGCACTTCGTCCATGACTGCAAGGCAATTTGCCTTGAAGGCACCCGCTGCCATCGTCTTCATCGGAGAAACTCCATTGTGACTATGGTCATTATACCATGGTCATATCTACGCGCAAAGATGATACGAGCGCGACTTATCGGGGAAAACAGAATAGAGATTTAACGCAGAGACGCGGAGGGAACGCAGAGAGGGTGGCGTTGGGGGCAAGGGCGCAAACATGCTGGGCGCTCCCCAAGCGCAACAACGGGAAGCTAGCGGACCGCGGCTCCGACGGGTGCGTTGACGCGCGTGAGCCAGCCGTGGCGGTCGGGTTTGGTACCGCTGGTGATGGCGAAGAATTCTTCCTGGATTTTGCGGGTAACTGGCCCGGCGACGCCTTTGCCGACCTGGATGTGATCCACGGAGCGGATGGGAGTAACCTCGACGGCGGTTCCTACGAAGAACACCTCATCGACGATGTAGAGCATTTCGCGCGGGATGACGCTTTCTTTCACGGGAATGCGCAGATCTTCCGCGAGCTTCACGACGGCATCGCGGGTGATGCCGGGCAGAATGCTGGTGGCCAGCGGCGGTGTATAGAGAACGCCATCGTGGACGAGGAAGATGTTCATGCCTGACCCTTCGCTGACATGGCCGCCGGAATCCAGAGCAATGCCTTCGGCGTAGCCGTTGAAGGAGGCTTCCATCCGAATGAGTTGCGAGTTCATGTAGTTGGCCGCGGCTTTGGACATTGCGGGCAAAGTATTCGGTGCGATGCGCGTCCAGGAGCTCACGCCGACTTCCACACCCTTTGAGAGAGCTTCGGGGCCCAAATAGGCGCCCCAGGACCAGCAGGCCATATAAATGTCGATCGGCGAATTCAGGGGGTTGACGCCCACTTCGCCGTAGCCGCGGAGAACGATGGGCTTGACGTAGCAGGAGTTCAGTTTGTTCGTGCGCACGACCTCGGTGGCGACGTTACAGAAATCGTCGACGGAGTAGGGAAGTTCCATGCGATAGATGCGCGCGGAGTTGATGAGGCGCTGCATGTGCTCGCGTAGGCGAAAGATGGCTGGGCCCTGCTTGGTTTCGTAGCAGCGAATGCCCTCGAAGACCGCGGAGCCGTAGCTGACCACGTGGGAAAGGACGTGAAGCTTAGCGTCGTCCCAGTTGATCCACTTTCCGTTGTGCCAGATTTTCTCAGTCGCCTGGATCGGCATAGATGCTCCCTATTCGATGGTGCCACTCGCGGTGGTCGAAATTGCAGAATACGGTACGCGGGAGAGAGCGTCAATGCGCGAAACGGAATGGACACGGAGGGCTCGGAACCAAATTGGCGCGCATTGCAATTATTTTGGCGAGGGATCGGATGTCTTTTCGCCGGTCGCGGGCTTGCGGGAAGAACTGGCAGCGCCGCTTGCAGGTGCTGACATTGCCGAAGTCATCGTTAGGAATGCCGACCTGGCCTCGAGAAGGATGCGATCCGTCCTGTTCTCGACGATACCCAAAAGTAAAAATGGAATCGCGGTGGCCGCGACTAGCAGCTTCGCCCGACGGGGTGTCCTGGCTTCCGGCTCCCAACGAAAAAGCTGGGCGGAAAGGAAAAAAGTGAGGCAAGCCCAGGCGGCCAGGGAAAGAATCTCCGCATAACGGCTCCAGGCCGTGGCGGAGTTCGCGATGGTCTGCTGAAGACCGTTAACCAGGTAGGTGGACGGAAGAAACAGGCCAATCCGCTGTACAGTGCGCGGCAAAAAGGCCAGAGGAAAGGTGGCGCCGGAGAGAAAGATCAGAGGCAGCCACAGGAGTTGGTTGAGTACCTGAGTTTCTTGCATGGTGTTGGTCACGCTGGCCACGACCAATCCGAGCGAACCAAAAGAGATGATGCCGACAGAGATGAGCAAGAAAAGAGAAAGGGGATTGCCAATACTCGGAACGTGAAAAACGACACGGGCCAGGAACAATTCAACCAACACTGTGGGAAGGGTCAGCACGAAATTGGCGACGATGCTCGAGGCCAGTAAGTCGCTGGCAGTCACGGGCGCTACATGAAAGCGCCGCAGGATTCCTTGTTCCCGGAACATAACGAGAGCCGCGCTGAGTCCCCAGAAACTGCCCATCACGTTAAACGCGAGCACGGGACCGAGATAAAACCCCACCATTTGCGGAACACCCTTGGCAAATACGCCCAACCATATGAAGAAAAAAGCAAAGGGCATGACCAGGATAAAGAAGAAGAACATTTTATTGCGCATGGCCAGGTGAATGCGCATGCGCGTGAGTGCAACAAAGTTTTTCAATCGCGCAGCCTCCTTCCGGTCATTTCGATGAACACGTCTTCGAGGGAAGGCGTAGCGATTTCGAGGCTCACGAGTTCATTTCCCTCAGCTTCCAGGTGTTTGACAAGAGAAACGATGGCTTGCGGGGGCCGATGCGAATGAATCACGTAAGTGCCGTCGACTTCGCGCGCGTCGGTAACGCCTTCGAGGTTCTTGAGCGCTCCGTTCAATTCCGGCTTCGAGAGGCGAACCTCGATGCGTGTGGCACCGCCGGAATGGGCTTTCAACTCGCGAGGAGTGCCCAGGGCTATGACCTTGCCATGATCCACAATGGCCACGCGGTCGCAGAGGCGCTCGGCTTCCTCGATGTAGTGCGTGGTCATCAAAATGGTTTTTTTCTCGCGGCGAAGTTCTTCGATGATGTCGTAGATTTCGCGGCGCACCTGCGGATCGAGCCCTGCGGTCGGCTCGTCGAGGAAGACTACTTTCGGGTCATTGAGGAGGGCCATGGCGAGCGCGAGGCGCTGCTTCTGACCGCCGGAGAGCTGGCTGTAGAAGGTGTTGCGCTTTTCTTCCAGGCCGAAGCGCTTGAGCAGCTCTTCCGGCTTGCGGCCGCGCTTGTAGAAGCTGGCGAAGAGCCGCAAAGCTTCCATGACCCGAATTTTGTCCGGAAGCGAAGTGGACTGCAGTGCGGCGCCAATTTCGTGCTTTAGAGCCGAGGTATCTCTTTGCGGGTCCAGGCCACAGACAGAAACGCGGCCGCCATCCGGGTCGCGAAGACCTTCCAAAATCTCGACGGTGGTCGTTTTTCCGGCGCCGTTGGGTCCGAGGAGACCGAAGACTTCACCTTCTTCGACGTTGAAGCTGACGCCGCGGACCGCTTCGAGCTCGCCGTAACGCTTGACGAGGTTCTCCACTTGGATGATGGAATTTGCCATCTTAGCTGACCACCCACTCGGTCGGGTTCATCCTTGAAATGAGCTATAGCATACAGCAGGTGGGCGCATCTTTCGTAACGGCAGGGGCAGACCTCTCCCACTCTCACTTACGAATACGTTTGCGGGGCGCTTTCTGTTTCACTGCGAGTTTTGCGGACGGTTTCCAGAGGTGGTGCTTAAGGTCGACGCGAGACTCTATCAGCGTGACGCCTTCGCTTTCGAGAAGTTTTCTTTGCAGCGATGAATAAGGTTCGCGGATAAGGAGTTTGCCGCGCGCGCCGAGAACGCGATGCCAAGGAATGCCTTTGCCGGAAGGAGTGGCGGCCATGGCGCGCCCGGCTGTTCTTGCTCCGCCCGGAAGGCGCAAGGCTTTAGCGAGGGCTCCATATGTTAGAACCCTTCCGCGGGGAATTCGTTGCACGAAGCGATAGACGTAATCCCAGGACATTTCGAATCCATTTCCGAGGAGATCGCCTTGGAGAATCCCGCCTGCAAGAGAGTCGGGAAACTTGCACGCCATCCTAGGTGTCCAAAGAAAGAAGAACAAGAGAAAAATCCCGCGGCCGGGTTTAACACCGTGGATGCGATGCGTAGCGAATTCAGGAACGTCCGGGAAAACCGCGCATCTAATTTGAAGTAGGGAATAGAAAAATGCCGAGTGCGGTCATTCAACTGTAGTCAGAAACAAGGATGAGAAGAATTTATGGAACGCAGCAAAAAATGTGATGAGGAATACGGAGAAGATTCGACTACGGTTGTCGCGTTACTCATACGACGCAGTGCTCTGGCGAACGCGTATCTTGTCTTGGCTGCCGTAGTGGAGAGAACTACACTACGGCAGATGACTTTGCCTTGAGGTGACGTCATGGACGAATACATACTTTCACTTGATCCGAGCAAGCGCAGCGCCGACACGATCGATTTTCAGACGGCGCTGGGGGCCAAGATTGTCGGGCAGAAGGAAGGTGTCCAGGCGTTGGTGGAGTTGTATCAAGTTTTCCGCGCCGGATTGAACTCTCCTGGCCGCCCGGTGGGGAATCTTCTGTTTCTTGGACCGACGGGCTCCGGCAAGACGCGCATGGTAGAAGCCGGGGCGGAGATTCTCTTCGGGGATCCCCGCGCGGTAGTTAAAGTGGATTGCGCGGAGTTCCAGCATTCGCATGAAATCGCCAAACTGATTGGCTCACCGCCAGGCTATCTCGGCCATCGCGAGACGCATCCACTCATCACACAGGAATCACTTTCCGCGAGTCATACTGACAAGCTGAAGCTCAGCTTCCTGTTGTTCGACGAAATTGAGAAAGCCAGCGACGCGCTCTGGCAATTGCTCCTGGGCATTCTGGATAAAGCCACTCTCACCTTGGGCGACAACCGCAAGGTGGATCTGTCTCAGACGATTATCTTTCTCACCTCCAATCTGGGGAGCGGTGAGATTACAGACCTCATGGAGGGCGGCATGGGCTTCATCCAGCCAAAGGACAAACCAGCCGATGGCCTCGACGAGAAAGTGGAGCGCACGGCTGTGGAAGCCGCGCGGCGAAAGTTCTCACCCGAGTTCATGAACCGCTTGGACAAGGTGGTGGTATTCCACCCGCTGCGGCGCGAACAGCTCCAGGAGGTGCTGGACATAGAGCTGGGCCAGGTGCAGAAACGCGTTCTTGACACCGCCAACGGGCAGTTCCTGTTTCGGGTGACGGCGGCTGGCAGGGAGTTCCTCCTGCAGGAAGGCACCGATCAACGCTACGGCGCACGACATTTGAAGCGCGCTATCGAGCGCAATGTGGTTTACCCGCTGGCGAACCTTCTGGCCACGGATCAAGTCAGTTTGGGTGATCTGGTGTGCATCGATTGGGACCGTAGCCACAATCGACTGACGTTTGCCCGGGAAGGCGAGGGGGCACTGATTGCGAGCCCGACGGCCCAGCCTGGAGGGATTGCCGCAGCCGCGGAAGCCAAGGATGGCAAATCGATTGATGCCCCGGCGGAAGTGGTACCGGAAGAGCGCAAGACCCGTGCGGCGCAACCTACAGCTGCTCCGGCAGGGACGTCGCAAGCCCGGAAGAAGCAGGATCGCTCCAATAACTAAAGTACTTAAAGTGGAACTTTAACTGGGACTAAGGGCGCATCGAAGGTGCGCCCCTTTTTGTCGCCGCGGAACTGACACAAACTGTTTCATCCCTCTCACTTTGCACGTGATTGAAACACAGTCTCACGGGTTGAGACAGTTTCCAGAATTGCAACAGTTGTATGTTGTTGAGTTTGTGCTGTTTTTTGGAACCGCGTCCTGTGGACAAAATTGGCCCTCCCCATGCATTACTTCAGGTTTGCGCGTAGCTGAGACGCGCATTGCGCCCAGGGGACATGGTCGCAAGGAAGGATCGATGAAATGAGAGCCGCCGCCCGCCAGCAACTGGATCCGAGCATCCGAAGCAACGATACCCGTGATTTTCACGCCTCGTTGCGCGCCAAGATCGTCGGTCAGGAAGAAGGTGTGCAGTCCCTGGTGGACATGTTCCAGGTCTTTTGCGCCGGACTGAACTCGCCGGGGCGCCCGGTGGGCAACCTGCTGTTTCTCGGGCCGACCGGCTCGGGAAAAACTCGCATAGTGGAAGCGGCTGCCGAAATCCTTTTTGGAGACCCCCGCGCGGTAATTAAGGTCGACTGCGCGGAGTTCCAGCATTCCCATGAAATCGCCAAGCTGATTGGCTCACCCCCAGGCTACCTGGGCCATCGCGAGACCCATCCTCTGATCACCCAGGAAGCCCTTTCAGCCAGCCACACCGAAAAACTGAAGCTCAGCTTCCTGTTGTTTGACGAAATTGAAAAAGCCAGCGACGCCCTCTGGCAATTGTTGCTGGGCATGCTGGACAAGGCCACGCTGACACTCGGCGACAACCGCCGCGTGGACCTCTCGCAGACCGTGATCTTCCTCACCTCCAACCTGGGCGGCGGAGAGATCACCGAACTGATGCAGGGAGGCATGGGCTTCATCCAGCCGAAAGACAAGCCGGCTGCGGGCCTCGATGAAAAAGTAGAACGTACGGCGGTAGAAGCGGCCCGCCGGAAATTTTCTCCGGAATTCATGAACCGTCTCGACAAAATTGTGGTATTCCATCCGCTGCGGCGTGCGCAGCTCGAGCAGGTTTTGGAGATTGAGCTCGGCCAGGTGCAGCAGCGCGTTCTGGAAACCGCCAAGGGACAGTTCCTGTTCCGCGTTACCAACGAAGGCCGCGACTTCCTGTTACAGGAAGGTACGGACCAGCGGTACGGCGCACGTCACCTGAAGCGCGCCATCGAACGCCACGTGGTTTATCCGCTGGCCAACCTGCTGGCGACCGAGCAAGTTCATCTCGGCGATCTCGTTTGCATCGATTGGAACAAGGAGCAGGAACGCCTGACCTTCGTTCGCGAAGGAGAGAATCTGGCGCTGCCCGCGCGCCGGCCGGAACCTGTCTTGCCCGTTCGTGCGATTCCCGCCAAGAGCGGCAAGGCTGTGGATGCTCCCGGCCTGACGAGCTCCCCGGAGCCTTCGCCGCGGATGGCTCGTTAAATTATCTTTTTGCTTTCGATGATCTCGCCCGGGTGGTCAGCCGCCCGGGCTTTTTCATTTCGCTCACCCGCCATGTAAAGTAACCTTGAGCTGTGGCGCGCCATCCTAGTTTTCATAGGCTCACGGAGGTTGTCGGGAATCGGCTTGGGTCGAATGTGGAGTCCCGCGTCACGGCTGCCGTTCAAACGATGTGGCAGCGAGTAGAGCAGCTAGCGCATGTGGCGGGCATGATTCTCGGAGTGTTGCTTTTGTTCGTCCCGGGGGCCGCGGCGCAGCGTACCGAGCTTAAGCCAGGATTCAACATGTTTTCTCCACAACAGGACATTGAGCTTGGGAAGAGAGCCGCCGCCGATGCCAAGAAACAGTTGCCCTCGTGCAATGATCCAAAAGCGGATGCGTACCTCACCGAGCTTGGGATGCATCTGGCTTCGAAGCTTTCTACCAACGGCGTGAAGTATCCGTTCGAATTTCACTGCGTCAACGACAAAGCCATCAATGCGTTTGCCTTGCCCGGCGGGTATGTTTTTGTCAATCGCGGCGCTATCGAAGCGGCGGACAACGAAGGGCAGCTCGCCGCGGTGATGGCTCACGAGTTGTCTCACGTTGCGCTGCGTCATGGAACGAATCAGGTGACGAAAGCGGAGTGGGCCCAGGGGATTTTTAGTATTGCCAGCGGAATCTTTGGCGACTCCACTGGCGGATCGCTGTTGACTCAGCTCGGAGCGTTCGCCGCGGGCGGCGTGCTGCTGCGATACTCGCGAACGGCGGAATCGCAGGCCGATGTGATGGGCACGCAGGTTCTCTACGATGCGGGGTATGACCCGCGCGCCATGGCGCAATTTTTCGAAAAGCTTGAAGCGGAGACGAAGGGAAAGAACCCACCGGAATTCCTGTCCGACCACCCGAATCCGGAGCATCGCGTCGGTCGCGTAGATGAAGAGATTGAAAAGCTCGGCCCGGTTCAGCCCAATGCGCGGCGAGACTCGGCCGAATTTGAAGCGATCAAGCGGGAAGTGCTGGCTCTGCCGGTGGTGAAGAAGCCGACGCTAGGAGCGCCTGGCGCTGCTGCCGCTCCGCCCGCAGCGCCCTCGCACAATTACGCGCCTTATCAAGCGAGTTCGTACTCGCTCAACTATCCGGATAATTGGAAGAAATATCCGGATAGCGATGGCGGCGGAGTATCGTTTGCTCCGGAAGGCGGCGTTTTGGATGACGGCAGCGGCCATAGCGCGCTGGCATACGGGCTGATCATCAGCGTGGCCAAAGCCAAGGGCGATTCGAACGATGCGAGCGTCCTGCAGAGTGCAACAAGCCAGGTGATTCAAGATCTTCAGAAGGCCAACCCGAGCATGAAAATCACGCGTCAAGGCGAGCACTTGCGCCTGAACGGCCAGCTTGGCCTTTCGACTTATTTGAGCAATGATTCTCCGGCGGGCGGCCAGGAGACGGATTGGGTCATCACCGTGCTGCGTCCCGCGGGTTTGGTCTATTTCATCTGCGTCGCTCCCCAATCTGCCTACGATGGGTACGACAAGACGTTTTCAGCGATTCTTGATTCGGTGCGGTTCTCAAAATAGAAGCAGATCAAGGCAGAGGCAAGGAGGACGCCGAGAATCAGACCGAAGATAAAAACGCGACTGCGGAATAGATCATAAAAAAAAAGGGCGTTCCGGTGAGCGGAACGCCCTAATCATTTGGTTATTCTGATCGCGCAGCGATTACCTGTCGTCATCCTCGCGGCTGTCGAAGAGGAACGGCAGGACCTCCGTGCTTTCGCGCCTCACAGCTTGGAGTTCGCTGGGGTCGATGCCTAGCGCCTTCAGGAGCGACGCTGCAACCTGAGAGGTGGCCACTGGAGTCTTCACCACTCGGGAATGCAAAGAGGGGTTCGAGACGATGAGCCCGACGTTGGTGTCGCCGAAGCTGAAACCGCCGTGCTCGGCGTTCTTGGCTGTCGAGTGCGTGTAGACCGTGCCGTAAATCGGCTGCACGAGGATATCGGGCGTGGCGTTGTCGGTTAGCGGGTCGTTGAACTTGAGCTTGATCTCTTTGCCCGCCATAACCTCATCGATGAACAAAGCGTTCGCGTTGGCATTCAGATAAGCGGCGGCCGCTGAAGTCTGGCTCTGGTCCTGCAGCCAGATCAAGGCGATATCGTCATCCTGGACGAAACCGCAAGCGCCCGTGGCGCAGTTGTTGGCGTTGGCGATCGCGATAGCACCGGCGTTAGTGCCGGCATCCGGCAACGCGGCGACGAGATCTGCGAAGTGGCCCGGCTTGTTGATCTTGGTTGGGTTGATGGGCGACTGGCCATGCTTGGCGGTAACGATGAACAAGGTCGAATCGTAAATGTGCCGCGCTTTGAGCCCTGCAATCATGCTGGCCAGCGAAGCGTCGGTCTGTTCCAGCGCGTATTCGAGAACGTCGGTCGGTGTGCCTGAGCCGTCCTTATATCCGCCGAGCTTTCCGGTAAACGAGTCGTTGGGGCACCCGCCGGCGGCGTTGTCCGTCGACAGCTTCTGCCCCACGCTCACACCCTGAAAGTTCATGCCGAACACGGCAGGAGTACCTGGTCCGGGCGTCCCGTCGTGCTTGAGGCCCTTGATTTCGTTGAGGATTCCCGCGACCTTCTTCTGGTCGTTCTGAACGGTGCAAACCACACTGACCGTGTTGTCGAATCCGCCGAAGTTAGTAATTTCTGGTGTAAAGAGGTCATCCACACCTTTGCCGGAAGGTCCGTTGGCGATGTCGTAGGCAGGGTGCTTATCGGCCCAAGCGGTGTGCCCTCCATTGGCCTTGACGACTTCGAAGATGGTGTTCGACTTCATCGCCTGATGGGGAAAGAGCCGGGCACAATTGCCGTGCTCGTCAATGTGATTCGGCAACATGGTTGGATCAATCACATTGAGGGAGACTGGCGGGTTACCGGAATACTTATCGATGCTTTCGTCGAACACTTGCATGTTACCGGCTTTTCCCGTGCAAGTTGTGTTTGTGGGATCGTAGATGCCGCGATTGTAGCTGACGTCATAGAACAGGCCGTGGCTGAGGGGAGATCCGCCGGTGATCAGCGCCAACAGACCCGGGAAGGAATCCGAGTTCGCCGGAGTGCGCGCATTCGAATAGGTGACACCGTGCTCAGCCAACTCCGCCAAAGCAGAACTGGGGTGCGCGGCGACGTAGTTGGCCACATCCAGCGCGTGGAGTCCGTCCACGCTGATGAGAAGAACATGCTTGATTTTGTGTCCGTCGCCGAGATCATCATTAGCGCGGGCCGGTGAAGGAAAGGCGGTGGCGATCAGTCCAATAGACAGTGCAACTGCCAACATGCTTTGTTTCAAGTGAATCTCCTTTGAGTTAAGAAAGCGAATTGAGAGAGCTACCCCGCGGTCGAGACTAGGCGCGAAGTGTTACAGCTTGGATAAAGGAGGATGTCGGTGGAGTGAATCGTGGCGGGAATCGTGCCATCCCGAAGGGTTAAATCGGTGTCCAAAGGGAAGTACTGTATTTGCTATACCCTTGAAAAGATGAAGCATCTCTCGGGTTATTTGATTTGTGACTGCAGTCCGGCGTTCCCAGCGGCGTAGCTCGTTCGATGCACCTCGGCGGCACGCTGGAGCGCCTCGGTGATGCTTCCGCAGATGTTTTCCGCGCCAACGTGTCGTTCGAACTCCGCTTGCTTTATCAGTTGCGAGGGCTGTTCCCGCGCGCCGCAGAGCAACAATGAACGCCCCGACTGGTGCAGAGTATCCGCCAGCTCGCGAATGGCCCCGAGCCCGGTGGCGTCGATGGCGGTCATGTTCCGCAAACGCAGAATCACGATCGGTGGCAATGTTTCGAGGGAATGGAGAATCTCGGCAAATTTGTCGGTCGCGCCGAACAGAAACGGTCCATGAATTCTGTAGACAATCGCATAGTCCGGGATGTCTCTGCCCTGCAAAACGTGCACGCGGCTGTCTTCCACATAATCTTTCGTCACCGGACTTACCGTGGTGGTTCTTGAAACCTTGCGGATGAACGTCAGCGCCGCGAGCACCATCCCGACTTCCACCGCGAAGGTCAGATCCGTGATCACAGTGAGCGTCAACGTCAGCAGCCATACCGCGATGTCCGCCGAGCTCAGCTTCAAAATCTCTGGAATCTCCTCCCAATCCCCCATGTTGTAGGCGACGACCATGAGTATCGCTGCGAGCGCGGCCAGCGGCACCTGTTTCACCAGCGGCGCCGCGAAGAGGACGATCGCCAGAAGCGTCAGCGCGTGAATCATTCCTGCTACAGGTGTCTTCGCTCCCGCGCGTACATTCGTGGCCGTGCGTGCGATCGCGCCGGTAGCCGGCAGCCCGCCGAAGAGCGGTGAGACCATGTTCGCGATGCCTTGCCCAATCAATTCCACGTTGGGATTGTGCTTGTCGTGGCTCATGCGATCGGAAACCACCGCCGACATAAGTGACTCAAT
This sequence comes from Candidatus Acidiferrum sp., assembly GCA_036522195.1. Taxonomy (GTDB): domain Bacteria; phylum Acidobacteriota; class Terriglobia; order Acidiferrales; family UBA7541; genus Acidiferrum. The sequence continues at coordinate 36,491 of DATDGF010000084.1, read as the reverse complement.
AGCTCCGAGCATGGCGACGGTGAATGCCGACGACAAGAGTTGCCGGAAAATATCGTAGTGAAATGCCGGGATCGCCAATTTGGGGAGCCCGCTGGGAATTCCCCCGAAGCGAGTGCCGATCGTTTCGACCGGCAAGTGCAGAAAAATCACCGCGGCGGTCGCCCCAAACGTGACCAGGATTGCGCCGGGTATTTTCCTGGCAAATTTCAGGCAGTAAACCATCAGCGCGATCGAGAGGATCGAAAGCGCGGTTGCTGGAACGGAGAAAGTGTGCCAAGCCTGTCCAAACGCCACCATGCGGTGAAAAAAATCCCCGGGAACGTGATCCATCTTTAATCCGAAAAAATCGCGAATCTGCGTGCTGGCGATGAGGATCGCGATGCCGTTCGTGAAACCGACAACCACGGGCCGGGGAAAATATTTCACCAGCGCGCCCATGCCGGTCACTCCAAGCAGAATGAGGAGGACGCCCGCCATCATCGTGCACATGAACAGGCCGTCGATCCCGTGCTTGGCGACAATTCCGGCGACAACAACAACAAATGCACCCGTGGGTCCGCCAATCTGAGTTTTCGATCCCCCCAGCGCGGAGACCAGGAAGCCCGTCACAATCGCGCAGTACAAGCCCGCTTGGGGCGAGAGGCCGGAAGCAATCGCGAAGGCCATCGCCAAGGGCAAAGCGACGAGGCCCACCGTCAGGCCCGCGATCAAATCCGAAAGGAATTTGTGGCGATCGTAGCCGCGCAGGAGCAGTATGGATTTCGGCAGCCAGGCTTCGATTGCGGGTGTCATGCCGCCTTCATTCGAATGGAGAGAATCTCTTCAGGAATTTTAGCAGGGAATCGAGAGAGCAGCCCGGTCACTGCCGGGCTCTGTGTCTTGATTCAAATTGATGTCCGTGGAGAACCGCGGCATCAACCGCCGCTTCGAATCAGTCCGCGGCTTCGCTGCGTGTAGTGACCGGCTTCCAGCGCAAAACGGGTTTGCGCGCGGCACCTACCTCGTCCAGGCGCCGGACGCGCGTGGTGTGCGGGGCGGTCTTCACGATTTGCGGATTCGTCGCCGCTTCTTCCGCGATGGATTTCATCGCGGCAATGAATAAATCGCATTCTTCCTTGGATTCAGATTCCGTCGGCTCGATCATCAGTGCGCCGGGGACAATCAGCGGAAACGCCGTGGTGTACGGATGAAAGCCGTAGTCGATGAGCCGCTTGGCGATGTCCATGGTGTTTACGCCATTTTTTTTCTGGAGGGCATCGCTGAAGACCACTTCATGCATGGAGGGCAGGGAATAGGGCAGGTCGAAGACTCCTTCGAGGTGCTTTCGAATGTAATTCGCGTTGAGCACCGCGTCTTCCGTGGCTTGCCGCACGCCCGGGCCATAGGCGAGAATGTACGCCAGCGCTCGAACGAGTACGCCAAAATTCCCTGCGAAGGCTTTCACTCTGCCGATAGAGTCCGGGCGCACCGGCTCCAGAGCCAGGCGCCCGCTTTCTTTTTCCACCAGGGTGGGCACGGGCCGGAACGGTTCAAGAATTTTCTTCATCGCCACGGGGCCTGCTCCAGGGCCGCCGCCGCCGTGTGGCGTCGAGAATGTTTTGTGCAGGTTCAGGTGCATCACGTCGACGCCCAGATCGCCCGGCCGCGTCACGCCCGCGAGCGCGTTCATGTTCGCGCCGTCCATATAAAGCAGCGCGCCCTTGGCGTGCAGAATCTCCGCGATTTCCGGAATGCGCTGCTCGAAAATACCGAGCGTCGAAGGATTGGTGATCATCAGCGCCGCAACGTCGGGAGTTACAAGGTCGCGCAGCTTTTCCACATCGATCTGTCCATGCGATTCGGATTTGATATTTTCGACTTCGTAGCCTGCGATGACTGCTGTGGCCGGATTTGTTCCGTGCGCGGAGTCCGGAATCAGCACTTTTTTCCGTGGATTCCCTTGTTTCTCCAGGTACGCGCGAATCAGCAGCAGGCCGGTCATTTCGCCCTGCGCGCCCGCGGCGGGTTGCAGCGTAATGGCATCCATGCCCGTGATTTCGAGCAAGCACTTTTCCAGCAAGCGCAAAATCTTGAGGCAGCCCTGCGAAAGTTCCTGCGGCTGGTAAGGATGCTCGGTGGCAATCCCATCCAGACGCGCGACGAATTCATTCACACGCGGATTGTATTTCATGGTGCAGGAGCCAAGAGGATACATACCCAGGTCGATGGCGTAGTTCCACGTCGAGAGGCGCGTGAAGTGGCGCAGCACTTCAATCTCGCTGACTTCAGGAAATCCTTCGATGCCTTCGCGCCGGTGGCTCGCGCCGAGCGTCTTTGCCGGATCGGCTGCGGGAACATCAAGCGGCGGCAATTCGAATGCGCGCTTTCCCGGCGAGGATTTCTCGAAGATCAATCCTTCGTTCTGGTTCGTGTGGCGCGATGCTTTCTTGATCTTTTCGTTCATGTCCTCGACTTGCCTTTGTAGGGGCGCGGCACCGCTGCGCCCTGTTCATTCCTGGCCATGGCTAAACGGGCTGCTCGAGCGCCCGCTTCAGCGCGCCCGCGAACCGTTCGATTTCTGCTCGCGAGGTGGTTTCCGTCACGCACACGAGCGCCCGCTTGGTGAGCTCCGGATAGGCGGTGCCTAATGCGTGTGGACCGATAATTTTATCGCGCAAGAGCTGCGCGTTGATTAGTTTTACCGAGCGCGGCAACTCGACCACGAACTCGTTGAAGAAGGGAGCATCAAACGTGCGCTTCACCCCTGGAATCTTCAGCAATTCCGAAAGCGCGAACTGCGCCTTCGAAAAATTCTGCTCCGCCATTTCCCGCAGACCTTCTTTGCCAAGCAGCGTCAAATGCACAGTAGCAGCCAGCGCGCAGAGCGCCTGATTGGTGCAAATGTTCGAAGTAGCTTTCTCCCGGCGAATGTGTTGCTCGCGCGTCGCAAGCGTGAGCACGAATCCGCGCTGGCCCTCGGAATCCACCGTCTGTCCTGCCAGCCGTCCCGGCATCTGGCGCACAAACTTGTCGCGTGAGGCAATCACGCCGGCAAACGGCCCGCCGTAACTCGGAGGCAGGCCGAAACTCTGCCCTTCCATCGCCACGATGTCCGCTTCGGCGGGCGGCCGGACCAGCCCCAGCGAAACGCCTTCCGCCACCGTAACGACATACATGCCGCCGGAAGCGTGTGTGGCTTCGGCCAGCGCCGCATGCGTCTCGATCACGCCAAAAAAATTCGGCGACTGCACCACTACCGCCGCGACGTCATCCTTCAGCGCGGCCTGCAAAGCTTTCGAATCCACCGCGCCGCTGGCCGTGAACGGAATCTCTTCCACGTGCAATCCCGAATTCTTCGCGTAAGTCTTCAGCACTTCGCGGTATTCCGGATGCACGGAGCGCGCTACCAGCACGCGCCGGCGGCCTGTGAGCCGCTCCGCCATGAGCACCGCCTCCGTCATTGCCGTCGAGCCGTCGTACATCGAGGCATTGGCAACTTCCTGCCCGGTGAGCTGGCACATCAGCGTCTGAAATTCAAATATCGCCTGCAGCGTTCCTTGCGTAATTTCCGCCTGATATGGCGTGTACGAGGTTAGGAATTCGCCGCGCTGGATGATGGCGTCCGTGACCACCGAGCGCAGATGGTTGTACACGCCGGCCCCGAGGAAACTCGTATAACCGTTCGAATTCTCCGCCGCGCGCTCCTTGAAATATTGAATGACCTCGGCTTCGGAGTACGGTCCGGGAATATTCAAAGCTTCGCGCAGCCGAAAACGCTCCGGAATGCTGGAGAATAATTCATCAATGGATTTTGCACCGATGGCGCCAAGCATTTCCTTGCGTTCGGCAGGGCTCTTCGGGAGATAGCGCATTAGGCCGAGGTTTCCTTGGCTTTGTCGGCGACGTACGCTTCGTAGGCCGCCGCGTCCATCAATTTACCTATCTCGGCGGGATTGGTGAGGCGCACTTTGATCAGCCATGCCGCGCCGTGCGGGTCTGTGTTGAGCTTCTCCGGCGTGTTATGCAGCTCGCCGTTGGCTTCGACGACTTCGCCGGAGGCTGGCGCGTAAATCTCACTGACGGCCTTCACCGATTCCACGGTACCGAAAGATTTTCCCGTTTCAATCTTCGCGCCCGGCTTCGGCAATTCAACGAAAACGACATCGCCCAATTCATGCTGCGCATAGTCGGTGATTCCAATGGTCGCCACGTCGCCCTTTACTTCGACCCATTCGTGCTCTTTGGTGTAACGAAACTGCTTAGGATACGCCATCAGCCTGCTCCTTCGAATCGTTTCGTTCGAATCAGGATACGCTCGGTGCCGCCGCTTTTTTTGCCCGCTTGTAAAAGGGAGTAGGAACTACCTGCGCTTTGCACTTCTGACCACGAATTTCCACGTACAGAATCGTGCCTACTGCCGAGAGCGCGGGCGGCACGTAAGCCAACGCAATGTTTTTTCCCAGAGTCGGCGATGGAGAACCGCTGGTGACCACGCCGATGGCTTCGCCCGCCTCATTAAAAACGCAATATTCGTCGCGCGCGATTCCGCGTTCGATCATTTCCATTCCGACGAGAGTCCGCTTCAAACCGGCCTCTTTCGCGCGCTCGAGCGCCACGCGTCCCACAAAATCGCCTTTCTCCATCTTGCAATAGCGATCCAGCCCCGCTTCCCACACATTAATCGTGTCGCTGATCTCGTGCCCATACAGCGCCATCTTCGCTTCCAGCCGCAGCGTGTTCCGGCATCCCAGACCGCAGGGAACAATTCCGAATTCTCGCCCAGCCTCCATCACCTGATTCCAGACTCTCTCGCTCTTCGCTACGTCCGACGGCACGTAGATCTCAAATCCATCCTCGCCTGTGTAACCCGTGCGCGCGATCAGCGTATTATTCAATCCGCCGACCGTCCCATGCGTGCACCAGTAATTCTTGATGCCGCTTAGATTCGCGTCGGTCAGCTTTTGCATCAGGTCGATCGCCCGCGGCCCTTGAATCGCCAGCTGCGTGTACGCGTCACCCAGCTCCTCGACGACGCAATCGAACCCTTTGGTGTTCTCACGCACCCAATTGATGTCCTTCTCGCGCGTGCCCGCATTAATCACCAGCAGATAATCATCCTCGCCGAGCCGGTGCACGATTACATCATCCACAAACGTGCCTTGCGGATAGAGCATCGCCGAATAGTGTGCCTGGCCGATCGCCAGCTTCGAAGCATCGTTCATGCTGATGTGCTGCACCGCTGCGAGAGCTCCGCCTGGCTTGTTGCCGCTGCGGATTCGAATGTCTCCCATGTGGCTGACGTCAAAAACGCCGACACCGCCGCGCACGGCCTTGTGTTCCGCGATCAATCCACCGCTCGACGGGTATTCGACCGGCATGTCCCATCCGCCGAAATTCACCATTTTGGCGCCAAGACGGCGGTGCAATGCATTCAGCGGCGTCTTGCGAAGCTCGCTAGTGAGGGGAGTTGTGCTGGATTCCATTCCAGGTGCTCGGAAGAAATTGATACTAACATGCGAGGACACAGGGGTCAAAGAAGGCCGGCAGGAGCAGGAAGCAATTGCCGAAGCGAGCGTTTGTCAGGCTTTGCTTGCGTTCCAGACGTAGAGGAAGCTCTCGTCTGTGGCGGTTGCGACATTCTGTTTGACTTTGCGAGTCGCGCGATTCAGCGCGGAACGCACGTTTTCCTTGGTGTCTGACAGTTCGGCCAATGGCACTCTAAGGGCCGCACCGTCCTTGAGTTGGTCGAGGTCGCGCAGAATCATGGAAACAATCATCTTGTGTTTGCCATTTGAGCAGGTTCCAATTGAAGTGCCGGAGGCAATTCTCCGGCAGGCTGCGGCTCTGCCAAGAGCCGTTGAGAAATCGCCTCCGCCAGGCTCGGCATCAGTGCTCCAACCCTCCGTGGGAATTCCGGAGCAAGATGAAATTCGTCCGTCAAAAGGTCACCTACGAGGAAGTTGATCTTCGTTAAAACCGCGCGCAGCGAGTCCTGGTCATGTTCCGAATGCGGTTGGGCGTTCAACCCTTCCGGTCCGCCGCGTGGCGACTCTTTGGAAGACATGATGCAGGACTTCGAACGGCAACGTGAGAAAGAGTTTGCGGCTCACGTTTGCCTGCAACATCCAAAGCTCAAGCCCTGAAGCTTTAAGCATCGAAAGGAACTCGGAGTTGAACCGGACACGCTATCCTTCGGATGGGAATCGGCGTTGCACCCAAAGAGTAGGTAACGACTCGATGAATGGTCGTGACCTTCAGCTTGCCGCACCGCAACTGCTCAGGTACAGTTTTCCCGGAGGCCCCTATGCAAGGTCCTACCGTTTGCGCGCAATGCGATTTGCCGGAAGAGCGGTGCGTTTGCGAAAGATACTGCACCATTTGTAAAGGGCAGCACAACGTGCGCCTGTGCATGGACGGTCTCTACTATTGCCCGGATTGCCGGGAAGCCTGCGAAGTCTCCCTGGCCAGCAGCCGTGGCCACTGAACCCAAAGCTCTCCAGATCCAGATCGACGCCGATCCGCGATTTGCGGCCGCGGTCGGCGGAGCCGCACATTATTTCGCCGACACCGCTGGATTAAACGAAGTTGCCTCCGCTCAATTGCAATCATCCGTTGTCACCGCGTGCCTGGAAGCTTTCGCCCACTTATCCGCCGAAAATCCCCGTCTAAGAGTTACGCTCGCACAATTTGCGGACCGCATCGAGGTCGCGCTTGCCCACTTGGGTGAGTCTCTTCCCGCCGTAGGACTCGACGCGATCGCCGGCTTCGCCGCACAAATCGGCGGCGCCGGGGCTAGCCCCGGCGGCTTGGCGGGTGTAGACCGCGTCCAATATGAAACTAATGGTCGAGAAACGGTGACGCGCCTGACGAAATACCTCTGCAAGGTCAATCCCAAGATTTAGCCTGGATTTTTCGCAAGAATCCATTTCTCCCGGGCATTCCTTCAGCTCATCTTGCGAAGCGCGCCGCGCTTCTTGCTTCCAAATCAAAAGGGCCAGACAGCATTGCTGTCTGGCCTCTTTTTCAATCACTATGTAAATTCTCTAAAACTCTACATTTTGAATGCAAACGTATTCTTCCGGATGAGCGCGGTAATCTGATCGTCGTTCAGTGACAACCGCATCATCAGCCGGTCTCCCGCCGGTGTTACCTGCAGCTGATCAAGCATTTGCGCGAGGTCAGGATTGTCTTTTTGCGCTTGATAGCGTTTGTAAAGAAACCCCGCTTGCACCAGTTGCCCCAGCGTATTGGCGTCCTCGGTGGAACCGCAAACGGCCTGGAACTTGCCATCCAAGCTGCTGCCTGTTTCGACGCTGATGATCATGTTTTGCATGCGCGCCACGAGCTTCGCTGCTTCGGGGAACTGCTCCACTTCCGGAGCGAGCTGCCGCATCGCCAGCCGCGTATACGCCGGGTCCAGCACCGCCCACACTACGCCCGTGCCGTTCGCTTCGTTGATCAGCGAAAACAGCTTATCGTTGCGCAACAGCCCATCTTCCGCGCCAAACCGCACTTCGATCATTTTTTCGAGAACGGACCGGTGGCCAAAGGCCGCGGTATTGGAGTCAATAAAAAAGAAAAAGAGATCAGTCGGTCCGGCACCCGTCCCAAACGCATACAGCGTGTAGCCTCGGGCTTTGAAGGTCGGCAGTTTCTGCTGCTTGAAGTATGCTTCTGCTGAACCGGGATTATAATTTCCCAACGCCACGCCTACGATCTCTTCCCCTGTCGGCACGGCCGTCGATCCCGTGCCTTCGGTCTTCGAGGTCATTCCTTCCGGCACCAGCGCCCACGCGAGCTCATCGACTTGTGAATTTGGATCCACTCCCGCCGAAGCCAGGAATTTCTCGAATTGCCGGAACCGCTCGGGAAGCATCTGTTCCTTCAATTGAGGAAACCATTTCAGCGTCCGCGCTTTTTTCAAATCGGCATAAGCGAACTCACCGACTTCCTTGGGAAACAACGCGATGATATCCGGGCCCAGGCGGCCAGCTCGGGCAGGTTTCGGAACCGCCAGGGTCATTGCCAGCATCAGGCCAACGGCCACGAATTTGCGGAGGTTTGACGCCGATCTCTTCGGGGTCAAGCCGGAAGCCGTGGTCAATTTCATGTATTGCTCCTTTCGAAGGGGCAGGAACTTCTATTCTACGCGCTTGTGGCGCGCGGTGCATCGCCGATGCGCTCCAGCAGTGCCGCCATCTTCGTGCGCATGGACGCGACATACGACGCATCCGTGATGCTGCCCAGATTGATTTCCACGTTCGCCAAGGCCCCGCGAACGCCCGCCACGGCCATCAGCCGTGCTACTTGCAAGTCTGACCTCATGGATGCAGCCGCGATAGTTTCCAGTTGTCCCAGCCGTTCGAAAAGCGCAACAGTCCTCTCTGCCACTTGCAGAGGCACTTCGGCCGCCCCTTTTGTCGCTGTCTGAATCACCTCTTCGCGTTGCCACGTCTCCTTTGCATCTCCCTGCGGCAGCTTGAATGCAACCATCACCGCGTCATAGGAAGCCGCATCGCGGTCGATCGCTTCGGCGAGTTCATCGGAAACCCGGCGCAATTCGTCCAGCGCCGTGGAGAGCTGATCGACATACTGCGCCTGCGATTTTTTCTTTCGCGAAAGGCCCGCAACCATTTGGCCCAACGATGCCGCCAGCGCCCCCGCAAACGCGGAGACGCTTCCGCCACCCGGAGTCGCTGAAGGCGCCGCCACGGCGTCCAGAAACGGCCGCGCCAGCCCCGCAAGCTTTCCATCCTTCGCGGCGGCCTCCATCGGCGCACCGCTCAGCGCTGCCGCCAGCCTGTTCTCAAACACCTGCGCGGGAGAGAAGTTTTCCAGCTGCAGGAAAAAATCCGCGGCCATCTCGATCGCTTTTTTCGGAATCAGTCCTACGATCTCGCTGCCCACCGGCATCGCGCCATACCGTGCTGCCTCGCGCTTCACCATTTCATAAACGCGATGCATAGGCGTCTGTTCAAAATCCGTCAGGTTGATGGACACCTGCGCGAGGTTACGCGCCTTCAGCTCCACGCCCATGGATTTCACATAACGCAATCCGCCTGAAGAAAAGCGGATCGCCTTCGCAATTTTGTTGGCAATGCCGACGTCGGAGGTGTTTAGATTGACGTTATACGCGATGAGAAATTTCCGCGCGCCGACAACCGTCACGCCCGCCGTTGGATGCACTTTTGGCTCTCCGATGTCCGGCTGGCGATCGTGATTCTTCTTCATCTCTTCGCGCAGTCCTTCGAATTGCCCGCGTCGCACGTTTTCCAGGTTTACGCGGTCCGGCCGTGTAGCCGCCGCTTCATAAAAAAATACCGGTATCCGGTAGCGCTTCCAGATCTCTTCTCCCACGCGTCGCGCCAGCGCCACGCAATCCTCAATTGTTACCCCGTCGATGGGAATGAAAGGCAACACGTCCGTCGCGCCCGCGCGCGGGTGCGCACCTGTATGCTTCGTCAGGTCGATCAGTTCCATGGCTTTGCCCGTTCCGAGCAGCGCTGCCTCGGCCACCGTATCCGGTTCTCCGGCGAGCGTCACCACACACCTGTTGTGGTCCGCATCCATCTCCTGATCTAGGACGTACACTCCCGGCACGCCGCTCATGGCGGCAATAATAGCTTCGACTTTCGCCGGATCCCGCCCTTCGGAGAAATTCGGCACGCACTCAATCAGTCGTTTCATCGCTTAGGCTTTTTGTCCTGTCGTCCGGGCCAGTTTGCCGGCAGTTTTGGCTTGCGGTCCGGCGGCGTAGGCCGTTCATAGACGAATAGCGGCTTTTTTCCTGATCCGCCGCTCGGAGCAGTCCGTGGAGCTCCTGGTTCTGTATTCAGCGGCCATTGTGGGCCGATCATCGGCTTCAAATTCGGAGAGAGCGGCATCTTGGTCACCTGGTTGGCCGGTTTGGCGCTTTGTAAGGGCTTCTTGACCGCGGCCGGGCCTGATTTTTCCTTGAAGTACCGGTTTACCTGCCACGCAAACCACGTCAAGCCCGCCACCCAGAGCCCCATCACCAGCGCATCGGAGCTGTCCATTCCACCCGCTATGAGCAACAAGCTCACGACAGCGAAGATGGCTACCAGGAACCCATAAAAATATTCTTCGAAGAGCCCTTTCGTCTTCCGCGGCCCCATCTTCGGCAGGCGCACCTTTTTTGTCGGACGCTTCGAATAGTTAGATTGGGGCTTGTTCAATGCCATGGATTACGCGACCACGCTTCACGGTCATCCAGCAATGGTTTATACCAAAATAATAAGGAATTTCCCGGTAGTCGGCCACCTCGAATACCGCCAGATCCGCTTGTTTGCTAACCTCCAGTGACCCAATCCTTTTCTCTCGCCCCAGCGCAAAAGCCGCATTGATGGTAGCGGCCGCAATCGCTTCCGCGGGCGTCATTCTCAATTGCGTGCACGCCAGCGACAAAATCATGGGCATGCTCAGCGTTGGGCTCGTTCCCGGATTATAGTCCGTCGCCAGCGATACGATCGCGCCGGCCTCGATCAGCGCGCGCGCCGGTGCATACTCTTTCAGCCCTAAATGAAAATCGCAGCCCGGCAGCAGCGTCGCCACGGTGTTCGATTTTGCCAGCGCCGCAATATCCGCACGATTCACTTTCTCCAGATGATCGCAGCTGGTGGCCTGCAGCTGCACACCGAGCTGCGCCGCCCCGGTCCGCGTCAATTGCTCCGCGTGCAGCCGCGGCAGCATGCCCCACTGCCGCCCCGCTTGCAGGATGCGCTTCGATTCCTCTCGTGTAAACGCCCCGCGGTCGCAAAACACATCGCAAAACTCCGCCAGCCGTATTTCCCCGATCCGCGGCATAAGCGATTCCGTCAGCAGCTTGATGTAGCGCCCCGTGCCACCCGCCTTGCCACGAAACTCCGCAGGCACCACGTGGGCCCCCAGAAATGTCGAGACTATCTCCAGGGGCTGCTCCACGTTCAATTCTTTGTGCAGCCCGAGGATTTTCAGCTCGCTGGCGACGTCGAGCCCATAGCCGCTCTTCGCTTCGAGCGTAGTCGTCCCATACGCGGCGAACAACTTCAGCGCCCCATGCGCGCGCTTTTTCAAGGCCGCGCTTGTCGCCGCTCGCAACTTCTTCACCGAATTCAGTATCCCGCCGCCCTTGCGCGCAATCTCCTCATAACTCGCGCCTTCAATCTTTAGCTCGTATTCTTCCACGCGGCTTGCCGCATGAACCAGGTGCGTATGCGAATCCACGAATCCCGGCAGCACCACGCGTCCGCCCACATCCAGTTTCTCCGCCGAACGTGCCTCCGGCAACGCTTCCATCTCCGCGCGCGTGCCAATATCCTCAATCACACCGTCGCGCACCAGCAGCGCCCCATCCTTGATGATGCCCAAATTAGAAAGGGAATCGCCCCGCCGCGGCCCGCTGCCGCGCAGCGTCAACAATTGCGATGCTCCGGTTATGAGAAGGGAATCCGGCAAGATTCAAGTATTATGCCGGACCCGCACCAATCCTGCACGCGTCCAAGTAGGACAGGCATTCCTGCCGGTCCTCTTTTTCACCCAATTTCTCACCGGAATCTGTTTTGGGACGCCCTGCCCTTTGCACCGGCTTCCGTGGGGGAGGTGGGTCGTCTTTGCTTGGTTGTCGCTCACGCGCTGACCGCTTGCCCCTTAAACGCCGGCAGGAAAACTTCTTGCACAAAAGTCTCGAAAGAAGTCGGCGTCGTATTCGCCGGCGATCTTGGCTCCAGCGCTTTCATGTGCCCGCTATTCAGCGCATCGGACATTTCACAAATCAACGTCGCCACGTTCTTCGAAAGACCCATCTGCGTCAGCGCCATGATCACCTGTTCGGCGGGAAGCTGGATGTAAGCCAGTGCGGGCTTTCCGATGGCCGTGCCCACGATTCGCGCAATTTCCAGATAGCTGAGATCGCGTGGTCCCAGCAACTCGTGTGTCTGCTGTCCGGTGAAGTCGAGTTGCAGCAGCGCCGCCCCGGCCGCCGCGCCGATATCGCGCGTCGCAATCATCGGAAGGGGAAGATCGCCATTCACCGGCCCCGCCATCATTGCAAATTGCCGGATGATCCCTGCCTGCGGAAGCGTGTTTTCCATGAAGTACCCCGGGCGCAAGTGCAGTGCATTCATCCCGGAAATTTGCGCAAATCTTTTTTCCATATGATTCTGGCCGGCGACCGGCCCGTTCTTGTTCGGCTTGTCTGCCCCGATGCTGCTCAGCGTCACGGCGTATTTCACGCCCGCGGCCTCGATGGCTTTTGCCACCGCCTCGGTAACCTGATCCTGATATCCGAGGTAGTTGTTGCTGGTCACGTTCGGTGGCGTCATCGCATACACCGCTTCCGCTCCTGCAAACGCCTTGCTCAGCGCCTCCGCATCCACGGCGTCTGCGACCACCGCTTCCGCCCCGCGGCTCACGAATGGCACAAGCCTCTTGCTGTCCCGGCCTATGACCCGAACCTTTTTCCCTTGCTCGAGCAGTTTATTGGCGACGATTGAGCCGGTGTTTCCGCTTGCTCCCAGAATGGCGTACATAATGACTCCTCGTAGACTCCCATTTAGATTCGGGGCTCTTAGCCAAGACATTCAGGAATCGTTCTGAGGGACTGGGGAGAGTGATACTACTACAGCATCGGAACCTTGACGCCGGTTTTCTTCGCAAAAGTAATCGCCTCGGGATATCCCGCATCCACATGACGCACCACTCCCATGCCCGGGTCATTTGTCAACACGCGCTCGATGCGCTTCGCCATCTCTTTCGTGCCGTCCGCGACGGTCACCTGTCCCGAATGCTGGGAATAGCCGATCCCCACGCCGCCGCCGTTGTGAATCGAAACCCACGATGCGCCGCTCGCCGTACTGATCAGCGCATTCAGAAGAGGCCAGTCTGCGATCGCATCCGAACCATCCAGCATCGATTCCGTCTCGCGATACGGCGACGCCACCGACCCGCAATCCAGGTGGTCGCGCCCAATCACGATTGGCGCTTTCAATTCGCCTTTTGCCACCAGGTCATTCAACGCCAGCCCAAATTTGTCGCGCTCTCCATAGCCTAGCCAGCAGATGCGCGAAGGCAGCCCCTGAAATTTCACGCGCTTCTGTGCCAGCTTGATCCATCGGCTCAAATGCTCGTCCTGCGGAAACATTTCCAGTACCAATTGATCCGTCCTCGTAATATCCGACGCCTCTCCGGAAAGCGCCGCCCATCGGAACGGCCCTTTACCTTCGCAGAACAGCGGCCGGATGTACGCCGGCACAAATCCCGGAAAGTCGTAAGCGTTCTTCACGCCATATTCGAACGCAAACGTTCGAATATTATTTCCGTAGTCGAACGTCACCGCGCCCAGCTTCTGCAAGTCCAGCATTCCCTGGACGTGCTGCGCCATCGCCGCCATCGAATGTTTCTTGTAATCCTCGGGGCTTTTCTTTCGCAGCCCCAGCGCCGCTTCCAGCGTTATTCCGTTCGGCACGTACCCGCCGATGGGATCGTGCGCGCTGGTCTGGTCCGTCAACAAATCCGGCACCACGCCGCGCTTCGCCAGCTCCGGAATCAAATCCGCGCAATTGCCTACCAGCCCGACGGAAGTCGCCTCGCCCTTGCGCACCGCATTCTTCAAAATCCGCAGTGCTTCATCCAGCGAAGTCACCATCACATCGCAATAACCCGTCTTCACGCGCCGCTTGATGCGCTCCGGATCAACGTCGATGCCCAGAAACGCCGCGCCATTCATGGTCGCCGCCAGCGGCTGCGCTCCACCCATCCCGCCCATCCCGCCAGTCACAACCAACTTGCCCGCCAAACTCCCGCCGAAATGTTTCTTCGCTGCCGCCGCAAACGTTTCGAACGTCCCTTGCAAAATCCCCTGTGTCCCGATGTAAATCCAGCTCCCCGCGGTCATTTGCCCATACATCATCAATCCCGCGCGATCCAATTCGTGAAACCTGTCCCAATTATTCCAGTGTCCCACCAGATTCGAATTGCACAGCAGCACCCGCGGCGCATACTCATGCGTTCGAAACACCGCCACCGGCTTCCCCGATTGCACCAGCAGCGTCTCATCCGCCTCCAGCGCCTTCAGCGACCGCACAATCGCATGAAAACATTCCCAATTTCGCGCCGCCTTGCCCGTCCCGCCGTAAACAACCAGATCCTCCGGCTTCTCCGCCACGTCCGGATCGAGGTTGTTCAAGAGCATCCGCAGCGCCGCCTCCTGCTGCCATCCCTTGCAGGAAATCTCCATCCCCCGCGGCGCGCGATACGGCCCCTTCGACAAATTCGCCTCCGCCACCGTCCCCGGTAATGTCGCACTCATGCTTTTCTCACTCCGCCGCTCATCTTAGCGCACGCTCCCCGCATTTGCACCCGCGCCGCCTCATCTAGGAAGACTTCCGCCGATCCCTTCGCTTGCCCCGTGGCCGAACGTAGTGGAACCGCACCAGATAAATCTTCTCGCTTCGACCATGTTTCGCCACCTTCAGCAGATCCAGCACGTCCAGAAATCCCGCCTCGCGTGCCAGCTCCGGAGTGATATCCGGAAACCCGATCATCTCGATCGAATCGATCTCGATCGCACCTTCCTCCATCGGGTATCGCGCGCCAACTCGCACGTGCGGATGCATCCAGAAGCGCACGCCGCACGTGATTTCTCCTCGCCGAACACCCTCGTTCCTCCCTCCGCCCGCCTGCATCCGTAGCCAGTGTTCTATAATCCGGTGCGCTTCCAGGAGCCCCTATGGACATCCGCTGCATCGTCACTGGCCAGAACGATTCCGGCAAGTCAGTATTCATTCGTACCTCCCCGGCTAAGCCCGTAACTCTCGCCCTTTTTCCCGGCTACGAATTTCATCGCCTCTGGGGAAGTGATTCCACGCCCCAGCTTCCTTCCGATGGCACCACGCCGACACCGCCCCGCTATTTCCCACCAATTCCCGGTTTCCGCTTCGGCTTCTTCACCATACCGCCGGACACAACGACACGCATTGATCGCCTCAACACTGCGTCTGCCATCGAAGAAATCCAACAAAAGCTGCCCGGCATGCTCGACGTTTTGGAACGCGATCATCCCGGCATGCACACCACCGACACCGTGGATTTCGACGTGGTTGTTTCCGGCGAAGTGGTCCTCGAATTGGATGACGGAGCCGAAGTTCTTCTCAAAGCAGGGGATTGTGTGGTTCAGAACGGCACTCGCCACGCCTGGCACAACCGCTCCTCAGCGAATTGCCTTATCGCCGTAACATTGCTGGGCGCGCAACGCAAATAGTCCTTGGCCACGCTTCAATCCGAGCGGCCACGACGCCGGAGCAGGTGCACTACATCCGCTGGCTAGCCCACTACTTCGCAAACTTTTTCTGGACCAAGTGTTTGCATTAGAGTATATTCCTTCTAGAGATAACTATTTTCGGACTGCGGCGCGGTGGCGCTGTCCGGGTCCAGGCCGGTCTTCCGTTTTTTTGATAGTCCCAGGCAATGGCCGCAAACCATTCCGTCTAGTTATCTTAACTCCTAAGCCCTTTGGAATCTGCACTTCCGAGAAGGCTCATAAGTGTTGGGCTCTGTTGACATCCTCGATGAGCGGTACGGTGCCTCAAACGGTAGAGATTGTAGGCCAGCCCGAGAAGCAGGGCTTGGCGGACCTGCGTGGCCAGGCTGCGCCCGGGCGCGCGCGAGGAGAGCTTGCGTTTGATGGCCGAGAAGATGGTTTCGACCTTCGTGCGTTGCCGGTATGGTTTTTTGGGAAAAGCGCGGAACATCTGATTGCGAATCGCGCCGTTCGGGACAGCGAAAGATGACGGCGCTCGAGAACCATTTGAAGCACGTACCCGAAGACGCGCGCGCACGGATTATGTTGGGCGCTGACTACGCCCAATTGGGCGGGAAGCAGACGCCATGCGCGAGCTCAACCTGGCCGTCACCTTGCGCGCCAACGAAGCTTCGATTCTTTACAACGTAGCCTGCGTATATTGCCTCCTGAAAAAAAACGCAGAGGCCCTGGATGCCTTACGCAAAGCCTGGGAAGCGGGTTCCAAGGATGCTGTCTGGGCGCGTCGCGACCCGGATCTCGCACTCCTTCACGGCGATCCGGGGTTCGAGCGGCTGTACCCTGAAAAGCCTGCCTCGCCCACGGCCCCCGTCTCCCGCTAATGAACTGAAAGTCGATCACGAATCCCTGATCTCTGATCTCCTTTCCCCCTCGCGGCGTTGCACCAAAAACACCGCTAGAGTAAAGTGAGCTTTCGGCCATGAACTACGGCACTCTCCCTTCGCGCTTCCTCAACGCCATCGACAAGCTGCCAACCCCTCGCGCGCAAATGGCCCGCCGCGACGGCCGCTGGGACGCCATCTCTTCCCAGGAATTCCTTCGCCGTGTCGCCGGTCTTTCCGCCGCGTTCGTCGAACTTGGTGTGAAGCCTGGCGATCGCGTCGGCCTTTTCTCCGCCAACCGTCCCGAATGGCATACCGCGGATTTCGCCATCACCGGCGCCGGCGGCATCACCGTCCCAGTTTACTTCAACGAATCGCCCGATCGCATGACCTACATCCTCAAACATTGCGGCGCGAGGGTGGTTTTCGTCGCCGGTCATGCGCAGTTGCAGAAACTTCTGGCCGTTCGCGCCGATCTTCCCGAGCTTGAGCAAATCATCGCCGCCGACGCCGGCCCCGATATTCCGGTGGAATGTTTGCGTTACGAAACGCTCATCGCCGGAGCCGGCGCGACGGACATCTCCACTTACCGCATGCGCACATCGCAAGTCCTTCCGAGCCAGCTCGCTTCACTCATCTACACCTCCGGCACTACCGGCGAGCCCAAGGGCGTCATGCTCACGCACAACAATTTCTGCTCCAACGTCCACGGCGTCGGCCACGATTTCGAGATCAATCCCGCCAAGGACACCGCGCTCTCCTTTCTCCCCCTCGCCCACGTCTACGGTCGCACCGTCGACTACATCTACATCTTTCAGGGCGCGCCGCTCGCGTACGTGGAATCCGTCGAAGCCGTGGGTCAAGCTCTCCTCGAAATGCGCCCCACCGTTACCGCCGCCGTTCCCCGCGTCTTCGAGAAAATTTACGCGCGCCTCGTCGAGCAAGGCTCCAGGACCAACGGCATCAAACGGACGCTTTTTACCTGGGCCATGAAAATCGCCAAGCGCGCTACGCCCTGGCGCACCACGGCAGCTCCTGCAAGTCTTGCCCTGAAACTTCAATGGAAGATAGCGGACGCCCTGGTCTACAAAAAAATTCGTCTCGGCACCGGTGGACGCCTCCGCCTGATCTGTTCCGGCGGCGCTCCTCTCTCGAAAGATCTCGCCGAGTTTTTCTGGACCGTAGGCATCCCCATCTATCAAGGCTATGGCTTAACGGAAACTTCTCCGATCGTTTCGAACAATTATCCCGCTAATCGCATTGGCAGTTCCGGCAGGCCGATCGAAGACGTCCAGGTCCGCATCGCGGAGGATGGCGAAATTCTCGTCAAAGGCCCTTGCGTCATGCAAGGGTATTACCAGGATCCTGAGGCCACGCGCGAAGTGCTCACCGGAGACGGCTGGTTCAGCACCGGCGACATTGGCTACCTGGACAAGGACAACTACCTTTACATCACCGATCGAAAAAAGGATTTGATCAAGACCGCGGCCGGTAAATTCGTCGCGCCACAACCCATCGAAAACGCGCTCAAAACCAGCCCTTATATCCTCAACGCCATGGTCATCGGAGACAGGCGAAAGTTCATCGTGGCCCTCATCGTTCCGAATCCCGTCACTGTCGCCGCCCGCCTGGCCGATCAGGGAATCAAATTCGCTTCCAACGAAGAAATGGCCGCGCATCCCGCCGTACGCGCGTTAATCGATGCTGAAGTAAAGCGCCTCACCGTTCATCTCGCGCAGTACGAATCCATCAAGCGCTTCGCTCTGCTCCCCGAAGACTTCACTTTCGACAATGGAAGCCTCACCTTCACCCTAAAACTCAAGCGCCGCGTGGTGGAGCAGCACTACCAGAACGTCATCGAATCCCTCTACGCCGACGTCTCCGAACCCCGCCCCATCCTCCAGGACTAATCCTCTTGTAGGGCTCGCCTTCTGAGGCGAGCCGCTCTTCTCCGCGATCTCTGTGTTCTCTGTGTTTAAGTTTTTCTTCCGATTTGTCCCCGCGGCCGCGAAGGTCTAAAATCCCCCTGAGGTCACCATGTCAGATAACTTGGTCATCGCGGGGCGCGCCTTCAACTCCCGCCTCATCGTCGGAACAGGGAAGTATCGCAGCTTCCAGGAAATGGCTCGCGCCCATACCGCTTCCGGCGCCGACATGGTCACCGTCGCCATCCGCCGCGTGAACCTCACCGATCGCACCAAAGAATCGCTCCTCGACTACATTGACCGAGAAAAAATCTTCATCCTGCCCAACACCGCCGCCTGCTATACCGCTGACGAAGCGATCCGCACCGCGCGCCTCGGCCGCGAAGTCGGTCTTTCCAACTGGATCAAACTCGAAGTCATCGGCGACCAGCAGACATTATTTCCAGACACGGAGCAACTCATCGAAGCCACGCGCGTCCTCGTCAAGGAAGGCTTCGTCGTACTCCCGTATACCAACGACGACCTAATCGCCGCCCGCAAACTCATCGACGCTGGCGCTGCCGCGGTCATGCCTCTGGCAGCTCCCATCGGTTCCGGCCTCGGCATCCAGAATCCCGCCAACCTCCGCATCCTGCGTGAACGTATCACCGAAGTTCCCATGCTCGTCGACGCCGGGGTAGGCACTGCGTCCGATGCCGCCGTTGCCATGGAGCTCGGCTCCGACGGCGTGCTCATGAACACCGCCATCGCTGAAGCTGCCGACTCCGTCCTGATGGCCGAAGCCATGCGCGACGCCGTTATCGCCGGCCGCAAATCCTACCTCGCCGGCCGCATGCCCAAGCGCCTGTACGCCTCCGCCTCGAGCCCATTGACTGGTGTTGTGAGGTGAATATTTTGCAGGAAGGATTTCGTGCCGGCATCGTCCTTCGAAACTGCGATCACACGATAAGCGCCAGAAGTAAACGTCCCTCAAATTGCAGCTATTAGCCTGCAGCTTTCTTGGCTTGTTCGCTGTCGTAGCTTTCGCCGTAGATCGCAGGCACTTTGCCGCCCATCGGACGTAAGTAGGTGGACAACTGCCCGCGGTGATGGATCGAATGGTTCAATCCCAGCTGCAGGAATGTCACCGCGGGCCGCTGGAACATTCCGCGGAAATCCACCATTTTCACGAGTTGCTCGCCGCTCAACTTTGAGAGCTTTTCGCAATTCTTTTCGAATCGCTCCGCGTACCACGCTGCAAAATCTGCCGCAGTTTTCGCGCTCTCGGGAAACGCCGCGGGAGCGGTGCTGAACTCGCCGTTGATGGTCGTTTCCAAAAACCGGTTCTCCGCCGCCGCAATGTGCCGCACCAACTCCATCGCGCTTTTCGCGTTGGGATCCGGCCGGTAGTCCGGCTTGCCCGCGGGCACCGCTTCGAGCAGCGTTCTCGTGGTGCGATGCTCGGCCTTTAGCACGGGCAAGTACACCTCATGCAACAGAAAAACAGCTTGCTCTGGTGTCATTGGCTTCGTCATTCCATCCTCCAAGGTTTCGAATCCCGAATCTATTCGCGACAGATGCGGCGGTGGCTTATTTGGTTATTTTCTTGGCGATCGTTATTCCGTGTCGCGGACGTTCAGACGGGGCCCGAACTTCCTACGCATTCTTGCCTCGCGCCCAGCGGGTTGCGCCGGAAGCAATAGTACTGCGCGGCAAAGCGCAACGCTACTCGTAGCGCAGCGTCTGGATTGGGTCGACGCGGGTCGCTCTTCGCGCAGGGATGTAGCAAGCCGCGAGCGCGACCCCGAACAGAATTATGGTAACGCTCAAAAACGTGGGGATGTCCGTCGCGGTGACGCCGAAAAGCAGGCTGGCCATCAAACGCGTCAGTGCGAACGCGGTCGCCAGCCCGACTGCAATTCCAAACGCTACCGTGCCGGCCCCTTGTTTCATCACCAGCCCCAGCACGTCTCCACCTTGAGCGCCTAGCACCATGCGCAATCCAAATTCTTTCGTGCGCCGCGCCACGGAGTACGACACCACACCGTAAATTCCCACGGTCGCGATCGCCAGCGCCACCCCGGAGAAAAGCGTCAGCAGCAAAGTAAGAAACCGCGGCCGCGCCTGCGCGCGAGTCAGCACATCCTCCATCAAACGCACATCCGCCAATGGCAGCGAAGGATCGATCTCGTTCAACTGCTCGCGCACGCCGCCTGCCAGCGACCGCGGGTCTCCCGCCTGCGCGCGCATCACCACATACATATCCGAACTGCCCGCGCCCCCTGGTTGCCGGTAGGGCAGATAAATCTCGGTGCCAGCCGGGCGATCGAGCCCGGCATTTTTCACATCGTCCACGATTCCGACGATTGTGCTCCAGTCTTTTGCCCCGCCGGGACGAACGCGCCGTCCAACCGCATTCTGATTGGGCCAGAACGTCATCGCCATGGTCTTGTTGATGATCACGGCGTCCGGAGCGCCCTGCAGATCCCGCCCGTCGAACAATCTCCCATCCATGAGGCGAATGCCCATGGTCGCGAAATAGTCCTTGCTCACCGCCTGGTAAAAATCCACATTCTGGATCGGGCCGCCCTCGGCCGGCACAAATCCCTCGATATCCGTATCATTCATGTTTGGGGGGCGCATCGGCGCCAATCCGGAAACCAGCGCCGCGGACTGTACGCCGGGCAGATTCGTCAGCCGGCCATCGAGGCGCGTCCAGAAATCCGTAATCTTCGCGGCGTCCGTGTACGTGCCGCTCGGCAATGAGACGTGCATGGTGATCACATTGTCGGCGTTGAATCCCGTATGGACTTCCTGCAATTTCCAAAAAGCTCGCACCATCAATCCACAGCCAATCAGCAATACCAGCGCCATCGCCAGTTCGCCGGCCACGAGGGCGCGCCGGAAAATCTGCGCTCCTGCTGCAGCCGTCGTGCTGCCCGCCGTGTCCTTCAACGATTCGGAGATCCCGCTGACGAGCAATGGCGCCAGCGGCGCGAGTCCAAAGAGAATTCCGGTAATCACGCTGGTCCCCAGCGTAAAAACCAGGACGCGCCAGTCCATGGTGATTTCGTCCGCGCGCGGAATGCCGCCCGCATTGGTAAGCTGCACCAGCCGCACTCCTCCGAACGAGAGCGCCACGCCCAGAATTCCTCCGCAGAGCGCCAGCAGAATTCCCTCGGTAACAAATTGCCGCGCCAGCCGAACCAGGCCGGCACCCAGAGCGCCGCGAATGGCAATCTCCCTTCGGCGAGCCTCCGCGCGCGCCAGCAGCAGGTTCGCCACATTCACGCTTGCAATCAACAAAACGAAAACCACCGCGCCGAGCAGCATCAGGAGTGCGGGCCGTACACTGGAAACCACCTCCGCCTGCAGCGGAAAACTGACGATGGTGTGATTTTTCGGGTCAAAGCTGTGTACCTTCGGCACTTTCTTTTCGCCATAACTCTGGACGAGGGATGCCAGTTCGCCTTGCGCCGCTGCGGCGGAAACGCCCGGCTTCAGCCGTCCCAACAGAAAGTAGTTGTGTCCGCCCCGATTTCCTGGCTTTGCGGGATCCAATTGTAATGCAGTCCAGATTTGTGCCGGCTCTTGCTCACCGGGAGGAAACTGAAAGCCTTTCGGCATAACGCCGATGATGGTGCACTTCAGGCCATCGAGATACGTCTCGCGGCCCACGACGTTGGGATCATTCCCAAAAACACTCTGCCACGTACCAAAGGAAATATCAGCTACCACCGGTGCTCCGGGCGCATCGTCCGATTGCGAGATCAGTCGCCCCTTGACCGGCGTCACGGCCAGTGTTTTCAATAATCCGCCGCTCACGTACGCCGCGGTGACGCGTACCGGCTGCGTCTTTCCGGCGAGGTTTGCCCCCGCCGTGATCCACGCGTCCAGGGACGCCCAGGAATGCGTGTCGCGGCGCAGGTCGAGAAATTCAGGGCCGGAAGTCCAGAAACGGTGGAGGCCGCCGTTCGGGAAGGTCGGAAACTCGGTGTAGATTCGAATGAGCTGTTCGGGGTGAGAGTAGGGAAGTGGCTGCAGGAGGACGGCGTTCACCACCGTAAAAATTCCTGTGGTGGCTCCGATCCCCAGCATCAGGCAGAGCACCGCCGCAGTCGTGAAGCCCAGGTTCTTGCGCATCATTCGCAGCGCAAACTGGATGTCTTGCCACAGTGTTTCCATCGGGCACCTCTCCGTAGAAAGGGTACGTTCGAATGCCGCGGGATGTTCCTGGTGAATGAAAAGTTAGACGATCGGTCCGAGCAAATGTTAGGCCGTCGGGTACGCGGGTCTCTCGGCTCCCCGGGTTCGTCTGTGGAGAGCTTTTCGCGCCTTCTTACATCCATTTGCCGCCATGGCGGCCCGTGCTTTCAAACAAGAGAAGCAGATTGGAGATTTTCAGAAGTTCCCGGATCTGTTGATTTGCATTGACCATTTGGAACTCGCATCGGCTGGTCTTTGCCGAGACGTACAGCCCCACAAGTGTCCCGAGCCCCGAGCTATCCATGAAAGGAACTTCCTTCAGGTCCAGAACAATCCGTTTCTTCTGTTCCATGATGCTCTTCATTTCGCTTCTCAGCAGTGCAGTATTCTCGACCGTCAATTTGCCGTGGCACTCCACTACGGTAGTGTCTTCCTTCTCATGGCTGGACACTCGGAAACCGCGCGTCGAGCTGATCGGCGAAAGTTGTGACATCTAGGCTCCTGTCCTGGGCAGCGCGAGTCATTCACTATCTCGTATTCAAGCCGGTTTCCGCCAATTTCGTCGGACCGTGCCACACTCGGAATGCGCGGAGTCTATCCCTGACCCGCTTCCAGTTCAACCTGTATGGCCTTCCGTTGAGGAATTATGACGAAGGAGTTTTTGCGGTAACGCCCGTCACGGCGAGCTGTTCCCGCGAGACAAGCCAGGCCTCGAGCAGTTCGCGGCCCTTCCCATGAATCATCTGCATGAAAATTCCAGCGAGGCCTTCCTTGTTGGTCCACGCGACTTGTCCCTTGCCGCTCACATGGACGCCGAAGGACAATTCGAATTCGAATTCCACGACTGAGGAGTATTTCAGCGGCCGCGATGCTCGCACCGCCATCCCGCCCTCGCTCAGA
The DNA here is from genome assembly GCA_036522195.1 of Candidatus Acidiferrum sp. Lineage (GTDB taxonomy): Bacteria > Acidobacteriota > Terriglobia > Acidiferrales > UBA7541 > Acidiferrum. The sequence continues at coordinate 13,365 of DATDGF010000084.1, read as the reverse complement.
TTCGTCATTCTGGCGCGTTGCTCCCAGTCCCCACCCCTCAGCGTGACCGGCAAACTCACGGAATGGCGGAAATAACGGCGGCGCTCGCGCTCCAATAAATCTCGCGCAATCGTGAGGTGCAGCGCGACGCTCTCCTCGGTCAAAGGTTTCAATAGAAGAAAATTGGCGCCCGCACTCAGAGTGGCCGTGGATTCCTTCGAGCTTCGAACGCAGGCGAAAATCGCCGCTTTCGAATTGGATGTTCCTTTTCGGATGGCGGCGATCAGTCCCAGGGCGTCGGGAACTTCCAGATCGATGAACACGCCGTCGATTTTCCGCCGGTTGAGACTTTCGCGCGCGGCATCAGCAGAGGGAGAGAGACTGACTTTGGCGCCATACTTCTTCATGGCGCGGGAAACCGCGGTCACCATGGCGTAGTCGCTGGACACCAGCACGAACTCGAGCGTCGCGGAAGTGGTCATGGTGTCTGAAATTCTCCGTCACCATGCGAAGGTCTTCTTGATGGTGTTACTGGTTTCGATCGTAAACCGGGGATTGCACTTCTGTCGAACGCTTCCGTGTGCTTGCTTCCTCTAATCATTAACTACCAATCATTAATATCTTAAATAGGTAGCCAGACGCTTGATCCAACGCGCTACGCGGGCCGGAACAGGAGATGCCACAGCACGTCCACCCCGGCATGCACCAGCGCCGAAGCAAAGATCGATCCTGTCTTGCGCCAAGTCCAGCCATAGAAAAACCCTGCAATCGAAGCCAGCAGTACGTACCGCCAGTTGGGAAAGCCGAAGTTGGTGATATGCGAGAAGCCGAAAAAAATGGAGGCGGTCCACCAGCCGGCAAACTCGCTGTTCGAAGCGCGCGCCAGCATATTTTGCAGCAGGCCGCGGAAGAGAAATTCCTCCGGCCACGCGGTAGAGAAAAAAATGCCCAGGGCCAGCAGGGGCAGCGACTTCCATTCAGCCCAGTGCGGCGCAAATTGAATGAAGTGAATGGCCCGGCCCAGCGGAATGGCGATGCACGCGAAGACGATGAGGCTCGCGAGCACGAAGAAACTCCAGCGGCGTCCCCAGCCGATCGAGTACCCGATCCCATTCATTCGGCGCAGCAGCACGAACGACGCAAGCGCTACATTGACGCACAGCAGCACGGTGAATATATAGGCGAGCCGCCCACCGGGATATGGCCACAACCAGTGCGATGGAGAAAATTTCACCGCCACCCAGATTCCCGCGATGGTCAGGAAGTCCTGCCAGGCTCCGGGAGGCCGACGCTCCGCTGATGCTACGAGCGCCAGCGGCAGCAAAATGAGACCTGCCACGGCCGCGACACGTGCGAAGGCGAAAGTATTTGTCCCCAGAGCGTAAATCAGGTAGACAAGGAACACCGCGAGGCCGAGTATGTAGCCGCCGCCGGCGCCGAAGCGCGCTGCGAGTCCATCGGCAACACCCCGTGCGGCAAAAAGCAGCATCACCAGAAAGAAGAAAGAGAACGCCGTCAGCGTGGCCGCAAAGCCGCGGCCGCCATAGCCAAGCCATGAGGCGTAAAGCGCCCCCGTAAGGGTCAGCGCCGCCCAGAGTCCGAGCGTCGAGAGCCGACCGAGTTGGCGAGTGGCAGACAAACGAGGATTGTAACGCAGAGCGATGGCAGACCAAATTCAACCCGCGGCACCACGGCTCGCTTACATCGACTGGATGCGCGGTCTCGCGTGCGTGCTGATGTTTCAAACGCATTGTTATGACTCTTGGCTGAGTCCGGAGGCGCGTAAGTCCTCCCTGCTCGCGTGGTCGCGCCTCGGCGGAACGCTGCCCGCACCGCTTTTTATTTTCCTGTCAGGGGTTTCGTTCGCTCTCGTGACGGAGCGCATGCGCGAAAAGGGGGTGGACCGCAACGTCATCGCGAGACAAACCATCCTGCGCGGCGCAGAAATCTTTGGGCTGGGCCTGCTCTTTCGTGCTCAAGAATTCGCACTGGGTTTTCCGTGGTCGCCCTGGACGGACCTGTTGCGCGTCGACGTCCTGAACATTTTGGGCCTCTCGATGATGCTCATGGGTGTGTTGTGCTGGTTCACCGGAGCGGGCGATATAGCGGCAACGCGAGTTCGCACGCTCGTGACAAGTTTATTCGCTGCGACGATCGTGTCAATGGCCACGCCGCCGCTCTGGACCACCCATCGCCCAGAATTTCTCCCTTGGCCGCTGCAGTCCTACATCAATGGCGTGCACATTTTCGACCAGCCTCAGCCGTGGCTCTTTCCGGTTTTTCCCTGGTCGGCGTTTGCCTTTGCGGGACTCGCCGTCGGATTCTTTTTATTTTTGGAGTTCGCGCGGCGCAGGGAAGCCCTTGCCTTTGCCGTGATCGGCGTCGCCGGAATTCTCGCCGGCATTCTCTCGGTTCTCTTCGACGCTTTCCCCATTCGCCTCTACGCCGTGTACGACTACTGGCACACCAGCCCGAATTTCTTCCTGCTGCGCTGCGGCATTTTGCTGGTCATTCTTTTTCTGGTTTACGCCTGGTGCCGCTGGGGTTTCGCGCAGAAGGGATTCAGCCCCATCATTCAGCTCGGCAAGACTTCGCTGCTGGTCTACTGGGTGCACATCGAGTTCGTCTACGGAAGATTTTCCATCCTGCCGAAAGGCCAGTGCAGCGAGCTGAAAGCCACCGGCGGCCTGCTCATCATTTTCGTCGCGATGGTTGTGTTGTCTTTGTTGCGGACGTCGTGGAAAAACCGGACCGTCAGGGCTTCACGGTAGGGTCGTGCGGCAATTGTTGCGACTGAGGAATCTTGATGATTACTTCGCCGTGCCGCGCCAACCCGAGTTCGTTGCGCGCGATGCCTTCGATCTTGTACGGATCGGTCTTCAGCTCTTTCACTTCCTGCTCGAGGTCCAGGTTTTCCTTGTTCAACTGATCGAGCGCGGCTTCCACTTTTTTGATCTCGCTCTGCGTGCGCCGCATTGCCAGGAATCCATGCGTCCCGAAAACGTCGTGCACCACAAGCACCAGCACCAGCAGGCCCAGCAGGGCGCGTGCGTGCTGTTTCAACATCGGGCGGATTTTGTCTTTGGCATCCATCTCGTTCAGCTCTGCAAAACCCACTTCGTCGCTTCGCCGGTCAACTTCGTGGAGGCGGCGGCGCTTTCCGCTTCGACATACAGTCGAAGCAATGGCTCTGTCCCGGACAACCGCAACAGCATCCACGAGCCTTCGTCAAAGACAAATTTTGCTCCATCGGTGCGGTCAATTGATACGATTTTCCGGCCGAGGAGTGTCGAAGCGTCCACCGCCACCCGCTTTACCGCATTTGCTTTTTGTTCGTCGCTGAGATGCAGATTCTCGCGGACCGGCCAGAATTCGCGCCCCAGTTTCTTGAACATCGTGCGAATCTGTTCGGCGATCGAAGCGCCGCGCGCCGTGATCATCTCCGCCACCAGCAGGCACGCGAGGATGCCATCCTTCTCCGGAACGTGGCCACGGATCGTAAGTCCCGCGCTCTCCTCGCCGCCCAGCGCGATCTTGTCCTCGCGGATTAGCTGGCCGATGTACTTGAAGCCCACTGGTGTTTGGTACGTTGTCTGCCCGTGCGACTTCGCTACGGCATCGATCATTTGTGTGGTTGCCACGCTGCGCGCCGCCGGCATTCTCCAGTTGCGCGATTCGACCAGGTAGTCGTAGATCAGCGCAAGAATGAGATTGGGCTGAATCCACGTCCCGTCGCGATCGACAATTCCGAAGCGATCAGCGTCGCCATCCGTTGCCAAACCCGCGGTCGCGTTCGAATCGATTACCGCTTTGCGCAGCGGCGCAAGATTTTCTTCGGAAACGTCTGGCCCCGTGCCGTCGAAGAGACAATCGCGCTCGGTGCGCATTGCCTGCACGCTGACGCCATGGTCCGCGAGCGCCCGGTCCAGATACCCGGCGCCGCATCCATGCAGAGCGTCGGCCACGAAAGTGGATTTCGCCTTGCGCAACGTATCGAAGTGCACCAACTCTTCCAGCCGCTTTAAATAGTTTTCCCGGAGATTCACCTTTTCACCGGAAGAATCCTTGCCGTGGGATCCCGCGGCGGGAGTCATCGGGAACGGACCGTCCTTGGCAATCATTTTCGCTACCCGGGCTTCGATGTCCTTCGTCACTTCCGGCAGCGCTGGCCCCGCATCCGCCGAAGAAAATTTCAAACCGTGATACTGCGCGGGATTGTGGCTCGCGGTAAAGTTGATCGCGCCATCAAGCTTTCTCCGCATGATTTCGTAAGCAACCGTCGGCGTGGGCGTGAACGTTTCGCAGAGCAGCGTTCGAATACCGTGGAGATGGAGAATATCGACAGCCAGCTGCGAGAATTCCTCAGAATAAAATCGCGTGTCGTAGCCCACCAGAATTGTCGGCTGATTCGCCTTCGTTTTGACATGTTCCGCAATCGCCGTCACCGCCAGCCGCACATTGGCGAACGTAAAATCGTCAGCAATCAGTCCGCGCCAGCCCGAAGTTCCAAACTTGATGGGAGAGGTTGCCATGGAGCGGTATTCTAGTCTCAGTTCGTCAAAGACAAAAGCACTTCGCCATGCCGGGATTCGAACCAGGGAGGGAAGATATGCGAGCGGACCGACAGAGTCGTATTGTGCTGGTCACATGCGAAACACTGACGGAAGGCAGGCACATCGCCCGCAGTGTCGTCAGCAAGCGGCTGGCTGCCTGCGTCAACGTCATCCTGAGCCCGGCGGATTCGTACTACACCTGGAAAGGCAAGCTCCAACGAGCTCGCGAGTATCTACTGGTGATTAAAACCACCGCGAAGCGGCTGCCCGAACTGGAGAAAGAAGTGAAGCGCCTCCACAGCTACGATGTCCCGGAGTTCATCGCGCTGCCGATCGCGTCAGGTTCAAGGGACTACCTGAAGTGGCTGGAGCATTCCATAAGCTGAGGCCAAAATAGCCCATAAAATAGAATACTTAAACGTACAGCAGAGCTTGGTCGAGATCGGCGATGATGTCTTCGACGTCTTCGATGCCTACGGAGAGGCGCACAAGTCCCTCCGTGATGCCCACGCGTTCCTGGGTTTCCTTGGGCATGGAAGCGTGCGTCATCATCGCCGGAAGCGAAATTAGAGTTTCTACGCCGCCAAGACTCTCGGCAAGCGCGCAGAGCTTCACGTGATTCAAGAACCTCCGCGCGGCATCCAGCGAGCCCAGATCGAACGACAGCATCGCGCCAGGCCCCTTTTGTTGCCGCCGCGCGATGTCGTGCTGCGGATGGGAGGGCAAGCCTGGATAAAACACCTTGCGAACTTTCGGGTGCGCGTCCAGATGGCGCGCCACGCTGATGCCGTTGGCATTGTGCTGCAGCATGCGAACCGCCAGCGTCTTGATCCCCCGAGAAATCAAAAAGCAATCCATCGGCGCGAGCCCCGTGCCCGCGGAGCGCTGTATGAAATAAATCTTTTCGGCGTCCTCGGGGCGCGTCAATATCACCGCGCCACCCGTGGAATCGCTGTGGCCATTCAGATATTTGGTCATCGAATGCACGATGATGTGCGCGCCGAGCTCGATAGGGCGTTGCAGGTAAGGGCTGAGGAAGGTGTTGTCCACCACCATGGTGACGTTGCGCTCGTTGGCGATTTTCGCCATTACCGAGATATCCGTAACACGCAGCGTCGGATTCGTGGGCGTCTCGATGTACAGCATTTTGGTATTCGGACGCAGCGCCATCTTCACGGCCTCGGCCGTCGAGGTATCCACGAAGCTGAATTCCAGACCGAAGTGCACCAGCAGTTGTGTGGAAAGGCGGAAGACTCCGCCGTAGACGGCTTCGGATAGAACGATGTGGTCGCCAGGCCGCAGAAGCCGGAAAACAGCGTCAATCCCCGCCATGCCGGACGAGAAAACATACGCGCTGTGCCCGCCTTCCAGCTTCGCCAGAGTGCGCTCCAGCGCTTTGCGGTTGGGATGATTCGTCCGCGCGTAGTCGTACCCTTTGTTCTTCCCCAGTTCTTCGTTTACGTACGTAGAGGTCTGATAGATGGGCGCGACAATCGCTCCCGTCGCGGGATCCGGCTCCTGTCCCACATGAATGGCGTTGGTGGCAAATCCCATCGTGATCTCCTTGCAGTTCTTTGGCGGCTCCGTCCCATTCGGAGCCGTACTTTCCGCTAATCCCTGCACCAAAAGGATTCCCGCCGCGGCAAAAGATCTCTGTCACAGTGAGGGCTGTGTGCCGGATTTGGCGGAATCTCGGGTCTTAGGACATATGACCCTGAACTGGACAGGTGAGATTCATGGCCGATGCGTCACGCTCTTGCCTGCCAACCAGTTTCTTGAGAACTTACATTAGCCATTTCAACGAGTCAAATAGAGTGCGCGCGGAGTTTCCACGCCCGGGCACCGGCGAGCAGTGGTACCTCGGCGAATGGCATCGGATCACGGAGGAGAGCGACTTGACCCGGCTCCTCCTTGCGTAGAGGATAGAGTTCATCGATCTATGAAATTCTTGCAAAGGTTCACCGGCTGTTTGTGTCTCACTGTGTTGATTCTGGCTGCACAGCAGACAATGGCGCAGATTTCTGCCGCACCGCTTCCGAAGGACCCGCCTCCCCAGGATCAGGGCGAATCCTTGAGCCGTGTCACTATTGAAGTGCTTGGCGGCGAAAAGGATACGCCGGTTGAGAACGCCAGCGTGTACTTGAAGTACGTTGAAGAACGGAAACTGAAGAAAGATAAGAAACTGGAATTGAACGTAAAAACCAACCGCGAAGGCATTGCCCACATCCCGAATACAGCCTTCGGCAGAGTTCTAATCCAGGTTGTCGCCGAGGGATGGAAGTCATATGGACGCTGGTACGACATAAACGAGGTCAAGCAAACAATTAAAATCCATCTCGAACGGCCACCCAAGTGGTATTAAACGATAAAATACAAAATTGCAGCGTGCGCGATGCGAAGCAAACTTGCTTCAATGCCGCGCGAAAATAGTTTCTCACGCTTCATTTTGTTTCAAACCGGCAATTCTTTTCCGATGCAAATCTTCGTGCATCTCCGCCCGCGAGCCGCAGAATAAAATGACTTGCACCGAAATAGTGCAAAGCGGCGAACGACGTTGAAGAGTGGGAAGTTAGCTCTGCGCGAGTGAGGGATTTCCACAAACTTATCAACACTTGTGTTGAAATCTTAATCCCCCAGAAATATTTTTCATGAAATTCGGCCTTCGTCTTGCTCCGCGGCCGCTTTGCCCCTGTTAAATCAAGATGATACAGTACAAAATTGGCTCTGCTCCATGTCCGAAACCTACGACGGCCCATTTTCTCTCCTCCAAATGTTCTGGGGCAGCATCGCTGCCCGTCCGCTCCGCAGTTTTCTCAGCGTCACCGCCATCGCCATTCAAGTCATTCTCGTTCTCATGATCGTTGGTCTCACTTCGGGAGTGATTTCCGAATGGGGCAAGCGGGTGGAAGGCGTCGGCGCCGATATTCTCGTGCAGCCTCCAAACTCCTCCATTTTCTTCGCCTTCACCAGCGCCGTCATGCAGGAGTCCCTGGGCGACCAGATCCGCTCGTTGAGTGAGGTCGATGAGGTAGCGCCAACCTTCATCCAAATGGAACCAAAGAACTTGGTCATGGTCTACGGCATTGACTACAAGCGTTTCAATGCGCTCAGCAAAGGATTTTTGTTTCGCGGTGGGCGGCCGTTCGAAGGGCCGGATGAATTGATCGCCGACGACATCATGGCGCAGACTCGCCATCTAAAGGTCGGCAGTCGCGTCACGCTGTTGAATCATGAGTTTACCGTCTGCGGGATCGTCGCCCACGGGAAGGGGGCGCGTTATTTCATTCCCCTTCGAACCGCCCAGCAGATCGCCGGCGCCGAAAAGCGCGTGTCCATGTTTTATGTGAGAAGCAAAGGAGATACCGAAGCTGCGCGCGCTCAAATCGTTGCGCTATTGCCCGAGAACAGTATCCGCTCCCTCTCCGAATACGTTTCCCTAATGACGTCCTCGAACCTGCCGCAGCTTCGCCCGTTTACCCGAACGATGGTTTCCCTCGGAATTGTGGTGAGTTTTCTGGTAGTTCTGCTAAATATGCACACCATGGTCATGGAGCGCACGCGCGAGATCGGCATCCTGAAAGCTCTCGGATTCTCCCGCTTCGACGTCGTTCGAATGCTGCTCGGCGAGACCCTGATTCTCACTCTCTTCGGTACCGGACTGGGAATCGCTATCACCTTTCTGACGCAAGCCATTTTGAAACAGACCAATCCCGGCCTTACCATCCTGATTTCACCCGGCTGGATTTTCTCCGCAGTCGCGCTCGCACTCCTGGGAGCGGCCACGGGAGCGGCCTATCCGGCATTGCGTGCAGCAAGTTACGATCCCGTCGTCGCGCTGGCCTACGAGTAAGGCTATCCGGATCGAGTGGAGAAAAAGGAATGCCCCCATCCGCCGACAAACATTTCCTCGCGCGCATTGTGGAGCGCCGTGACCTTTCCCCCGATTTGTGGCTCCTGCGCGTCGATCCCGGCGGCCCGTTCGAATACCGCGCGGGCCAGTACGCCACACTAGGATTCGAACGCGACGGCAAACGCATCGAACGCGCCTACTCCATCGTCTCTTCGCCCTACGAAGAATCCTTGGAATTTTTCATCGAGCTCGTCCCCCACGGTGAACTCACACCGCATCTTTACAACTTGAAAGTCGGCGACACCCTCCTTTGCCGCAAGATCGCCAAAGGCCGTTTCACGCTCGACCTGCGCAGTGGCCGCACCCAGCACCTCCTGGTCTCCACCGTCACGGGCATCGCGCCGTTCGTCAGTTACGTTCGAACGCTGTATCGCGATTGGAAGAGTGGAGACAGCCCCATGCCCGGGGGCCACAAGCTTTATTGTCTGCAGGGCGGGAGCTGTTCGTGGGAGTTTGGCTATCGCGAGGAGTTAGAGCACATCGCGACCGAAGCGCCGTGGTTCGAATACGTCGCCACGGTCAGCCGCCCTTGGGAAGACGAGAATTGGACCGGCCAGACCGGCCGCGTCGATGATCTGCTCCGCAAGTACGCCGATTCCTGGGGGCTGCGCCCGGAAACAACCACAGCTTATCTCTGCGGCCATCCCAGCATGGTGGAAAACGCACGCGGCATCCTGCAGCGCGCCCGCTGGAAAAAGGACGCCATGTTCGAAGAACTCTATTTTCAACCGGGAAAATCATCGCAGCCCGCGCAAGCCCACGCCGCTACTCCGTAGCGCACCGGCTTCGACTCAGCCTTCCTCTCAACTACTCGCATCACGCGCTCGGCGCGTTGGCCTCCAACTGGCTGGTGACATCCTCAAGCGTAGACAGCGGAATCAGCAGGTGCACATCCTGCCCAGGCTCGGTCTCATCAATCTGCAACTTGCCTTCGTGCGTGCGGATCCGCACGTGCTGCGTGCCGTCGTCCACTTCGATCAACTCCGCGTCCGGAAACTTCTTCAATTCCTTAACGATCGCGCGCGCCAGCGGCACAAAATCGCGCCCATGCTCCGAGGCATACATAAAGTGCCGCTTCGGAATGATGTGCATCGCCATGGGCACCGCCGCCGCCGGAACCCACATGTGCACGTGCGACCCGCCCTCGCGAGATTCATCCACGTCCACGCGGATCACGCCCTCATGAAACGTATAAGCACCTGCCAGTACGATCGTCCCGCCAAGTCCCAGTGCTGCTTTCGCGAGAAATAGCATGTCTCTCTCCTGCCAGCTTGATTTCTGTCTGCCAAGTTCAACAATTTCGGTTCGTTATCCAACTACTCCGTGACGTTCTTCGAGTCCAGCCACACGCGCACGGTGTTTTCCTGGTCCTTCACGGAAACCAGCTCGGTGTCGCCTTGCGCGGAAAGCGCGTGCAGCGCCGCCACCAGGTCCAGCTCATCCTTGCCCGCCGAGAAGAGCGCATCCACCACCTTCATCGGCACCTTGATTTCCACCTGCTGCTTTTTGCTTTTGGTCTTGTCCAGCACGTGGACGATCAGGTAGTTGCTCTGCTTGGCCACGCGCACATCGTTGTCGTTGCCCTGCACGGTCACGTATTCGCCGTCCTTCGAGTTGCGAATGGCCTCCGCTAGCGCTCGGAGGTCCACGTCATTCGCGTGCGCGCAGTCGATCTTGACCTTGCCGTCATGCAGCCGGTCGTGGTTGATCGCCGGCAGCACTTTCTCCGCCATCTCCAGCGGCACGTTGACGCGCACCGTCTCCCCCTTGCCGTCTGTGCTGATCACCCGCACGTGCAGCCACCGGTCTCCCTTCGCGGAAGCCGTGGCCACATTTGAACTCGTCTTGTCTGTCGTAGTCTGGGCCCATGCCCCGATCGGTGAGAGAACCACCGCCGCTGCAGTGATGAGTGCGGCCTTCTTGCAAAAGCTAGGTGTAAGGCTGGTCATGGCGGAATGCCTCCTGGCCCCGTCGCAGGCCCCCAATCCAGCCGCAGGCGGGTTCTTGCAGATAGGTACGAGCCAGCCTATAGGAATGTTTCCTAAAATGTCCGACCTGCGTGGGGGCACGATACCTCATTCCCCGGCGCTAGAAGATACTATCGTTTCATTCAGGCTTTGCTTTCAGGTCCGCCAGGTAAGCATCCAGCTGCTCTTCTGTCGAGTTGCTCGATTCCAAGCCGGATCTTTGCCTGGATCGTTCCCCGGTTCTCCAACAGCCAGCAATCCTGTTCCTCTTGAGTCTCCAGCAACCGGGCCAGCACTTCCTCCACGCTCGCCGAGCCCGTGCCTTGCAGTTGCCTCTTGATTCTTGCTTCCAAGGCTGCATCACGAATTTCGATATTCATCGCTGATTCCTCGTTCGGGATTCTCCGTTCTTCCTCATCATTTCCACAGCTGCTTCCCTCCATCATCTTGCCCCGCTCCAGGCAAACGCGCATATTGGCGTCACCCGGTCCACGCTAATCGTTCGGAGGATTTCTATGATGTTCGCGATCGTCTCTCGCGGTAAAAAATCCGGAATCCGTTTGCTCCCGCATCGCTATAAAGATAACCGCTACCACGTCAGCCTGGGTAAAGAAGGCCCCTACATCCCCATTTCCGATGACCGGGATATTCCATGTTACCTCGCCAACGGCTATTCCCTTCGTATGAGCAACCGAGCCGAAAGCCACCACCCCAGCTTAATCCGACCCGAATCCATCCGCGGCTGGAAGTAACTCAGTCTTTGACATCTGCGGTTCTGAAGGCGCACCTGGTTTGTCGTGCCCACTCTAGCCCAAGACCTTGGTATCGTCGGCGGAATTTATCCCGATTCGGTCGGGACGTCGCCACTCTCCCACCTAAACTCCCGCTCTTCCTCAACCCGCCACCGCTCCTTTTCCCACACCCTCTTCCGCCTTCTTGATCAAGTTAGCCAATTTTTTGTCCAGCGATAGCCCCACGCTTGTAACTTCCGGATGCTCAAACTGGCCAAAGAGCGAAGAAGGCTGATCAGACTCGACTCGCGTCGTGCGGTCCTCCGCTTCATACACCAATACTCTCAACGGTGCATACAGTGCCGCCCGGATATCGTGCCGCGTCATGGTGATCGCAATCAGCGGATTTCCCACCACGTATTGCTTGGCTTTTTTCGGGCTTCCCACAATGTTCAGCAGTGCTCCATGGTCCTGAATGTCGAAAAGCATCAAGCCCTCTTCTCCAGCCATCTTTTCCAGGCGCTTCTGCGCCTCTGCGGGAGCAGTCGCCAGGTCCTTAATCAAAGCAGGGTCAAATCGGCCCAGGGCCTGCTCGATGTTTCGCGTAAAGCTTTCAAAGTCTCGCTTCACTTCCACCGTCATGTGCCGTACTTCAATGGTCCGTTCCATTGGACCTCCTTTTCATCCGCCTCCGTATCCTATCAATTCCGCGAGGGCAATCGAACGCATAACCCCGCGTGCCCGTCCCCATACGCATAGCATTGTACCGCCTGCGTATGGCGCTCTGTGCCCATGCCGGATGTTCAATTCTGAACAGACAGACATTTTCTTGTTGCTTACACTCTTGCCCGGAACGGGGTTTAATTTCCCACCTGGAAACGCACAGGCCAGGAGGACAGCGACTTATGAAACGCATCCGCCATATCGCCTCTCACGTTAAGGGTTTCTTCTCAGGCCCTAGTCTGGGCGGCAGGATTTTTCGGTATGGTGGTAATCAAAACATCTACACGCAAGGTGACCCGGCTGACACGCTCTTCTTTATTCAAGAAGGAGGCGTGCGGCTCACAACCCGCACGAAAACTCAGCCATCCGCGGTTACCGCCATCCTCGGCGTGAATGACTTTTTTGGTGAGCTTTGCCTGGCAGGCTATCCCCTTCGCATGTCTACCGCCGTCACTTTGACCGCCAGTTCCATTCGCACCATCAAGAAAGAAAAGATGCTCGAACTGATTCGCAATAACGGTAAGGCCTCAAATTCCCTGGTGGCTCATCTGCTCTCCAGCGTCAAGGATTACCAGGATCACGTGGCGGACCTGCTAACATCCACTGCGGAGCAGCGGCTCGCTCGCGTCCTTTTGCGGCTCGCGCACTTGGATGAAGACGGCCCGGCCTCACTCGAGATTCCCAACCCAAGTCACCAGGTCCTGGCGGAGATGGTCGGCACCACGCGCCCGCGCATCAATTTCTTTATGAACCGTTTCCGGAAGCAGGGATACGTTCAGTACGACGGCGGATTAGAGGTCCACCAATCGCTGCGCAAAATTCTCCGCAAGCCGAAGAATCGCCTGTAAGCCCTCGCAGCCGCAGGCCAACGCGGATCCCGGATTGGTATCAGGCCCCGCCAGCTGCCTTCTGGCTGACTTTACTGCCGTGCCGCGGACCTTCTCAACGATCTTGTCAATGACGCCGGCGACTCCCGAAGTTTCAACCTGAACATACTCGCGGAAGTTGTAACTCGACTGGGGTGTCGAGTGATCCAGTTTCCTTAGGGCACGTTTGATTTTCAATGCCCTGGCGACCACCGCCATATACTCGCCAAAACTTCGGCAGACGACGTCGTGCTGATGCGCTTCACTTTTCGCAGCATTTTAATCATTTTCGCTGCGTCGGCGTGCTCGATTTTCCACACTTCACGGTAAAGGGTTTTCCAAGCATGAGTCGGCTGGTCTGGATCATTTTCGTCCCACTGGCGGGCGAGAACTCCGCGCGACGACTGGCCAAAGCGACGGCTAGCAACATGGTGAGTGACGATGCGTATGCGAGCGCGAGGGCAGTCTGATCTCTGAATGGCGGGGTTCTGGGTTCAGTACGCATTCTGTTCGCTCCAGAGCGACGAAAGACTGGCGAAGTTCTAGAAACCACATGTCCTGTACGCACTCTTGTCGGGCGTAAACCGAATTGTTGTACACTCTGCGCCGGAGATGGCATGTCTCCTTCAGTCTTAC
>DATDGF010000083.1:0-21229 GCA_036522195.1 Candidatus Acidiferrum sp. | reverse complement strand
TCTGCAATCGATTGTTCTCGTCCTTTGCATTTTCGTCTGCGGGCCGTGGGAATGATATGGGCGCCATCATGAGAGCGCCTGCAAAGAAAATCGCCAAACGATTCATAATTGTATCCTCCATCATTTCTTTCGAAGTTTTTTCCAACCAAGCCCTAGTTCCCTCGTCGGTCGGACACGATAACAACGATCCCGCCAACCAGCGCCAGCGCCCCAAGAATCGGAGGAAGAGGAATGGTGTGATGTTCTTCCTTCGTCGCTTGGATTGGACCGATGTCCACGACTTTCTTTTGTGTTGTGTAGGTCAAGCCCTGATATGCCAATGCAAAGAGGCCGATGACGACCAGTGCTATTCCCAGGATTGTTCTTCCGCTCATAGTCCCTCCAGAGTTCGAGTCCGAAAACACACTTCAAAACACTGTGACCGATTGAATCGAGAGGGCGCGCATGCTGCCATCTCAGGTTCGGCGCAGGAGATGGCTCGCCAGCGACACTAGAAAAAGAATCAGAAAGACAAAGAAGATAATTTTCGCGATCCCTGCCGCAGCCACTGCTATTCCTGAGAAGCCGAGCACTGCCGCCAAGAGTGCCACTATAAAGAACCCCAATGCCCAACGTAGCATCACAACCTCCTTATGTTCTAATCCAACCTTTCCAGGGCCCAGAATCGCACTAATTTTCTCGGCCCTAATTTTCTGGGCCAGCTACGATCCACTCCCCTTGTAAGGCAACGACAAAGCAACTTCCATACCGCGGAAGCCTTACGGCATTGGAATGAATGCTGTAGCCATCACGGAATCCGCGCGATACGTTTCTCTCCGGCCGTTTCTCAGGCGTTCTCTGTATGTACGTTCTTATGCGTGCATGTTTCCCTTGTCCTGCGGCGGTTGGCACTCCTTCCCAGAGGGCAAGGTCGAACCGCCACGCGGCAAAGGAAACTAAATATTTAGGAGGATCCGATGAACTGGGATCAGTTGGAAGGAAAATGGAAGCAGTATTCGGGCAAAGTAAAGGAAAAATGGGGAAAGCTGACAGACGATGATCTCGAAGTGGTTCGCGGACGTCGGGATCAGCTGATCGGAAAGATCCAGGAACGCTACGGAATCGCAAAGCAGGAAGCAGAGAAACAAGTGGATGAATTCGCAAGGTCCTTCCGCAGTGAAGACCCCACACAGGAAGCACGGCAAGGAAGCCAGAGAGAGGGTGATCACTCAACCTCCAAAGAAAAGAAGCGTGGTGCTGGCCAACACTGATTTGGGTGATCTAAGCAGCAAATCTGATCCGCCCAGAAAGAAAATGAAAAGGAGAATCAAGATGCAATTCAAAACAAGGAACGGAGTGTTCTTGTTCGTGGCATTGGCCGCTATTCCCGGCCGCACTCTGGCGCAGGAGACTGCGGCACCATCAGATAAGAAAGCGAGCGAAGTCCGCACACTGACGGGCTGCTTGCAAAAAGGTGATGGAGCCCACGAGTACGCCCTGACCGCGAAGGACGGGAGTACTTGGGAAATTAAGAGCGCCAGCGTGAAGTTGTATCCTCACGTGGGGCAGACCGTCACTGTGACGGGTTTGGTCTCTCACCCTGATCTGCACAAGATGAAAGAAGATGCAAAGGATGAAATGAAGGAGCACGGAGTGGCGAAAGATGCTACAGAACATGGCCACCTTCGTGCGACCAAGATAGCCTTGGTCAGGGAGAGTTGTCAGCTGTAATCAGAATCACGAGGCGAAGGGGCCTGGCGTATTGCGGATGGTGCCCGGCCCCCCTCGCTAAGCCGCTTTCACTTTCTCATGTGAATTGTCGTGATTGGAACTATCGTGCGATTCAAGAATCGAGTGCGCGTCACAATGATTTGCATCGCCGTCCTCTCCTCCGTATGGCCCTTTCCATGCGAGGCCTATTCTGTTTTGACCCATGAAGCCATCATTGATACGGCCTGGGACACTCATATCCGCCCCCTTCTGCTCCAGCGCTTCCCCAATTCCACCCCTGACGAACTGAGGCAGGCTCATGCTTACGCTTACGGGGGTGCGATCATTCAAGACATGGGGTACTACCCCCATGGCAATAAGTTCTTCAGCGATCTCACGCACTACTTTCGTAGCGGCGATTTTATCGAAGCATTGCTGCGCGATTCACGTGATCTAAATGAGTATGCGTTTGCCATCGGAGCCATGGCGCACTACGCGGCCGACAATAGCGGCCATCGCTTGGCGACGAATCTCGCCGTACCGATTCTCTACCCTAAACTCAAAAACAAATATGGGAATGTGGTGACATACGAGGATGATCCGATTGCCCATGTGAAAACCGAATTCGGGTTTGATGTGCTCGAGGTTTCTAAGGGACGCTATGCTCCTGACAGCTACCACGATTTTATCGGCTTTGAGGTCGCCTTGCCTCTACTGGAGCGGGCTTTTCAGGAAACTTATGGCCTAGAGCTCAGTTCCGTTCTCCAGGACCAGGGGCGGGTAATCAATACCTATCGGCACGACGTAAGCTCGCTGATTCCAAGAGCGACGAGGATTGCTTGGAAATTAAAGGAGGATCAGATCAAGAAAGACTTACCCGGAATAACGCGACAGAAATTTCTCTACAATCTATCACGCGCCAGCTACGAAAAGCAGTGGGGAAGGGACTATAGCAAACCCGGTCCCGGAGATGCATTTCTTTCCTTCCTCTATCGCATCCTTCCCAAAATCGGACCTCTGAAGGTCCTTACCTTTCGTACCCCCACGCCTCAAACTGAAAAGCTGTTCGAGGAGAGTTTCAACGTGACTCTCGATCGCTATCGGGCCTTCTTGACGGAGCTCCGAGAAGGCGCCGTAACATTGCCCAATGACAACTTCGATGTCGGAGAGACGACCGCGCGCGGCAAGTATCGGCTAAACGATGATACCTGCGCACAACTCCTGGGTAAGCTCGCAGAAAAGAATTTTGCTGATACCTCTGCTGAATTGCGCGCCGAACTCTTGCGGTTCTTTTCCTCTCCTGGTGCTCCATTCTCTATTAGGCTATCCGAAAAAGTCCGGGCCCAATTGAAAAACGATATGCAGCGGCTTGAAAACGTAGCGTTGAGTCCCGCTGCTATGAAAAACCAAGACAACCCGACGAATCGCTAGTGTGGAGCCGCCTTCCAAGGATATGGAACCTACCTAAATCGAGATGCGACACCATACATCCCCTACAGGGGACAGTCAGTGCTCAACTTGCCTCACAATCGTTACATCGAATTGTGCCGCGCTCTACACCAATCACCCGATGGTCCAACGGTATGGTTCCACTTAAGCTCTGCCCATCTTTGTGATTCCCGGCGCAGGTCCGCCATGACCAGGGCATGGTCAAGATTGATCGAAATGAGGAGGAGAATATGGACTTACTTTGGACGCTCGCGGTCATCTTATTGGTTCTTTGGCTTTTGGGACTCGTCACTTCCTACACATTGGGAGGATTCATTCACCTCCTTCTCGTTGTGGCCCTCATCGTCGTTTTGATCCGCGTCATTCAAGGCCGCAGGCCTGTATAAGCACTCGCCTAGGATTGAGATCTGAAAAGACGTTGCACAGCACCCGTCCTTTTCATGTCCTTCTGCGATGCGTGATCCCCAGTCTGATTGCTCTAGTTGGCACAAAAAGCCATGAGCAAGCGCAACATCCGCAGGAAACCTCGTCCCAGAAAAGCCTCATGAACAGTGCGCAGCAATTTCAGTTGGGCCAAAGTTCCTGGCGCAATTATTGAAGCCACCGTCTCATACGGGATTCCCGCCTAGCGTATACATCCATAACGCGATGGGCGGGCCTTTTGTGGGGCAATAGGATGCTAATCCGTACTGAAGGACGTTAAGCAAGCCTCGTCCAAAAATCGCGCCTTTCAATTTTCGCAGCCCGCAGCGGGAAAGCAAGATCGGGTAAGCGAAGGATGTCGGGCAGAAGGAAGCATAAATGCGTATCATCTTTTCCATTCGTTCGCTGTTGCTCGCACTAGGAATGCTGGCCATATCGGCAGCATCATACGCACAAGTCAGTGTTGGGTTAGCAATTACGATCGCTCCGCCCGAGCTGCCCGTCTATGAGCAGCCGGTGTGCCCCGGGGGACGATTATATTTGGACCCCCGGTTACTGGGCTTACAGTGATGACGATTTCTATTGGGTGCCGGGCACCTGGGTACTGGCCCCGGAAGTTGGTTTTCTCTGGACCCCAGGGTATTTGGGCTTTTGAAGGAAACCGATATTTCTTCCATGAGGGCTATGGGGGCCGCAAGTAGGATTTTACGGCGGCATTAGCTACGGATTCGGATATTTTGGTCACGGTTATGAAGGTGGACGTTGGGGCAACGGACACTTCTTTTACAACCGGTCCGTGAACAACGTGAACGTCACCGTTGTTCACAATGTCTACAACACAACTGTGGTCAACAGAACTGTCAACCGTGTCAGCTTCAATGGCGACAACGGCGGGATAAACGAACGTCCTACGCCACAAGAAGAAAGTGCCGCACGGGAGAGACATGTCCCGCCGGTAGCAGCACAAACTCAGCATGTGGAGGTTGCCCGCGCTAATCCTCAGCTTCGAGCTTCCGCGAACCAGGACAAGCCACCTATCGCTGCCACTCTTAAACCCGGACAGTTTAACGACCGGGCTGTTGTACCTGCAAGAGAAGGCGGAGCGGTTCATAACCCGATTGCGACTGCGGAGAACAACGCTGGCCGTCCAAGCACCGCTGTCCACCCGAGAGACCTACCGCCTGCTGAGCGCGCAGCTGTCCCAAACACTGGCAATGCCAAGCAAGACCAGAAATACCAGCAACAGCAGCAAAAGCCCCAAGCGAAGCAGGACCAGGAACGGCAAAAACTTCAGCAGAAGCAGGATCAGGACCACCGGCGTCTGGAGCAACAGAAGGCCAATGACAACAGAAAAAACAGCAGATGGAGCAGCAGCACCAACAGCAGACTCAACAATTAGCGCAAAAACACGCCCAGCAGCAACAGCAAGCAGCGCCAGCAACCAGCGCCGCATCCGAGTCAACCCAAAAAGCCTTGATCAACCCCGTTGAAAGGCGTACCGGGCCGGTTTCTGCAATATGGCCGAAGCCTATGCGAAGGCCTATCTGAAGTGCGCTGCCAACGTAGATTTGCCCCCATTGGTTTGGAAGAAGTCACGTTCGACTTAGGCTGTGCATTGTTTCCAATACAAGGATGGTCGAGATCCCACTTTTTAGGGCCTACCTATTATTCCATCCTGGTATTCAGTTGGTAGTGGCCTAATTGTATCCCGCAAGTCGGAGTTTCCGAATGTCGAATGAGGAGCCTTCACGCTTGAGAGCGTATGCTGGCATTAGATTCCGAGTTGAGCCAATCGGGCACCACGGCAGAGATCGGGAATAGTCCGGCCTCAAGAACTCGTATTTCAGGAGCGTGGCCGCCTGGGGCTCGCTCTAGGTTTTCTCTTAGATTCATCAGTGATAGAAATGTGCAAAGGATGCGTCTCTTCAGGTCGTCCGATAAGCAGAGGTTGCTAGAGATACGGGCGAGGAGCAGGGCAGATTCGCTAACGTAGATTGCCATCTCCCTGCGGCGTTCAACGGTCGCCTTGCGCAATGCAACCTGGCGGTGCATCTCAGCGCACGCCTCTTCCACGCTCCATGTGAAGTGATAGACGCAAAGACCCACCGAATCGAGTTCCGCTGGCACAGGAAGCTTGCACCGGGGGATACAAACGCGATGCTCTCCAGAATTACCCATTCATACACCCCGCACCATTTCTGTGCAAAAGGGCTGCCAATCCTCACCAAAACAAGCAGTTGGTTCAACAATGAAGCTAAGTTAACAGGAGTTTCCCTTGATGAGTGCAGCCAGGCAGTTCGAGCCTCACCCTCCGGCGGCTCAACAAGGATGGGTGCCTGCCCGTGACGAACCTTAAGCCCCAAAGATGCAGAGTGTTAGCCGTGGAAGGATATGCTGCTCGGCAAATCGGGCTAGACCTATCTTTGCATTCCTTACGCAGTCACCTCCTCCGGTTGCTTTCCTCGTCAGCTTATCCGAATGAACAGGCCGATCAGTGTTCTGCAAGGCAAGCGGTACGACGCGAGGTGACTTGTTTGCGAGGGTGAAAACTTGGCCGCAACAAACGTTCTAGTACTTCTAAATAGTACCAGGAATGTGAAATTGAATTCCCATCTAAGGATCTTAGGGGATTGCCAATGGTTTTTTCTAGCATAACTGGCAGCCGATAACCCAAGGTCAGCTTAGCTTCCAAGGACTGGAGGTTTAACCGTTTGCTCCATCGCAAAGGTCCGGGAGGGAGGTCAGTTACCCTTTGGGTTACGCGCCCTCACTACTCGCTGCAGTGTCATTTCGCGCCAATTATCATGGATTTAGCAGCAGCCTTGGGAAGTCTTCCGCGAGGTGTAAAATGCGAAAATCCGTTGCATATCTGTTTGTTGTCCTTCTGGCCCTTTCAATGCTTTGGGCAGCGCATACGGCAGCGCAGAAACCTGTTTCAAGCAAGGGTGCGATTCCTGCGGCAAAACCAGCGACTTCTCCTGCTAAACCAGCGGAGCCACCGTCGAAGCGCGCCTATGTCGAACTATCGATTGGTGAGTTGATTGCAGAAGATGCGAATCGCTGGACGGACAAGATGGCAGCCCACGTCTCTGTTGGTGGTTTCGTTACGCAGGTCACAAAACGAGACGACGGCGACACCGATATTCGCATCTGTGAAAACCCGAGAGTGGAGGGCATGGACCGAGCGCGCTGTATCATTTCTAAGTGCATACCCAAGCTTCCATGCGATGTGCCTCAAGTTGGAAAGCCGATCACCGTCAAGGGGATCAGCCGGTACGAAGCCAAAGTGGGGACTCACTGGTGGGAGATTAATCCGGTTGAGCAAATTGAAAAATAGCTCACACAAGGGAAATGGCGGACACTCGATAATGCTACGTGTTGGGCCATAACCTTTGCCGAATCCTAAATCTCCTGTTGTAGAATTCGCAACATGAACCATGCCATGCTCGAAGTGCACGAGGGGGGACCTTCAAGGTCCGGAACTCCATCGATGTTTTGCTGGCCGACCACATCTCAAGAGTAACTTTCGCCGCGGTCGCGCTTGAATTCGTCTGGCATGAATCAACCGATCTATTACGTCAAGGCCTGGGGTCTTCTTTACCGTTGTCTTCGGTGGGTGTTTCCTATTTCTCTGTCTCTTTGAGCGACTTCGCAAGAAACAGATCTCCTTCGGGTTCAACTTCGGCATCGCACTCGTCGTCGCAGTATTCCTCTTGTTCGTCGTGGAGGTCGGCCTACGATGAAACACGCCGCGACTCCTGCTGTGCTGAGGCATGGGAACGTATCTTCGTTCGCGCTATAGCAGAGTTGAAGACTCAGCGTGAGTACTCTCATTACCTGATTTGCGGCTTGACAAGTCTGAACTGACCAGCGCAAAGCTAACAACGACGCTCCCCGTCTTTCCGGTCGCGCCAGTAACGATAATCCTTGGCTTGATCATAATCGTCTCCTTCTAAGGGTTCGTCCTGCAGCCTACGACGAAATCACTTTCGCTTGGTACCACTTGGTACCACACTCCTGGGATAGATGCGAGGGCTAGTCAGAAGGATTCATGCTTTTTCAGGCCTCGACGAAAGTTCCTTGTTGTGGTACCATTAGGTACCACATGGAACTGTAGGGTACCAGCATCGTCAAGGGGAAGGTGATGGCTACAAGATTGACGTCAGAACGCCGTCAGGAACGCGGGGACGAAAACTCGGTGCGGCAGCGCATTCTTGAGGCGGCCTTTGCGGCCTTCATGAAGAGCGGCTACGCAACGACCAGCACGCTTGAGATCGCGACGTGCGCGCGTGTTTCGAAGCGAGAGCTCTACGCGCTGGTGGGCAACAAACAGGAAATGCTGATCGCCTGTATCAGCGAGCGGGCCAGCCGACTGGATGTGCCCGCAAATTTGCCCGAGACGCGCGATCGGGAGACCCTGGCGCAGGTGCTGGTTTCTTTCGGGACGAAGCTCGTCCGCGAGGTAACTGATCCCGCGGTCATAGCGGTATTCCGGCTGGCGATCGCCGAGGTGGTTCAGGCTCCCGAAGTGGCGCGCACGCTCGACTCTATAGGACGCGAGACCAGTCGTGCAACCTTGCGTAAAATCATGGCTCGGTCCCTGGCGTCCGGACTTCTCAAAGGCCGTCCCGCCGAACTTGCCCAGCAGTTCGCCGGACTGCTCTGGCGCGATTTGATGGTCAGCTTGCTGCTCGGGGTCGCCAAACGACCGAACACCCGTGAAATCGCACGGCATGCCCGCGACGCCGCAGCCGCCTTCCTGCAGCTTCATCCGCGACCGAATGATGCATCAGGTGCCTGACGCCCAGCACTAGTCCTGCTATTGGTGAAGTATCCGGTTGGTCGGGAGGGTTGTGAACAGAAATTCTTGAGAGTGTCCGTGTTCATCGACCTCAGATTCACTTCCGCCCGTGGAGTGAACACCTCTGATCAATTTCCTCCTTGTCAGACAATCATTCCAACAGCTTTACAGGTCGCAATCCGGTGCCGACAATTCGGCAGTTACCGCCTGGGGGGCTCAAATTGAAAGGCCCAAGTCTCCCTCAGAACGCGGCCACATCTGCTATGCTACCGCGTCATGCGACGCCGTGAGTTCCTAACCCTGTCGGCGGCCAGCATCGGCGGAGTGCTTGTCTACTCTCTTGATCGCGAAGTCTCTCGACTTTCCGCACAAGCTGACCAATCTATTCGCGTTCCTCTTCGATTTTTCTCCCAAGCAGAAGCGCTGATTGTTGCCGCGGCCGCCTCGCGAATATTTCCGAGCGATGAAGCAGGTCCGGGCGCGCGGGAAGCGGGAGTTGCGGTCTACATCGACCGGCAGCTGGCTGGACCCTGGGGACGAGACCGCCATCGCTACACTCAGGAGCCGTTCGAAGAGGATGCTCCGCAGGAATTCGGCTATCAAGGCAAAGCGACGCCGCGACAGATCTATCGCCAGGGGCTGAAAGACTTGAAGGGCCTCGACCGCCTAAAGACTGCTGAGCAAGACCAGAAACTGGGGCAGATCGAAACCACTTTATTTTTTTCGCTCCTCCGGCGCAACACCATCGAAGGCATGTTCTGCGATCCGATCCACGGTGGGAACATCGACATGGTGGGCTGGCAGCTCATCGGGTTCCCAGGTCCGCGCATGAGCAACTATGACGATGTGGATAAACACTTTGGTGAGGCATTTCGCCCGAAAGCTGCCAGCTTGCGCCAGGTGACGGGGCACAAGGTCCGTCCCAGCGAGGATCAGGAATGAAAACGCTGCCCTCTGTGGACGTGGTCATCGTAGGTGGCGGATGGACTGGCCTCCTCATGGCCAAAGAACTTGGCTCGCGTACAGCACTCTCGGTGGTTGTGCTGGAACGCGGAGGGCGCCGCAAGACCGAAGAATATGGCGACGGCATGGATGAGCTGGACTATTCGGTCCGCCTTCGCATGATGCAGGATGTCTCGCAGGAAACAGTGACTCTCCGTCATGATACGACACAACAGGCTCTTCCCCTTCGTCAGCACGGGTCTTTCCTTCCCGGCTCCGGCGTCGGTGGCGCTGGTGAGCACTGGAGCGCCGTGTGCCCTCGAAATTTGCCGGATTGCTTCGAATTGTTCTCACGAAGTATTGAGAAGTACGGCGCTAATCGTTTGCCCGAAGATCACGCGATTCAAGACTGGGGCGTCACGTACGACGAGTTGGAACCGTACTACATGCGGGCCGAGCTCCTGATGGGCGTTTCGGGGATGGCGGGCAACATTCATGGAAAACAGATCGAAGGAGGCAACATCTTTGAAGGTTGGCGCAGCGCGGAATACCCTACGCCGCCAACCAAGGTCCCGTACTTTTCCGCAATGTTCGCCGAATCCACAAAGTCTCTCGGCTATCATCCTTACCCGGTGCCCGCGGCGACCACCAGCCGCGCCTACACAAATCCCGATGGCGTTTCGCGCGCCGGCTGCACTTATTGCGGTTACTGCGAAACCTTCGGCTGCATGATCGGCGCAAAGTCTCAACCTACCAACACGCTCCTTCCCGTTATCGCGAAGCGCAAAAACGTTTCGATTCGCACCGGCGCCTGGGTTCGCCGCGTCGTACGCGACGCGTCCGAGAACAGAGGACGGGCCCGCGGTGTCACTTACATCGATTCAAATGGTCAAGAAGTCTTTCAGCCAGCGGAGTTGATCTTTCTCGCTTCCTGGACTCTCAACAACACTCGTCTGCTCCTTCTCTCCGGCATTGGAGAAGCCTACGATCCCGCCACCGGCAAAGGAACGGTAGGACGCAACCTCACGCATCAAGTCGTTTTCTCCGCTGCCACCGCCTTCTTTGAAAAGCCGCTGAACCGCTTCATGGGCTCTGGCGCATCGGGAATTATGCTCAGTGACCTGGACGGTGACCTCTTTTACCATGGCAAACTTCCCTTTCTGCGTGGAGGAACTCTGAGCGCCAGAAGTGCACGGTCACTGCCCATTAGCGAGTGTGGTGTCGTTCCAAAATCCGTGAAGGCTACGTGGGGCTCGGCGTGGAAAAAGGCGGCGCTCCACTATTATGACCGTACCGGCCGCATCGGTTTTTCGGGTGAGCATCTGGCCTATCGAGGGAACTACATGGATCTGGACCCTGTCTACAAAGACCATTTTGGCGACCCCTTGCTTCGTCTCACGCTCGACTGGCGAGAGAACGAACGAAAAATGGCTGAATATGTGATCGCAAAAGCAGTGGAAATCGCCCGTGAGATGGGTGCGAAGGAAGTTACCGGATTTCCGGGCCTGCGAAGTTACGATGCAACGCGCTACCAATCATCCCACGTTCAGGGCGGCGTCATCATGGGAAGTTCTCCCGATCGTTCAGTGCTCAATCCTTACTTGCAGCACTGGCATGTTGCGAATCTTTTTGTGCTGGGCGCATCGTCGTTCCCACAGAACGCTTCTGCGAATCCCACGCCAACCATCCTGGCCCTGACCTATCGCGCCGCTGACGCGATCGTGAAGCGATATCTGAAAAATCCCGCGGCATTGGCCTGAACAAATAGGCTTCCCAGAAAACTCGCGATTGGCTGATGGGAAAAAGTACAGCGCTCCTAACTTAACCGGATGGGCGCGAAGCTGATGGACTTCGGATTGGCGAAGCAGTCGGGGCTAGCGCTCCTGGCGGCGCAACCGCCTTTTTTTTGGGCGCGGCGGCAAAGCTTGAAGCAAATCCGACCAAAACGCCAGAGCCCAACGCAAGCAAGAGGAGTCTTAAGAGACAGAAAACTGCCATTGACATTCGGTTTCATTCCGTTTGGCTCATTGCATGCTCTTTTATCTCCGCAAGCCTCACTTTTTACCCTTTTAGCAGTCCCTCAGTGAGTTAGCTTGTTGGTAGCCAGCACTTGGAAGTGATGTGGACGACGCTTTGGCAGTGTTTTAGAATCCACTCAATAGAGATTCTTGCAGCAGCTGAACTGAGGCATTTCCATGAGGTTGGATCGGTTCGTTGCATCCCCGTCCTGTTTGGCTTCTTCCTCGTGCCACCTCAGCACCTGGTTCATGATTGGTCAAGCCGTCACGTCGTCTTCACTGGTCTGACACTCGAAAACATTGCCGCCGCTGATGCCGACCCGCGCGCGTGGCACAGTTGGGTAAACCACGCAGGTCATCGTGTAGAGCCGCGAGAACCTGATCCATGGGCTCTTTGGACGGGGCCGGGCGATGCCAAAAAGGCAAGTATGAAGCAGCACAATGCCGTACCTGCGCGGAAAATCCTTGGCCGCCCCAAGCGTGCCTGGATCATGAGAGTGCCCACCTCGTCGAGGGATCCTCTTCCTATTACAGGGCATTACCAACGGCATCAAGAGCGATGAAGCGTGATTGTTCTCAATGAGTACTATGAAGATGTGGTACCGTGATGCCGTCGCTCGCAACGCAACTCAGAACAGCTTGTGCGCGCCAGTCAATCAACGGCAAGGTCTTCGAGGACGAGACACAGTAGAAGACACGTAAAAGGGTTTGTTTTGCGATAAACTCCAAAAACTCAAATTCACAAAACGAACTATGCTAAGTCCTTATAATGGAGATGCCTATATTTTTAGACACTGAGCTACTCGGCTCACAAATCTAGGGATTACCGAGTTTCTGGTAACAATTCAGCAAGATTACGAGTGCGGCCAGGAGAGACTTGCGGTAGGACTGCCTGTATTTCGAAAGGTGCTAACTCAATGCAAAAGAACTCCATCACAATTCCCTGGGCAGAAGAATACCCGACCTACGCGATATGAAAATACTTCAGCTCCGGCATGGATGTGCTCGTGATCGGCAGCTTCCTCGTCGAGAAATGAGTATCCCCAAGTGAGCAAGCAGCGCATCATTGCGCTTCTCGGGCGTCGGGACTCGCCGACCGACGCCGTGGAAGAATATTGCCGTTATCTCGGCGAAGCGATGTTCGAACAAGACTTCGATCTGAACATTGAGCGTGTCGCTTGGAAGAATCGCGGATGGGCGGCCGCTTTGAGATCTCTTCGGCGCCACGCCAAAAGTTGGAATGGCACTTGGGTTTTGGTGCAGTACACCGCGCTCGGATGGTCCTCGCGTGGTTTTCCCTTACGTTTTCTTCGAGTCCTTAAAACTCTCAAGGCCGCCGGCGCCCGCGTGGGTGTGGTGTATCACGACGTCGAATCGTATGGCGGGACGCGGGTGATTGATCGATGGCGCCGCCGCGTGCAGTTACACACGATGCGCGGCGCGCTGAGCCTTTCGGAAGCGGCAATCTTTACCGTTCCAACCGAAAAACTCTCCTGGGTCGAACGTCATCCAGGAAATGCCTTTTTCGTTCCCGTAGGCGCAAATCTTCCCACTTCCGGAGAGGCCGCTTCAGCCCGGAAGAGCATTTCCACGGACGAAAAATTGACGATCGCAGTCTTTGGAATTACCGGAGGGGAGGGAGGGAAGTACGAGATCAGGAATATTGTAGATGCCGTGCGATTTGCCGCTTCGCGCATGAAGAATCTGCGGCTGATTGTGCTGGGCCGCAATGCAAAAGACGCCGAGGCTGAACTGAAACACCTATTGGGCGATACAACCGTCGAGCTCCACGTGCTGGGTGTTCTGCCAGCCGAAGACGTTGCGCGAACGCTTTCGGTTTCCGATGTGCTGCTCTTCGTCCGGGGACATATTTCCACGCGGCGCGGGAGCGCTATCGCCGGAATCGCTTGTGGCCTGCCGGTGGTTGCCTTCGAAGGTCCGGAGACAGCGCCGCCCATCACCGAAGCGGGACTGGCGCTCTATTCGCCGCAGAGAACGGGCGACCTGGGTGACGTATTACTTCGCGTGCTCGCGGATGAGCACTATCGTGCTTCGCTGGCGCAGAGGAGCTGGCTGGCACAAGCGCAGCATTTTTCGTGGCGCGCCATCGCAGAGCGATATGCGGAGCTCTTGCGGAAAGAAAAATAAAAGGCCGCCGCGGCCACGCAAAGAGCAAGAGGGTTTGCGCGTCTCAGCGGCACAATGCTTCGATCAAAACTTCCTTCTTTTTTTCAGCAAGCTGCGTCAGAGTGTCGAGCGAGGCGATATAGCCGGCCACAGCTGCAGCCGCGAGAAACGCAAAAGCCCCCGCCGGAAGCCACGGATTTTCCAGCCAACTCCCAGTGAGAAGGATCACCAGCGAGATAGCGCCCGTAAGGAGCTGGGAGCCAAACGCGACGAGTACGGCGATGCCGGACTGGCGCTGGCCGCGCATCTGGCCGAACTCGAGCTTGCGCGGAAAGCTTAGCGAAGACCAGTTGGCGATGGTGAGTTGACCGACGACAGTGAACACAACGGCGGCGATGGTGGCGACCAGGCGCGGAAGCGACGGCAAACCTACCCGCCAGCTGAGCATGGCCGCGGACAACGCGATCTCCAGAGCCAGGACGGAAACAAGCATGAAATTTTTCCCAAGAAATACATCGCGAAAACGTACCGGCGCCATGAAGTAGGTTTGAATCCCGCGTCCTTCATAGGCAAAACTGTTGTATGCGGGCGCCATGAGAATCAGGATGAGATAAGCCATCATGCCGGGAAAAAACATTTCGGCGGAGACCGGTCTGCCCGAAACGCTCGGGTGCCTCCCTGCAAACTGCGAACTGAAAAGCAGCACCAGCAGCGGCGGCATAAAAAGTGTGAGAAAAGCGAAGCCGTTGCGTGTCAGGTAGCGAAACTCCTTTCGAACGACGGCAGCTACCTGCGGCGAGAGCAAGCTCAGGCCATCGGTGCCGCTATCCTTCTTCGCGATTAGACGAACTCCGATCGTCACGGGGGCCGCGGTTTCGCTGAGCTCTTCGCCGCGATATTGCGCGGAAAACCGCCGCCACAGGAACGCGCTCAAAAGGATTACGTAGAACAGAAGGCTAGCCGAGCCCAGGAGAAAACCGGCGGGTTGCTGTTGCGCCGCGGCGGCGATGGCGCGGCCTGCCAGCGACGGCGGAAGCCACGCAAAGTATGGCAAAAGACGGAAAAACACGGGCCGCGCCGTAGCACCGTAGCGCTGGAACCACGGAGTGATGAAATTCAACGAAATCATCGACATTACAAAAAGCCCAATGAAAAGTTCTCGTGTCCTGCGCCGGGACAACAGTTTTTCCAACCACGAGCCGATGAGTCGTTCGAGCGTCACGTTGAACACCACAAACACAGCGCCAATCAGAAGCATGGCCGGCAAAACGCCGAGTTTTGCCACAGTCGCTCCGAGGGTCATGGACAGGAGCCAGCACAGCGAGGCCACCGCGGAAAAATCAGCAAGCCCATACGCCAGCCCGACGAGGTAAAACGCGCTGAGGCTCAATGGAAAGCGGAGAAGCGTTCGAAACTCAAAGCTTGCGCCGAACCCCGCCACAAAAAGCGGGAAACCCTGCCAGAAAACAAAAATGCCCCAAAACAACAGCGCCATCCATCCCGGGCGGCCATTCGAAAGAAACTCGTAAGCTCCGGCGTAAAAAGCAAAACACAATCCGACAACGAAGATGGAGGCAAAACCTCCTGCGATAATCAGGCCGATCAGATCGAGCCGATTGTTCTTCTTGCTCAGGCTGTTGCGGAGGATGCGCCAGCGCAGCGCGGCAACTAGGCGGATCTGTTGGAGGATGCCTGTGGGAAGCGTTACATCAGCCACGAGAGCTCCTCCAACTGCGGGCGCTCCGCGCCGCTCTGTCCGACAATCGAGAGAAAGATTTGCTCGAGCGTCGTTTTGCTTCCCTCTTCACCCGAAATTCCCGCGCGCAACTCTTCGAGTGAACCCTGGGCGATGAGCCGGCCTTTGTGAATGATGGCCACGTGGCTGCAAAGGCGTTCGACAATTTCCAGAACATGGGAAGTCAGGAATATTGTCGTGCCTCGTTCCGTCATGCGCCCCAGCAGCGCCTTCAGCGCTCCGGCGGCGAGGGCATCCACGCCTTCGAACGGCTCATCAAGAAACAGAATGCGTGGCCCATGAATGACGGCGGCGGCCAGCGCCAGTTTTTTTTGCATCCCGTGCGAGTAGTCCGCGATCATGGTCTTGGGCCGGTCCGCGAGCTGCATAAAGTCCAGCAACTCTTCCGAGCGGCGCTGGGTAGTAGCGCGGTCGAGCCCGTACATCCGCCCCACAAAATGCAGATATTCGCTTCCCGTCAATCGTTCGAACAGGCCCATTCCTTCCGGCACGACGCCAATCCGTCGCTTGACCTCGACGGGATTCGAGGCAAAATCCAGCCCCAACAACTGCATGCTGCCTGAGCTCGGAACAAGCAGCCCCGTCAGCATCTTGATGGTCGTGGATTTCCCCGCGCCGTTCGGTCCAAGAAAACCGAAAAATTGTCCCGAGGCGACGTGGAGATCGATGGAATCAACGGCAGTCAGGTTTCCGAAATTCCTCGAGAGCTTTTGCGTCTGGATGGCTGTTTCCGGCATCGCGTCGTCTCCCTGTCGAACCTCGGAACTCAGAGGCAAAACTCTAACACGAGTCTCGAAGGCCGTCAGAAATGGCAGTAGTACACGCCGAGCGCGAAAGTAGTGTCAGGAAAGTTTCAGGGGATTCGTCGAAGCAGTGGCAACCTGTAATTCCTTTGCAGGGAACGCCGCCAGAACAGCGGGCAGTTCCACGCGGAAAACCGCTCCGCCTTCCTGGCGGTTGTAACAGAGAATTTTCCCGGCGTGTTCCTGGATGATGCCAAAACAGATACTGAGACCCAGGCCCGTTCCTTTTCCAACAGGCTTGGTCGTGTAGAAAGGGTCGAAGACGCGATGCGGTTCCTTGAGGCCCGGGCCGGTATCTGAAAACAAGACCACTACATTCGAGCGGTCGCGAATCGTCTTGATCGTCAATACGCCGCCTTTGTGGGCCTCCATGGCATCCAGCGCGTTGCTAATGATGTTGAAGAAGACCTGCATCAATTGATTGCCGTCGCCGCGAACACCGGGAAGGACGGATTCGAGCTGCAGTTCCACGCGCGTGGTGCCCGAACGCAGGTCCAGCGCACGGAGCTGCACGGCATTGTTCACCACGGTGTTTATATCCAGAAGCGCGCGTTCCGCAGGCACTTGGCGCGCGAAACTCAGCAGGTTTCCGACCAGGGTTTTTGTGCGGCGCGCCTGATCGCGAATTTTTGCGGCGGTGGCGCGGGCCTTTTCCGGAACCGTGGGATCATCCGCGAGCAAATCAGAAAAACCGAGAATGGCCGCCAACGGATTGTTGATTTCGTGCGCCGCACCGGCGGCAAGCTGTCCGAGAGAGACGAGTTTTTCCGATTGCACGAACTGCGCCTGCAGCCGCTTCAGGTTTTCGATGGATTGTTGGGATTGTGCAAGCAGCCGCGAGCGATCGCGGTCGGCCAGATGGCCGCGCAGGAAAATCAGCAGGGCCAACGGAACAGCGGCGATGAGAGTAGTCATCAAACGAAAATCGCGCACCGCCGGCGTCTCATGGCCATACCGCAAAGTGTAGATCGCAAACAACGGCAGCGAAATAACCGCAGCCATCGCCAGCCGCGACGCCCAGACATTTCCCTCTTCCTGTTCCGGGTCCGTCTCGGAGCTGTAGTAGTCATCGGTGGGGGTTTCGAGTTTGTCCCGAAGCTGGTAGGCAATCACTCCCGCAAATCCGAACCATAGGAACGAGGAAATCATGGGAAGATCGTACAGACTTCCAGTGTAATACTCGTCCATGTCAGCAGCGACGTCTAGCGTCACGGAGATCAGCATGTACAGCGTGGCGGCGCCGAAGAGATTGCCATAGACCGTTCGCCAGGCGCCGCGAGTCCGCAGCCACAGGATTCCGAAACCAACGACGATGATCAAGTTCTGAATATTTGTGACGACATTAAAGTTGTAATTGTATTGCGCGAGGGCGGGCGTCGCATACATCCACGGCAGGACGATGAACACGTAGAGAAATGTCCACCAGGTGAGTAGCAACACAAAATCCAGATACCCAAAGCGCAGATTGAGCTCCCCATGCTTGCGGTGGGGACGCAGTGCCAGCGCCGCCATCATAGGGATGCCCTTGATGAAAAAAACAATGTCGCCCTCATAGAGGCCCGGCAACGGCTTGTGGAGGTAGAGTTCGTAATAGGTCCATTCGAACTGTCCGATCATCCAGAGAGTGCAGCTCAGGGCGAGCAGCATCCAGAAGGCGTTTCTGCGCCAGTGGGGCGTGCCGGCGTTCAGGAGCAGGCCGGCGTTCGCCAGCAGCGGGATGAGACACTGCACCACGTTTCCAAACGTGGAAAGTGCCGGCGAGCCGCGATGAAGCGACAGCGATGCCGCCGTGTAGATGACGAGGATGAGCGACCAACTCCCCAGCATCCAGGCAATTCTGCGGGATGATGACATACGGTTGTTAAATCCAGTTTAAGCGCGCCGGGCAGGGACGCGTGCGGACAATCGCTTCAGGCTTGCCCAATGATAAACGAATGCCAGACTTTACTTCTCCCCCTGGCAGCGAGCGAAGTCTGGCGGAGGAGGAGGGATTAACAGCCTCAACTCCGCAGGGCCCTCTAAAGAAAGCAGTTAAATCGCTAACTCCTGTTTTTTTAGCCGCTACGCCTCTCGAAACGTTGCGCAGGGTTGCATGGCATTGCGCTACGTATCTAGAAATCGTAACCGTCCGTAACCCTACTACCTTACCCGCTTGCTAAAGTAAAGCCTAGGATCGAGCCTAGGATCGAGTCCATTCCTGGGTACCCACCAAAAATAGCACCTTTAGGTGGTTTACTTCTTGGGGACTACTACCTATGGTTACGCGAGTCCTAGGAGGGACGCTAACATTAAGACCAAGAAGAAAGCTACAAGGGCAAAGAAACTCGCGAAACAGAAGCAAACGCAAGTCCGGTCCAAGGCCGCTCGTGCGCACATTGCTGTGGGCGCAGCGAGCGGCTGCAGGTGTTGATGCCAAACACTTTCAGGAGGCGCTCAAGGCGAAAGGCGGGTCCTGAAACTCAGTGCGACTCTGAGGTCCTCAGTCGCGCAACGGCTGAGGGCCTTACCCTCAGGATCCACAGCATTACTTCCGAGTTGCTCGTCAACCGTCCAGAGCTATGGATTTGCTGGCAAAACCGCGCGACATATCACTAACGCTTCCAAAGGTCAGAGGCGACTACGATCCAAGCGATGACTACATTGGACATGGTTCCGTATGATGCCCGGTGGCCCCTGGCATTTATCGAAGAATGTGACCGAATTGCAGTGGCCCTGGGTCCGCTCGTGTTGCGGATTGAACACCATGGATCTACCTCTGTTGTTGGCCTCGCGGCGAAGCCGGTCATTGACATCCAGGTTTCGGTCGCAACGTTACGCCCTCTTGATCGCTACATCACGCCACTCGCCGTGCTTGGCTACGTGCATGTCCCTCACCAAGACGATGCGGTTTGTCAGTACTTCCATAAACCGAAAACGTGGCCACACACCCATCATGTGCATCTCGTAGTGGCTGGCGGAGACAACGAACTCAAGACGCTTGCATTTCGGGATTTCCTTCGTGATCATCCGGAGGTAGCCCAAGAATATGAGACCCTCAAATGGCATTTCTCTTCCAGATATGACGCCGGGCTTTTCGCCTCACAGCAGGCATATGCGGAGGCCAAAGGTTCGTTCATTGCCGCGGTCACGGAGCAGGCGGTTGCACAAGGATATCCGCGAACCGCAACAACCCCGTAGTGTTTACTGAACGGACTGACTCCTGTATCGTCGCCAACCCTTACGTCGCGTTAGGTCAGAGTTACCCGTCATCCGCGCACAATCGCGGATTCGACTCTGCCCGGTCAATAATCGAGCTTGTGAACCAAACATAAGTTCAGAGTGGCCCATCGTACGGTAATCTGGCCGGAAGTGCGTGCTAGTCCTCCAGAAAGAGGCGCTGGCAGAGCAGCGCGAGTGTGGTCCATTCTTTGTTTCTCAAACAGTCCCCAATCAGATGCTCTTCCTTCGAGACGCTTTGGTCCACAGCCAGCAATAGCACAAGCCCCTTGGCCGTAATTCTTGCAACCGATTCGCGGCGATCTTCGCTGGAGCGCCCGCGCTTTACATAACCGGCTGCGGCGAGGCGATTGAGAATTCGCGTGACATCAGGAGCTTTCTCCACAACTCGAGCCGAGATTTCGTGGCGCGGATGACCCGCAGGGCCCGCGCCTCGCAGTACGCGCAGGACGTTGTATTGCGGGCGTGTGACTCCATGGCGCTCGCATGC
The DNA here is from genome assembly GCA_036522195.1 of Candidatus Acidiferrum sp. Taxonomy (GTDB): domain Bacteria; phylum Acidobacteriota; class Terriglobia; order Acidiferrales; family UBA7541; genus Acidiferrum. Next base: position 1,515 of record DATDGF010000083.1, on the reverse strand, counting down.
CGCGCCCACTCGCGCCATGATGCCTTGCGCGGCGATCACCAGGCTGAGAATACTTCTAGTGTGAAGAGAGAGCGGCTTCGCAAGCTTAAGCCTTTGTTCCAATGTCTGCATTCGGTCAAGGTAGCATCAGAACGAGCGAATTGACAGAAGCTCCGATGTGTGTTACAACACGCATATGTGAGGTAGGTGTTATGGACTACATGGCCACTACTGTTGCGACTGTGGGGCTTCGGAAGCCACTGCCTGGGAGTAAGTTCGACCATCACTTTTTTTCTGCCGTATCGTTCCTTATTCTCATCTGCGTCCTGATCGGATTTGGTCCCACTTATTTTTTCGCCGGCGTCTTTCGCGCCCATCTGCCTAGTCCCATCATCCATCTCCACGCGGCGGTATTTTCCAGTTGGATCCTCTTTCTGGTGCTCCAGACGACTCTGGTCTCGGTTCATCGTGTCGACATACACCGCCGTTTCGGGTTGTTCGTTTTTGGATTGGCCTGCCTCATGGTGATTCTCGGCCTGCTTGCCGGCGCTAACCTGTTGGCCCGCGACTTCGCTCCGCGCGGCATGGACGCTCGGACCTTCTACGTTATTCCTTTCAGCGAGATGGTCATGTTCCCGATTCTTGTCTTTCTGGCGTACCGTGCGCGCAAAGATCCTCCTGCCCATAAGCGGTTCATCTTGATCGCGACTGTGGCTCTCCTTGGAGTCGCGTTCACCCGTTTCCACGTCGCATTTCTCTATAGGACAATCTTTCCCGCCCTGTGCGCCTCCTATTGCTTCCTGCTTCTGCTGGCCGTCTACGACCTGTGGTCGACACACAAATTGCATCGCGCGACTTGGATCGGCAGCTTTTTAGTCGTTGGCGTAGGATTTCTGCGCTTCCCGTTCGCGCATACCACAATCTGGCAAGTTTTCGCAGCTTGGGTGCAATCCCACGCCCGCTGGTTAACCTGAACCCTTTACGATTGTTCCGCTCCGTGGCAAGAAGGTGACGAGCTGTCGGCAACTCTTCCACAACCGGATTAGGGAAGGGTTGCGCGTAATCCGCCCGCAATCGGGGCAAGCGCGACTGTAGCTTTTCAACTTCCAACAACAGGACTTCGGAGGGCTCGGCGTTTCCCTATGGAAGCTTCGTATTGTGAACCTCAGTTTTATTAACATTTGATGTCTGCAGTATTGATGATAATTGCCGCGCTTTTACGCTCGCTCACTACGAAGCCGCGAACTCAGGCTGCGTCATCGGATCGGCCCCATGCTTCGTAAGCCAGTCGCGCAAATCCGGCTTAATATGCTTTATTGCTTTCGGGCCCAAGCGGTAATGAAGCTCCACGTGGTAACCACACCAGTGCTGCGTACGACTTCGTCGCGGAGTCGGTCCGCCAGACTGTCGATGTCGACCTCCGCGGCAGTCACAATGCCCTGTTCAACGAGACGCGGCAAGATGGTGCGGACTAGCCCCGCGATGTACTCATAACCGGGCCAGTCTGGCCCTCCGCCAACGGCGGCGTCCAAATGC
>DATDGF010000082.1:0-14953 GCA_036522195.1 Candidatus Acidiferrum sp. | reverse complement strand
CCCGGAACTGCACCTTCGGGTTGTGCTTCGACAGCACCTTCGTGATCGCCGCCGTCAACGTCGTCTTGCCATGGTCTATGTGACCAATCGTCCCGATGTTTACATGCGGCTTCGTGCGCTCGAATTTCTCCTTCGCCATTTTCTTTCACCCTCTGCGTCAGCCTTTAATGTAACGACTGCGCCGCACTTCAAAATCTGGAGCGGGGGACGGGATTTGAACCCGCAACCATCACCTTGGAAGAGTGAGACTCTACCGTTGAGTTACCCCCGCCCGGTGTTGCTCAAAGCTTTTCCCCGCCGCGACCCGCATTGCGTACCGCTAAATTCCTGGAGCCTGGGACCGGGATTGAACCGGTGACCTCGTCCTTACCAAGGACGCGCTCTACCAACTGAGCTACCCAGGCCGAACCCGTGTCCCCTGCAAATTTCGCCCTTCGCGGCGCACTTTTCCTGAGCGGCGCTTACGCCCCGAATTGGACCGCGCTCGAACATCGCTGGATGCGATTGCCCTGCGGTTTTCTGTAACCCCACAACGAGAGCCTGGTGGACGGGGAAGGATTCGAACCTTCGTAGCCCGCAAGGAGCGGCAGATTTACAGTCTGCTGGTTTTAGCCACTCACCCACCCGTCCCAAGAAATCATTTAGGGACGCGAACTACGAGTCCCGGACTTACAACAACTTGCAAACGAACCGCGCAAAAACACAAATAGGACTCGTGTCAAGAGACACCAGCCCGTTCGTTTTCGCTTACAGGATTCGCTCCGCCCTCGCTCCCCTGCAAAATTTCCTGGTGGAGCTGGCGGAGGGAATTGAACCCCCGACCCTCTGATTACAAATCAGATGCTCTACCAGCTGAGCTACGCCAGCGCCGCTCAAACCGGGTAAGGATAGCAGAAGAGGTATAAGAATTGCAAGGGGATCCTGCCAAGTTTGGAGCACGTCGAGGGCCAGCTCTGTGGAAAACGAGACCCCCCCGTATCCACCTCGACACCATCTATCATGCCTGCTATCAATAAGTTATCTCAAGTCCAAGCAGTACCGCTAGCACCGGCGTTCACAGGCCAAAAACTACGCAGCTCGCAACCCCATTCTACGACGGATTTTCGTGTCTCCGCAACCCTTCCAGTGGGACAATCTCTAATTCTCTGAGGGAATTGAAAATGGGGCAGCCGCGATGAAAAGGAGAGCGTGGATCAGCGTAGTGGCACTCACAGCAGTTCTGTGTTCAATCTCCATTCTCGGCTACCAGCGGTGGCGCGCACAGAACGGCGCCGCGCGTAGTGATGCTCTCGCCTTGATGCCGCCCGAGGCCAGCGCCGTTCTTTTCGCCGACTTTGAAGACCTGCGTCGCGCACCATTTTTTGCGCAACTCTTCGCCTGGGCCCCGAAACCTCAAGCCGACGCCGACTACGCGGAGTTTCTGAGGAGTACTGGCTTCGACTACGAACGCGACCTCGATCGTCTCGCGGTTGCCGTCCTGCGGCGGGGCAAGGACTCAAGCCTCTTCGCCGTTGCCGATGGAAAATTCGATCGCGAAAAAATCACCGCCTACGCGCGTAAAGTCGGATCGGCCGCAAACAATGGCTCGCGCGAGATTTTTTCGGTCCCGCTCAGCGGGAGTCCCCGGAAAATCTCTTTCACGTTTCTGAGTAGAACGCGCATGGCCCTCACGGACGATGCGGACCTCGCGGTTTTTCTGACCGCCAGAAAAACCAATGCGGACGCCGCGGAATGGCGGACGCGATTCGAACGCCTGGCAGGCTCACCCGTTTCTGCCGTAATTCGCCAGGGCCCTGGAACCGGCACGGAGCTGACAGCGCAAGCGCCAGGTGGCCTGCGCTCACCTGAACTCTCCACGCTCCTCGGTCAACTTCAATGGATCACCCTTGCCGGAAAGCCGGAGAACGACCGCCTGCGCGTCGTAGCCGAAGGAGAATGCACTGCGGAAGCCACCGCGCGCCAACTTGCAGACCTGCTCAACGGCGTCGTGATCCTGGCCCAGGCCGGCCTAAATGATGCTAAAACAAGGCAGCAGCTGGATCCCGCAGCCCGTGAAGCCTATCTGGAGCTGCTGAAAAGCGCGGATGTCTCAAAGCTGGATCGCGGTGACACCAAGTCCGTCCGCGTAATCCTGGAATTCACACCGAAATTCCTGGATGCCACGCGAACGGCTTCACCGGCAATTCCTCCGAATACAACCCCGAAGACGCCACAGCCTCAAAAAAGCACCCCGCAGAAGAAGAAAGGGCACACCTGAGGACCTGCTGAGAAACACCTTGCGTGCGGCCAGAAACAAAACCGGCGGGCCTCAGCCCGCCACGCAAACCCAATACGGAAATTAGTCGCCGGCAGGAGTTGACTTCATATAGCGCCACGGATTGATGGGCGCGTTGTTCATACGCACTTCGTAGTGCACATGCGGCCCGGTCGATCGGCCGCTGATTCCAGTGTAACCTACCACTTCGCCCCGCTTCACGCGTGCGCCCGGCACGGCCGTGAACGCCGACAGGTGGGCATACCAAGTCGTAATGCCAAATCCGTGATCGATAACCACCAGACGGCCGTACCCGGCATGGTTTTCAGCGATGGAAATAATCCCATCCGCCGTCGCATGCACCGGCGCGCCGTAGTCCGAGGCCACGTCTACTCCCGTATGGAACGCGCCCTCACCGCTGAACGGATCAAGTCGCTCGCCAAAACTATCCGTGATATGCCCCATGACCGGCCAAATCGTCGGTGTGTAAGTGGAATCGGCGAAACTTGTGGGTGAGAGCAAATGCAGACCGTTGCTTGAAATCGCGATCACTGCGGCGTTGCGCTTCAAAAACGTATATTGTTCGATGGAGCGGTCGAAGGCGTCTTGGGCGTCCACCGGATTATCACCCTCGTCAAATGCCGCCGGGTGATACCGCAGCACGCCGTAAGTCATCGCCACCTCCGTGGCCAGCGATTGCAACGAATCGAGCCGCTGGTTCGTGTCGTTGACCGTGCTCTGCAATTGCTGATATTGCTTCTTCAGGTTTTCCTGGTCGTGCCGCAGCGCGTTGTAATTCCCAACCTTCCAGAGCATCCTCGAGTAGGAACCGACAGCCGCCGTGACGGTAATACTGCCAATGAGGGCCAACACCGCGATCCCGTGCAGCACGTAGGCCGGCACGATGACTTTCCGGAGCTTCCCCGGAGTCGACGCGATAAAAAATGTGTAGCTCTTACCTCTCATGGCAAAAAGAGCCCTCAAACCTTCCAAAATTGACTTGCCGGGCGATCGACCCTGGTGCCCGTTCATTAGGAACTCTACTTTCAACCAATCTGAACCGTGAGCCTTGGTCCGCGACCTGGCCCATACTAAATTCTGTAGCCCTCGCCGTCAACCCTGTATTTTGCTGTTCGTAGGTCAGGCTGTGCAAACCTGTCCCCTGTCCGTTCGTACAGGGGATTAGCACTACCTCCGGGAATCATCTGGTTCAAACCGGTACCAGGGAACAATTGAATTGAACTAGGGAGCTATACTGTCTCACAAAAGAGCGTTGGAGTGTTGGCAAAGCTGATGAAGCACAATAACCGCGGCGAAAACGCCATCTTGAACCGCATCGTCGCTGGCACGGCGGAGTCGACGCGGAATCCTGCCGGTCGCCGCCTCTCCTTGGGTATCGGTGATGACTCCGCCCTTTTTCGACCCAGGCCAGCCCACGAGACCATCCTGACCTGCGACTGGTTTCTCGAAGGTACGCACTTCCTTCGCGATAAGCATCCACCCGATGCAGTCGGCTGGAAATGCCTGGCGCGGGCCGGGAGCGACGTGGCCGCGATGGGCGGCACGCCTTGTTGCTTTCTTTTGAGTCTGGCCCTGCCCGACTCCCACACCGGACGCTGGCTGGAGGAATTCCTCGGCGGCTTGCGTCGGGCCTCGCGCAGGTTCGACTGTCCGCTAGCCGGCGGCGACACCACCCGTCGCCCGGAAATTCTCATCAACATCACTGTCGTAGGCGACGTCCGAACCTCCCGCGCCATTCGGCGCTCTGGAGCGGGGGCGGGCGACCTTATCTATGTCAGTGGCCAGCTCGGCGAGGCGGAATTAGGCCTGCGGAACTTTCGACGATGCAAAGGGCGTGCCAGCAGAAGCAACCCGCTCCTAAGGAAGCACCTCTATCCCGACCCACGCCTAGAACTCGGCCAGTGGCTGGCAGATCGTCGCTTGGCCACCGCCATGATGGACCTCTCCGATGGACTCTCTAGCGATCTGCCGCGCCTCTGCGCCGCAAGCGGAGTTGGTGCTCGTGTAGAGAGTGCGAATATTCCAGTGGTGCGGGTCCCCGATTCGGATCGCAACCACGGGCTGGATCCTCTGCAACTGGCGCTCCACGGCGGCGATGACTATGAACTTCTGTTCACCGTTCCAGCGAACAAAGCAGGCATGTTGCCCCGAAAATACAAGAGTGTGGCGCTGACGCGGATTGGAAAAATCACAGAAGAATCCGGTGTGGTTCTGCTCCAGGAAAGCGGCGGAGAGCGGTCACTCATTCCCGGTGGCTGGGATCCGTTCCGCACGAAGCGCTAGCGGCTGGCTAAGCCAGAATCTGCACCAGTTCAAATTGGTACAATCACTACGGACAGTATCCTGGCCGATTTTCATGCTGGCCTTAATCCGTTCTTACGAACAATTGTTTGTCTCCAGAATCTCCCGTACTTTTCAATTGCAGCTACAGGCAGGAAACCCTACCCTCTCGGCCCTCCTCGCTTGAAACAAGAATTGAACTAAATCGCAAACAAAAGGGAACCCACCTCGGAGGCGGATTCGTGAGAAAACTGATTGGACTTATTGCATTTCTGTTGATTGTTTCACTGCCGGCAGCCGCACAGACGCAGCAGCCCATTCGCGTGAATTGCGGCGGGCCAAGCTACACCGACTCGCTGGGCCACGTCTGGGCAGCGGACTACGGATATAACGAAGGCACTGCCAGCACAGTCTCGGCCAAAATCACCGGCACGAACGATCCCGCCCTCTACCAGAATGGCCGTTGGAACGGCAATCCCAGTGTCCCCATGACCTACACCTTTCCCGTTCTCAACGGGAATTACCACGTCAAATTGTATTTCACCGAGGCCGTTACCCAGCTTCAGCAGGTCGGCGCTCGCGTTTTCGATGTGAAGATGCAGGGTGCGGTTGTGTTCCCCCGCCTCGACATCTTCGCTGAAGCCGGTGCGGACGGGGCCCTGATCAAAGGCGCGGATGTGACCGCCTCGAACGGCAAGCTGGTCATTGAATTTGACAGCATCGTGCAGAACCCCAAGGTACACGCCATTGAAATTCTTCCCGGCGCCTCCGGGCCTGCGCTGACACTCAACTTTAAATACCCTGATGGCAATCCGGTCGTGGGAACTCTTTCCTACGCCATTACTTCTTCCCTGCTCAGTTTCCAGGGGACCGCACCACTGACCAACGGGCAGGCGCAGTGCGTCCTGTACACCAACCCGAGCGCCATGGGGATCAGCACACAATTCACAGTGAATCTGAATTTGACGGATAGTGCCGGGCATCAGCTCTGGCAGCTGAGTTTGGGAATGAACCCTGCGCAGGTCAACCTCGGCGCGATCCAGACTTCTTCGTTGAATGTCATTGTTCAGAAGCTGTAGCCGCGGCCTGCTGCGTCTGACAGGCCGAGACAAAAAGCGAGGGAGGAGCGTTTCGCTCCTCCCTCGCTTTTATTCGTCACTCCCTTAGTTAGAACTGGAACTTCAGCGCGAGCTGCAGGATCCGGGGATTGCCCACGGTGCTCGAATAGATCCCGAACGCTGGCGAGCCGATGTCTGTATTGGTGATGGCGAAGTTCGGATGATTGAAAATGTTAAAGAACTCCGCGCGCAATTGCAAATTGTATTTTTCCGTCAGCGGAAACTTCTTGGTGAGGAAGAAGTCCCAGTTCTGCTGGAAGGGTCCGCGGGCCTGGGCGATATTGCGTCCAAGATTCCCGAACAGAGCTCCTCCGCCGGCGCCGATGGTGAACGACTGGTTGCCGGACCCGCCCGCCGTATTGAGCCCGGAGACCACCGTCCCCGCGGGGAAGGATGTCGTCGGTCCAACGACCCCGGTGTTGAAGACGCTGGTGGTCGTGAAGTTCTCGGGCGCTCCGCTCTTCATCAGGTTCCCCAGATTGCCGATGACTTCTGGGAAAGTATTTTGTGGCTGCACGCCGAACAGGTTACTCGGGCAGCTGGAACACGTAAGTGAATTGGGCACTCCTGATTGGAACGTGGTTAGGCCACCGATTGCCCAATTCCCGAGCACATATCGCCAGGATCCGGTCTTGAAGCCAGGAATGTTGTACTCATAAGTTCCTTGGATCCGATGAGTCCGGTCGAAGTCTGAGAGTGCCTTCTGTCCCGTGAGATCCACGTTGTTTCCGAGCGTTGCGCCCAGGTCCTGCGTGGGACTCCCCGAGTTGTTGTCGATCGATTTCGAAAACGTGTAGGCGGCTTGCAGAAACAAGCTGCCCGTCCGGTGATTGACGGTGAAGATGAACGCGTTATAGCTCGAATGCCCGCGCTCGGTAACCGCGTTCAACCCGCCACCGGCATCAAACCCCAGCACGCCTGCGCGGGCCTCAACGTTGCCCAAAGTGTTCGTCGTTATTGTCGTTTGCGGAACTCCATTCGCACCGCCGACAACGATTGGGTTGGCAGCATTGGCCAGCCGCGCCTGGTTCACTTGCAATCCATCCAGGAGGTGTACGCCCTGCGAACCGATGTACCCGAATTCAACATTGAAGTTCTTCGGCAGCGCGTGTTGGACCGACAAATTGTAGTTGCCGACATACGGCGTAGTCAGGTGCCGGTCGAACGGGTTTAAAGCCAGCAGGCTCCCGTTAAACGTCGCATTTCCTCCGGCGTCGAAGCCCGTAAAGGCTGGCGGCGTCGAAAAGACAGGGAACTGGCCCGCCGTCGGCAGATTCGGGAAGGGATTGGAAAGTGGAGTGCCCGGGAAAAGGTTCGCGGACAATTGAAAGAAGGGCTCCCCGGTGATTAATTGCAGCAGCATCTGGTTCGAAATACGCACGTAGTACAAACCATAGCCGCCCCGCACCGATGTCTTGCCGTCTCCCAGGGGATCCCAGGCAAAGCCCACACGCGGAGCAAAATTGTGCGGGCTGTTGCTCAACAGCGTCGAGCCGCTGACGCCTGGAGTGCCCTGGATGGCCCCGAAGTTCGCAGCCGCGGGAAGGATGAAGCCGTTTTGGATTCCTGCGCCGGCGTTCGCGAGCGTGGTGGCATCGAGACGCGAAGGATCGAAATTGCCAAGTCGGTTCTTCACATCGTTGGACGGCCCAAGGTAGTCGTAGCGAATTCCAAGATTAAGAGTCAGGTGCCTGTTGACTTTCCAGTCGTCCTGGAAATAGGCCCCGATGTCGCGGGCGCGGAATCCCCGGTCCGTCTGACCCGAGCCGACAAATTCTTCCAGGATATTGCCGTTCAAAAAGTCATTGAAGGTATTAAAAATCAGGGCGCCTCGCGATGCGAAATTGTTGAATAGATTGATTTGATAGCGCCGGTATTCGAATCCACCACGGAATGTGTGTTTGCCGTGTGTCCACGCAATCGTGTCGCCAAAATTGAACGTGTTGTTGGTTTCCGCCTGGTCAAAGTTGGTGGAAATTCCCCCGAACTCGGGCGAGATGTCGCCGGTCAATAAAACCGGAATGTCCTTGAACGTGGCTTCATTGAATCGCGTCATGCCTACGGAAGCGAGCGTGGCCGTAAGCGCTGGCGTAATTGAAGTAACGATGCGGTCATAACCAAACCGCGCCTCGTTGACGAGGTTCGGCGTAATTATATAAGTCCAGGCGAGGGTAATTAACCGGTTATCGAGTGGTGTGGTAGTCCCGCTCCCCAGGCTCGCCCCATCTTCCCCTCCAAGCGGATTGATGGTGTTCGAATTGGAAAAGAAAAAGCGCTCCGAAATCTTGTGCCGTGTCCCGATATTCCGGTCCAGATTCGCGTTGAACTGGTCTTCGTTGAAAAGCAATGGCTTGGAAATGGAGAACAAACCAAAAGTGCACTGGATTCCCACGCAATTGGCAGCGGGGGTTCCGGAGGGAATCAGGAATCCGTTGAATTGTCCCGGAGCCTGCAATAATTTCAGCGTCACTGGATCGATCGTGGTTCCCGCGGGCAGATGTTGCGCCGCTACGATGTCCGCCTCGGTCCGCGTTGAACCGAGCACCGGGAATTGCGTGGAGATTCCGCCGGCGACTCCATTGATTTGCCGCGTTCCTTCATAGGAACCGAAGAAGTAGGTGTCTTTAAGCTTTGGCACTGGCCCGCCAAAATTGCCTCCGAACTGGTTCTGTTTTAGTTCTGGCCGCGGTTGGCCGTTTGCATTGAAGAAGAACAGATTGGCATTCATCGCGTCGTTGCGAAAAAATTCGTACGCTTCGCCGTGGTATCTGCTCGTGCCGCCGCGGGTCAATACATTGATGTTTCCTCCGGATGTTTTCCCCTCGGACGCGTCATAGAGGCTGGTCTGCACGCGAAACTCTTCGATGCTGTCCAGCGACGGAATTGGCACCGTGCTGAAATTGTTGGCGCCCAGGTCGTTGGCATCGGTCCCGTTGATCACCAGGTTGTTTGCGGTTCCGCGCTGCCCCGCCACGAATATGACCGGAAGCCCGCGCCCCGCTTCCGTGGCGTCCGGCAAGTCGGAGGAAGTCCCCGCGTTCAGCGCCAGCAGGCTGGTGAAATTGCGCGTGGCCAGCGGTAGTTCGTGCAACACATCTCCGCTTATCACATTGCCAAGCGTGGCGTTAGTGGTATTGATGGCTTGCACCACGTCAGCAGAAACGGTAATTTCCGTGGCCATTGCTCCCAATTCCAGCTGCACGTTCAGGTTTGTAACCTCAGTTACGTGAACCCCGACATCGCTCAAGGAAGTGCGCTTGAAGTTGGCACTTTCGACAGTGAGTTTGTAGGAGCCGGGATTGAGCAACGGAAATACCACCATTCCATCCGCTGCGGTTTCCTTGGTCTGCGCAGAACTGAGGGGAGAGCTCAAGGTAACTTTTGCGCCTGCCACGGCTCTGCCTTGCGGATCTGTTACTGCAACGCTAACTGCGCCCGTCTTCGCCGTGATCTGCGCGAAAACCGGGCTTGTCATAGAGAGAATAAACAGAGCAAGGAACGCCGCTCCGTTTCGAAACCGCTTAATAAACATTACTTTCCTCCGGTCGAGATGATTTTTAGGTCAGCTCAAAGAAGTTTCTTCGGAGCTGACTGTGTGTCGCTTGGCTTCTCTCTCATCGAACCGCGATTCCCTTGGGGACGAGGAAAATGCAACTGGAATGCCACGCTTCGCACGGGGCTCAAGAATCCGCATCCCATTACAAAGACTGATATTTAAGATAATTTGAGAACACAATGAGGTAGCAAACGCCGGATTGATGTGCAGATACCCATAGAATTTAGATAAATTTCTTTTAGGTTCACGTATAAACTGAAAATAAATTGGACTCGATCGCGAGATCGTGGCAGGTCCGCGCGCTTCTTCAGAAAAATCCTAGGGTGTGATTTTTTCTGGTGAAGCGGTGGCCGGTGGTTTTTCCTTGCGCGCCGGCGGCTCATCCTCCGTGGGGGCTGTATCCGGGGTGTCCACGTTGACGCGATGCTCGGCGGCTTGCTGCTCGAGTGGAACAACATTCTGGAAAGCGAGGGAGGGCATTCCGGCGAGTGCGCCTTGCATGAATTCGAGCCAGATGGGCAACGCGGCGCGCGCGCCGGTCTCTTTTTTTCCCAGCGAGATTTGTTTGTCGTCGAACCCTACCCATACCCCCGCGGTCAGCTGAGGTGTAAAACCGACGAACCAGGCATCGGTGTAGTCCTGTGTGGTGCCGGTCTTGCCGGCAGCGGGGCGGCCCAGCGCTTTGGCCTGGATGCCCGTGCCGAACTGGATGACCTCTTCCAGCATGGCGGTCATGGTGCGCGCCACATCGGGCGACAGCACGTCGTGCACCTCGGGATGCGCTTCTTCGAGGAGCGCTCCGTCGTAACTGGTAACGCGCCGGATCATGTGCGGATCGATGCGAATGCCATCGTTCGGAAAAACGGTGAAGGCCGAGACGTGTTCGCTGAGTTTCATGTCCGCCGCGCCAAGAGCTAAGGGAAGATACGGCGGAAGCGGCGTGGTAATTCCAAAGCGTCGCGTCATATCCACGACGGAGTTGATGCCGATTTTTTCCGCGAGTTTGACGGCGGGGACATTTCGCGAGCCGGCAAGTGCACGCCGCAGCGTGATGGTGCCTTCGAATTTTTCGTCGTAATTGCGCGGGGAGTAGGGCTGGCCGCCGCTGATGGTAGTGAATGGCGTATCCACGATGGTGTCGAACGGCGTCGAACCTTTTTCCAGTGCATCGGCATACACATAGATTTTGAAGGAGCTGCCGACCTGCCGCACGGCCTGCGTCGCGCGGTTGAATTTGGAATCTTCAAAGCTGTAGCCGCCCACCATGGCCTTGATTTCGCCGGTGGGATTATCGATCGCGAGGATGGCGCCTTGCGGGCCCGTCTGCTGCTCGAGCTGGACGCGCGCGGTATTATCGTGCAATTCCTGAATGGAGAACTGCGCGAGATCGCCGACCTTCAATAGGTCAGCCGGCTTTTTCCTTCCGGTCCAGGCGAAATCGCTGGGCGAAAGAATGGCGCGGTGCGGGCCGATCTTGACAACGGCGTTTTTCTCGTCAATGGAAAGTACAAGCCCAGTGACGTAACTTCCCTTTTCAACCGTGTGACGCCAATCGTCATCCTCGTAGCTGTCGAGTTTGCCGAGGTTGTCGCGAATCACGTTCGGCAGATTGCCTTTCCATCCGTGGCGGCGTTCGTACGTGTGCAGGCCGTCGCGGACGGACTGATTGGCCACACGCTGCATGGCGATATTCAGCGTGGTGTAAACGCGTAGGCCGCGCTCATGAACGGCTTCGGTGCCGTAAGTGGCCTCGAGGTATTTTCGAATTTCTTCGAAGAAGTAGGGTGCGAGGTCGTTGCGCGGGTATTGAATGTGCAGGCCGAGCGGCGATTTCCGCGCGGCGGTTTCGTCCACTGGCGAAATTTTCCCCTCCTCTTCCATGCGATGGATCACCAGATTGCGGCGGCCCAGCGCGGCCTCCGGATTCGAAAGCGGAGAAAATTTCGGGCCGTTGACCATTCCGGCAAGCAGCGCGGCTTCGGTAAGCCTCAGGTCGGTTACCGGCTTGCCAAAATAAAATTGCGAAGCCGCGGCGAAACCGTAGTTGCCGTGCGCCAGGTACACCTGGTTGGCGTACATGGTGAAGATTTGCGGCTTGGTGTAACGACGTTCGATCTGCAGCGCCAGCAAAATCTCCTGAATCTTGCGGCGAATGCTGCGGTCGCTGCGGTCCAGAAAAAGATTGCCGGCCAGTTGCATGGTGATGGTGCTGGCGCCTCCGGTGATGCGGCGCTTGATCAGATTGCGGAAAGCGGCGGTGGCCATGCGCGGGAAGTCGACGCCCCAGTGCTCTTCGAAGTGCTGGTCCTCGATGGCCGTGACAGCATTGTAGAGAACCTTGGGGCACTGCTCGTAGGTCATCAGGATGCGGCGCTGGATGGCGAAGCTGCCGGCGAGCTGGCCGTCATCGGCATAAACTTCGGTGACCACATCGGGGCGGTAAGTTTCCAGCGCCCGAATTTCCGGCAGGTCACTGGCGTAAACGAAGATTAGGCCCGCGCCCGCGCCGAGGGCGATCGAGCAGAGTAAGAGAAACGCCAGCGCAACGCGGTCAATCAGTTTGAAGCCGCGCAAGCGCAGCGTGATCGGTGGCAGGCTCAGCATCGAAAGGTAATTCTAGCGCATAAGCAAAGTTTCAACGACGTTTCGCATCGGAAGGCTTTGCACTTTGGGAACAGGGCGGAAACTCGAGGTGGTGCCAGAAACACAATTCAGCAATACTAGTTTCTGCTATCACCCATTTTAGAAACAGGAGCCGCCCGAGATGTTTGTCCTGCTTTTCACTATCTCCTTCTTGCTGGCCGCTGGTGTGGCCGCGGGCGTCGCGTGGCTATCCCAGGATCCGATTGAAGTGATTTTGCATCGCTTCCTTGCAGCGCACATCAGCGTTGGATTGTCGAAATATTTGAGGTTCGCGATCATCGTGGTTGGCGTTGCTTCCGGGACTCGCGTCGGCGCGTTGGAAGAATACATTGGCGCAACGTCTTATAATAAGGCGGCGCTATCTGCAGCGCTGACCCAGGAAGTATGGGTCCTGGAACTGTATCGCACGGTCGTCGCAACGTTGGAAGGAATCGTGTGGCTGCTGCTGGTGGTCGCGTTTTTCGTACTTCTCGCCGTCTTGATCATCCGCAAAGGCAATATGAAACAGCTGCAAGGCGGCCAGGAATAAGAGAAACCTCGTTCTTCGGGAAACCGCATCAGAAACCCACGTCGAAATTCAGTCAAAAAACTTCGCGATGCCTTTCGCCAGTCGTTTCGTGCTTAACAATCCAGTGCCCATTTCTTTCGACAATGTGGATGATGTTTGGTGGCTGAACGAAATCGCCCTATGCAGCACCACCTTTTACCTCCGCTTCTTCGCCGCTGATCCAACGAATACTCGCAATCTTGATAAGGAAAGCGGCTTCATTTTTATTTGTACGTTCAATTCCCGCCCAAAGATTTGATGTGCATTCGATCGACCAGACTACGGGCGATTGCTGCCCGCGAACCGGTTGATAAAGCTTGCCGGAAAAGGAATAGCAGACGAAATGCAAATGGCTTTGCTCCCGCTGGGACCTCATCCGTGAAGAAGTAACGTAACGCTGCCTCGCATACAGCTTCTCTGCGATTGACATCCTGAGCGAACAGCGTTTGGGGGCCTGTGGAGAATACAAAGAGGGCTCCGAGACAGAGTGCCGAGTAACCTTTAAGACTCATCCCCGCTCTCCAATCTGTGGGATTGAATAGTAGCATTCGCCGGCGCAGGCGCGGCAGAGGGTGCGGCCGTCTCGGATGACTTCGCGTTTGAAGTTGATGCCTTCGCCGCATTGGGCGCAGACGACGCGGGGGCCTTTGAAGCCGGGCAAATCTTCGGGCTGGACGTCTACTTTTACCCATTGCCTGTCGAAGAGGATTTCGTCGGGGAGCTGGGCGTAGGCTTTCTGCTGGCCGGCCTCTTTTTCGAGTTCGGGAAACAGTTCGCGGGCAGCCTGCTTGGAAGATTCCCTGGCGGCGACGCGCACGGCGCGGCCAGTCTGAAGGTCGACGAAGGTGGCGGCGACCTTGCCCCAGTCGCGAAATTTCAGGGCGCGCTTGCCCAGCCGGCAGGTGGCGACGACCGCGACGGCGTCGGTGACGCAGCGATCGATTTCGACGTAGGTGACCAGGCGCTTGCGTTCAGCGACGGGATCGTCAATGCCGAGTTCGCGCAACCCAAGCATGGCCAGCCGCACACCCAGCACCTGCCCGGCGCAAAGATGGCCGTGAGTTTTCGCAGCGAGGTCGAGGTATTCAGCTAGCGTTTTCATGGGAGTGGTTTGTCGCTCAGGCTTTTTCCGGTGTGGACCACGGGTGGGGTTTGCGAGCTTCTATGAAGGCGAAGACGGTCATCAGCAGCGCGAGAACGGTGAAGGCGCCGTCGCGGACGACGGTCATGCCGGTGAGCTTCTCCGGGGTGCCGAAGCAGCCGCAGTTGATGTCCATGTGCAAAAGATAAGCGCGCGTCACGACCGCCAGGAATCCCGCCATGATCATCGTGATGGCTGTGGCCCAGATTCGCAAGCGCCAGCCAATCAGCAGCAGCAGGCCCAACACGATCTCCACGAACGGCAAAGTCTTCGCGACCACTTGCGACGCCTCGAGCGAGATCATTTTGTACGATTCAACCTGCTGCGCGAAGCTCGAGATATTCATCGAGATCGACAATTTCAGCACAAACATTGGCCAAAGATGATTGTTTGGCATCAAGAGCTTGGAGAATCCCGCGTAAATGAAGATTCCGCCGAGGACGAGCCGGCCGAGCCAGATGATGGCGCGCCGGGTGTTGAATGGGCTGGACTGCATCATGAGCTTAGTTTAGCCGCAAAGGAGCGCCTATTTCTGACCGAGCAGCTGATCGAGAAACTGCTTGAGCATGTCGTAGCTCATCACGCCGGAAAACGGATAGGTCTGACCGTTGCTGTGAAAGATCGTGGTGGGTGTCTGGTTGACGCGGTACATCTGACCGAGAGCAGTGTCCTTGTCGATGCCGGCATCCATTGTGCCGCCTTTCACCAGCGCACGAACCTTGACCATGTCCGTGGGGGAAAGCACGGTGGCGACGGTGCCGTCCACATCGCCAGTCTGTTCCCACTTTTCCTGATTCTGAAATAGGACCTGTTCCACGGGCTCAAACTTGCCGATCTGCGCGGCAGCGCGGGCATAGCGAGCGGCCACGCGCGAATGTGCGTGCATAGGGAGAGGAAAATCGCGATGGATCAGGTAGACCTTGCCCGTGGTGACGTAATAGTCCATGAGCTGGCGATTGGTGGAGATGAAGAGGGTCTTGCAGGCCGGGCACTGAAAATCGCTGAAGACTTCCATGATCACGGGCGCGGTCTTCGAGCCGAAGGCCTTATGCGGATCAACGTCGGTAACGCCGGAGGCGGCCTGGGGCGCGGCCGATGCGAAGAGCACCACGAAAGCGCCAAGTAAGCCGAGGAGAAGTGATGCTGTCACAGTACGCCGACGATTCACACGATCCTCCGATATGTTTCGAGCGATTAGCCCCTGCGAATACGAAAAGAGAATTCTACCTCGAAACTGTTCAAATGCGGGAGCAGCGGTTGCTCCTTGGCTAGGCACGCGCCGAAAGAGATAGCCGCAGCGGGGGCACTACAGGATTGGTTGCGGCGGCGACGGGAAGCGTTGTGCAAGCGGGCCGCTAGTTAACCATAACACCCCTCCGTTTTTCGTAACTGC
>DATDGF010000081.1:0-41914 GCA_036522195.1 Candidatus Acidiferrum sp. | reverse complement strand
TAGGCAGTCTCTTTCCAACATTTCCCACTCAGTTCAATCTTCACTACCTCGCTGAAAGCCAGCAAAACGAGGGCGCGGTTTGTAACTTTTCGTTACAGACAGGGTCCGTTCGCGGTCAATCAGTTAACGGCTTAAAGTGTTCCTTATGAGTGCTTTAAATAGAAGAACGCGTTGGGTGCGAACGTGCTGTTCTTAGGCTAGCCGTTGAAGGATTCCGGCTGGAAGCTCTATGGAGTGGAAGATGAGACATCGCCTCAGCAAGTCGCAGCAAGGTTTCTCCCTCTTGGAGGGGCTCATAGCCGTCGCCATCATCATGATCGTGCTGGGCATGGCCATGCTCAATTTTGGCACCGTGCTGCCGAACTACAAGGCGAACTCCGCGATGGATCAACTGCTCTATCAGATGCGCTCCGCGCGCGAGCGGGCCATCGCGCATCGCATCGAGGTTCAGGTGCAGTTTGTGGGCACCAGCCAAATCACGATGACCGAAATCTGGACGGTGGGCACCGCACCCGCCCCTGTCACCGTTTCTTTCGAAGGCGGCGCCCACTTTATGACCTTCGCCTCGGTGCCGGATACGCCGATGGCGTTTGGAAACGCGGGGCCTATTTGTTTCGCCGGCGGCACAACTCCTCCCCCGATCATGAAATTCACCACCAACGGTTCCTTCATTGACGGCGGAAACACGCTGGTAAACGGAACGGTGTTTCTTGGAATTCCTGGTGGAAGGCCGTCAACAGCACGCGCGATCACGATTCTGGGGGCCACCGGCCGCGTGCGGCCATATCACTATGATGGCACGGCGTGGCAGGAATAAGGAGAATGGCCATGGCGAAAAATTCTCGGCACAAACAGCAGCAAGCGGGGTTCACGCTTCTCGAAGCGATGATTGCCATCGTCATTCTGTCCTTCGGCATCTTGTCTCTGGCGGCGGTCTATGCGCAGGGCATCCAGGTGGCGAGCATGACGCAGCTCGACTACATCGCTGAAAAGAAGTCGGAAGAAGCCGTGGAAACGATTTTCGCGGCGCGCGACTCCAAGCTGCTGGCCTGGACAAATATTCGCAACGTAACCGGGGGCGGGGGCGCGAACGACGGTGTCTTTCTTGTCGGACCGCAACCTCTGCTGGCAGCCGGCCCTGACGGGCTCTATGGAACGGCAGATGATGACGCAGCTAACCCGGACGTTGTGATTACCGGCCCCGGTCCAGACAAGATTCTTGGGACCGCGGATGACGTGGTCATGTCTCTTACCAACATGAAGCGGACGATCACAATCATAGATGTTCCGGGAGAGACGGGCCTCCGTCAAGTCACCATCACCATGACTTTCACGGCGGGATCTCTGACGCGGAATTACACGCTGGTGAGCTTTATCTCGCAATTCTCGTGAGGCTGGATTGAGGAGCACGTGATGAAGAAAAAGTCAGGTTTCACGCTGGTGGAAATGATCATAGCGATGGCGGTCACGATGATCGCGCTCGCGGCGGCCGTGCTGGCGTTCAAGGATTCCACCAAAGCCAACACCAACGTCACGCAGTCCTCGGATATGAGCGACAACCTGCGGGCAGGCCTCAACCTGGTTGTGCAAGATTTGATTCAGACGGGAACAGGCATACCAACAGGCGGGATCTCGATCCCCAATACGATCAACGCAGCCGGCTGCAACATCGGTTTGCCGGTAAATCGGCCCCCCGCGGTCCTGGGCAAGACTTTCCAGGGTCCCAATTCCACGACTCCGGGGTGCAATGTCATCCTGCCGGCCATCGAGCCCGGCAACAGCCTGGGTCCGACCGTTACGAGTCCTGACGGAACTTCGAGTCCAGCCACCGACATCATCACGGTCATGTATGCGGACAATACCCTGGCCATGGTTCAGAAGCCGATCAATGGCGCGGCCTGTCCAGCCGGAACCATCTCGCCAACTGGATTGACGATCACCTTTGATTCAAGTCCAGGTTGCGTGACCCTGGGTGCCGCTGGCATCCCGGTCAATCCCGGCGACCTTCTCATGATCTACAACAGCAACAACCCCAATGGAATTCTCCAGACTGTTACAGCCGTCAGCGGAGAGACTTTGACTTTTTCCCCTGGCGACGCTTTCAATCTTAACGGACGCACCACCGCCGAAGCCAATGGGACGATCCTTTCTTTACAAAATCTCACCGCGGGCAAGCCCAACGGCACTTATCCGGGGACCTCGTGCACGCGCATCTGGATGGTCACCTATTATTTGGACAACACCACCGATCCCAAGCATCCCCGGCTGATGCGCGCCGTGAATTTCAACACTCCGCAACCAGTGGCAGAGACGCTGGAAAACCTCCAGTTTGCTTACAATTTTTCCGATGGAACTTCGCCGGCTCCCGTAAACCAGTTCAGCGTCCCCGCCGGCGATACCGAGAACCAGATCCGCTCGGTCAACATT
This sequence comes from Candidatus Acidiferrum sp., assembly GCA_036522195.1. Lineage (GTDB taxonomy): Bacteria > Acidobacteriota > Terriglobia > Acidiferrales > UBA7541 > Acidiferrum. The sequence continues at coordinate 39,487 of DATDGF010000081.1, read as the reverse complement.
TATATGGGCGCGCGGTCCACGACTACTGCAGCCATGTCCAATCAATACGTCCGCACCAATCTGGCCACGCAAGTCGCCCTCCGCAGCATGGCCTATTTCAATAATTACAAGTAAGAGGAGCTCCAAGATGAGATCAACGAAAACAATCATGAGAAAACAAGCGGGCATTGCGCTCATCACCACGCTCCTTCTGCTCTTGCTGATGTCCGCCATGGTGGTGGGCTTCATGCTCCTGGTGACGGAAGGGCAACGGCTCTCCGGCATGAACAACGACCAGAGCAGAGCCTTCTATGGCGCGGAATCCGGCATGGAGAAACTCACTGCCGACCTCGGCAATCTCTTCGGCGCCACGTATGCCCCGACCGGCCCGCAGGTCGACGCACTCGCCACGACTCCTCCGAGCCTGCCTTCCACGAGTGGAGTCACTTATAAAGACGTTCTGGGCACCAGCACTTATGGGATTACCTATCCGAAGGACGGCAAGGGCAATCCTCTGGCTGCCTTCGCCCAGATCACTTCAGGCTCCAGCCCCTATCAGGGCATGACCGCCTTGGAGACCACCTATACACTGACAGTCGCGGCACTGACCACCTCCGGTGGCGAAGTAAAGCTCCAAAGGACAACCCAAACCGTCGGAATCCCTCTCTTTCAATTTGGTATCTTCTCGCAAACCGACCTGAGCTTCTTCCCTGGTCCGAACTTCAGCTTTGGTGGCCGAGTACACTCGAACGGCAATATTTTCCTGGACAGCGGCGGACCATCGGGCGCGACACCAACACAAACGACGGTGAACCAACTCTGGTTGTCGAATCCTGTGACTGCAGTTGGTGACATCCTGCGCGACTGCCTCTCGAACACCAATCCGGAGTCCACGACCGGGCAGCATCCTGGCAGCGTTGAAATCACCACCGGTGGCGGTTCGTTCCTGGCCTTGGGGTTTGGACAGGGAAGTCAAAAGGCCTGCCTCGGCTCGGGGACAAACCCGGCCTGGGCAAAGACGATCACGCCCGCATTCAACGGCAATCTTCGCAGCGGCGTCAAGCCTCTCAATCTGACCATCTCGGTCCTTGGTAGCTTGCAGCCGATCGACATCATCCGCCGCCCAGTGCAAAACGAAAAAGCGACAAGCCCGGGCATTCTTGGCGAGCGCTACTTTTCAGAGGCGAGCTTTCGGGTCCTGCTTTCCGATAACGCTGCCGACATCACTAGTTTGGATTGCGTCAGCGCCGGCGCTCCCTTCAACCTGGCGGACCTGGCCATGCCCGTCGCTGCTTGGAGTTCCGCGAACGCGACGGCTCTAAAGACGGCCATGGGCACCGCAGGCACCACGCCATTGCCGCTGGCTGCTTCAGGAGCCGCGACGGGAGCATACGTCCCCGGCGTTAACGGAGGTGACGGGTATTGGCAGCCGGCGGGTAAACCTATCATCACCGGCTTTATCAAGATTGATGCGCAGACGGCTTACGGCAGCCCCTGCGGCACGTGGAAAGACGTGACGCGGGAGATTCTCAGCCTCGGGTACGTCGGCAGAAACATTAACCCGGTGCCGCAATCCTTCGACGGCAGCAACTTGAGTCCGAATTGGACCGGCACGACTGCGAAAATGGAAGGCGGCGCTTCCCCGGCACTGCCGTCTCTCCCATCCCTGGATCCCAATACCGGTGGAACGCTTCAGCTCGGCTATCAAAATGGAACTCCCTTCGTTTCTTCCGCCACCACATTTACGGCCGCCTTGTTCAATAAAGGCACTTGTTTGGATCCGCATCCCAACGCAGTGATTCGCCTCGAGCGCATTCGAGACAATCCTTCGTCGGTAGACGTCCAGCCTGGCACCCTTAAGTCGACCGCGCCGAAGAATCTGCCTGTTCAGTCCACCGTCGCCGAAGTTTGCGGCGTGGACCCATCCACCGGCAAAGTGCTAGCAAATCTGCGGACAACCCCGTCTTCAGGTCCAGGGACCGGTGCCGCTTGGGTACCTCAGCCTTCGGACTTCTGGCCCAACGAGCTCTTTGATACGCGTGAAGGCTATAACCGGGAAAGCGCGCCTACCGCCCCTTTCAACGCGCGGATTACGCTCGGCGGCACGATGAATTACATCGAGCTGGACGTCAAGAACCTGGCGGCGTGGTTCTCAGGCACACTCGGTAGTTCCGGCCTGAGCACCAAGGATCCCAACGTCGCGCCAAACAACTTCGTCGTCTACGTCTCCGATCGCCGCAGCAACTATGTGCCGACAGGTACTGCCCTCGGCACCTGGCCACCTCTCTCACCTTCCGGACACGAGACCGGAGAATATGGCTACGGTGACTTCGTCAATCCGTCGGACGTCAATGGCTGCCCCAATAGCACGCTCGATACGGGTGAAGACCTGGACGGCACCGGAGTTCTCTACACCTATGGAGAGATTACGTTTCAACCTGCCATGGTCGACAGTACGGGGAACATCACCGCCAACACTCTTTTCCCGAATGCGCTCAGCGCAACGGTGGCCGACCCGCTCTGCGCTGGTCCAAACGCAGGGTTCCCGTGGCCTAGAACGTTCCTGAACAATGCCAATGAGGGACGCGAAAATCCCTCTTCGCTTTTCCGCCGGTCTTTGAAGATCGTAAATGGCGGACTCATCAACTTGCCACTATGCCCGGGCGCTATCTCTTGCGGGTTAACCATCGCAACAGAAAATCCGGCTTACCTACAGGGCGATTTCAACGCCAATTCCGCGGGCAACGGCTTTTCCGATCCCAGCGTCGCGGCCTCAGTGGCTGCCGATGCCTTCACGCTTCTGTCGGACCAGTGGCACGATCTCAACACCTTTAACTCCCCGTTTAACACAGGGGGCCGCCAGGCGAATACGGCCTGGTACCGCCTGGGAGTTGTGGCCGGCAAGAGCGTGTCGTTCCCCATCCCCTCATGGGACACGACCGCGCTCGACGGCAGCCAGGACTTTGGAACTGACGGCGGCGTACACAACTTCATGCGCTACCTGGAAAGCTGGGGTGGAACCTTGAATTACACGGGATCCATCGTGAGCCTGTACTACAACCGCCAGGCTATCGGGCTATTCAATTCCGGCGGCAACAACTACAGCCCACCAAACCGCGGCTACTCATTTGATACCAACTTCCTGAATCCTTTGCTCCTGCCGCCGCGCACGCCGATGTTCCGCGACGTCAATACCACAGGGTTCACGCAGCTCCTTCTGCCGAACCAGTAGACCGCAGCATCGTGCTGCATGCTGCGCGGCCCCGAGTCCCCCGGGGCCGCGTTTTTCAGGCCGAAGGCTTCAGCCGGAGTGGGATCAAGCAGACCGGCTCGCGAGATTCGTACAGGGTTTGCAATGTTGGGGCACGCAGCTCGCTAGGAGTCATTTCGCGATCTCGAACGGTAGAAGAGAATAGTTGGCGTCGTTCCAACGAGGCTCACGGCGTCGGGCAGGCAGTTGGGAGAAGGGTTTATGGGCAAGAGTTCATCATCGGGGGAGTCTTCTTCCTCTAAATCACTGCTGTTCATGATGGCCGCTATGTTCTGCGGCTTCGGCGTTCTCCTCGGCGGAGGACTGCTGATGGCTTCGCGCGTGATTCATGCTCTCCAGCTCCGCTCCGAGGGTGACAGGACCACCGTGCGCACTCCCATTGGCGACTATCGCTTCGAGAAAGCCCAGCAAGTCGGCCCTGGCTTGCCTGTTTATCCCCAGTCTGCGCTTGTCCTTCCCGGTGGACCGGCGTCGCATCCCCTCGGCGATGAGAGTCAGCCTCAAGTGGTATCAAGCACCTACCATTCGAATTCCTCTCGCGAGTACGTAAACAACTGGTACCTCGAGCACTTGAGCCCGGAATTCGTTCGCCAAGAGCCCGGCCGTAAGAACTTGCCGGAATTTTTCCAACAGTCGCACATCTCCGACGACGACATCACTTTCGTCGGCGAACGCGGCGACCAGGTCCGCGTGGTGGCTCTCGAAAACGAAGACTCGGGAACTAAGATTATTCTTCTGCGTTCCGTCAAACCGTCTTCCCAGGCTCCCGCGCAGCCGCAAGCCCAGTCGTCCAGCCAGTCATCCACTCCTTAACAAGCTGAGCATCTTCTCTTCCGGCGTACCCGGCATGTCGTAATGGCGCGCCCTCCGGAGCCGGTACCACCTCTGCTGCAGAAAAGTGCGGTGATAGGCTAAACTCCCTCCGGGGGATTGGCCGACCATGCCACGAATCCAGACCACGGAAGACCGCCGGCTCGAAGAAGGGCGCACGCGGAAAAGATATTGGAAGCGCTGGGGGCCCTACCTTTCCGAACGGCAGTGGGGAACGGTCCGCGAAGACTACAGTTCCGGCGGCACTGCCTGGGAATATTTTCCCCACGATCATGCGCGTTCGCGGGCGTATCGATGGGGAGAAGACGGCATCGGCGGCATCTGCGACCGCCATCAGATGATGTGCTTCGGGCTGGCGCTCTGGAACGGGCGCGACCCGATTCTCAAGGAACGTATCTTTGGCCTGACGGGGAATCAGGGGAACCACGGCGAGGACCCCAAGGAGTATTACTTTTATCTGGACTCCACTCCCACTCACAGTTACATGCGCATGCTCTACAAGTATCCGCATGCCGAATTCCCTTACGAGTATTTGGTCGAAGAGAACCGCCGCCGCAGCCGTCATGACCCGGAGTTCGAATTGCTCGATACCGGAGTTTTCGCCGAGAACCGCTACTTCGATGTGTTCGTGGAATATGCCAAGGCCGATGTTGAAGACATTCTCATTAAAATCACCGCCGTGAATCGCGGGCCCGAAGCTGCTACATTGCACGCGTTGCCGCAATTCTGGTTTCGCAACACGTGGTCCTGGGGCAGGGATTTGCGGCGCCCGCTCGCGCGCAGAGGAACCAGCGTGCCCGGCAGTGTTTGCGTCGAAACGCAGCACTGGCAGTATGGCAAGCGCTGGCTGCTGTGCGCTGGTCACCCCACGTTGCTGTTCACGGAAAACGAGACCAATAACGCGCGGCTGTTTGGCGGCAAAAACCGTTCACCCTATGTGAAGGATGCGTTCAATGAGTTCTTGATTCACGGCAACAAAACAGCCGTTAATCCCGAGCAGATGGGAACGAAGGTCGCGGCGTATTACCCGCTGGAGCTTGCTCCCGGCGAGCCCGTCACGTTGAAGCTGCGGCTTACCGACACGGAGCCTCTCGGCGGGATGGACATTGGTGCAGGCAGAGTAGGAGGGGTAGTCTCGCCCGGGGCATCGGAGCGCACCGAGGGCGTTCCCGGCACTAACGATTTTGTGACTGGATTCGAAGGCGTGTTCGCCACACGGCAGAAAGAAGCCGAAGAGTTTTACGCTTCCCGTATTCCCAAAGATCTCTCCGATGAGGCCAAGGCCGTCATGCGCCAATCGCTTTCCGGGATGCTCTGGTCCAAGCAGTTCTATCACTACGATGTTCACACCTGGCTCGAGGGCGATCCAGCCGGGCCCAAGCCTCCCGAAGAGCGCTGGCACGGCCGCAATAAGGATTGGACGCATCTTTATAACGACGACATCATTTCCATGCCCGACAAGTGGGAGTATCCGTGGTACGCCGCGTGGGACCTGGCGTTTCACTGTATCCCATTAGCCCTTGTTGATCCGGATTTCGCGAAAGAGCAGCTTATCCTGCTGCTTCGCGAGTGGTATATGCACCCCAACGGTCAGTTGGCGGCCTACGAATGGGCTTTCGGCGATGTGAACCCGCCGGTGCACGCCTGGGCGGCATGGCGCGTGTACAAAATCGAGCGGCGCATGCGCGGGGTAGCCGATCGCGGCTTTCTGGAAAAGGTCTTTCACAAGCTTCTGTTGAATTTCACCTGGTGGGTCAACCGCAAGGATCCGGACGGCGCGAACATTTTTCAGGGCGGATTTCTTGGCCTCGATAACATCGGAGTTTTCGACCGATCGGCGCCGCTCCCTACCGGCGGCCATCTCGAGCAATCCGACGGCACCAGCTGGATGGGCATGTATTGCCTGAACATGCTGGCGATTGCTCTCGAGCTCGCGAAGGAAGATCCTGCCTACGAGGATGTTGCCAGCAAATTCTTCGAGCACTTTGTCTACATCGCCCGCGCCATGAACGATTTCGGCAGCGGCGGGCGCTCCCTATGGGACGACGAAGACGGGTTTTACTACGACGTGCTGAAGCTCCCGAACGGCGAAGAACACTTTATGAAGATCCGTTCAATGGTGGGATTGATCCCTCTCTTTGCCGTGGAAACGCTGGAGCCAGACATTGTGGATCGCCTTCCGGGCTTCAAGCGCCGCATGCAATGGTTTATCGACAACCATCCGGACGTGCCTGAGCATATTGAAATGACGCAGCGTTCGGCGCGCGGTGTGCGGCGGCTGCTTTCGCTCGTAAACCGCAAACAGCTCAAGCGCGTGCTCACGCGCATGCTGGACGAGACCGAGTTTCTCTCGCCTTACGGTATTCGAGCACTCTCGCGCTACCACAAGGACCATCCCTACGAAGTGCATGTGAACGGAAATGTGAACTGCGTGGACTATGAACCCGCAGAATCGTCCACCGGAACTTTTGGCGGCAATTCGAATTGGCGCGGCCCCATCTGGTTTCCGGTGAATTTTCTCCTGGTCGAATCTCTGCAGAAATATCATCACTATTATGGGGAAGATTTCAAAGTGGAATGCCCCACGCATGCCCGCGAGGAATCCGACCTCTGGCAAGTCGCAGCGGAAATTTCCCGTCGGCTCGTTCATATCTTTATAAGGGGGCAGGACGGACGCCGTCCTGTTGCAGGCGAATCGGAGATCTTCCAGAGCGATCCGCATTGGAAAGATTTGATGCTCTTTTACGAATATTTTCATGGCGACAACGGGGCCGGCCTTGGCGCAAACCATCAAACGGGCTGGACTGGCCTGCTTGCAAAGCTCATCGAACAAAGCGGGGAATAACGTGTCCCGACTGGTGATCTGGGAAGCCACTCTGCAGGACGAAGCGGAGCTTCTGCGCTTGATGCGCCTACTTGCCGGGCATCCACGGGGAGCGATCAGATTTGATGAGACTAAGGCGCGCGCCGGGTTCCGGAAATTCTTGTCTCTTCCGGCATTCGGCGGAGTCTGGCTGCTCTGTGAGGAAAGCGCTGCGGTTGGCTATATTGTACTGACACTGGGCTTCAGCTTTGAGTTCCATGGCCACGACGCGTTAATCGACGAACTCTACATCGACACGGCGCACCGCCGGCGCGGTTTTGGCCGGCAGGCTCTCGAATTTGTGGAGAAAAAAGCGCGCCAAATGGGAGTGAATGCCATCCATCTGGAAGTTGACCACGGAAACGATTCAGCATTCGAACTCTATCGCCACGCAGGATATAAAGATCACCAAAGATTCCTTATGACCAAGTGGCTGAATCCATGAGGAGAAAGTATCTCGAGGCAGACCAATGAGTGGGAGATTCGAAGCGCAAGTGGTTCTCGTAGCGGGAGGCACGGGAGGATTGGGCCGCGCGGTGAGTCTCGCGTTCCTTAAGGAAGGTGCGCAGGTTGTAGTTACCTTTCGAGTCCAGGAAGAATTCGACGTTTTAAAGAGTACCGCTGGAGCGACTGGGGAGAGACTCGAAGGGCAATTAGTTGATGTCACCGACGAAGCCGCCGTGAGCCAGTTGATTGAAAACATTGTGCGCAAGCATGGCCGGTTGGATGCCATGGTAAATGCCGTGGGCGGTTACGCGGGCGGTACGAAGTTGTGGGAACTGGAGACGAAAGTTTTCGATCAGATGATGGCGCTGAACCTGCGTTCGGGATATGCATTGTCTCGTGCCACGGTGAGAGCCATGTTGAAGAAAGGCCGCGGAGCCATCGTAAACGTAGCCGCGAAAGCCGCCTTTGACCACGCCGCCGGTGCCGCGGCGTATGCCGCCTCAAAATCGGCCGCCGTGGCGCTGCTGGATTCTCTAGCCGCGGATCTGAAAGGCACTGGCATTCGCGCAAATACAATTCTCCCGAGCATCATTGATACGGAAGCCAATCGCAAAGCCATGCCGAATGCGGATTTTGCCAAGTGGCCGAAACCCGAGGATATCGCGCGCGTGATTCTTTTTTTGTGCAGCGACGATGCCAAAGTAATCCAGGGCGCGGCCATTCCCGTCTACGGTGACAGCTAGGATCTGTAACTTTAGGCAGTTGTGAAGGCGGGCCGCTTCGACAGAAGATTCAGTCCCGCTGATTCGAATGAGGGGAGCGGCCGGTGTCGGAACAAGCGAAAGTTCAGTTTGGCCGTGAAATCTGCGGAGATTTCGCCGCCGCGGAATCGCGTGAGTGGCTCGTCACCAACGGCATCGGCGGATACGCTTCCGGAACAGTTTCGGGGGGCCAGACGCGCCGCTACCACGGTTTGCTGGTCGCCGCTCTGCGGCCGCCCGTTGGCCGCACGCAGCTCGTATCCTACTTCGATGAGCTTGTCCGCTATGCCGGCGCGGATTTTTCTCTCGCCACGCATCGCTGGGTCAGCGGTGCCATCGATCCGAAAGGCTTCCTCCTCATCGAGGATTTTCACCTGGAAGGCGCAAAGCCCGTCTGGACGTATGCGCTCGCCGACGCGCTGCTCGAAAAACGTGTCTGGATGCGGCAGGGAGAGAACACCACCTATATCCAATACACGCTTGTACGCGGAAGCGGCCCGATTGAAATGGAATTGAAGGCGTTCGTCAACTACCGCGACTTCCATTCTTTAACGCATGCGGGCGACTGGCGCATGGGGATCGAGCCTTTCGAACGCGGCGTAAAGGTGGTGGCCTCAGACGGCGCCACGCCCTTCTATCTCCTGAGTGCGGAAGCCTCTTGTGAGCAGCATCACGTTTGGTCCCGCGACTGCTATCTCGCGCAAGAGACCGCGCGCGGCCTCGATGACCGTGAGGATCATCTTTTCGCTGCGCTGTTCCGCGCCAAGCTCGAACTCGGTTCCAGCGTCACTTTCGTCACCACCACGGAGGCTAAGGCCTCACTGGATAGTGAGACCGCTAGGGCGGAACGCGTGAATTACGAAGTGAAGCTGTTCCAGGACTGGCAAGCGAAACACGAAAACAACGCGGAGGAAGCCCCTTCCTGGCTTTGGCAACTCATTCTTGCCGCTGATCAATTCATCGTCAAGCGCAGCCTCCCGGAAGAGCCGGACGGCCGCAGCATCATCGCCGGCTATCACTGGTTCGGCGATTGGGGCCGCGACACGATGATCGCCCTGCCGGGTCTGACGCTTGCGACCGGGCGCGCTGAAGTTGCCAAGCGCATTCTTCTAGCCTTTTCGCGCTACGTCGATGGCGGAATGCTTCCCAACAATTTCCCCGACGCTGGCGGCAAGCCGGAATACAACACCGTGGATGCCGCCCTTTGGTATTTTGAAGCCGTCCGCCAATATTTTACCGCCACGCAGGATATGGCAACGCTGCAGCAACTTTTTCCGGTTCTCGCCGGAATCGTGGACGCGCACGTAAAAGGCACGCGCTACAACATTCATGCCGACGCTGCCGACGGCCTGATCTATGGCGGCGGTCCCGGCGTGCAGCTGACGTGGATGGACGCGAAAATCGGCGACTGGGTCGTTACCCCGCGCACTGGCAAGCCCGTGGAGATCAACGCTCTTTGGATCAATGCGCTCGCAACGATGGCGGAATTCGCGCGACTCCTCGCACAACCCCGTGATGGGTACGAAAAACTAGCCGGTAAGGCTCAAAAAAGTTTTCAGAAATACTGGAACTCACAACGAGGTTGCTGTTACGACGTAATCGATTCGCCCGGAATCGGGAACGATGTTTCCCTTCGTCCCAACCAGATTCTTGCCGTTTCGCTGCCCGTCAGCCCACTTTCGCCCGAACAGCAAAAGGCGGTCGTCGAGGTTTGCGCGCGGAGTCTGCTGACCTCGCACGGTTTGCGCAGCCTTGCTCCCGGCGAGCCCGACTACACCGGCCATTATGGCGGCGGTCCGCGCGACCGCGATGCCGCCTATCATCAGGGCACGGTGTGGGGATGGCTGGTGGGCCCCTTCGCCCTCGCGCACTATCGTATCTATCGCGATCGCCAAGCCGCGCTGCGTTTTCTCGAACCGCTCGGCCGGCAAATCTACTCAAGCGGACTCGGCACCCTCAGCGAGATTTTCGATGGTGATGCTCCCTTTACTCCCCGCGGCTGCATCGCCCAGGCCTGGACCGTCGGTGAAATCCTGCGCGCCTGGCAGGCAATTGCGAACGCCAAATGATCACTGCTGAACGCTTCTTGCAGAGTCCGGTGGCTTCGGCAGCTCGTATAGCTCGATCAAAGCCTTTCCGCCGTTTGAAGTCGTAACCAGAAAAAAATTGACCCCCGTGCCGTCCGCGCCGGCTCGTGTCAGTGGATAAATGGGCGCGATGCTGAATTTGCTCTTGAGGATGTCTGTGGCGCGATCCACATTCGTACAGCGAAACTCCACCTGCTGCACGCCCTCACCAAATTTTGTCAGATAGCGCGCAATGGCTCCGGAGCCACCCGGTTCGCGGGTTGTCAGAATGTCCAGCAAGACGCCATGCGGAAAATGCAGCTCAAATTCTTCCGCATCTTGGTCAGGAGGAACTTCGGACAGCCGTGGCGATCCGTTCGCTGCATGAATTAGCTCGAAGCTTTCGCGTGGAACCGCGAGGCCCACCGTCACGACTGGATTTGGCCCGAGCAGCAGCGCCGAAAGTTCGCTGTCTCCCCACCAGGCGGAGACAATGGCGTCCGCCGGCGCGCGCCCTACCCGATAAATCTCTTCCGCCCCCGCGCGCCTCTCGGCCGGATTGGAAGACGCCAGAGCTTCAATCGCCGAGATTTGTTTCCTCGCCGGGATCAGCAGCGACGCAAGCAGCGCGATCAGCAGCACCCCTCCCACTACTCCCAGAGAAACGCTCACGGGAATATGGATCCACGGCTCGCCAATCATTTTTCCGCCGATCAACACCAGCACGAAAGCCAGCCCCTCGTCGAGATACTGCAACCGGTCAATGACTCCTGCCAGAAGGAAATAGAGAGCGCGCAACCCGAGAATGGCTAAAACGTTCGAGGTAAACACGATAAATGGATCGCGCGTGATGCCGAACACCGCCGGAATGGAGTCCACCGCCAGCGTCACGTCCGTGATTTCCACGACCAGCAGCACCAGAAACAAGGGAGTGGCGCACAGCTTGCCCGCATGACGGACAAAAAATTTCTCGCCCTGGTAATCCTGCGTCACCCGAAGGTGCTTGCGCGCAAAGCGGAAAAGTCTGTTCTGTTCCGGATGCACTTCCAACTTCCTGGCGAACAACATGCGCAGCCCGGCGTAGATCAGAAACCCTCCCAGGAGATACAAAACCCAGGAAAAGTGTTCGATCAGCTCCGCCCCCAGCGCAATCATCACGCCGCGCATGATCAGCGCCCCGAGTACACCCCACTCCAGCAAGCGATGCTGCACTCGATCATCCACCGCAAACGCGCGAAAGATCACCAGGAAGAGAAAAAGATTGTCGACGCTAAGCGCTTTTTCGATCAGATAACCCGTGAAGTATTCGAGCGCGGGTTGCTGGCCGTAGAAACGCAGTACACCCAGTCCGAACAGCACGGAGACGCCGATCCACCCGGCGCTGGCAAGCCCGGCTTCGCGCACGCTGATCCGGTGCGCGCGCCGGTGAAACACCCGCAGATCAAGCACTATCGCGACGAGGATGAAAAGATTAAACGCGATCCAGAGAAACGGCGTGCCCATGGCGAAAGCGCGGGAGCGCTAGGGCTTTTCCCCGTGCGCATCGATGGCGTTCAGATTCGTCAATTCCACGCGTAGCGTCTGCCCCGCTTGAATCACGATCGGAACGTCCCAGCGCAAACGCATGTCGCCTGAGGCGGCATTCAAATTGAGTGTGCTGATCCAGTAGCTGCCCGGCACAAGTCCCGAAATCGAAGCATGGCCCTCTAGGTCGGTGTCCGCCTTCGCGACCATGAATTTGATCTGCGCGGTATCCGGCGCCGTGCGTTGAATGCGCTTGTGCTGCTGGTTTTCGAGTGCCGCCCACTTTTTCTGCGGGTTCACGGCGTCCAGCTCCAATTCCATGCCGGCAATGGTTTGCGGATGCGTCTGAACAAATTTCTTCAACGCCGCTACGTATTCCTGTTTATGCTTTTCGTACTTATCGGGATGCTCGGTCTTCTCCGCATCATTGTACTTCGGTTTCGGAAACCCATCGGTAACGCCGCCGCTGTTGGAGCGCTCGTAAGCCGCCTTGAATTCCGGAACGTGCATCACGTCGTCCGGCGTGATCGCTTTATCGACATCCGGCATCGTCAGGTCCAGGATCTCGTGTTCCTTCAACCAGGCCTTCAACTCGGGAGAAACCTTCAGCGTGTCAATGAACTCATCGCGCTGGGGAATCGGATCCTTGTCTTCCATTTCCTTGACGATTTCCGTGTAGCTCTTGGTCAGGATATAAAACGTGAACTCGCGCACGGGTTCCGGCCGCGCCCCCGTCGGCGTAACCCGCGCCAGGAACTCGAGCCTGCCGGTAGGGGATTGCGCCCGCAAGCCGTTTGCAAAACAAAACGCGCACAGCGCCAGGGAAAGGGCGAACAGGGCTGTTTTTCTCATGCAGGAATCCTAGCAGATTGCAGCGCGGCCCCGCGAATGCAGCCGGAGCATGGTGCGTAAAACGTTCCGCGTCATCTACTTCGGATACATGCATCCAGGACGCGGAAGGAAGAGGATACACGTGAGCCTCGCTTGCTCCGGCGCGGACAGCCGAGATTGCAGTGCAAACCGCCTGGATTTATACTTGGCTCCTTCCGAAGCGGGATTCCCCTTCTCCTGGCTTCGGACGGGTCCGTAAGAGGGACCCTTTCGCCCGCAAAATCACCTCGGCAGGAAACTCGGTAGATTCGTGCCAATCGGTTCTTTGGAGCCGCATCGCTCAGAACATCCCGAGCACCTGCGAAAGAAAGCTTAAGGAGACTCACAATGCCAAAGAATGGTGCAGCTCAAGCAAAAGCAAAAGAAGCTCCCGCAGCGGCAGCAGGTCTCGGCAGCAAGGCTGTCGCGGAGATCGCCAGTGCGCTGCGTCCTTTGCTCGCGGACGTGTTCGCGCTCTATCTGAAGACCAAGAACTTCCACTGGCACATGAGCGGGCCGAACTTTCGCGACTACCACCTGCTTCTGGACGAACACGCCGATCAGATCTTCGCCATGACCGACGATATCGCGGAGCGCGCCCTCAAAATTGGCGCAACCACGCTGCATTCCATCAGCGACATTTCGAAACATCAAACTCTGAAAGACAACAACGCCGAGTTCGTCGCGCCGAAAGATATGTTGACGGAGCTTTGCGCCGACAACCAGCAACTGACGGCTTCGCTGCGCACCGCGCATGAGATCTGCGCGCAGCACAACGATGTCGCCACCACCAGCTTGATCGAAGTCTGGATCGACCAGACTGAACGCCGCACCTGGTTCCTCGCGGAGATCACCCGCGAGCGCTAATTCCGCGCGCACTGCGGCGGGCGTTTGACTAAAAGAGGCGGAAGACGGCTTCCACAGTGACCCACGTGGGGACGGCGTGCCGAGCGGCGTCGTACGCAGGCACGAACTTCCACGTTCGAATGGTCTGCGCCGCGCGTTCATCCAACCCCAGTCCAATCCCTTTCACGATGCGGACCTGCGCCCCGCGGCCATCTGCGCCCACCAGCACCAGCAGCGTCACCGCTCCCTGTAGCTTGGCCTCGCGCGCCTCGTCCGTATACTGCGGATTTGGGCAGTACGCGCACTTCGCTTCCGTAACCCCCGCGCGGTATCTTAATGACGAAACTCCTTGCCCGCCTGGCCCATCGCGAGGCCCATCTCCCATAGTGTGCCCCGAACCGTTGCCAATCGTATTGGAATCACCCGGCCCGGGAGAATTCGTATCGTCCTTCATCCACGGCAGGCCAATTTTGTCGACGGGCGTCAACACAGGCGCGGCGGCCGGATCCCATATCGTCGTCGGCGTCGGCATGTGTAGTTCTTCTTGGGGAGGCAGCGAGGGCCGAACTATCTGAATGGAAGAAACCGGCAACAGATTTCCGGCGGTCGTGGGAATCGGCACGCGGCCACCCCCGCTGCCACCTCCGGGATCCGACTCGGACCCGGAATTGGAGAGCAGGAAACGAGGCGGATACTTCAGTTGCGGCACAACTCTTGTCGCTCCGTTCTCGGGATTTTTCGTGTCCTTCAGGGGATGCAGCGCAATCAGCGCAAGCGCTGAAATCATCGCCGCGTGCGTTAGGAAAGAAACACCTTGCGAGCGGCTCGCGTGAGGCGAGCAGTTGAAACGCAGAAGATGCAGTGTCGCGCCATTTGCCGAGGACATCTTCCATTTTTCCGCGCTGAACGCATCGCGGAAGTTGCCGCGGATGCGAGCGATCAAGTTCTCTCCTGAATTTGCCGGGGAAAACTTAAAGCGCAGGAAGGAATCAGGCATGGGCAGGCCTCTGCGCGCGCCTCAGATTTGGCCTGGTTCCTCGACGAGGCGTGCAGCGAACGGAAAATGAGAGGCGCGGCGAATCCGAATGGTTGCCCGGGAATTTGAATGAGCGCGGCAGCAAAGAAAAACAGCCGAGCAGCTCCGAGCACACGAAAAACGATCGAGTTCGAATGGAGTGCGGTTTATTTAGAAAAGGCGGAACGTAACTTCAATAGGAACCAGCGTTGGTACTGGCTTTCCGTTCGGTCCGAGAGCCGGCTTGCATCGCCAGGTCTTCACCGCGGCGACGGCATTATCATCGAGGCCCATCCCAACGCCCTTGATGATCCTGATGTTGGTGACCTTGCCTTCGATGCCGATGACTCCTTCCACGACAACCGCGCCCTGGTATTTCACCTTGCGCGCTTCATCGGAATACTCGGGAGGAGGCTGATAGAAACAGACCGGAACTCCGACTCCATTGACGCCGGCGCGGAACACTCCGCCGCCAGTGCCGCCGCCCTCGCCGGGGCCCAGACCGCCGCCGGAGCCGCTGCCAATACCACCGGACTCGCCGGTGCCGATACCACCACCACCGCCGGGACCGCCGGAATAATTTACCGATGCCGCCAAAGGATCTCCCATGTTCGTCAGCGGCGGGTTAGCCACCTTCAAATCGGGCGGACCGAGCAGCGAAGGATCCATCGGCAGCTTGGGATTCGGATTCTTGAGCGTCGCTTCCGGCGGCGTGAACTGCGTCCACTTGAATTTTGGCGCGCGCCCCTTCGTCGGTGGTAATACCGACCGATCCCCGCCGCCACCGCCGCCGCCGGCTTTATCCGCGCCTGCAGGCAGTTTCGAAACATAGGGCGAAATATCCAGCGGCGTGACGTCAATCCCTTTATTCTTTGCCTGCGTGGAAACCGGCAGCACATTCCAGAAAACCGGAATCAGCAGCAACAGGATAATCCCGCCGTGCAGGCCAATTGCGATCGCCTGGCTCCAGCCGAAATTCTCATCCTTCGACCAGATGTCTTTTACCTTCACCGGTTTCACTTCGAACGGCAGCGGCGCCACTTTGGGAGGCGAGAAAAATTCCCTGATACGTTGGCCGAATCCGCCGAAACTTGTTCCCCAGGCGACTGCCAGCTTGCTGTTCACCGGCCCTTTGGGCACGGGCGCCGAGCTGAAAAAGTCCTTGAGGTTATCGCCCATCCCGGTGCCAAAAGACGTCTTCGTGAACGGGGCATCGGCGCGCTCGCGGACCTTGATCGGCCGCTCGATGAAGAACTGCTTCAGGTTGGACCAGAAATTATCGGGAATGAGGATCGCCGGCGCGTCGAATTTTGGTACCGCCGAATCAGGCATAGGAATCGCCGGCTCGGAGCCGTTTGCAGACACGTTCCGCTTCGTGATTCCTGGAGGCAGAAGACTGATGAGTTTGCCCGGCACCATTTACCTCTAACTTAGACGCAGAACCCCGCGTTCGGTGTACCTAGCCGATAAGATTCGCGCCGGGTGGGAAAGGTTGCGCGGCCCCCACGGCTGACACCGGCTCCCATTCATTGTAACATACGTGCTTACACTGCTTTCCGATGTTTCCCGCCGTACACCCGAACCACCGTACGGTACGTACCGGTAATAAAAAGGACAGCATGCAGGCAAAGAAGGAGATCTTCGAGCGCTTATCCCTATGGCCGAACCACTGGAACTGAAGAAAACACTGAACCTGCCGAAAACCGATTTTGCCATGAAGGCCAGTCTGCCGCAGAACGAGCCCAAACAGCTCGAAGCCTGGCACGCCGGGAATATTTACGAGCGCATCCTGGAAACGCGCAAAGGCAAGCCGCTTTTTGTTCTGCACGATGGCCCGCCGTATCCCACAGGAGAAATTCATCTCGGCACGGGCCTGAACAAGATCCTCAAGGATCTGGTCGTCAAGACCAAGAGCATGGCTGGACACTATGCGCCTTACGTGCCGGGATGGGACTGCCACGGCTTGCCGATCGAAACCCAAGTCGAAAAAGAGCTGGGCGGAAAAGGAAAGGTGCCGCCGGCGGAGTTTCGAAAGATGTGCCGGCAATTCGCGCTGCGCTTCGTCGAGCAGCACAAAAAAGATTTCAAGCGCCTCGGCATTTTCGGCCGCTGGAACGATCCCTACCTGACCATGAGCCATGAGTACGAAGCCACCATCGCGGGCGCGTTTCTCGATTTCATGGAAAAGGGTTATGTCTACCGTGGACGCAAGCCGGTGTACTGGTGCCTCTACGACAGCACGGCGCTGGCGGAAGCCGAAGTCGAATACGAAGACCACACCAGCCCCTCCATTTGGGTGAAGTTTGGAGTGGTGGGCGGCGGCAAGGGCGACGCAGCTAAAATTGGCTTTGAAGTCAGCGCGGTGATCTGGACCACTACGCCATGGACCTTGCCTCACAATCGCGCGCTCGCGTTCCATCCCGATTTCGCTTACGCCGTCGTCGAGACCGAAAAAGGAGCGCTACTCCTCGCCGCCGACCGCGTTACGGCGTTGCAGGCCGAGTGCGATATCAAGGAAGTTAAAGTCCGCGCCACGTTCAAGGGCCGCGACTTCGAAGGCATGAAGTTCCAGCATCCCTTCTTGCCGATCCAGGTGCCGGGAATTCTTGCGGATTACGTGACGCTGGATCAGGGCAGCGGCATCGTCCACACCGCTCCGGGCCACGGTGCCGACGACTTTGTTTCCGGCCAGAAATATGGACTGGAAGTTTACGCGCCGCTCGACGACAAGGGCGTTTACCTCGAAGGTTTGCCGGAATACAAAGGCAAGGATGTTTTCACTGCGAATCCCATCGTCGTGAAACTGCTTGCCGATCGCGGTGCACTGCTCGGCCACCATGAATACAAGCACAGCTACCCGCATTGCTGGCGCTGCCACAATCCCGTGATTTTTCGCGCCACCGAGCAGTGGTTCATAAAAATGGACCAGGCCGCGCATGGAACAGAAAAAACGCTGCGTGCCGAAGCGCTTGAGGAAATTCATGGCGTGAAATGGTTCCCCGCCTGGGGCGAAGACCGCATGTACGAAATGATCGAGAAGCGCCCAGACTGGTGCGTCTCGCGGCAAAGATTCTGGGGCGTGCCCATCATTGTTTTTTATTGTGATGCCTGCGGCACGCGCCTCGAGGATTTCAGAGCGCTTCGAAACGTCGTCAAATGGTTTGTAAAAGAAGGCGCGGACGCTTGGTACCAGCACACGCCGGAAGAGTTGCTCCCGCCGGGAACAACATGCTCCTGTGGCGCGTCGAAGTGGCGCAAGGAAAACGACATTCTCGATGTCTGGTTTGATTCCGGCTCTTCGAATCTTTCCGTCCTGAAAGGGGCGGAGTGGCCCGCCGACGTTTATCTCGAAGGCCCCGACCAGTATCGCGGCTGGTTTCACAGCTCGCTTCTTGTCGCCACTGGCATCCGAGATGCGGCGCCGTATCGTGGCGTCGTCACCCATGGCTGGACTCTCGACGAGCAGGGCCGTCCGATGTCGAAATCCTTGGGGAACACGCTCTATCCCATCGAGATTTGCGAAAAGTGGGGCGCGGATCTACTGCGCCTGTGGGTAGGGTCGGTCGAATACCAGGCCGACGTGAAAATGAGCGAACGCGTACTGTCCCAGCTCAGCGAAGCCTATCGCAAGATTCGAAACACGTTCCGATTCGCGCTAGGCAACCTGAATGATTTCGTTCCCTCGCGCGACGCCCTTTCGAACGATCAGCTCGAGGAATTTGACCGCTGGATGCTCGATCGCACCGCCGAACTCGTCCGGAAATGCCGCGAATGGTACGCCAACTACGAATTTCACCGCGTGTATCACGCCATCCACGATTACTGCGTCGTGGATCTCAGCTCATTTTATTTCGACGTGCTGAAGGATCGCCTGTACACAAAAGCGCCCAAGAGCAAATCGCGCCGCTCCGCGCAAACCGCCGTCTGGAAAATCAGCAGCGCGCTGGCGCGCCTCGCCGCGCCCATCCTCGTTTTTACCACCGAGGAGATCTGGAAATTCTTGCCGAAAGTGCAAAACGAACCGGACAGCGTCCACATGTCGTTGTTTCCGGAGTCGGAAGCCCTAGCCTCTGGCATTGATAAGTCCGCCGCGGAAAAATGGGAGCGGCTCACGCAAGTTCGTGCCGCCGTCCTCGTCGCGCTCGAACAGGCCCGCGCCGCCAAAACGATTGGCGGAGGCCTCGAAGCCAAAGTCCATTTGCACGCCAACGCAGAGCTCGCCGGTTTGCAAAATCTTCTCGAAGAGCGCCAGTCTGTCCTTCCCGCACTCTTCATCGTTTCGCAAGTCGTAATTGATTCGGGAGCGAGCGAAGGAGCCCTCCAGACCGAAGTGTTGCCAGGACTGGCCATCAAGATCGAGCGCGCCGACGGAAAAAAGTGCGAGCGCTGCTGGAATTACTCAATTCACGTCGGCGAAAACGCGCGCTATCCCACCGTCTGTGAACGTTGCACCGAAGCCCTCGCGGAGATCGAGAGCGACGACTCCGCGAGAGTAGCCGTGAGCTGACATGCAAGTTTGTTCGATTACGCACCTTTGGACTGCGGCGGCTCGCCGCCGCTTTTCCGTCAACCACATTCGCCGCGACGCGCCCAACTCGACCTTTTTAGCCTCCTTTATTTCTCTTATCTCCTTGGCCTCCCTTACTTCATGAATCTATCCACAAGACTCCGCTGGCTGTGGCTCACGCTCGCCGTGGTTCTCCTCGACCGCGCCACAAAGGCCTGGTTCGAATCGCAAACTCCCGAGGGCTGGCGCCACCAGGTACTCCACCACTTCATCTATCTCGTGCACGCCAGCAATCCCGGCATCGCTTTCAGTTTTCTTGCGGATTCCGCGTCGCACTGGACGCGCATCGTTCTGATCGCCGGTTCCGTCCTGGTGATCTGCGTCCTTGCCTGGTTTCTTGTAGCCGGCGCCACCGGCGGAGCGATGACCGCCGCGGGACTCGCATTTCTTCTCGGCGGCGCCACCGGCAACGTCACCGATCGCATTCTCCACGGAGCCGTCACCGACTTTTTCGAAGTCTGGCTGGGCACTTATCATTATCCCGCCTTCAACGTCGCCGACTCCGCCATCACCATCGGCGCCGCTTTGCTCATTCTTGATGTACTATTCGGCCACAAAAAGAGCACGCTGGCGTAGCTGTGCTAAATTGCAGTTCCGAAGGGTATCACTTCTACTTCTCGGCAAGCGCCTCCAACTGGTGTCACAAATTGGCGTTCCCCGAAGAACTCGTTGCGTGGCTGACCGGCAATCGGGAGAAGATCCTCCGCTACGCCTGGATTCCCCAAGTGTTCGCCGGGCTGGTATTTTTGGGCCTTTCCTATCTGATGGGCCACGCACATTTCCATCTGATTCGCGAAGGCGTGAGGACGGCGGGAAGAATCGTTGCGTACAAACAAGAACGGTTCCGCCGCTCTTCCGGATCGAGTTCCACGTCCTTCATGCCCATGGTCGAATTTCACACCCACGATCGCTTCATCCAATTTGAAGATTGGCTGGGTTCAAACTCCGCCGGCGCTCTCTCTAATCCCGTGATCGTGCTCTACGATCCCGCCAATCCTTCGCTCGCTATGATCGACCGGCCTGTCTGGAACTGGCTCCCTTGGGCCCCCCATCTTCGCTCTCGGTCTTTTCCTCGTTCTCGTCGCCATCAAAGGCGCCTTGCACGCTCTCCGCTGAATCCGAATGACGCATCTGTAGTGGCGGGTCTTAGACCCGTTATTTTTCGCTAATTCTTGTGAACACGCCGATGGCGCAACCACCGGATTTCTTCCCCCCGGCTTCCCTCCAGGGAGATTGCGCTGGAATGCACTTTCGGGATGCGGTAGGCTCCGCGGCATGTACAAGCGGCTCCTGATCTTCGGGATCACCGGGCTGTTCTTTGTTCTAGGACTGAACTATCTTGTGATCTATCCCTTGCAGCAGACCGTGACGCGCGAGCTGGAGCGCCAGGACAGGGTCTACTGGAGCACCTTCAACGCTATCGAGCAGTTCGGCGCGCAACCGGACAATGCTTCGGAGCAGAAAGCCAAAGCCGCGCTTGGTGAAGCCCGCGCGAAAGGCCTGAGCAAGACCCGCCAGCTGATCCTTCAGAATTATTTTCAAGACCTCGAGAATTGCTACCAAGGCGACCGCGCCGCGTGCAAAAAAGCCAACAGCGACATGAACGACGCCATCCGCGCGCCGCGCTGATCCCCATCATTGCAGATCAACACGATTAATGACCTGGCTGCGCGAGCGGCCCGGGGATGACGATGATATAGGCGTCGGGCTGGCCGGCTCTTATCACACGTGGCATGTTCGCGGCGCCGGGCGGTGATCCGATGTCTTTATCGGTTGCATAGGGAGCGTAAAACATCAGGTGCGGTGGAATGTGCACCAGCTTGTTGGTCCCGGGAACCAACAGGTAGCCGCGGTCGGACATCATGTACACGATTCCCGGCTTGCTCGGCGCTTTATATTTTCCTGTCTTGTAGCCCTCGTCGATTTCTGTCTTGATCTGCTCTTCGGTCTTGCCCTTGGCGCGCTGCTCCTCCACGTACAGTCGAGTCGGCAGCGTGGTCGCGCTTCCTTGGGCATCGAAACAGGTCGGTTCCAGGTTCAGCGGAGTCTGTCGGTCCACGAAGCAGGAGAAACCATTTGTGCCTTCTCGAATTTTTATGTAGCCCGTCTGCTCCAGCAGATAGACCGTTGCGTGACTTGAGATTTCCGGGGGAGCCGCGCTCTCCGCGAGTTTGATTTTCTCTTCCCGGGGCAAAGAGAGGTCATAAGCAGGCTTTGGCATCTCGGTCTGCGCGTAGGCGGCGAGGCTCGTCCCGAGAACAAGGCCGGTCAAGAGTATTCTGCTCATGGATGCAACTCCACGACGAGAATTGAAATTCGCCGACCTTCCGGGATAGACGCGCTCCTTCCTGCTGGGTTAGCACAAGCCCACGGATCCAAATCGAAACTTCGGTGGTTGGTTGGGGATGGGCAAGCTGGGAACCATCGACCGGGTGGTCACAGAATTATCACCAAACAATGGAGGAGAACCTGTTTGTGCTTAACTGAGAATCATCCCGGTTCACCAGCCGGCCTGGCGCCCTTGATCACGAGCCACAGCATGAACGCTATTTCCGCAAACAAGGCGGGCTGGGAAAGGAGAAACACCGTGTTCTGGTATTGCTGCAGCAGTTCGCCCGTAAGGCTAAGGAGCACATAGGCAAAGCCGTTGATGATGAGCCACACGCCCAGGAAGCGGGGCAGGAAACGCGACCTGTAGGTGAGGATCGCCAGGGGGAGAAGCCATAGACCCCAAAGGATCTCGGCGGCCGTGTTTTGATGGTCACGCATGCGGAGGAACAGCATGGCTAGGGCGTCGCGCTGAGGCTTGTCGAATGCCGACAGAAAATCGGCGCCGCGCACGAGCGTCAGGGCCGCGGCGTCGTGCACCACACCGACAAAGTCGATGAGGGCCGGCATCACGCCCCCTAGGATCACCACCAGCACAGCGAGATTCTGGTCGACTCCTTTGAACAAATTGTAAAGGGCCAGGGTGAGGAAGATCAAAATGACCGCGCAGCACAGGTCGGCGACGATGCCGAGGCGGAAGAGCCACTCGTGAGCGGCGATGTTGCTGGCTGTCGCCGCCGCATTCCCATGGACGAATAGTTTGCCGGGAATATACATGAGGCGGATAGGGCCGAGGACACAAAGGAGCAGGTACCAGAATCCGGCGACTCTCCCTGGATTGCGGGTGGAGTTCATGTTCTCTCCGTTTTAGGGCCCTATCCTGAGAAACGGCGAAGGCCGTCAAACGTTTCCGCCAAAAGAGCAAAGGCGCTCTTGCGGTGCGCCCGAACATGCCAAATCCCGCGCACTCCTTGGGTCCATACGTCTCTCTCCTCGGAGCGCTAGATCATTGGCGTTTTGAGCGGATCAAGGTATTTAACGAGTACTACCTCGTTCCCTTTTTCGTTGTAGATCAGTTCATCGACGAGCTTTTTTGCCAATAGAATGCCGAAGCCGCCCGCTCGCATGCCCTGCTCATCGCGAACCGTCGCGTGGCTGAACAAATCACCGGGCGAGTTGCCCGCCGCTGCGTGACGCAGCTCTTCGAGGGAGAAACCTTTGCCGGGATCCTTGACCCGGCAAGCTATCGCTCGACGAGCCCGAATGAAGGATATTTCCACGTGTTGGCTGGTATCGAAGTGCCCGCCATGTTCCATGGCGTTAATCAGTATCTCCCTGAAAGCAAGGATGACCTGGTCTTTCTCAGCCTCGGGGATGCTCGGGTCTCTGACTCCGCGAAGGAATTGGACCAGGCGATCCGCAGTAGCAAGATCACATCTGGCCGTCAAGCTTATCCACTCAGGGGTTCCGGAGAGGACTTCGATGCCGTCGTCCCAGCAGGGTTCTGCGATGGCCGCACGGACCATTTCGGCGAGTTCAGAAGCGTCGAAGGGTGCCGAGAAATAACTGAAGGCCCCCTCGCGCATGGCAGCGATGACGTCTCCGGGAGTAAATTTATCGGTGAGGATAATCAGGCGGACATGAGGGCGAGCGCTCCTGATTTTGCGGAGAAGTTCAACATCCTCCGCCAGGTGGGTCTTCCGCCCGGTGACGATCAGATCGAAGGGCTTGGCCCCGGCAAGCGCGAGAAGATGTTGATTGTCGACGACGCGCTGGATCCTCCAGCCTTCGCTGGCCAAGACACTCGTGAGCAGTTCATCGATATCGCGGCCGTTACGAGCGCGGTTTTCTCTGTGGTGGGAGCAGCTCCGTCGCTGCAGTGGGTTGTCATGAGTGATCCCGGTTATCCCATTAACTTGACTGTGGCAGCGAAGTTCACGTCCTCAAGGCGTTGCAATGTAACCCCGCGGTTGGAAACTGGCCAGAGCTTCGGCCTCATTCTCAAAGGTCGGGATGGTGCTTATCAGGCGAAACACAGTCAGTACCTCGAGCACCAGGCCGGACGGAGAGAGCAATTTTAGGTCGCCGCCCTCCCGTTTCAGAGAAACGAATGTCCTTACAATGATGGCGACGCCGGAACTGTCCACTTTTGCCAGATCTGCCAGGTTCAGCAGCAGCTTGCGCACACCATTGGCGACCAACTTCTGTAATTGGTTGCCCAAGGACTCGCTCTCGCCGTCGTCGATCGTCGATCTTCCTCGAAGGTCTACAATGGTGACATCGCCAGATTTTCGGATTGAGATTTGAAGGCCCACAACATCCCTTATGTCAAGTTGCTATTCGGTGTCGAATTTATTGCTCACGCCTCGCCAGCCAGATCGTCAGATGAGTATAGTCCAGTTCGTGGACGCCTTGCTGTCGGGTGCCCTAGGTGTCGGTTTCACACCTTGGGTTTTTGACTCTGCTTTTCTCTTCCTAGTCCTACTGCAGCCCGGATGATTTCTCCGGGCCCATCGCCGTCCATGCCCCCGGCCACTATTCCCCTTGCTACAATCTTTCTGTGCCCTCACCTGATTCCGCAACTCACCGCGAACTTGTCGCTGCCGACTCCGATTCGGGCGTGCGGCTCGACCGGTTCATCGCGGTGGCTTGTCCGGAGCTGAGCCGCACGCGCGTGCAGGAGTTGATCGAAGCGGGGCACGTGCTTATCGATGGGAAGACGGCGAGGAAAGGATCGCAGCATCTTCGAGGTGGCGAAAAAATCACGCTGGAGATTACGGAGCGGCCGGCCATCGTGGCCGCGGCGGAGGCGATTCCGCTGGATGTGCTGTACGAGGATGACGATGTCATCGCGATTAACAAGGCGGCGGGGATGACCGTGCATGCAGGTGCGGGGGCGATTTCCGGGACGCTGGTGAATGCGTTGCTGGGTCGGGGACAATCACTCTCGCAGGCCGGGGATCCGCTGCGGCCGGGAATTGTGCACCGGTTGGACAAAGAGACTTCGGGCGTAATCCTGGTGGCCAAGAATGATGCGGCGCACGCAAAGCTGGGGGAAGCGTTTCGGCAGCGTGCGGTGAAGAAAACATACATCGCGCTAGTTCAGGGATCCCTGAAGGAAAAGAACGGGCGAATCGAACTGGCGATCGGGCGCGACCCGATTCACCGGACGCGCATGGCGACCGAACGCAAGACGTGGCATGGCGCAGCGCTGACCCATCCGCGGGAAGCGCGCACGGACTGGCGGGCTCTGGCAAAAATCGGCGACGCGACGCTGGTCGAAGTCCAACTCCATACCGGACGAACGCATCAGATTCGAGTGCACTTCGCCGCGCTGAAACATCCGGTGGTGGGCGATACGCTGTATGGCGCAGCGAAGGAATTGCAGGTGGGAAAGACCACGTTCCCGCCGCTGGGGCGCAATTTCCTGCACGCGGCGAAACTTGGCTTCGCGCAGCCGCGGACCGGCAAGTGGATCGAAATCCGCGCGGCCTTGCCAGTCGAGCTTCGCGAGTATCTGGAAAAGCTGGCCGCCGGAGCGGGCGAGCCTCCCAGCCGAATTGACGCTGCGCTGGCGGGATATCTATAATTGATGCCAATGCGATGGACAATCACTTCGATCTTCTTGGCAGCTTTTTTATTGCTGTCTCCACTGACCGAGCGGGCGCAGCAATCGGCACCGCCGGCAAAGCCGCAATCCACGGCCCCAGCGCAGCCCGCGGGACAAGCGCCAGCTGGGGGCCAGGAGGCCACGCAAAAAAGCGACCAAAAACTGACCACGGTCGTCAACCTGGTCGACGTTCTTTTTACCGTTCTCGACCGGCGCAACAAGCTCGTACCCGCCCTGGACAAAAATGACTTCAAGATTTACGACGACAAGCTTCCCCAGGAAATCCGCTACTTCAGCAAGCAGACGGATCTTCCGCTGCGCATAGGCATGCTTCTGGACACTTCCAACAGCATTCGCGACCGCATCAAGTTCGAACAGGACGCTTCGATCAATTTTCTTTTCACCGTGTTGCGCCGCAACAAGGATGAAGCCTTCGTCATGACCTTTGACGACGAGCCGCAAGTCATCCAGGGTTTCACCGGCGATGCGGGGGCGCTGCGCGACCAGATCACGAAAACGCGCGCCGGCGGCGGCACCGCGATTTACGACGCGATTTACGATGCCTGCGTCAGGGAATTGAGCCACCCGCCGCGGCCGCCGGGAGATCAGCCGGACGTGGTGCGCCGCGTGATGATTCTGATCAGCGACGGCGACGACAATCTATCCACACACACGCGCTCGGAAGCCATCGAAATGGCGCAGCGCACCAGCGTGGTCATCTACACCATCAGCACAAGCACGCAATGGGTTTCCCTGGCAGAGACCGATCGCAATAAGGTCGGCGACCGGAAGTATCATCTGACCGACGGCGACAAGATTCTTCAGCAACTGGCGGAAGAAACCGGTGGCCGCGCGTTTTTTCCCTATCACGTGGACGATCTGGACCAATCCTTCCAGGACATTGGCGACGAACTGCGCAACCAGTACTCCATTGCGTACATGCCCACGAATTATGTGGTCGACGGCCGGTACCACAAGATTCGCATCGAGGTCCCGGACCACAAGGGGTATCAGGTGCGCTCGCGCCGTGGCTACTTTGCCATCACCAACCCGAACATTCCCACAATCCAAAGGCCGTCCGGCGGCGCACTCCAGTAATTCATTTTCGAGCAGAGTGTCAGCGTGAAAAGTCGCGGAGGAGCACAGCGTCGGATTCGACGTGGCCGCGCTTGAGACCGAGCTGTGCGCCGTCTTTGGAGAACGCGTAACCGGCAATTCGTTCCGCGGTAAAATGTGTTAATTGGTGCCGCGGAGTTCCGTCCAGTGGCTGAACCCACAAGTTGTCCACGCCTTTTTCCCTGACGAGATAGAGAATCGCTTTTCCGGAAGGCATGAAGGCGAGGCTCGGCAATCCCCTGGGATCAAATTCGACTGCTGACTTTTTCCCAGTCTCCACGGAATAGACTACCAGCATAGGCACGTGGTCGGATTCGCGGACTTCGAAGATGGCGACCGTTTTTCCGTCGGGGGAGAGTGCGTACGGATCGGCAGGAAATTTGACGATCGTTTCCGGCGATCCACCCTCGATGGGAATGCGTTTGAGAAAATGATTTTCACCGGCGTCAACGTAGTACAACCACTTACCGTCATTCGAACAAGTCGGCACGCGTTCGTTCAGGCCGAAAGTCAGCCGTGTTAAGTTCGTGCCGTTCGAATCGACGCGCCAGAAATTCGCTTCCGCGCCGCCCGACCGGCCGAGCGTTCGAAAGACAACGTAGCGGCCGTTCCCGCAGGAGGTCACCTGATCCATGGGATACCGGGGTTCGGAGAAAACGATGCGGTCTCCTCCGGTGGGATTCACCATTCGAATGTCCGGACCCTGGATGATCAGGAGTTGCGCATCCGGAGTCCAATCCCAGCCCCAGGTGGGCAGGTTGGAAGGCAGCTTGATGGGAGTTAATTTTTCAGGCGAGGCGGCGGGAGCAATGGCAATTTCAAATTTCCCCTGGACCTGGCTCGCGGCCACGCTTCGGCCGTCCGCCGAAATATTGGGATGAACGTAATCGCTGGTGTCGGTGGTCAAGAGCCGAAAATCGCCGCCTGGGAAAGAAACAATTCCGAGTTGATTTCGAAGAAAACCAGTGGCGGCGGTGGTAGCAGAGACGAGAAGAGCGCTGCCATCGGGAAACCACGAGGGTTCCAGGTAAATACGATCTTTCGCAATCGCTACTTGCTTCGTCTCACCGCTGGCTGTATCCACGGCAAGGAATCCGCCAAGGTCATGAGGAGTTGGCTGAACGATGGGAATCACGATGATCTTGCCATCGGGAGACCAGGAAAGCGTCAGGCTGTCGGTGAGAATTTCCTTGTGATGAAAGAGGTCGCGTTCGAGAGTGCCATCGCGCCGGGCGATCTTAAGGTCCGTCGCCGCGGAATCGCCATGCTGGTGCAAGTAGGCGAAGCGCTGGCCGTCGGGAGAAAAGGCGATGGGGCTGTCCACGTCTTTGACGAGAAGCCGAGGAGTTCCGCCCAGCATGGGGGCGTCGTAGAGAGAAGCGATAGCTTGCTCGGAGTCGTCGCGCCGCACGAAGTAGATGTAATTGCCGTCGGGGGAAAACGTGAGGCCGCTATAACGGGTGGCCGCGGGCATTACGACCTGAGTGTTGCTTCCCGTAGGAATGTGCCTAAGCCAGAGCGATTGCAAGCCATTTTCGTCCAGCACATGGAGCAAGTACTTTCCGTCTGGGGAAATTCTTGCCAGGGAGACGTGACCATTGTTGGTGAGATTATCAATTGACATTTCCTTGGCTGGCACAGCCTTGATGTGCGGAAAAAACGAATAGATCCCGAAGCCAGCCGCGACCAGTAGAACCAGGGTGATTCCCACGCTCATGGCAACGCCGAATTTATTTTTGCGGGCTACGTCGACGAGCACGGAGCCGCTCGACGCCGGCACAGGCTGGACGTCCGCGGCTGAAGCGGCCGCAGGCGTGACGGCGCTGACACGCGCCGAAGACGCCGCCGCGGTCTTTCCCGAATCGATCTCGCGCTGCAATCGTTTGAGGTCAGCACGTAATTCGGCGGCCACCTGGTAGCGGACGTCGCGGTCTTTTTCCAGAGCCTTGTTGAGGATGCGTTCGAATTCGGCAGGCACTCCGGGATTCAGCATGACCGGCGAGACCGGCGCGCAATTCAGAATATTGTCAAAGACCACCGCGCTGGTTGAGCCGGGGAAGGGAAGCTTGCCGGTCACCATCTGGTAGAGCACGGCGCCGAGGGAGAAGAGGTCGCTGCGCGTATCCAGTTCTTCGCCGCGCGCTTGTTCCGGCGACATATAAGCGATGGTACCAACAGCCGTTCCGGGGCTGGTGAGAATGAGCGTCTCGGCGTTGTCCTCGGTTGGGCCGTGAACTCCGGTATCGCGGCCGACCACGAGCTTGGCTAGGCCAAAGTCCAGTATCTTAACGGTGCCCCGCTCGGTCACAAAGATGTTGGCGGGCTTGATGTCGCGATGGACGATCGCTTTTTTGTGAGCGGCGTCGAGCGCGTCGGCAAGCTGAATGCCGAGTTCCGTCGCGCGAGGCACAGGCAGGGCGCCGAGAAGGAGAAGCTTGTCCAGGGTCTGGCCTTCGAGCAGCTCCATGGCGATGAAGGTGCGGCCGTCGTGCTCTTCGATGGCGTGGATGGTGCAAATGCTCGGATGGTTGAGGGCGGAAGCGGCGCGGGCTTCGCGCTGAAAGCGCTCTAGCGATTGCGCGTCACGGTGCGTGCCTTCCGGGAGGAATTTGAGGGCCACCCGGCGGCCAAGCTTGGTGTCCTCGGCCTCATAGACCACACCCATGCCGCCGCTGCCGAGCTTGCGGAGGATGACGTAGTGCGCGATGGATTCGTTGAGCACAGTTTCCAGGCGAAATGAGGATGGTAGACGCTCAGCGCATTCCGGTCAAATTACATTCCGGATGAGGAAGCGGGAAGAGGCATGCCGGCGTTATTCCTTCGGGGCGTAATAGCCTTTGCGAGTGAGAACCTTCAAATCGTGGTTGTTGGTTTCGACTTTGATTTTGCGGAACTTGCCGTCGCGGGCCGTGTTGGTCGGGTAATAGCCGAGCGTATATTGGCTGCGCAGCTCTTCGGAAATTTCATCAAAGGCTTCCAAAAGTTTCTTTTCTGAGCGGACGGCAATCATGCGCCCGCCGGTCTCCTCGGCAAGTTTGTGCGCGACGCTAGCATTGCCGCCGAAGCGGGGGTCGGCCACCAGCAAGATGTGAATGACCGTGTCGGTTCGCTGGGCGGCTTCGATGGCCTCTTCCAGTTTCACTTTGCTGCCCTCATCCTGTGCGTCGGTGACAATGACAATGGCCTTGCGTCCGGCTTCGGTATTCAGCTTTTCGGAGCAGGCGAGATAGATGGCATCGTAGAGAGCGGTGCCGGTGATCTGACGAGAGCCGATGGGGCCGGGATTTCCTCCAATCGAGCCGCCACTGGGAATATTAATGCGGGCGCGGCGAACCGCGCGGTCGAGTTGGGCTCGATTATCGGTGAAATCGGAGAGCAGGTCCACGTCGGAATCAAACGACATGACCAGGGCCTCATCGCCCTTGCGCAGGATACGGTGAAGAAAAGCGCTGCCCGCTTCCTGAATTGCGCCGAGCATGTCCTGTTCGCTGCCGGATGTATCTAGCAAGAGCGCGAGGGTGATAGGCAGGGCCACTTCTTTCGAGAAAAAGGAGATCTTTTGATCCTGGTTGTCTTCCTGAACCTTGAAGTCTTCCTGTTTCAGGTCGCCGACGATGCGCTTGTTCTTGTCGCGGACGGTGGCGAAAAGGTTGACCAGGGTGACTTGCGACTTGATAGTCTGGCCCGACTGCACAGGCTCCTGAGGCATGGCCGTTGTTGCGAGCGCGCAAGCAACGATGGTCACCAGGCATTGCATCACAAGCTTCTTCATAGAACGCATGTATACTTTCCTTGACGAAAAATGCCCGGCCGAGAAGTTCCGCGGGGATGCTGCCGTCCACTAGGATGCGGCGAGGCGTCACGATGGATGCGTGAGCAAACGCGCATTGGCGGCTGAATCCGACAAGAAGTTTGGCCTGAGGACAATGAAAAGTCTACGCAAAACCCTATTTTTTGCCAGTGCGACGCTCCTGGTGACTTGCATCATGCAACTTGGGGCGCAAGAGCCTCAGCAAGGAAGCGCCCCCGCGACTAAAGAGCAAAATCCCCAGGCGCCTGCTCAGCCACAAGTCGGGGCGAAGATTGGCGTTCAAGTCAACCAGGTCATCGTCCCGGTGATCGTGAAGGATAGCGCGGGAGGGCTGGTCGCGGGCCTGCGCAGGGATGACTTTCGTGTGTTTGAGGACAATATCGAACAGCGGATTACCAACTTCAGTGCCGAGGCATTCCCGCTTACCATGGTGGTGCTAGTTGATAACGATCTAAAATCCAAGGATGCCAAGCAGGTGGAGGAAAGCCTGCGTGCGGTGGTTGCAGGGCTGAGCCTGAACGACGAAGCCGCCGTGTGCAAGTTCGACACCTTTTTCCATCCAGGCAAGGGTTTCACGCGGGATCAAACCAAACTCCTTGCGGAGTTGAAACACTTCGAACTCGACAGTCAGCCCTCTGTCGCGCCTCCAAGCATGGCCGTGGACAATGGCCCATCCATTAATGGCCACTCCGCCATCGGGGATCAGCCGAGCGTTGCGCAGTCCACGATCGCCATTAAAGGCCAGTCCACGAAAGCGATGGACGACGCCGTTTACGCTGCGGCACAGATGTTGAAAGATCGCGACCCGGAGCGGCAGCGGCGCAAGCTAATTTTCTTGATTTCCGATGGAGTGAACGGGATAAGGTCCAATACCTATAAGTACGACGCCGTTCGAATGGATCTGCTGCGCTACAACATCGAAGTTTACGGCGTAGGCGTGGGAAGCGCGTTTTTTAACCGGCGATTCGAACGGCTGGCAAAATATGCTCACGATACGGGCGGCGATGTGTATTACGCGATGAAGAGTCGGGCGATGGAGCAGCTGTATTCGCGCGTGACGGAAGAAGCACGCAATCAGTACACGCTGTACTACTACTCGAACGGGACCGACCGCGGCGCGGATTACCATACCATCGAAGTTCGCGTGAAGCGCGAGGGGCTCACGCTTTTGACACGCGAGGGCTACTACTCAGGAGTGACGCCGAGGTAGTGAGAACCCCGTCAGGACTTCTCCGCTGCCACTCCCGTCTCTTCCCACGCGCGTTCGCGCAAGAAAAGAAACAATGGCAGTCCGCAAGAGACTCCAACCGACAAGACTCCCAGGATCGGTAGCCACAGAAGCCGCATGCCGCGCCGTTTGCCTTCCGAGCGGATAAACGCAACAGCGACCACGGCCGAAACCAAAACGTCCCAGGCGAAGAATCCACTGATGCGGTTCGCGAACAGCTGGTGAAGGAACAGCGGAGCATTCAGGCCGTTCTCGACAAGCCAAGGGATGAACTGCGAGTACGGGAGCACGATTCCGAGTACGCAAAGAAAGAAGTAGAAGTTTTTTCGATTCACGAGACGTTCTCCTGCTGGCGCTGGCTTGACCTCCGGAGAAATGGGAAGAACTCGACCCCGCCGGCTCAGCCGCCTATGGCTTCTTCATGCGCCGGGCAGATGGGCTTATAGGCGCAATTGCGGCAGATGAATCCCGGCTTGCCAGAGAATTCACCGGCGCGAATGTCCGCGGCCGTTTCCTGGACCACGCGCATGGCCTGGTCGAGCTGTTTCGCATCACGAGTGGTTTCTTGCCGCTGATTGTCCTGCAAGTAATGGAAAACCAGGCGCACGGGATTCCATTCAAAAATCTCTTTCGTGGCGATCGCGTAGATGCTCAGTTGCAGGTCTTTCTTCGCGTCCGCATCTTTCTTGGCTTTGCCGGTCTTGTAATCCACGATTTCCACGTCGCTGCGCCCCAGTGAATTTACCTGGTCGATGCGGCCCTTTAGGATCACGTTATTCTCGACCGGCAGTTCAAAATTCTTTTCCAGTTCCAGCACAAGCAACGGCTGCTCCAGCACGGTTTGATGAAACACGCGCAGTTGCTCCAGCCCGTCCTTCTTGTACTCCCCCTCCTGATAGTCGTCTTCGAAACCCACTGCCGACCATTCCGCTTCGAAAATTCTCTGAACTTCGTCGAAAGGAAGGCGGTTGCCTTTCTTGAACTCCGCCATCATGCGCCGAATCGTGGCGTGTATCACACGTCCAAAAGTCAGCGTGGCTTTCGGGCCTTCCTGCAAAGACCACAGCGAGGAGAAAAGGTATCGCTGCGGGCACGACCGGTAACTTTGCACGGCGGAAGGATGCAGCTGAAGCGGTTCCGGCGACGGCGGATGAAAAGTCTCCGCCCAATCGGCAATGCGGGAAAAAATCTTTGGCAAGCCCCCCGGGGGGGCAAAAAGCGGATTCTGCATGATTCCGGCGCCCTTATCATCCGTCGCGGCGGCCGGTACCGGCGCCACTTTGGGAGCGAGCTGCAGGACATCGCGGCGCTTGATGCCCGGATCCATGAGGATGTCTTCAATGAACGGCGGCACCTTTGCTTTTCTCTCCGCCAGAGAAGTGATCGTCAGCCGGTCCTGCGCCCGCGTCAGCGCGACGTAGTACAGCCGGCGCTCTTCCTGATGGTGAAAATGTTCTTCCGGAGCGCCTTCTTTCATCAGCCGGGCGGGGAACTCAAACACGTGGGAGCGTTCCGGCTGCGGAAACTTGTTTTTATTCACGCGCAGCACGAAGACGTGCGAAAACTCCAGGCCCTTGGCGCCGTGAACGGTCATCAATTGAACGGCGTCGCCGGGCACATCTTCGTCCAGGGAAATGGTGCCACCGGCCTGGTCGAAATACTCGAGGTATTCCACGAACTCCGGCAATCCGCGCGTCTCGCTCTTCGGTTCCCAGGCTTTTACAAATTCGGGAAGGCGTTTCACGTAGGCACGGTCTTGCTCGGAAGCACGAGCGTAGATTTCCAGCCATTCGAGAAGGTCGGCCAGAATTTCCGTCGCCGCGCGCCGTGGCATGCTCTTGCGCTGCTCCGACAAGAAATTCAGCAGCTCCGTCAAGTTGCTGGCTGCGGGTTCGAACGGGAGGCTCGCCTGCTTGCTCTGCAGTTCGTCGTATATTTTCTTGCGGCTCTTGCGCGCGCGTTCCGCGTAACGCACCAGATCCGTGGGAGTCAGCCGCCACGCTGGAGCCGCCAGGACGCGCGCGGCGGCAATGTCATCGTAGGGCCTGGCGATC
Source organism: Candidatus Acidiferrum sp. (assembly GCA_036522195.1). Classification (GTDB taxonomy): domain Bacteria; phylum Acidobacteriota; class Terriglobia; order Acidiferrales; family UBA7541; genus Acidiferrum. The sequence goes on along the minus strand of DATDGF010000081.1, from coordinate 6,300 downwards.
AGGCGGAGATAGGCGATCAGATCTTTGACCAGCGGATGTTCCAGGATGGAAAGCCTGGAAATGACAAAAGGAATCTTGCGCCGCGAAAGCTCCGTCACCAACGCATCGCGATGATTGTGCGCGCGGTAAAGCACGGCGAAGTCGCGCCAGCGGCGTCCGGCGCGGTGGATGCGTTCGATTTCCTTTGCCACCCAGAGCGCTTCGTCTTCGATTTCCGCGAGTTCCACGATGCGAATCTTTTCGCCCTCGGCCCGGTTGGTAGTGAGCACCTTTTTTGGGAAGTCCGCGCTTACCGTGTTCATGCCAATCACCTGGCTGGCGACGCGCAAGATGTTCGGCGTGGAGCGGTAGTTTTCCGTGAGAGTGATACGGAAGGGCATGGAGTCCTCGCCTTCGCGCCATCCGGCGAAACGCTCCAGGAAAAGTTTGAAGCTGCCGAAAGACGCGCCGCGGAAGCGATAGATGGCCTGATCGTTGTCGCCGACGGCGAAGATGTTCTTACTTTCATCGACGAGCAGCTCCAACAGGCGCAGCTGCGCGATGTTGGTGTCCTGAAATTCGTCCACAAGAATGTACCGATACCGGTTTTGCAGCCTGGCGCGAAGGGCGGCATCGCGTTCGAGAAGTTCGACCGCGCCAGTGATCAGCGAACCGAAGGACGAACGCTTCTTTTCGCGCAGCAATTCTTCGCTGGCTTTGTACGCTCGGGCGATTTCGCATTCGCGCGCCACAGTTTCCTCGCGCTCGCCGAGTGTGTCCGAGTCGAATTGCGCGCGCTCGGCCTCCAGTTCGGCGGCAAGCTGTTCCGCGTAGCGCTGGTAGTCGGCGGAAGAGACCAGTTCATCCTGGCAGCGCGAAAAAAACTCGATGAAGTCGCTCAGAAACTGGCCCGGCTCGGCCAACCGCCGATAGCGGTCGAGCTGGAGGCGGTTCAAGTTGCGCCGCAGCAGAATCCAATGATCGACCGTGTCGAGCATGACGTGGTCGGAGTCGACGTCTTTGAGCAACGACTCGCAGAAGGCGTGAAAAGTCTTGAGCGTAACGTCTTTGGCCCGCTTGCCCGCCGCCTTCACCACCCGGGATTTCATTTCCGCCGCTGCTTTGTCCGTAAACGTCAACCCCAGGATGTTTTCCCCGGACAGCGATGAATCCGACTCCAGCAAGTGCCGTATGCGTTCGGTGATGACGCGCGTTTTTCCCGTGCCCGCGCCGGCAATCACGAGCAACGGGCCTTCGCCATGCGTGATCGCGCGCTTCTGCGCGGCATTCAGCTTAGGCCCGCTTTCGCCGAGCGGCTCTATGTCAAACAGGGTTGCCATCGATTAGAAGGGTAGCGGATTTCAGAACGAACTGGAAATCGTCGCGGCCCGCACTTGGAGATGAGCACTATAGTTGCGAAATCTCGCCCGCAGCCACGCGCGCGTTGAATTCGGCGGACTTTTCCCTGGGGACGGTGAGAGTCTGCCATTTGTCGGCAGCAAGATACTTGGCGACGAAGACGATTTGGCCGACGTGGTAGGAGTAGTGGGCGACCTGGCGGTTGATGGCCTGCATTACGGAATGCGGTTCGGTGCGGATGGTGATCTTTCGAATCGTGTCTTCGTCGTTCAGGGGAGTAAGTGTGTCGAAAACGCATTTCCAGCCGCGATCCCACATTTCCATTAGCTCTGCGCGCGTTTTTGGCGCATCCTCGAATTCCGTGTCGCGATTGCGGTCGGGCTTTTCTCCGTCAGTGGTCAGAAAATCGGTCCAACGCGAGCGCATGTTTCCTGACATGTGCTTGACAATGATAGCGATGGAATTGGATTCGGCGTCGAGCGATGCGAACAGCGCATCGTCCGGGCACTGGCTCATCGCGCGCTCCGCAAGTTTCTTGTAGTAATGGAATACGCCGAGGGAGTCCTGCAAGTAAGAGGTTGTGAATTGGTGCGCCATAGCGTAATTTTGTCCCCTTCTTCCGGAGAGTCAAGTTCTTCGAGGGAGTCTGGCTTGAGACGCAAAACGTTGGTGACCGAATGCGCGGTTGATGCAACTAAGCAGGACAGAGCGGTGAGTGCTGGACTGCGGGACCGAAATGGGGAAGAAAGTGCTTTACATTTCGCTTTTTATTCGCCTAGTATCGGTGCGCCGGAATCTCGAATTTTGCAAGGGAGGAAGTCATGACCATTGGACAAATGATGCTTGGTGAGTTCGATCAGGAGATGCAGAACACGCGGAAGACGCTGGAACGCTGTCCGGATGAAAAGTGGAATTGGAAGCCGCACGAGAAGTCGGGCACGCTGGGATGGCTCGCGGCGCACGTGGGCACGGTTCCCGAATGGATTGCCATGACGATCAATACCCGCGAACTGGATTACGCTCCCGTTGGTGGGCCTTCCTATGAGCCGCCGAAAATTACCAATCGCAAGGAGTTGCTTGCCGCGTTTGACAAGGCTGCCGCCGAAGCGCGGGCCGCGCTTGCCGGCGTCAGTGATGCCGAGATCATGAAAGAGTGGACGCTCCTCGCGGGCGGACAGAAGATTTTCTCCATGCCCCGGGTCGCTTGTCTTCGGGGGATGTGCCTTAATCACCTTTACCATCACCGCGGGCAGCTCACGGTTTACTTCCGCCTGCTGGGCGTTCCTGTGCCGGGGCTTTATGGGCCAAGCGCGGATGAAGGCATGCCGGGGACCGCAGAAGCCGCTGCGAATTAAGCGCTGAAAGATTTGTCCGAGGGCGGAAGGCATTTCGTCCTCGGAGTAGCTCTCGCCGACGCACCCTCCTTTTTTCAATCGCGGTATAATGTGGCTTGCTGGTCCTCCGGAGGCTTACCATGAGCATCGAAACACCCGTCATTCTTTCTGCCGTTCGTACGCCCATTGGAAAATTTCAGGGTGGTCTTGCGGGATTTTCTGCGCCGGAACTTGGCGGCAAAATTGTCGCGGAAGCGATCCGGCGTGCGGGCCTCGAGGCCAAGCAGGTGGACGAGGCGATTCTCGGGAACGTGGTGCAGGCGGGGCTGGGGCAGAATCCGGCGCGTCAGGCGGCGCTGAAAGGTGGCTGCGCTCCGCGCGTCGCGGCGATGACCATCAACAAAGTTTGCGGCTCGGGATTGAAAGCTGTGGCACTGGCGGCGCAAGCGGTGCAGCTTGGAGAATCGGAGATCGTCGTAGCGGGGGGCATGGAGTCCATGTCCAACTGCCCGTATTTGCTGCCGCAGGCGCGCACGGGGTATCGGATCGGCGATGGCAAACTTGTGGATTCGATGATCAATGACGGTTTGTGGGACGTGTACGAAAATTTTCACATGGGGATGACCGGGGAACTGGTCGCGGAAAAATACGGGATCACGCGGGAGGAGCAGGACCGGTTCGCGGTGGAGAGCCATCAGAAAGCGGTACGCGCGAGGAAATCGTGTTTTTTTGAGGCGCAGATCTTGCCAATCGAAGTGCCGCTGAAAAAGGGGGACCCCATCGTCATCAAGTACGATGAATCGCCGCGCGAGGATACTTCGATGGAAGCACTGGCGAAATTGAAGCCGGCCTTCAAAAAAGACGGTACGGTGACCGCGGGCAATGCTCCCGGCACGAATGATGGAGCGGCGGCGCTGATTGTGACCAGCGAGCGAAATGCTTCGCGGCTCGGCAAGCAGCCGATCGCGCGAATTGTGGCGCAAGCGGTGAGCGGCGTGGAGCCGAAGTGGGTGATGATGGCGCCGGTGGAAGCCGTGGAAAAATTGCTGGCGAAAACCGGCTGGGACCGCGACAAAGACATTGACCTCGTTGAACTAAACGAAGCGTTTGCCGTCGCGGCGATTGCGGTGACGCGACAGCTCAAACTCAATCCGGAAAAAGTGAATGTGAACGGCGGGGCGGTGGCGCTCGGTCATCCCATTGGAGCATCCGGCGCACGCATTCTCGTCACGCTGCTCTACGAATTGCAGCGCCGCAATCTCAAGCGCGGGATCGCTGTGCTCTGCCTCGGCGGCGGGAACGCCGTGGCCCTCGCCGTCGAGCGTGTTTAAGAAAACCTATACCAGAGGACTAGACTGAACCTTGCGCTGGAAGCAGCGCGTCTGATGACGCTTTTAGGTCGTTGCCGCAATGGGGGCAGAATTTGTCGAGTTCGCCGACTTCGCGTTTGCATTGCGGGCAGGAGGGGTGGAGATTGCATTTGCAATTGGGGCAGAAGTTGAAGCGGGCGTTCACGGTGGTGGCACATTCGGGGCAGGGGTAGGGCAATGGCTCGCGCATCAGGAGATAAATGACCAGGCCGATCAAGCCCCATGTGGGCATGAAGATGAGCACCAGAATGGTCCAAAGGGCGGAATTCATGCCGCGGCGGCTGGCGTCGCGATTGACGTAAGCGAGCATGAAAATGAAACTGGCGAAGAACAGGGAGACCAGGGTCACCAATCCGACGAGCGCGACCTGGGCCAAAGCCGGATTGTCCCGCAGTTCCGGCGGGAACATGGCGTTTCCGTTGGGATTGTTCTGCTGTGCCATATTGACGGTGATGGCGATACCCAGGGCAATCACGTAGAGCACAACCACCAGGCCAATCAGCCATCGGGGAATGATGCGAAACTCGTTCCAGAATTGGAGCTTTTCCTTTCGCCGGCGCAGCTGGTTCAGGCGCTTCCTCTCGTTGAACGATTCCGAAATCTTTTGCTGGTAGTCCGACATTACTTGCCTCTCTCTTCGCTCATTTCATTACCTGCCCTGCCGCGTCAATTCCGATTCGCTACCCTGGCGTATTTTTTCCATAAATACGACAACCACGAAGAAGAGAGCAGGGATCGTCCACCACAAGCCGAAACCGAGCTCCCACACGAGTTTGGGAACGCCAGTGCGCTCGCCGAACCATTGGAACAGGCGCCAGACGTAGGGAGCGCTGACTACACCGAAAATCCAGGAAAAGATAGATGCGGCCCAGAGCGCGCGACGTTTCGGTTCGCGTTCTCGTAATTCCTGAAGGCGAAGCTGAACGCGAAATTGTGTGCGGCTGGCGAGGCCGGTTGGCAGGGGGATGGCCATGGTGCGCAAGCAGCGCAAAGCCTGATCGGTCTGGCGCGCATGCTCGGCGCAGAGGTCGCAACCTTCCAGATGGGCGCGGAGCCAGGTTGAATCGCTTTCCGGCAGGCCTTCGACGCTTGCTTGAGCGATCAGTTGCAGTGCGCGGTTGTGGGGGTCTGCGCTCATTCGGATCTCTCCTCGATCGAGGGCGCAGCATGCTGCGCCCCTACAAGAGTGTCGACATGTTCGGTGCGCGGACGGATTCCGTGATTCATACGGGGCCTCCTTGTAATGCTCCGCGGAGGGCGTGTAGGCCGCGGTAGAGCCGCGATTTTACGGTGGAGATGGGAACGCTGAGGACGCCGGCCATTTCTTCGATCTGCAATTCTTCCTGGAAGCGGAGGACGAGCACTTCGCGATAGATCGCGGGGATCTGGCTCATCGAGGCCTGAACGCTTGCTTCGCTTTCATGGCTCAACACCTGTTGGAGCGGAGAAGGCTCTTTTTCATTAGCGAACTGGTGTGGATGCTCCTGCTCGGGGTCGGTGAGCGAGTCCAGGCTCTGCGGTTTCTTTGAGCGTTGCCAGTCGATGACCAGGTGGCGAGCGATGGCGAAGAGCCAGGCTTCAAATTTGGATTTGCCGTCGTACTGGTGGCCGCGCTCGAGGACGCGGATCCAGGTTTCCTGGAAAAAGTCTTCGGCGCGCTCCTTGCTTCCGGTGATGTAGACCAGATAGCGGAAAAGACGGTATTGATACAGTTCAATGAGGTGATCGAGCAGATCGGGGTCGCGCTTCTGCAAGCCGCGGGCGATGGACTTGGCTTCATCGGCCATCAGCGTAGAGAAGAGCGTGGCTGATCGGTTTGCGGTCAGGCATGAGGTCGCGGCGGACATTCTAACTGTTGTACGGGCGAGGGTGTTGAAAAGACGCAGGAAGTGGACAACAGAGAACAGTGATTAGAGATCGTGGGGCCTCGTTTTGAGCTGATTTGACCGTCGGTTTAGGAGCTCTGCCCCCATATTTCTTGTAAGTGTTGCATCTAAAGGACTTAAAGTTAGTGTAAGTGGTTTAGAATCAACAGATATGGAGGTTGCTGTATGTGTTGATTTTAAAGAAGTTGCTATGGGTAGTTTATTCGATGGAGGCGCCGACGAACGGGGAGCGGAAGAGCCTGACTCCTCCCACCAGACTAACGATTACTGCCGTTAGCGGATGCGGTGGCGCCGGCGACGTATTGCATTTTGCGGACGTAGCCTTCGAGGGCTTCGCCGCCGTTTTTGGTGAGGCTGCAGATGGTCAGGGGG
>DATDGF010000080.1:0-145735 GCA_036522195.1 Candidatus Acidiferrum sp. | reverse complement strand
CGATCAACTCAAGGCGCCTGCACTCTACTTCGGCACGACCACTGGTCAGCTGTGGATCGGGAGGGAGGGTGGCGAGCGGTGGGACTGCCTGTTCCATTCGCTGCCCCCGATCCACAATGTCAAGGTCGCGGTCGTGTGATGCCAACGTAGACCTTCCCTGGTCACCAGGACGCGTAACGCGCTACTCGTTGAAGTGACGCACCAGGATACTGGACGGATTGTCGGTTATCCGGATTGCGACCTGTAAAGCTGTTGGAATGATTGTCTGACAAGGAGGAAATTGATCAGACCGTGCGTCCCATCGCACGTAGCCTAGGAGGTTGGAGCGGCGAGGCAACAGGGGCAGTGGGAAGAGGCTCAGATAGAATTCAAACGCAGCATCGAACTAGGTCCCACATATCCAACTGCCAACCACTGGTACGCCGAGTATGTGACGACCATGGGGAGGCACGACGAAGCTATAGCCAGGATGAAGCACGGCCAAGAGCTCGATCCGTTGTCGCTAATTATCAACGTCTCCGTTGGATGGGCCTTCTACTTAGCCCGCCGATACGACGAAGCCATCGAACAACTCCGACGAACGAGCGAATTGGACCCAAACTACCCCGTCACGTACTGGATTCTCGGCCTGGTTCTCAGGAAAACGGGTTGCCACGAACTGGCCATCACCGAGGGTGAGAAGGGGGTAAAGCTGTCAGGCGGTAGTCCTCTGATGCGCGCGGCACTAGCGCACACTCTTGGCACTGGCGGCAGGACAAGGAAGCACTTCAGATGCTCGAAGCTCTGTCAAACTTAACAAAGCAAAAGTATGTCGCGCCTTACTTCTTCGCAGGAATCCACATCGGCCTGGGAGAAAACGACCGCGCGATGGAATATTTGGAGAGATCCTACGAAGAGCACTCCCACTGGGTTATCTATCTTCATATAGTTCCGAGCATGGACGCCTTACGAGACGACCCATGTTTCCAAGACCTTTTGCGGCGTGTCGGCCTTCCCGCACTGGCGCCCGCTATTCCCACCTGAAGGAAATCAAGGCGAAGGATACGAAGCTGCGGTAGGCGCCGGTGGCAGGAAACCCTCCTTCCACCTCGGCCACTATTGACCAATGATTGGCGCAAAGGGCGGTTCCATGAATGCTTGCCAGCCATTCCGGGCGGGTGACGTCCCCACACGGAAGTAATCCACATGCCCGATTAACGCGTGCGTGAGAGCTTGGACTTAACTTGGCTGATGGCTGCTTGAAGTTCCGGGCTGTCGCCAAACAGTTTCATCACCTCCTGGTACACACTCAGGGCTCCTCCAAACTCACGTCAACGTCATCAAACCCGGCGAGGGAGCTGAGGTAGCGGTTCCGGCGCTGCCCGGCAAAATCCTGCGCGCGAAAGTGGTGAGCGTCGAAAGCGGCACCGGGAGTGGCGCTCTCTATCCCGAAGGGAGAACGAGCCGGAGCCGCCTGACAATTCCGGTGACGACCGCGATGTACAGCAACTCCTTCTCACTTACTTGTCGTCGCCGTCCTCCGACCGGTCCCTCAATGCGATCGCGACTCGGATGGGAGAGAATGCCAACCCATGCACACCCTGGAATCCTGTCGCAATGGGTGTGACCACACCAGTGTTGAGATCGACTAGGCCAACCTCATTTACCACATTTGCCGCAGTGTAGATCTCATTCGACGGAAAATACGGCTTGGTCAGCACATAAATCATATTGGCCTTGGTGTCCGTGATAAAGATCGTGCCGGCCGTGGAGGAGACGCCATTCGTCTGCGAGGTAGCGAATATCGTGTCGTTGACCTCGACGGGAGTCCCCCCGAGTGTCAGCGGAACCCTCAGTACCGGATTCTGCGTTTTTGGATCACGCACGATGTAAAGTGAATGATCGCTCCGGTTATCAAGCACAAACTCGCCCGCTGGATCGAGCGTCATCGAGTCGGGATCGTCAATCATGTCGGTCGTCTCCTCCTGATTCGTGACGACGTTCCACACGCTCAGGGGAGCGCCAGGCAGCGCCGGTGTGACCTGTGTGTCGGTCGCCCGCAGCGGGCCGGAAATTCGAACGATCACCGGCGTGGTAGTGTCGACTTGGGATGAAGTGACCACGAATACGTCTTGTGCCGACTCCTTATCATGGTGCGAGTCTCCCCGCGACGTTGGAACAAAGACCAGGTCGTCGAACCCGCCGGTAATCAGAGTCGGGGAGAACCTGTAGATTTTGAAAGCGCCGCTTTCGTGGTCGATGACCGCCAGGGTTGGATTTCCGTCCTCGTTTTCGGTTGCCCAGACATCGCCAGTGGCTGGATTGATCTTGAGTCCGTCAAGATGCCCCGGGATGCTGATGTTCTTCAAGACTCTGCCGGTCGCGATATCGTACTCGACCAAATTGCTGGGGCCACCCTTACCGAATGTATCAACGCCGTTTCCATATCCCACCCAGAGGCGCTTCCCGTCGGCCGAGACCGCCAGATCATCCGGTTGTGTCGCGCCGGCTGGCGGTGTGCCCGGAAACACTCTGAGCGCATAAGGTGGCATCGCTGTCGCTGACTGCGCCTGAGCGCCTGCGGCGCCCACCAGCGCTGCCGCCATCATTGCAGTACCGCCCGCGAAGAGGTTTAGAATCCGGAACGATTTCATTTTGGTTCTCCTTTCTGAAGGACAAAGGGAGGGACGTGCTAACGTACTGCTGCGGTTAGCCGCGGACATTAATGCGTCATTACTGGCTAATGAATTCACCGGGGTCCAGACGAGGGGAAGAAACCCAACAATGCTGACCGGCCCAGTCAACTGTACCGTGTGCTAACTCATCTGGAGAACCCATTTCCCAGATGGTTCTGATATGGCGATGGCCATCTGCCCGATGGCTCCGAAGGGCTGAACAGCGAGATCGTCGAATACCGCATGGGCGGTAGCATTGTTCGGACCTACACCGTGTCCGGCCACAGCGACGGACTCAGGAAGGATCCCGCTAGATTCAGCCCGCTCCGCCACCGTGAGGGCGAACGCCTTGTTCAGAAGTTCCGTGTTTCTCGACCCAGGTATTCTGTTGCATCGCGAAACAACGATAAGAGCAGGGTCGTGTAACATTTTCCCTGCCAAACAACGTCTAATGCTTGGCGTAAGGGCTGGCGCGGCAGTGTGCGAAGGCATACGAGGCTAACCGATTTCGAGTTGAGGCCATTCGTAAATCGAGCGAGGGAACCGAGATGGAATTGGCAAACATCGCTGTGCCGAGAAGGGTGTTCGGGATTTCTGCGCTTCTCTTCAACTTGCTCGCGGGTCTTGCCACCATCGCCGCCGCATCACGACCGCCCCTTGCGACACCACTGCCAGCCCAGACTCCGTCAATCGCTAAGCCCGTCGGAACGATTAAATCCATTTCCGGGAATACTATTACGTTGACTAGCGATGCAGGAACCGATGTGACCGTTCAGGTCCAGGACGCAACAAAGTTCGTTCGAATCGTTCCCGGCCAGACGGACCTCAAATCTGCGACGCCCATTCAATTCCAGGACGTGCAGGCAGGCGACCGCATTCTCGTCCGCGGGAAAATGGCTGACGACGGAAAATCGGTTCTCGCACTCTCCATTATCGCCATGAAAAAATCGGACCTCGCCGAAAAGCAAGCCCACGAGCGCGAAGAGTGGCAGAAGCACGGCACCGGCGGGCTCGTCAGCAGCGTGGATGCCTCCGCCGGCACGATCAACATTTCACTCCCCGCCATCGGCGAAAAAAAGACCGTTGCGATTCATCTTTCGAAAGATACCGTTCTACGCCGCTATGCGCCCGACTCCGTGAAATTTGACGACGCTAAGCCTGCGCCGCTTGACCAAATAAAGCCAGGCGATCAGCTTCGCGCTCGCGGCACGCGCAATGCCGATGGCTCCGAGTTGGCCGCAGACGAAATCGTCTCCGGCAGCTTTCGAAACATCGCCGGAATCATCTCCGCAGTCGATGCCTCAGCCGGCAGCATTACTGTTCAAGATCTCGCTACCAACAAACCTGTTTCCATAAAAATCACTGCGGAGTCGCAACTCCGCAAGCTGCCCGCTCCGATGGCACAACGTATCGCCATGCGACTGAAGGGTGTTCCGTCCGACGCGCCCGCTCAGGGCACCGCAGGCCCTGCGGCAACTTCCGCCCAAGCCCCAAAGCCCGCCGGTCCGCCCGCTGGAGGCCCAGGTAGCGGCGGCCCTGGAGGTTCAGGTAGACCAGGTGGTGCGGGAGGCGGCGATCTTCAGCAAGCTATTCTGCGCGTGCCCGCGGCGACTTTGGCCGAGCTGCAAAAGGGCGGCGCCGTCATGATTGTGGCCACGTCCGGCGGTCCGAACGACATGCCTACTGCAATCACCGTGATCGGCGGTGTTGAACCCATCCTCGAAGCCTCTCCCAAGAGCAGTGCGTCCACAATCCTTTCACCCTGGAGCCTAGGCGGCGCACCCGGCGGAGAAGGGGCCACACCTTGACCAACAGATTTGACTCTCATCCAGTAGAAATGATGAATTTTCGGCCCGTTCGAGTTGCACTGCTCCAGTTGCTTTTTTGGCTGTTGAGTCTTTTTCTCGTTGGCACGTCGCGCGCCCAGGCTCCCACCGGTACTCTTAACGGCACGGTCACGGACCCCTCCGGCGCGAGTATTGCTAAGGTGGCTGTCCGTCTCAAGAATTCAACTGGCGCCTCACTCGATACCACCACCAACAAAGATGGTTTTTACGAATTCAAGGGACTCGCTCCAGGGGCCTACACTTTCAAAGCCGCTGTGAAAAACTTTGAGCTCTTCACAAAAGAAGGCGTCGAGATCACCGCCGGCCAGGTGCAACAGCTGAACATCAGTCTGGTCATCAAAATGGAAGAGCAAAAAGTCGAGGTCACTGACACTCCCACTAAAGTGGATGTGGACCCTGCCAACAACGCCGGCACAATAGTTATGAAGGATAAGGATCTCGATGCCTTGTCCGACGATCCTGACGAAATGCAATCCGAACTTCAAGCACTTGCTGGACCTTCCGCTGGTCCGAATGGTGGTCAGATTTATATCGACGGTTTCACTGCCGGGCAACTTCCCCCGAAGGCTTCCATCCGCGAGATTCGAATCAACCAGAATCCGTTCTCCTCCGAGTACGACAAACTCGGTTACGGCCGCATCGAAATTCTCACCAAGCCCGGCACCGATCAGCTCCACGGCCAACTTTCCGTAACGGGAAATACTGCCGGGTTCAACTCCGAGAATCCATTCATTGGGACAGCGGAACAACCGGGATATTATTCCACGCAGTACAGCGCCAACCTCGGCGGTTCATTGGGCAAGAAGGCTTCTTTTTTCACCAACATCGAGCGGCGCAACCTCAACGAGCTCTCCATCGTCAACACCCCCATTGTGGATCCCACCACGCTGCAAATTACCCAATTCACAGACGCTGTCCCGAATCCCCGCGCGCGAACCAATTTTAGCCAGCGCTTCGATTATCAGGTGAGCGCAACGAATACGCTCACAGCGCGATATCAATATTGGCGCAACAACGAGAGCGACGACGGAATCGGAACATTCAGCCTGCCCTCCGTAGGCTACAACTCGCTCAATACCGAGCAGACATTTCAGCTCAGCGACACTCAGACCATCAATGCAAGAACTATTAACGAGACACGCTTTCAGTACGTCCACGAAAACAGCAATCAGAATCCGCTGAACAGCACACCCACCATCCAGGTACAAGGCGCCTTCGTGGAGGGCGGCAGCACCGGAGGGTTGTACAATGACCTCCAAAACCGTTACGAACTTCAGAACATCACCTACAAGACCTTCAGCAAGCATTCCCTTAAGTTCGGCGGTCGGCTCCGCATAACCGATGAGAACAATTCCTCCAATTCAAAATTCAACGGGTACTATTCTTTTGGCCCGCGCGTCAATCCCACCGTAGCCGGCTGTAATGTTGCCAATCCGCCGAACACGTGCCCTCAGTTGACGGGTATCGAGGCCTATCAGATTATGTTGACCGGTCTTTCGCAGAATTTGTCAATTCCGCAGATCATCGCAAATGGTGGCGGCGCGAGTTTTTATTTGCTGAATTTCAATCAGCAGGGGAGCGCCAACGCGGGCGTGACTTGGGTGGATGGCGCGCTCTTCATTCAGGATGACTGGCGCATCAAGCCGAATCTGACTTTGAGTTCCGGCCTTCGCTACGAAACACAGAATAATCTCGGCGATCATGCCGATCTCGCGCCGCGCATCGGGCTAGCCTGGGGCATTGATGCCAACGGAAAAAATAAATCACCCAAGACCGTTCTGCGCCTCGGTTACGGAATTTTCTACGATCGCTTCACCGCCGATCTGGTCTTGACCCAGGAATTGCAGAATGGCGTCACGCAGCAGCAGTTTCTCGTCGCGAACCCGACTTTCTTCAATCCCAACCAGGCGGTCTTGCCGCCGTTCTCCACTACTTCGCCTCAAACGATCTACCAGACAAATCCCCATTTGCGCACTCCGTACACCATGCAGACCGGTGTAACTCTAGAGCGTCAGCTGACCAAGGCTGCCAATCTTTCTGTTACGTACCTCAATTCGCGTGGCAATCATCAGTACTACACAAATTTCATCAATGCCAATCAAATTCCTCCCGGAGAAATCGTTGCGCCGCCGCCGAATGAGATCATCTATCAATATCAATCCGGCGGCACCTTCAAGCAGAATCAATTGATTGTGAATAGCAGCGTTCGAATGGGTACGAAACTTTCTCTCTTCGGCTACTACACCCTGAATTATGCGAACAGCGACACCGCCGGCGCTTCCTACATTCCTTCGAATCCCTTCGACCTCGCGCAGGATTATGGCCGCGCCACATTCGACATTCGAAACCGCATTTTTTTCGGTGGTACCATCGGCTTGCGATACGGATTCCGCATCAGTCCATTTATGATCGCCAGTTCCGGCCCGCCGTTTAACATCACCACCGGGCAAGATGTCTACGGAAACGCCGTATACAACACGCGCGCAACCGCTGGGAATTGCACCGCCGGTGCCACCGGCGTCGTGGACACGGCGTACGGCTGCTTCAATCTGGTTACCGTGCCGGGGGTGCCGGTTATTCCGATTAACGATGCAACGGGTCCGAACCGGTTCACTTTGAATCTTCGGGTAAGTAAGACTTTTGGTTTTGGGGCCAAGAAAGAAACCGCGGCTGCGGCAGCTGGCGGCTCTGTAGGCGGCGGCACGTTTGGCCGCGGCCCAGGCGGTGGTGGAGGAGGACCGCGCGGTGGCGGAGGAATGTTTGGCGGGAATCCATCCAATAATCGCTACAATTTGACGTTCAGCGTCAATGCACGAAATATTTTTAACAACGTGAATGTGGCAACACCGATTGGAAACCTCAGCTCGCCGCTTTTTGGCGAATCCAACGGGCTTGCGGTCCAGCCGTATTCTTCATCGACAGCGAACCGGCGCATCGACCTGCAATTGCAATTTAGTTTCTAGCTGAACTCCTTCTGGCAAACGAAAACGCTTTTCCCGATTCCAAACTCAGCCGAATTGCTTGCGGCAACACTAAAGCTCGGTTCCCAGAATCGGTTTCACGAACGGCCTCCGGTCATCGTAGAATCAAGCCGCATGAAGCGGCGAAAAAAGAAAATCGACAAAGGCAGAGAGGCGCGCCGGGCGGCGCGGAATTCCGGGCTGGCGCCGGCGGTCACGCGCGTGATCCCCGATAAACGAAAGCGACCGGCGAAGCACAAGAAACAGTTGCTGGATGCCGAAAGTGAAACTTGAAGCTGGAAAATCGAAGCTAAAACTCGACATCAGAAACTCGAAATCCGAATTGTTATTCCGAAAACAAAAACCAGACGCCAGCAATCAGAAACTTCGAACTAAGAACTGACCACCGAAGACTCAGCAGGCCCGACCGGGACTAGTTTTTTGAGCCTCATCCCGGTTTATTGGCGGGAACCACTTCGTCGGAACGGAAGAGCGGGGTCAGGGAGATTTTCTTTCGCTCTGCAAGTTCGGCGGCGATGGTCTCCAAATCTTTTTTATCAAATCCCATGCAGCTCACTATGATGGTGCCGTCGGTTTCGATCAGGAAGATGGTTGGGACGCTGGTGAGTCCATAGGCGTTGGAGACCAGGTAGCCGTCTGCGTCGTCAATCAGGATCGGGAAAGTTACGCCGTACTCCTTGGCGAAACTGGATGTGGATTTGACGTCATCCTGGGAGATACCGAGAAAGGATACGCCGTCGCCGCCGTAACGCTGGTAGAGGCGTTCGAGGAACGGGAAAGTGAATTGGCAGACGGGACAGGAGATTTTGAAGAAGGCGGCAACGACGGGGCCGCGTTCCATTAAAGCGCCGAGCGAGTATTCCTTGCCGTCGAGAGCGTTCAACGAGAATCCGGGGGCGATATTCCCGGCAGCGAGATGCGTCATATGGTCCTGTTTTCCCATCCAGCGTGAGAGCCGCCGCAAGATACTCATCGGTTGAGTGTAGCGCATAGAAGTGGGAAGCGGCAAAACTGGGGAAGGCGTGGGAACGACGGAAAATGGAAAGTAGAAAATAGAAAATGGAAAATCAAAACGGAGAAGCCGCTAGGGCGCTCCATAGGGATGGTGGCGCCCATACTGCTTTGATCGTGGATGTGGGCGTTGAGAATCATGAGGTCTGGTCGAGACGATTGATCGCCCCGGCGGTCACGAAGTCGGGCCAGTCGGAGAAGCCCCATCGAGAAGGCTCGCCATGCGCGGGATGGAGTTCGAGTTCGATGGCGGGCAGGGTGCGCAGGAGCAGGTTGCAGGTGTAGGCCACGACGGTGGCGCGGCGCGGTGAGATCTTGTTGCTGGCCTGTAGTTTAAGGAGTTCGCCGAGGCAGCGACTGATGGGAACAGCCGAGCGAAATTCCTGGGTGTCACCGATGAGTTTGTCGGCATGGTCAGTCTGGTCGAATTTCTTTCTGGTACTGAGCGGCGTGCGTGGAGCAGAGGCCGGAGTCAGAATCTGAGACAGCCATGCGGCAGTGACGGCCGCTGGCGGTGCGATGCTGACAGTGGAGAGGCGAAGAGTCGGAGCCAGTGGTGGAGCTAGAAGTTTGCGCATTCATGTGAGTTCCTTTTTGGGAATTGTTGGTACACACCCGGCAGTTTCCGTAAGAGTGGCAAGCAAAGGAGTTACGGAATACGGAAAATGAAAGAGTGGAGAAGTGTATGAAAACAAAAGGAGCGAAAAGTGAATGAGGAGTTGTGATTTGCGAGCACTGAGTGGAGAGGCAGAGCGTACAGAGGATACGCGAACGTGAGTTCAAAAAGATCTACGGTGTATTATAACACGGAAGTAGTACATATAAAGTAATATTATATATCAGTACTGATACTGAGGTCGGAATGAAGGATTGCAATAGCTTGTCCCGCGCGTTCCAAGAAGACTCTCCTCGTTGACTTCGCGGCTACTGAAACCTAACATGAGCGGCGCGTGGCGGAGCAGTCTTTGCTCATAGGACAGAAAGTCTTGGATCACCGCTGCATCGAAAAGATCGGTAGTGGCGGCGCACGCTAGGCACGAGGCACAGAATACAGAATATGGCTACTCTAGTGAAATCCCCGTACCTTGTTTTCGCTCTCTCTTTCTTCGGGATGTGGCTATCGGTGCGCAGCGGGAGCTTCTTTCGGAAGAGGCAGACGAAGTTGGACGAAGACGTACGCCAGGATCTCGATCTCATCGTGGCTGCCACGCTGACACTGCTCGGACTTATTATCGGTTTCAGCTTTTCGATGGCCCTCGGGCGGTACGATCAGCGCAAGAATTATGAAGAGGCAGAAGCCAACGCGATTGGCACGGAGTACGTCCGGGCGGACCTGCTGCCGGCCGCCGATGCGGCGAGAGTGCGCTCACTGCTAGTCGGCTATCTCGATCAGCGCATTTTGTTTTATAGAACGCGCGATGAGTCCACTCTGCAACTGATCAATGCGGATACCACTGAACTGCAGACCGAGTTGTGGTCTGCGGCCCGGGCTCCATTCGGGGAGGTGCCGCCACCCATTCATTCTCTAATCCTTTCGGGGATGAACGATGTGCTGAACTCGCAGGGATACACGCAGGCGGCATGGTGGAACCGAATCCCACTTGCGGCGTGGGGGCTGCTGGCGGCGGTTGCCGTGTGCGCCAACATCCTGGTGGGGTATACGGCGAGGCGCGCTGGAGGGGGAGTGGTCCGGTTGCTGGCTCTACCACTGGTGCTATCCATCTCATTTTTCCTCATAGCGGACATCGACAGCCCGCGTCGAGGCATCATCTTGGTGCGCCCACAAAACTTGATTAGCCTTGCGCAGTCCCTGCACGGGCACTAAACGGAGGATGAGTAACAGAGGGAGGGGACCAGGGCTTGTAGCCACGGGCCAAGACTGGAGCAGTGGCATGTTCGGAGAAGTATTATCGCGCAGCGGGGAAGTGCCGGTAATTGAAACGAAGCGGTTACGATCGCGAGGGTATCGGCGAGAGGATTTCGCCGAGTGCGCGGCGATGTGGGGCGATGCGGGGGTCACGCGGTACGTCGGTGGGAAGCCGCTTACCGAGGAGGAAACCTGGGCGAGGGTTTTGCGCTATATCGGCCATTGGGGATGGATGGGGTTTGGATATTGGGCAGTGGAAGAGAAAGGCTCGGGAAATTTTGCCGGGGAGGTGGGATTTGCGGATTGGAAGAGGGAAATCGAGCCGACGCTGAAAGGAGTGCCGGAACTGGGGTGGGTGCTACAAACCCGCGTGCATGGGAAGGGCTATGCGACGGAGGCGGCGCGCGCGCCGATGGCGTGGGGCGATGCGAATATTAGTTCGGCGCGGCCATCGCTGGGCATTATTCATCCTGAGCATACGCGGTCGATTCGAGTGGCGGAGAAGTGCGGATTCAGGGAAGTCTTACGGACGACGTACCATGGAGAGCCGACGGTCCTGTTTGCGCGGTAAGAGCCGGATCGAGGAAGGTCACGCGACGCCTCATTAGAGCGCGAATTTCTACACGCGTTCTTGGAGTGGTTTGACGGGTAAAGTAGGGGTATGCGATACCTGGTGAGAGCGAGGGTGAAGGCAGATTGCCAGCAGGCGCTGGCGCACGCGATTGAGCGCGGGACGTTGGGCCAAGGGTCGATCGCGGGTGACGAATACCTGCGCAATATGAATGAGGCTAGGGTTTGCGCGGATGAGACGGTGCGCTGGGTGGAAGTGTGCTATTGCCCGACACCGCTCCTGGAAGAGCGGCCGTATTGGGAAGAGTATTTTGAGCTGGTGAAGGTGCAGGATGCGCACGACCGGCGCAAATGCCGTGATGAAAATGGAACCGAGCCGTGGGCGTGCGGAGATTGTGATTGCACGGCGCGGCTCGAAGAGAAACTGAAGAACGAAGGCAAGTCCTTCCTTGAACTTGTGCACCGCCGCTCTACTCATCCCTCCACATAAGGCACCCAAATAGGCTATCGCGGCCAGAGCCAGCCAAAAGTTCCAGCGGCCAACAAGCTGTAAATCAGGCCATCGAAAGATTCCTTGAACACCATACTCCAAGGGAGGCCCTTCCAGATGCCGTTGGCCAAGGGGCCCAGCGAGTAGGTCATAAACGCGGCGGTGCCCGCGATGCGAAACACGAACCGATAATGGGCACCGAATGGGACGGTGCGTCCCGTGAGATAGGCGGTGAAGAAGCCGATAAGGAGGCAATAGATAAACCACAGACCAAGGAACTTCGGCATAGCCGGCGGGCCGCTAGGAAACACGGTCAGCAACCCGACCGGACCCTGCTTGTATTTTTCCTGGATGGCGGGCGACTTCATGTCCTTTTGGGTGCAGAAAGGGAAGGCGTAGAGACCTCGCTGCAGGCCAGCCGACCGTAAAGCGGCAAGAAGCCTGTCCTCCTCCTGGAGCTGGCGATAGTCGCTGCGGTGAAAGGGCAGCACCATGTGGAGGATGGAGCTGGCCACGAAGACGATCACAGCCGAGAGGAGGATTGGGAGCACCAGAGCAGTGACAGAAACCATGCGCAGCCTCCTTGGGAGAACGGATGAATGGTCCGAGAATTGGGTGCGAGGCTAACTGGAGACTGTGGCCGCGGTCAAGGGTCAAGTGGGAGGGGGAGGAGCCTGTGGGTTGGTAGTAAAAAATAGCTTGACATATTCCCATATGGGTATGTAATGTAGGACGCATGGCACGGGCAGCGACAACCTCAGACGCGTTCAATGCAGTGGCGGAGCCGCGGCGGCGTGAGATTCTGAATTATCTGGCGATGCGAGAGCGGCCGGTGGGTGAGATTGTGAATTTGATGGGGCTGGAGCAGCCGTCGGTATCGAAGCACTTACGGGTGCTGCTCGAGGTGGGGCTGGTCAACGTGCGGCGGGACGGGAGGCGGATGCTGTATAGGACGAATGCGGAGGCGATCCGGCCGCTTCACGAGTGGACGGAAACGTTCGCCCGATACTGGCGTCATCAATTAAGCCGGGTAAAGGAACGCGCCGAAGGGAAAAGCAATCCGTCAAATGATTTGGAACCGGATTTTAGACCAAGGAGGAAAGATGATTACGGCGGCAACAAGAATTGAGGATTTGACGTTGGGCATCACGGAGGAAATTTACGTACGCGCCTCGCTGGACGCGACATTTGCGGCGTTGCTGGAGCAGCTGGGGCCGCACAACGAAACTCGCGAGAGCGTGCCGATGCCGATGAAGCTGGAGGCGTGGCCGGGAGGGCGGTGGTACCGCGACCTGGGCGACAATAACGGCCACTTCTGGGGTGTGGTGCAGGCCATCAAGCGGCCGACGTTGCTCGAGATTACGGGGCCGTTGTTCATGTCGTATCCGGCCGTGTCGAATGTGCAGTACCGCCTGAGCGAGAAAGAAGGCGGAACATTGATCACGTTTCATCACACGGCTCTCGGGCTGATTTTGGAAGACCACCGAAAAGGAGTTACGGGAGGCTGGAAGCACATCAATGAAGGAGTTCGGAGGCGGGCGGAGACGGCGCGTTCACAGTCAGTGGTGGCGCACTGACCGGGGTGGCCGCCCGGAGAAAGGGACATTATGTGTCCAGCATGCGTAGCCAGCGCGGCGTTAGCGATCTCCAGCGTGGTGTCCACGGGTGGATTGACCGCAGCGGTGGTGAACAAGATTCGTTCGAAAAGTAATACGAAAGGAAATGTTATGAGACTTGTAGATTCCATCTTGATGGAGATTGATCAGGAAGCACAAACGACGAAGCGAGTCCTGGATCGAATTCCAGAAGACAAGCTCACCTGGAAACCGCACCCGAAAGCTTTTTCTCTGGGCCAGCTAGCCCTGCACATTGCATCCTCGCCGGGGAGCGTCGCCGCGGCTGCAGTGCCGGACAGTATTGAAGCCCCGAATTTTTCGCAGCCGGAGGCGAAGAGCCGGCAGGAGGTCCTGGACACTTTCTCGAAGAGCCTCGAGAGTGCAAAGGACGCCCTGAAGAAAATGGATGATGCTCGTCTAATGTCCTTGTGGAGCTTGACGAAAAACGGGAAGGTTGTGATGTCGATCCCGCGGATCGGATTCATCCGCTCGATCCTGATGAATCATAACTATCACCACCGTGGACAACTCTCGGTGTATCTGCGCATTTTGAATGTACCAGTGCCGTCGATCTACGGGCCCAGCGCAGACGAAAACCCTTTTGCGTAGTTCCAGCAAGACAATCCTACAATCCAAATTGAAGGAGGAAACATGGGAGAAGTCACGAATGAGCAAGTCAATTTGCTGTTGAGGCTGTATGAGGAGCGCCGTGAACCCCGATTGAGAGAAGCGCGGGACTGGTTTGGAGCAAATTTTCACGGAGTGAATACTCCGGAAGACTTGATGCGAGTCTGTCCTCCCGGCAGCCAGGGAAATTTGTACATGCGCATGGTGCTCTCGTATTGGGAGATGGTGGCGAGCATCGTGAACCGTGGGTTGATTGACGAAGACTTCTTCTTCGAAAACACCGGGGAGCAATGGATGGTCTGGGAGCAGGTGAAGCCGGTGATCGGCGCATGGCGCACGATGTTCAGTAGCCCGAAGTTTCTGGCCAGCCTTGAAGAGCAGGTCAAGAGGCTGGAAGCCTGGCGCGAGAAGCGCAATCCCGGTTCGAATGAAGCAATTCGAAAGATGCTGGCGCAGATGCGGCAGATGATGCAGGCGCCGAAAGCGCAAGCGACGAGCAGCTAGAGCCCAGGCGTGAAGCCCCTGTAGTGATCGGCGAAGGAACGACAGGTAGTAATTGAGTTGGCCAGAGCGGCCCGCCTCGGAAGGCGGCCCGCACAAAACACGTGTCTAGGTTCCATGAGAGTTAGAAAACCGGAGAGGAGAATTGGTCATGACGAAGAGCGCGATGGAGCATTCGAAAGTGGTGTCGCCAGCGGAGTGGGTTGCGGCGCGGAAAGAGCTGTTGAAAAAGGAGAAGGAGTTCACGCGGCTGCGGGATGAGCTGAGCCGGCAGCGGCAGGAGTTGCCGTGGGAGAAAGTAGAAAAAGCGTATGTATTTGAGGGACCGCGTGGCAAAGAGACGCTGGCCGATCTTTTCGGCGAGAGACGCCAACTGATTGTGTATCACTTCATGCTCGGGCCGGACTGGAAGGAAGGGTGCCCCAGCTGCTCGTTCATAGCGGACCACATGGATGGCAGCGTGGCTCATCTGGCGGCGCGGGACGTGAGGCTGGTGGTGGTTTCGCGAGCGCCGCTGGCGCAGATCGGGGCGTTCAAGAAGCGCATGGGATGGCGGTTTCCCTGGGTGTCGTCGAACGGCAGTGATTTCAATTACGACTATCAGGTATCGATGACCCAGGAAGAGCTTGAGAAGGGTGAAGTGTATTACAACTACTCGATGCAGAAATTCCCGAGTGAGGAACGGCCGGGGATGAGCGTGTTTTACAAGGATGCGGCCGGCAATATCTTCCACACCTATTCGAGTTACGCTCGGGGGCTGGACATCTTCTTGGGCGCATACAACTGGCTGGATCACACGCCAAAAGGGCGCGATGAAGAGGGGTTGAAGCACGGGATGGCGTGGGTGCGGCACCATGACAAATATGACGCCGCGTACAAAGTGGACGCGACGGCGGAGTACGTGCAGCCTGCAAAGACGACGGATGCTGCGTGCTGTTCGGGCGAACACCTTCGTGAGGGCGGGGAGGTTGGATCGGAGGGCGCGTAAGCTTGCGCTTGCACCTATTGACGATTTGGCGTGCGGCAGAGAGCGGAGCGGCTGCCTCGGGAGGCGGTCCCGGCAGGGGCGGACATTCTTGCGACTAGCAGCTAGTGGAGTTGTTGGGTGGCGTAGGCAAGGGAGGCCTTGGCGCGGGCGTCGTTGGGGAATTGGGAGAGCAGCTGACGATAGGTTTGCTGGGCGTCGGAGAAGCGGCCGGCCTGGAGTTGGGCCTGGCCGAGAGCGTGTTGCGGAGTGGCGGATTTGGGATCGAGAGTAGCGGACTGGCGGAAAGCGGCGATGGCTGGGTCGTATTGTTTTTTTCCAATATAAGCGAGACCCAGGCCGAGATAGGGGTGAGCATCTTTTGGATTTTGCGCGATTAATTTTTGGAAAAACGCGATGGCTTGATCGTATTCACCCAGGTTGAGATAGGCGCCGCCGAGTTGTTGTTGATACGAGGGGTTTGTTGGCTCCGCCTCGTAAGCTTTTTGCAACGCCGCGACACCGTCAGAATAGCGGCTTTTCCCAAAATACATTGAGGCGAGCAAGGCCTGTGCGGGAGCGAGCTCTGGCTCGCGCGCGGTGAGTTGTTCCAATTGTTCGAGGGCTTCCTCGGTTTTGCCGGACTTGACGAGTTGCTGTATGGAGGCGAGTCCGCGGACGTCGGGGCCGGCGCGGAGGAGCTTCGCGGCGTAGGCGGAACTGGATAGGACGATGGCGATGAGAAGAGTGGCAAGGGTGAGTCGACTGCGGCGCTCGGTTTCGGGGGCCGAGGCATTCGGAAGGAGGGCGCCGACAGCGAGGCCCATGACCAGGCCGCCAATGTGGGCGGCGTTGCTGATGCCGGGGATGGCAGCACCGAAAACTAAATTGTAGGCGATGAAAGTTCCGAGGCTGCCGAGCAATCTGCTGTTGATCTGAAGATGCGCGGGAGTTTTCTTCAAGTAGACGAAGGAGACGAGCGCGCCGGCGAGGCCGAAGATGGCCCCGGACGCGCCGGCTCCGGCAGCCTGCGGATGCCAATAAACGCTAGCAATGCTGCCAAAGATGCCGGTGGCGAAGTAGGCGAGGAGGTAGGAGTAGCGGCCGAGGAGTTGCTCAGCGGCGCGGCCAAGATTCCAGAGGCACCACATGTTCAGGGCGATGTGGATGAGGCCGAAATGGACGAACATGCTGGTGGCGAGGCGCCACCACTGGCCGTTGAGCGTGAGTGGGCCGAAATCGGCACCGAACTTGATGGCTTCGTCAGGAGTGGGCAAGAAGGCGGAAACTCCGCTCAGGACCATAGCGACGTAGAAGAGGACGCAAGCGGCGATCAGGCCAATGGTTGCGGGGAAAGATGCAGCTGAGATGGTGGCGCGCTGTTGTGTGAATGCGGTGCGAAGCCGTTGTTGATCGCAGGCGGGGCAGTTGGGAGAAGCGGGATCGGCGGAAAAGTTGCTATCGAATTCCCTGCCGCATGTGGCACAACGCTGAAGAGGCATGAGAAAGAAATGGTAACAGGTTTATTGGGTGGGGAAGAAGGCGGTGCAGGTGGCGATGGGAACGGACGGCGCAGCAATGCTGCGGCCCTACAAGTGCGGTAAAGGCTTATAAGCTCAGCTGGCGGAAAAGCGGGAGCCACGCTCCCGCACTCCAAAGTTAGTGGATTTGTTTGGTTTTGCGCTGCATGTAATCCATTAGAAGGTACTGGCCTAGGGTGTAGGGAGTGGTGAAGTAGGCTTTGCCGCGGCACATTTCGGTGATTTTCTGGACGAAATGGACGAGGGAGTAGTCGCTGGCAAGCATGAAGGTGTTGATCATGATGCCGGCGCGCTTGCATTTGTTGACTTCTTCGAGGGTTTGGCCGACGACGAAGGGGTCGAGGCCGAAGGCGTTTTTGTAGATGCGGCCGTCTTCGAGAGTGAGGGCGGAGGGCTTTCCGTCGGTGATCATGATGATCTGGCGCATGTCTTTTTTCTGGCGGAGAAGGATGCGTTGGGCCATGCGGAGGCCTTCGCGGGTGTTGGTGTAATAGGGGCCGACCTGCACGCGGGCGAGTTCGCTGAGGGGGACTTCTTCGGCGGAGTCGTGGAAGAGGACGAGGCTGAGTGTGTCGCCGGGATATTGCGTTCGAATGAGATGGGAAAGCGCCATGGCGACGCGCTTGGCGGGTGTGAAGCGGTCTTCACCGTAAAGAATCATGCTGTGGCTGCAATCGAGAAGAACGACAGTGGCGCAGGAGCTGTGGTATTCGCACTGGTGGACCATGAGATCGGAGTAGTTCATCTCGATCGGGACTTTGGCGCCTTCGCGGCGGACGGCGTTGAAGAGGGTGGCGCTGATGTCCATGTTGAGAGTATCGCCGAATTCGTAGCGGCGAGAGACGCCACCGGATTCGACGCCGGTGGAGAGGTCGCGAGTGTCGTGGCGGCCAAAGCTGCTGCGGCCGAGGGAGCCGAGAAGGTCCTGCAGAGTTTTGAATCCTAGAAAATCGATGGTCTTGTCGGTGATTTCGAAGCGGGCTTCTTGCTGGCGCTCTTGCGGATTGCCGAGCTGGCCGCGCGCGGAGGTTTGCGGGGGCGGGGTGACTTGCGGAAGCTGCTGAGGATTGATAAAGCCTTCGTTGGCCATGCGCTCCATCAGTTTGTCGAGGAGGTCCTTGACGGTCTGGCTGTTCAGCGCGTTGGGTTCCTGGAGCATTTTGCGGAGCTCCTCGGACATGGCATCTTCGGGGAGGAGATCACCCGCCTGGAGAGCGCGGAGGATGGCTTCGCGGAGGGCATCCATGGAGCGCTCCTGATCCATTTGGGAGACGCCGTAGTATTGGGATTCGAAGCCGCTTTGCAGGAAGAAATCGCCCATGCGCTTGATCAGTTCTTCGAGGTCGACGGCGTCGGCGGGTTCGCCGGTGTATTTGGCATACTTGATAAATTTCATGGGTTCGCCCCGACAGCCTGGATGACAGCGGCGCTTAGATCGTGCCAAGCACGGGCGCAGCGGTGCTGCGCCCCTACAAACAGCTCTGCGGAATGCGCGGCGGTATGCATTAGTTGAATTGGCGGCGCGGGCCGCGGTTCTGGGTTTCGCGCGGTTCGGGTTGCTTGGGTTTATCGGCATAATACCCGCGTTCTTCGCTGCGGCCGATACGGCGGTGGGCCCACAAGCCTTCAAGAATCATTTCAGCGGCGGCAGCGGCGGGGCCGGGGTCTTTGCGATCGTGCACGCCGAGTTTGCCAATGTGGTCCATGAGGCCTTGAATTTTCGAGAGCTGCTGGTATCGCTCGATGGTGGTGGCCAATTCCGGGAGCTTCAGTTCGCCGCCCAATTCGAACCATTGGGTTACAGGCTGAAAGTTGGCTTCGGCAAAAGTTTTGCTGAAGACGCAGCCGACGGCGGTTCGAATGAGCTCGCGGGCGATGGTGTCGGCGCCTTTCAACTCGCCTTCGTATTCGAGCTCCATTTTTCCGGTGATGGCGGGAAGAGCGGCGTAGACATCGGCGACGCGGGCGACGACGGATTTTTCGCCAGTGCGAGTGGCGCGCTGCTCGGCGCTGCTGACGAGGCTTTCGAGCGTGGTGATAGGGAGACGCTGGCTGACGCCGGAGCGGCGGTCGACGCGTTTGTCTTCGCGGGCCTGGAAGGCGATCTCCTCGACGACCTGGCGAAGATATTGCGGGACTTCAATTTTTCTTCCGGAATCGCGGCCGACCCAGGCTTCCTGGGCGGTGATGGTCATGCCTTCTTCGACGGTGGCGGGGTAGTGAGTGCGAATCTCGGCGCCGATGCGGTCTTTGAGCGGAGTGATAATTTTTCCGCGGGCGGTGTAGTCTTCGGGATTGGCGGTGAATACGAGGAGGACATCAAGGGGCAGGCGCAGGGGATAGCCCTTAATCTGGATGTCGCCCTCCTGCATGATATTGAAGAGGCCGACTTGAATTTTTCCGGCGAGGTCGGGAAGTTCGTTGATGGCGAAGATGCCGCGATTGGCGCGTGGGAGCAAGCCGTAGTGAATGGTGAGTTCGTCGGAGAGATCGCGGCCGCCGCGTGCAGCGCGAATGGGATCGACATCACCGATGATGTCGGCCATGGTCACATCGGGCGTAGCGAGCTTTTCGACGAAACGATTTTCGCGGGGCATCCAGGCAATGGGAGTGTTGTCGCCTTCGGCAACGATTTTTTCGCGGCAGGCGCGGCAGATGGGATTCAGGGGATCGTCGTTGATTTCGCAGCCGGCGACGACTGGCATTTCGGTGTCGAGGAGGTTGATGAGGCCGCGGAGGATGCGGCTTTTGGCCTGGCCGCGCAGCCCAAGGAGAATGAAATTGTGGCGCGAAAGCAGGGCGTTGACGATTTGCGGAACTACGCTGTCCTCGTAGCCATGGACGCCGGGAAAAAGCATCTCGCCCTTTTCGATGGCGCGCAGGAGATTGCGGCGAAGCTCGTCCTTCACGGAGCGCGAGGCGCCGCGGGGATCAAAATCAGGGATGCGTTTTAGCTCGCCGAGAGTGCGCGGCTTCGAATGTCCGGAAGATTGCGTTGAAATACTTGCCATTATTTGTGTGCCAATCCGCAGTCCCCGACTCGCCCGGAGACCACAAAATACCAAGCTAATTCAAACCGTGTCCGTTACCGCCGGCGCGCTGGCGCATGGCTTCTTTCTTCTGCAGATGCGGCGCCCAACCGCGAAGGTACGTGACGAGGCGCTCCTGACGGTCGGGTTCGGAGCGAAGCTCCAGGATTTGTTGCTTCCACAAGAGGTCCATGGGCAGCGTTCCGGCAACGAGATAGGAGAGCTCGTCGGGCGGGGAATCCTGAAGATTCTTGGGATAATCGTCGTAGATGAGCGTGTGGCAAGCCTCGTAGAGTTCCACCAGTTCGCGTTGGACGCGCGGATTGGAGGGAACTTCGCGATCCTCGAGATAATCCACGCGGCCTTCGGCGAGCGGATTTTCCGGAAAAATCTCCAAAATACGAAACGGGGCGCGGCCGACGATGAGAATGTCCATACGGCCATCGTCATAGCTATTCACAATGTCGAGAATTTCAGCGGTACAGCCGACATGTACGAGGCCGTTGGGCAGAGACAGGAGCAGACCGAATTCAGTCTTCTGCTTGATGCACGCTTTTACCATCTGGCGATAACGCGGCTCGAAAATATGCAGGGGGAGTTCCGCGCCGGGAAGAAGAACGACGTTTAGGGGGAAAAGCGAAATACGTTCAGGCCTCATGGTCCCAGATCAAATCATAGCAGAGAGCAGGACGGCTGGTGATGAAACCTGCTTCATGGGAAGATGCAGCTGCTGACGTTACGGAAATTTATCTTCCATTTATCATGGAATAGCGAGAATCAGAGGCAGGCTGGGGCCGGGAACCGGCCGTGATCAGCCAGAGTCTGCAGCGGCAGAAGTCACTGCATTTGGGGATGAAGAATTGAGCCCGACGTCAAACTCACGTCGGGAGAGGCATTTGTGAATTACGCGGCACTATTTCAATCTGCCCTCGTGGCGCTGTTGAGAAACAAAATGCGCAGCATCCTGACGGTCCTTGGCATCACCATCGGGATAGCGGCGGTTATCTGTGTTGTGGCCATTGGCAAGGCGGGGCAGGCTCGGGTCGAGCAGCAACTGAACAATCTTGGTGATAATTTTGTATGGATCGAGGCCGGAGGGCGGGCGCTGAATGGTGTCCGGACCGGGACGCATGACACCACGACGTTGACGGTGGCTGATGCGGTAGCCATCAAGAATCAGATTTCATTGATCAAGAGCGTGTCGCCCAATGTGGATGATCCGGTGCAGGTCATTTATGGCAACCAGAACTGGCACACTTCCTACCGTGGCGTTTCGCCGGAATACTTCGAGATCAAACGGTGGTTTATCGACCAGGGGGCGGTATTTTCGCAGGACGATGTGGATCGAGCGGCTGACGTCTGTGTCATCGGGCGGACCGTGCGTGACCAGCTTTTTGGCATGGAAGATCCGATCGGGAAAGTGATGCGGGTCACCAACCTTCCATGCAAGGTCGTGGCCACACTTCATCCCAAGGGGCAATCCCTTTCCGGGCAAGACCAGGATGATACGATCATCATCCCTTACACCACGGCTCAGAAGAAACTCAAAGGGATCACCTGGCTCGACGACATCCTGTGCTCGGCGGTATCGGCAGATGCTGTCAAAGTGGCCGGCCAGGAAGCGACGGCCGTGCTGCGGGATCGCCATCATCTGCGGCCGGAAGAAGAGGATGACTTTAACATTCGGAATCCGGAGGACATTATTCAGGCGCAGCTGGATGCCAGTCGGACATTGACGATTCTGTTGATTGCCATTGCTTCGATCTCCCTGCTGGTGGGAGGGATTGGGATTATGAATGTGATGCTGGTTTCAGTGACCGAGCGGACTCGCGAGATTGGTGTTCGAGTGGCCGTAGGCGCGACGGAGGAGGCGATCCAACTGCAGTTCCTGGGAGAGTCGATCATGCTCAGCCTGGTGGGAGGGGCTGCGGGCGTACTCTTCGGCGTGATTGGATCTTATCTTGTCGGGCAAACGTTGCATTGGCCGATCCAGATGTCGCTGGAATCGGTAGTGATCGCTGCCATTTTTTCGGTGGCAGTGGGCGTGTTCTTTGGATATTACCCGGCGCGAAAGGCGTCACTGCTCGATCCCATCGAAGCACTGCGCTATGAATGAACGCGCGGAAATTGACGGTCTGCAAAGAACATGAAATCGAAGAGCAAGTGGCTCATCCTTACTGGCGTTGTGGCGCTGGCTCTGATATTCGCGGCCTTCGGGCTGAATCGCAGCGCGCAGGCGCAACACTTTACGGCGAAGGTTGAGAGGGGTGATGTCCACGATGTGGTGGACGCCACCGGGACGATCAATGCGGTGATTACAGTCCAGGTTGGATCGCAGGTTTCAGGCACGATCGCGAAGCTGAATGTAGATTTCAATTCCCGCGTTCATAAGGGCGACATCGTCGCGCTAATCGACCCCGCACTTTTCCAGGGAGCGCTGCTACAGGCCGCCGCGGACGTGGACAATGCCAAAGCTAACCTGGTCGCCGCAAAAGCAAATCTGGAAAAGGCAAATGCCGCTTCGCAGCAGACCAAAGCCGATTTCGATCGCGCCGCGCAGCTCACGACTGAGAAGATCATGAGCCAGCAGCAACTGGATCTCGCTAAAGCAAACTATGATTCAGCGAATGCGGCGGTGGGGGCGGCGGTCGCGAATGTTACACAGGCGGAAGCGCAAGTCAGCCAGAAGGCCGCGGCGCTGACGGTAGCGCAGACAAACCTCAATTACACGGTGATTCGGTCTCCCATCGATGGCACGGTGGTGGCGCGCAATGTGGATGTGGGACAGACGGTAGCCGCGTCGCTGCAAGCGCCGACAATTTTTACGATCGCGCAAGACCTGACAAAGATGCTGGTGTACACCAAGACGGATGAGTCTGACGTAGGAAATATCAGACCGGGGAAGCCTGTGACGTTTAAAGTGGATGCTTTTCCGAAGGACACGTTTCACGGGGTTGTGAGCCAGGTTCGGATGAACCCCACGACGGTACAGAGCGTGGTCACCTACGACACGATAATCGAATTCGCAAATCCGGAGTTGAAGCTGTTCCCTGGAATGACGGCGTACGTGACCATTCCTGTGGATACCGTGCAAAACGTCTTGAAAGTGCCGAACACAGCGCTTCGATATAAGCCGCCGATGGGGCCCGAGGAGATTCTCGCCATCTATAAGCAATATGGGATCGATGGAGGCGAGAAACAACAGCTGGGTGATGATCCTGCGGCCACGGGACGTGGCTCGCAGGCCGGTGGAGAAAGTCAAAACCTCCCGCGGGCGCCGCGAGCGGAGAATGCGGTGGTGTGGAAGCTGCGCGCGGATAACTCGATGGAGCCGGTGAAGATTTCGCTGGGAATAACAGACCACGCGTACACGCAAGTGACGGCAGTCCTCAAAGGGGAATTGAAGGAAGGGGACGAATTGATTATCCGTTCCGTGACGGCAAAATCGCAGGCTCCCGGCACATTACGGCGCTGAGAAGCAGCATTTTCGAGGCGATCCTGCAGAGTCCATGTTACCTGCCAACCAAGTCGAAGAGCGGATAGCCGCGCCGGCGGCGAGTGCAGTCATACGGGTGGAAGAGGTTCATAAGTACTACGATCTCGGCGAGACGCGAGTGCACGCGCTGCGGGGCGTCAGTGTTGCAGTCGGGCGTGGCGAGTTCGTGGCCATCATGGGGGCAAGCGGGAGCGGCAAATCAACGTTCATGAATATGCTGGGGTGCCTGGACCGGCCGAGTTCCGGACGGTACCTGCTCGAAGGCATGGATGTTTCGCAGCACGACAAAAGGGCGCTTGCGCTGATCCGGAACCAGAAGATCGGATTTGTTTTTCAGGGCTTTAATTTGCTGGCGCGTACTACGGCGCTTGAAAACACGGAACTCCCTACGTTGTATGCAAAGATTGATAAGGTTGAGCGCCAGAAACGCGCGGCCGAAGCGCTGGCGATGGTTGGTCTTGCCGACAGGGCCCATCACTTTCCATCGCAGATGTCCGGAGGGCAGCAGCAACGAGTTGCAGTGGCGCGGGCGCTGGTCAACCGTCCTTCAATCCTGCTGGCCGACGAGCCCACGGGGAATCTCGATAGCCGCACGTCCGTCGAGATCATGGAAATCCTGCAGAACTTGAACGACAAAGGATTAACTATCGTGCTGGTCACGCACGAGCTCGACATCGCGCAATTCGCCAAACGCGTGCTGGTGTTCCGCGACGGAAAAATTCGCAAGGACGATGTGGCCGTGGACAGGCCGATAGCCCGCGAAGTTTTGAAGACCCTGCCGACACTCGACGATTAACAGCCGCAAAGTTCGAATGACAAGGAGTAATCAGGAGAGCTCGTTGAGCAGGGCTTCCATCTCGGAGCTGGCGTGCTGGTCGCCTTTTTTTGTGGCGGCGGCAATGCCGTTGGAGAGAACCTGTTTCGCTGCCGAAGATCGGGACTCGCGGACGAGCAACTGGCCGTACATCAGATAGGCGGGGATGTATTCGGGGGTGCTGGCCAGAAGTGCGCGAAAATGCGTGTCGGCTGCGGCGGGATCGCCGCTGTTCATGCACTCCATGGCGAGGCCGTAGCGGGAGAACGCGTCGTCGGGCTTCTTGGCCACGAACTCTTCGAGCATTTGGCGGCGGGTTTTCTTTTGTTCCGTCATGGGCGTCTCGTATTATACGGGTAGCGCGGGCGGGGTCCAAAATCGCGCGGGAGCTCGGGGTGCGAATGAAGAGGAAAAACGGAGGCAGGGTAGGGACGAGGGCGGGGATGCCGGGAAAGCCGGTGAGCGCTTCGCGTTCTGAGATGACGGAAATTGTTTTGCCGGCACAGACGAATCCGCTAGGGAAATTGCTTGGCGGGCAGGTCATGCACCTTGTGGACATGGCGGGGGCCTTGGCGGCGCACCGGCATTCGAATTGCTATGTGGTGACGGCTTCGGTGGATTACATCGATTTCCGGAATCCAGTGAATCTGGGCGAGATTGTGAATTTGAAATCGCAGGTGAATCGCGTCTTTCACACGTCTATGGAAGTGGGCGTGGAAGTTTTTTCGGAGAATGCGATGACTGGGGAACGGAAGCATACGACTACGGCGTACGTGACGTTTGTGGCGATTGACGAGCATACGCGGAAACCGAAACTCGTTCCCCCGCTGATTCTGAAGACCGCAGGGGAGAGACACCGGTTTCGCGAGGCGGCCAAGCGGCGCAAGACAAGATTGGCGCTGAGATACGGCACGGATTCGCACAGCGGCAAATAAAATATTAGCTGACGCCGCCGACCCAGAGGAGTGGGGTAGTCGGCGCGAGGCTGCCACCAGGCGGTTCTTCGGTGATCGCCAGGGCTTTTGTTGCGGCCATGAGCTCAGGCGGATTCGAAACGAGCAGGACGAATTTTCCGTCGGCGTCGGGGCGCAGGGTGAGAGACGGGATCGGTTTGCCGCCCGGCGTTTTCGGTATGAGCCACAATTGCAGAACACGATCTCGGGCGGGGGCGGGAACTTTTTGCCCAGATAGCACGATGCCAAGGTTCGAATGCCAGATAGCTTCGAGCGGAGGAGCCTGGGGATCCGGCGAAGCGAGCGCGATTTTGACGGACGCGGGATCAACTAGGATGGCGGCTTCACGCTTGGCATCTTCCAGTTGAGTTTCGAGTTCGTGACGGTGCTGGAGGATAGCCGCGGCGATCTGGTCGGCACGCTGGATCTCTCGCGTCAATCTTTGGGCATTCCAAGCGGAATAGATGGTGGCGAGGAAGAGAGCGGCAACGCCCGCCCACATCCAGAAGGGAATGTTGCTCTTCGGCGGCACGAAGCGTGGGGCGGACCGCGCTTCCTCGCGGATGGTTTGCATGAGGCGGCCCTTGAGCATGTCTGATGGAGTAGCCTCGGGCGCGAGGTAGTGGAGCTGGCTGACAAGCCAGCGGGCTTCGTCGACGGATTTGGAGCACTCCGGGCAGCCGGTGGTTAGATGAGCCTCGAGGGCGGCGCGTTCCGGGGCGTCGAGCGCACCGAGCGCGTAGGCTTCAAACATGTCGCGGAATTGGTCGCAGTTTTTCACGATGCAGCCTGCAATTCTTCCTTCAAGCGTAGCAAACCGTTGCGGATCCAACTTTTTACCGTGCCAAGCGGTTCCTTGAGAGCAGCGGCAATTTCAGAGTGGCTCAGGCCTTCAAAGTAGGCCAGCTCGATGGCTCTCTTCTGCTGCGGATTGAGAGAACTCATCAAGGCCCGGACTTTTATAGCGCGGCGCTTTTCGTCGAGCACCTTCTCATACTCCGGCGCAGCGGCGACCGGTGGGAGCTCGTCCACCTGGTCCTCGTGGCGGCGCTGGCGTTCACTCTTCAGGCGGAGCGTGTCCAACGCGCGATTGCGTGCGAGAGTGAAGAGCCAGGGGACAAACGAGCCGCGCGAGGAATCGTACTGCGCGGCATTCCGCCAGAGTTGCAGGAAGATGTCTTGTACGACTTCTTCGGCCATTCCTGCTTGCTGCAAAATGCGAAGAACGAGTCCGTAGATGGCGCGGGAGTGGCGGTCATAGAGCTGCTCGAAGGCGCTCACATCCTTTTGAATAAGCCGGCTCACGAGCGTCGCGTCAGGCGACACTTCGGAGTTGGTCGTGGGCATGAAAGCCGCGAGGAACAAGGGGCTAAGGTTCTTCGCCTCCTGCAACAATATACGGCAAAGGTCTAGAACTGGATGAAGGCTGAGTGCTCTCATGAGTTCAGCCCTTGGCGCACTTCCTCGGCTACTGTGATCGCTTGTTCGACGCAGGAGCCGACGGCGGGCCCGCGCAAGTAGCTGCCGGCCAGCCAAATACCTGGGAAACTCCGCAGAAGTTTTGCGACTGCAGTCAGCCGGTCAGCGTGGCCCAGATTGTACTGCGGAAGAGCGCGTGGCCAAATCTGGACATTCGAAAAAATGGGCTCGCTCTTGATGGAAAGCAGAGGAGAAATTTCGCGATGGACAAGGTTTGACAGTTCTCCGGCTTTGAGGTTCGCGGCGGCCGGGTCCGTTGCTCCGCCCACAAAACTGGTGAGCAGCGCGTGTCCTTGCGGGGCGCGGCCCGGGAAAAGGGAAGAGTTCCAGACGGTGCCAAGAACGCGGAGTCCCGCCGATCGCGGTACGAGGAAGCCAAATCCGTCTAGAGCATGTCCAATGTCGCTCTTGCGATAGCCTAGCGAGACGACGGCGATGGATGCGTATTCCACTGTGGCCAAGAGCGGTTC
Organism: Candidatus Acidiferrum sp.; assembly: GCA_036522195.1. Taxonomy (GTDB): domain Bacteria; phylum Acidobacteriota; class Terriglobia; order Acidiferrales; family UBA7541; genus Acidiferrum. The sequence goes on along the minus strand of DATDGF010000080.1, from coordinate 118,825 downwards.
GAACGCGGCATGCAGTTGGCCAAGGAGATTTCCCGTGACATCGGTAGGGGTAGCAAAAACGAGAGCGCTAGCGGAAAAAGGCCCTGAATCTCCCTCGCTATCCAAACGCACATCGAAAGCCCCATCCTCTCGTCGGGATATGCCAATAGCACGCGCTTTGGTGCGCATTGCCGGGCCGATTTTGCTCGATAGGGCGCTGACAAGAGTCTCGTTGCCGTCGCGAAACGTTTGGAGTGTCGGGTTCTCGCGAGGGTCTTTCCTGGATTTGACGAGACGCGTCATTCCACGGACGACGCTGCCGGCCGTTTTTTCCGCCTCGTAGAGCTGAGGGAACGCACTGCGAACACTCAGACGCTCGGGGTCGCCAGCGTATACGCCGGAGACGAAGGGACCGACCAGACGGTCGAGGAGTTGCGCGGAAACTTTTCTTCGGACGAAGTTAGCGACGGATTCGTCCGGCTCTGGCGGCATGGTCTTGCCGAAAATGTCGCGCAGCAGGGCCCATTTGGTCGCGCCGCCGATTAGTCCACTCGTGAAGAAGGCGGGTGGAGTCAACGGCACTGTTTGAAGGCGGCCAGCGACCAAGACGTAGCGCGGGGCGCGAGAAGGAGCCTGTACTACTTGATCTGAAATGCCGAGTTCGTTGCAGAGCTGGCGCAGTGCTGCGGTACCGCTGAAACTTTGGGGCCCGAGCTCGAGGAGGAAACCGTCGCGGGTGAAGGATTGAATGACGCCGCCTGGACGGGGAGAGGCTTCGATGAGTTCCGCGTCAATGCCAGCTTTGCGGAGGGTGTAAGCGCAGACTAGACCGGAGATTCCACCGCCGAACACCAGTGCTGGGACGTGACGGGTCACAGGGGTGTGAGCATCCTCGCGCGATCAGAGAGTTTTGGAAAAGAGCGGTTTGCTGCTGATCAACAGCTGTTTTTCGAGATAGGGATCGAAAATCATGGCCAGATTGCGGATGAAGATGCGGCCCAGCCAGGTGGCACGGATCTCGCCGCGATCGAGAAGCACGAGATCGTCCTGACGGAAGGGTTCCAGGCGGCGGAGTTCTTCGGAGAAATACTCGTCGAAGTCGATACCGAAGTCGCGGGAGATTTCTTCCTTAATGACGACGGTATGACAAAGCAGGCGGTTGATGACGGCGCGGCGCAAGCGGTCTTCTTTCGAAAGGTGATAGCCGCGCATGGTGGCAATCCCACGCTCGTTGACAGCTTTCTGCCAGGAAGGGATGTCGCGATGATTCTGCGCATAAGCGCCCTGGAAGCCGCTGATGGCGGTGATGCCCATGCCGTAGAGGTCGGCCCCGGCTTTGGTTGTGTAGCCCTGAAAGTTACGGTGCAGCGTGCGGTTCTGCTGCGAGACGGCGAGCTCGTCGCCGGGCTTGGCGAAGTGATCCATCCCGATGTACAGGTAGCCGGCTTCGAGGAATTTGACCAAGCCAGTGCGAAAAATCTCGAATTTCTCCATGCCTTCGGGAAGGTGCGCGGCGAAGGAGCCCTGTTGCTTTTTCAGCCAGGGCACGTGCGCATAGCTGAACAGGGCGACGCGATCGGGAGTGAGCTCGAGGATCTGGTCCACGGTGTGCGCGAAGCGGTCCGGCGTCTGATAAGGCAGACCGTAGATAAGGTCGACATTGATGCTGTCGAAGCCCAGTTCGCGAGCGGCGAACAGCAGGTCGCGCGTCATTTCGAACGGCTGAATACGATGAATGGCCCTTTGCACATCGGCGTGAAAATCCTGAATACCCATGCTGAGGCGGTTGAAGCCGAGCTTGCGTAGGGTTTCAAGATGTTCGCGGGAGGTGACGCGCGGGTCGATTTCAATGCCGATCTCGGCGTCGGGCGCAAAATGAAACTGTTCTCGGGTGAAGCCGAAGAGGTCTTCGATCTGATGTGGCGTCAAATACGTCGGCGTGCCGCCACCCCAATGGACCTGCACGACGGGGCGATCTTTTGAGACGCTCCGGCTGATGCGTTCCGTTTCGCGCTTGAGGATTCCCAGATAAGGCGGCGCAACGTTTTTGTCCTTCTCGATGATGACGTTACAAGCGCAGAACAAGCAGAGGCTTTCGCAGAACGGGATGTGCATGTAAAGGGAGACAGGCGTTTTAGCGCGTTCGGCCTCTTCGTGCACCTTTTCGAGGTCATCGGGGCCGAAAGCATCATTCCAAACGGGCGCCGTCGGATAACTTGTGTAGCGCGGACCGGGACGATTGTACTTGGCAAGGAATTGCTCGCCGACGCGGAGCTCTTCGCGCATTCGCCGCAGGCTTGGAGGCGTAACTGTCATGGCAAATTTGTTTTACCGCTCCTGCGCTGCCGTTCTGACATCTTCAAACAGAGCTTGCTGGCAAGTATCAATGAAGAGTTTAGCGTTTTCGACAGGCGTATTCTGCAAAATCCCATGGCCCAGATTGAGAATGTGCCCTTGGCCGCCGAGGGCGCCGGCGGTATCTTGTGCCACCGCTCGAATCTTTTCTTGCGGGCCGAGAAGGACGGCTGGGTCTGCATTTCCTTGCAGAGCGATTCTCGAACCCAACGATTTTCGAACTTCCGCCAGGTCCACGCGCCAATCCACGCTCAAGACGTTTGCGCCGGAGTGTGCTACGGCGGGCAGAAGATGATGCGAAGCTTTCGTGTAGTAAATGACAGGCACGCGGTTGCCAAGGCCTGAAATCACTTCTTGAACGGCCGGGAGCGCAAACCGGTTGTAGTCATCGAGATCGAGTTCGCCGCACCAGGTATCAAATAATTGGACAGCGGCAGCACCGGCGGCGATCTGCGCCTTGAGGTAGGGAATCGTTGCTTCCGCAATGCGGTGCAACAAGTCACGAAAGGTCTTCGGCTCGTGGTAGAGGAAGCTTTTTACATTTGCGAAGCCTTCTTTGGTCTTGCCTTCCACCATGTAGCACGCCAGCGTCCACGGCGCGGCTGCAAAACCCAGCACGGGAACTTCGGGTCCGACGAATTTCACGATACGGCGGATGGCTTCGGGAAGGAAACCGGTCTCGGTCTCGGGATCGAAATTTTTCAGCCTGTCCACATCGGCTTTGGAGCGCACGGGATTCGGCAAATTGGGACCGGCATCGCCGAGTTCCAGGTGCAAGCCCATTGCTTCTGCGGGAATAAGGATGTCTGAGAATACGATTACGGCGTCGACGCCGAGGCGGCGAAAGGGTTGAAGGGAGACTTCCACGGCTAGGTCCGGAGTTTTGCAGACCTCAAGGAAGGCGTGGTTCGAACGGATTTCGCGATACTCAGGCAGATAGCGGCCGGCCTGGCGCATTATCCATACCGGGAGACGCGACGTCCTCTCGCCACGGCAGGCGCTAAGAAACAACTCTTTTCGATTTATGGACACCTTCGGTTCGCTCATGTCCCGCCAGAGATACTAACAATAGCAAATCCCGGCCCACCTTGCTGAAACGCACAGATGAAAGGGCACGGCATTGTGCGTGTACCCGCAAGTGTGGGCTATACTCGGAGCAGGATCACTATGATTTATGATGCTGTACAAACGGGCAGGGACCTTGCCTCGCGCTAAAAGACGATGAATCATGTGGCTCTATTATTGACGGTTCTCGCGTACCTGCTGAGTCTCTGTCTGTATATTCGCTTTTTGAGTACCGGCAGGGAGTTGACTGGCAGGCTTGGGACGTTGCTGCTCGGTATGGGCTTGGTGGCTCATTATTTTGCGCTGTTGGAGAGATCTCGCGGCTTACATACGGTTCCATACCACGATCTCTACGGCTCGATGTCGCTGTTCGGGTGGCTCTTGGCGGTGACTTATCTAGGGCTGGAGTTATATCACCGGCAGCGATCTGTGGGGGCGTTCGTACTGCCCTTCATCCTGGTGTTTTTTCTGGCGGCGCACCTTGCTCCGGCGGACCGCCTTCCGCCGCCAGCCTTGCATGGCGCGGTTTTTGCCTTTCATGTCACGCTGAGCATCCTTGCCTATGCCGCGTTTGCTCTGTCGTTTGTACTCAGCATTATCTTCCTGGGTGAGGAGCGGCTGCTGCGTCGCCACGAGCTAGGCAATATGGTGTGGCGGCTGCCGCCGCTCGAGTTACTGGAGCGGATGAGCCGGTCGAGTGTGCTGGTGGGCCTGGTTGCGATTACGATTGGGACGGCGTTGGGGTTCATTTCGGTGGACCGGCTAACGGGCCAATACTGGTTCTACGATCCGAAATATATCGTTACTCTGCTGGTGTTGCTGCTTTACGTGCTTTATTTCGGAGTGGCCCGTACTGCGGCTTGGCGTGGCTCGCGGGCTTCGAAGCTTTGCGTTTTCAATTTTGCCGTGGTCGTTTTGAGTTTCACGGTCGTAAATTTGTACTTGTCGCATAGTCACCGCTACTTTTAGGAGCGATAGCACCGCCGCATGGAAATCGTTCTCGTCGGATTGAATCACCGGACGGCGCCTGTGGAGGTGCGGGAGAGGGTGTCTTTTACCGCGGAACAGGCGCGGCGAGCGGCGGATGAGCTGCGGTCGCGCGGGATTTTGGAAGAGACTCTGGTGCTCTCGACCTGCAACCGCAGCGAAGTTTATGGCGTTCCGCCGGAATCTTCCCACGAGTGCGCGCCTGGGCTGTCCTCCTTCTTAAGCGAGTTTCACGAAGTGCGGCCGGATGTCCTCGGCGTATCGCTCTATCACCACTACGATCGGGAAGCTGTGCGTCATCTGTTCCGCGTCTCGGCGGGGCTGGATTCCATGCTGCTGGGCGAAGCCGAAATTCTCGGCCAGGTGCGGGAAGCGTATCGTTTCGCGCATGAGCACGGCGCGACCGGGCCGGTGTTGAATCGGCTATTTCAAGGCGCGCTGGAAGTAGGGAAGCGTGTGCGCTCGGAAACGGATTTGGGAACGCGGCCGATGTCGGTCGCATCCGCGGGCGTGAAGCTGGCGGAGCGCATCTTCGGCAAGCTACAGGAGCGTACCGCACTGGTTCTGGGAGCTGGCGCTATCAGCGAGCAGGTAGTTTCGCAGCTCCACGATCGGGGCATCGCAAACCTGCTTGTAATGAATCGGTCGAAGGACCGAGCAGACGAACTTGCACGGCAGTTCGGTGGAAAAGTCGTCGGCTGGGGTGAATGGGACACCGCGCTACAGACACCGGACGTGGTCGTGTCGTCGGTGGCGGCGGAAGAGCCGGTTCTTCGCCGCGAAATGGTCGAACGGGCAATGTCGGCGCGGGAGAATCGCGCTTTGTTCCTGATGGATCTGGGCATGCCACGGAATATCGACGCCCGTGTCGCAAAGCTCTACAACGTCTATGCGTACAACATGGACGATCTCAGCGACATCGTCCAGCAAAACCGCCAAGCGCGGGAAAATGAAATTCCGCGGGCGGAGAATATTGTGGACGAGCATGTGGGGAAATTTCTGTCCTGGCAGGCGAGCGTCGAGCTGGTAAGCCTAGTTGATGAACTGCGCGCAAGACTGCGCGAAGAAAGATCGGGATTCATCCGGGCACGCATGGAGTCCATGAAGCACTTGAACGAGGCGGACCAGGCGCGGATGGAAGTCCTGATGGACGAGTTGCTGGAAAAGCTGCTGCTGGAGCCGGCCCAGCGCCTGCGCGGCGAGAAAGAGCTGCGTCGGAAGATTCAGAATGTCGAAGCCTTGCGTGACCTGTTTCTTTCGAACCGGGAGAAGCCGTGAGAATTCTGCGCATTGGCACGCGCGGCAGCATGCTCGCGAAATGGCAGGCGGAATTTATTCGCAAACGGTTGTTTGCGGCGGCGGGAGTGGAAGCAGAGATCGTAATCATCAAGACGGCCGCCGACAAGCTGCAGCATATTCCGCTGATGCAAATCGGCGGGAAAGGAATTTTTATCAAGGAGCTGGAAGAGGCGCTGCTGGAGGAAACGATCGATCTGGCCGTGCACAGCGTAAAAGACGTTCCGACGGACGTTCCTTCGCGGCTGATGTTTCCCGCAGTGTGCCGACGCGATGACGTGCGGGACTGCTTGGTGGGATCGACGCTCGCGAATCTGCGGCAAGGTGCGCGCGTCGGGACCGGTAGCTTGCGGCGGCAAGCGCAATTGCTGCATCTCCGGCCGGATCTTGATATTCGCGATCTGCGCGGAAACGTCGATACGAGATTGCGAAAAGTCGAAAGCGGGGAATACGAGGCTATCGTTCTGTCCAAGGCGGGACTGGACCGTCTCGGTCTGAGCCAGCGCATTTCGGAGATCCTTTCGCCGGAGATTTGCATGCCGGCAGTGGGGCAAGGTGCGATCGCCGTGGAGTGCAGGTTGAAAGATGCCGAGGCAGGGGACATTTTGGCGCATCTGGATGATGCGGAAACACGGACGGCGATCATTGCGGAGCGCGCGCTGCTGTCCGCGTTGCAAGGCGGGTGCCAGGTTCCGTTGGGGGCGTGGGCGCGCATCGAGCGCGGCGAACTGGTGCTGGAGGCATGCGTTTGTTCCGCGGATGGCGTGCAGTACGTGAAGCAGCGCGCGTCTGCTCCGCTGGATCAGGCCGCTCAGTTGGGAGAGCACATGGCGCGGCTGCTGGCCGAAGCAGGGGCACAGTCCATCCTGGAAGAAGTGAGCCGGCAGCGTGGATGAGATTCTAACATCCGTGCTGAAAGACAAGCGGATCGTCATCACGCGCGCCGCGGCGCAGAGCGAAGTCCTTGCCAAACAGCTTTCCGCCCTCGGGGCGCTTCCGGCATTGCTTCCGCTGGTTGCCTTCGCCGAACCGGAGGATTTCGCGCCGCTTGATGAAGCGATTGCACAAGTTGAGCATTTTGATTGGCTGATTTTTACAAGCGGGCAAGCTGTGAGGGCGGTTGTGGGACGGAGCAAACAGCTGAATGCGGCCCTAGAGCGACGCGAAAGCAAGCTGCAGATCGCGACAGTGGGTCCCGCCAGTGCTGAAGCGGTGCGACAGGCGGGGCTGCCGGTGGAGTACGTGTCAAACATTCACAATGGAGTTGCCCTGGCGCACGAGCTGGCAGAACGGCTGCAAGGGCGGGCAGTGCTCCTCCCGAGGAGCGATCGTGCAAATCCGGATTTGCCGGCGGCACTGAAGGCTCACGGAGCGCACGTTACCGAAGTGGTGGCCTACCGGACGTTGCAGCCGAGTGACGTTGACAAGCTCAATTTGGGCCGAGTTTCCGCGGGAGAGGCCGATGCGATTCTTTTCTTCAGTCCTTCGGCTGTCCAACATTACGCGCGATTAGCTGGCGGAGAGCAATTTCGGAAGCTCCAGGATAGAGTTGTGATCACTGCGGTTGGACCGGTGACGGCCAACGCTTTGCGCGAAGCAGGCGTTGAACGCATGGTTGTAGCGGCGGACACGACAGCGGCGTCAGTTATTCAAGTATTAGAACAACATTTTGCAAGCGCGACCAGGCAGTCAACAGCGGGAGTGAAACGAGGATGAGTTTCCCCACACATCGGCCGCGAAGATTACGGCGCAGCGAAGCACTGCGCGACCTCGTTCGGGAGACGCGGCTCACGGCTTCGGGGCTCATCTATCCCATGTTCGTCTGTCCAGGAACTAAAGTACGGCAGGAAGTCAGCTCCATGCCCGGGATTCACCAGCAGTCCGTCGATCAGATCGTCGAAGAAGCGCGCGAAGTAGAGTCACTGGGGATTCCGGGGATCATCCTGTTCGGGCTGCCGGAATCGAAAGATCCGCGCGGGGCGAGTTCGATCAGCGCTCAGGGTGTTGTGCAGCGAGCAATTGAGGCGATTCGAAACGCAAAACTGAAACTGCTCGTCATCACGGATGTGTGCCTCTGCGAGTACACGGACCACGGACACTGCGGCGTTATCGAAAATGGGGAAGTTGCCAACGACCCTACGCTTTCCGTATTGTCGCAGCAGGCGCTTTCTCACGCGCGCGCCGGTGCGGACATCGTCGCACCTTCCGACATGATGGATGGGCGCGTCGGGGCGATCCGCGAAGTGCTGGACGAACACAAGTTCGAAAACATTGCGATTCTTTCTTACGCCGCGAAGTATTCTTCCGGATTCTATGGCCCCTTCCGGGAAGCGGCGCAGTCCACTCCACAGTTTGGTGACCGCCGCAGCTACCAGATGGATCCCCCGAATGCGCGCGAGGCTTTGAAGGAAGTGGAGCTGGACTTGGAAGAAGGCGCGGACATGGTCCTGGTGAAACCCGCGATGCCTTATTTGGATATTATCCGCCGCGTGCGCGATGCTTTTGAAGTACCCATCGGCGCTTATAATGTGAGCGGCGAATATGCGATGGTGAAAGCGGCGGCTCAAAACGGATGGTTGGATGAGAAGCGCGTCGTCCTGGAGATTCTGACAGGTATTCAGCGCGCCGGCGCTGACATTATTCTGACATACCATGCCAAAGATGCTGCACGATGGCTGAAGCCGTGATCCTCCGGACGAGAAAAGCATGAGTGCAACGGAACCCCGGTTGAAACGCGAGCGCAAGCGTTCACGCGAGATTTTTGACCGCGCGGAAAAAGTGCTGGTCGGCGGCGTGAACAGTCCCGTGAGGGCTTTCCGCTCGGTGGGCGGCGAACCGTTGATTGTTGAGCGCGGCAGCGGGGCACACCTCTACGACGCGGACGGCAATGAGCTGCTGGACTATGTGTGTTCTTGGGGGGCGATGATTCTGGGACACGCGAACCCTGCGATCAGTGCGGCGATTGCGGACCAAGCTCATCGTGGCACGAGTTTTGGTGTGACGACGGAGCTGGAGGTGGAACTCGCGACGCTGATCACCTGCGCGATTCCGTTTATCGAAAAGATTCGCTTCGTTTCCAGCGGAACGGAAGCGACCATGAGCGCGGTACGTCTTGCGCGCGGGGTGACGAAGCGTGATTTTATTGTGAAATTTGAAGGCTGTTACCACGGGCACGCCGACAGCTTTCTCTCGCAAGCTGGCTCGGGCCTGGCGACACTAGGGATCGCGGAATGTCCGGGCGTGCCCCAGGCGCTCGCGGCGCTGACGCTCAATGTGCCATACAACGATCTGCAAGCCGTCGAGCGCGCTTTTGCAAAACACAAGGGTCAGATTGCCGCGGTGATTGTCGAGCCAATCGCGGCAAACATGGGAGTTGTTCCGCCCGCGACGGGATTCCTAAATGGCCTGCGCGAGATCACACGGCGAAACGGCGCCTTGCTGATCGTGGATGAGGTGATTACAGGCTTTCGGCTGCGCAACGGTTCCGTTCAGGACCTGCTCGGGATTGAAGCGGACCTCACGACGCTGGGAAAAATCATCGGTGGCGGAGTTCCGGTCGCGGCATACGGTGGACGCGCAGAGTTGATGAATCATGTCGCGCCGCTCGGCCCCGTCTATCAAGCAGGGACTCTGGCGGGGAACCCGTTGGCCATGCGGGCGGGCATTGCGGCCCTCAAGCAACTGACTAGGCCAGACCTGTATGACGAGATGGTGCAATTGGCGCGGAGGCTGGTCTTCGGCCTTCGCGCAGAATTGCAAGATGCCGGCATCGACGCGCAGATCAACGCCATTGGCTCGCTCTCGACGATATTTTTCACACCGGAGCCGGTGAGGAATTACGCGGACGCGAAGAGTTCGGACCCGAAGCGTTATGCAAAATTCTTCCGGGAGATGCTCGACCGGGGAATATTTCTGGCCCCGTCGCAATTCGAAGCAACCTTTATCTCCGCGGTCCACTCTGCGGCGGACGTGGACCGCACGCTAGCAGCTGCGCGCGAGTCGCTGCAGGCAATGGCTTCCGATTCTGAAGCTTGATCGAGAGGGAGAATAGAGCCATGGGAGAAGGAATCGAACTTCCCGAAGTTCATGACGAAAAAGGCGAGAACCCGTTGGTGCTTCCGGTCTCAATTACGATCTCGATCATGGCAGTTCTCGTGGCTGCCGCGACTTTGCTGGGGCATCGTGCTCACACTGAAGAGCTGCTCCGCCAAAGTCAGGCGGCTGACAAATGGTCACAATATCAGGCCAAGAGTGTGCGGCTGCACGAGGCCCAAGGGTTTTCTGACATAGTGAATGCCGTTGCTTCGCTGGATAAGGAAAAAGGCGCCGCGATTCGCGAGAAGTACATGAAAGAAGTAGAGCATTACCAGAGCGACAAGGAAGACATCAGCGAAGAGGCCAAGGACCTGGAAGCGGAACGTGACTTGGCCGGGCGAAAGGCGGACCGTTTTGATGGCGGTGAAGCCTTGCTGGAAATCGGCCTGGTAATCTGTTCCATCACGCTTCTCACCAGGCGCAAGATGTTCTGGTTCGGCGGGATGCTCATTGGAGCCGTGGGCGTCACGGTAGCACTCACCGGTTTTCTTTTGCACTAGAAGAATCACGCGCCGACGGCCAAAACCCTCGCCCCGCGTCGCTCCATGGACCCCAATACCGTCATTGGACAAGCGAAGGCACCTGCCTAGGAGGGCACCCCTGTCCATTGGGACAGTCATTGTTTCGCGTCACAAGGCAACACTTCTGATGCCACGCGAGTCGACGTTTCATATCATTAGCGCATCGGCTTTCCCTCGGATTCTAAGGCTCGTTGCAGGATGATTATGTTCAGCGGAGGATGCAGGACTCACCCTGCCCGCGGTGCTCGATGCGCCGGCAGGTATCGCGAGCAGCGACTTTATGGCACATCGAGTTTCTTCCTTACAAAACACTGTGTCCGGTCCGGAGCAACTCTCCACGCTCCTGGACTCGGTCCGTGAGCTCGTAGCGATTCTCAGTCCTGACGGTTCCATTCAATTCGCGAGCCCAGGCTTTACACGTGTCCTTGGACATCGCACCGAAGCTCTGATCGGCAGACCAATCACTTCTTTGCTCCACGCGAATGACGTCCCCAATTTTCGCGACCGTCTTCGCGAACTGGCGGGGAGCGGCGGCGGAACATTTGGCGGACGCTGCCGCCTTCAAAGTAAGGATGGAAGCTGGCGCTGGTTCGAGGCCATCGCAACCGATCATACGAACCTGCCAGCAGTCGATGGAATTGTCGTCAGCTATCAGGATGTCACTGATCTGCAACGCATGGAGGCCGAGCGCCAGGTCATCTCCGAGGTCGTTCATGCCCTCAACGAAACAGCAAATCTGGACGAACTGCTAGCGGGCATCCACCGCGCGCTGAAAAAAGTTTTGTATGCCGAAAACTGCTTCGTGGCGCTTCATGATCTCGAAACGGACACCTTCACCTTTCCCTTTTTCGCGGACCAGGTTGACGTAGCGCCGCCTCCGCAAAAGGTAGGCCGAAGCTGCACGGCTTTCGTCTTCCGCACCGGCGCGGGAATGTTGATTCCGCAACGTGAATTCGACCGCCTCGCCGCGCAGGGCGAGGTCGAACTGGTCGGCGCTCCCTCGCCTGCCTGGCTTGGGGTTCCGCTGAAGACTCCCACCGCCACGATCGGTGTGCTTGTCGTCCAACACTATGAAAACGAACATGCCTACGATTTGCGCGATCTGGAATTTGTAAGCTCCGTCGGCGGGCATATTGCGCTGGCGATTGAGCGGCGGCGCGCTGAAGATGCTCTGCGCAAAAACGAAGAGATGTTCCGGCTGCTGTTCAGCTACAGCCCGTTACCCACCTGGGTGCTGGACCGCGAGACGCTGCGGTTTGTGCAAGTGAACGACGCCGCGGTTCGCCAGTACGGGTATTCTCATGATGAATTCGAGAAGATGGGCATCCTCGACATTCGCGCGGAAGAAAACGACAAGGACCTCGACAATTTCCGGCACTGGAGCGGGGAGGGACGTTACCACGGTAATTGGAAGCACCGCAAAAAAGACGGAAAGTTTCTGGAAGCTGAAGTCATCGCTCATGAACTGGACTACGCGGGACGGCGCGTCCGCCTGGTCGTCGCGCAGGACATCACGGAGCGGCACCTTCTCGAAGAACAGCTTCGCCAGGCCCAAAAGATGGAGGCCGTCGGTCGATTGGCTGGAGGCGTAGCGCACGACTTCAATAATCTCCTGATGGTGATCAAGGGCCACACGGAATTGCTCCTCAATGCTGTTCCACCCACCAACCAGATTGCGCGAAAGATCGAACAGATCGAGCGTGCCGCTGACCGTGCTTCTTCTCTCACCAGGCAACTTCTTGCGTTCAGCCGCATGCAGCTCTTGCAGCCGCGCGTCATGAATCTGAATGGGGTTGTTGAAGACATGGGCCGGTTGTTGCCGCGCCTGATCGGAGAAGATATTGAACTGGTGATGCGCACTGCAGAGGACCTGGGTGCCATCCGCGCCGATGCTAGCCAGATGGAACAGGTGATTATGAATCTCGCGGTCAACGCGCGCGACGCCATGCCCGCAGGTGGCCGCCTGATGATCGAGACTTCCAACGCGGATTTGGACAGCGCATACAGCGCCGTTCACCCAGCGATCCACCAGGGAAGCTATGTGCTCCTCGCGGTATCTGATACCGGTACCGGGATGGATGCGGAGACCCAAGCGCACATTTTTGAGCCCTTCTTTACCACCAAAGAACAGGGGAAGGGAACAGGGTTGGGGCTAGCGACGGTCTATGGCGTCGTTAAGCAGAGCGGTGGATTCATCTGGGTTTACAGCGAATTGGGCAAGGGCACGTCATTCAAGATTTATCTGCCGCGCGTTGATCAGCCCGTGGAAAAGATTGGCTCGACGCAATCCACTTCAGAAGCGCCGCGAGGGACAGGAACGATTCTTTTAACCGAGGACGAACAAGACGTTCGTGAAGTGGCCCGCGAATTCCTTGAGTCCGGAGGCTATAAAGTGATCGAAGCGCGCGACGGTAAGGAAGCGCTCCAGCTTGTGGAGAAGCATCCAGGCACCATCGATCTTCTGGTCACTGACATGGTTATGCCGGGGATGACCGGCCAGGAATTGGGCGGCCTTCTATGCCAGAAACATGGCGGACTTCGGGTCTTGTATATGTCCGGCTATAGCGAGCGTGCCGCCGCCGAAACAGTACAAGGGAACGAATCAATCCGGCTTTTGACCAAGCCATTCAGCCGCTGGGCGCTTCTTCGAGCGGTTCACGAACTCTTGAACCTAGACTGACGACTCACGCAGTTTCGCGCGTTGGCAATCCTCCACGAATCGCTAGCGAATCTTTGGATGTCGTTTATGCCAGTCTGTATGCTGCTGGAAAGTTCGAGCTGCCTGGATGACCGCGATATCATCTCCAGCCCTGCCGACAAATTGCAGGCCGATGGGTAGATTCTTTTCGGTGAATCCGCAAGGAACGGAAATCGCCGGAAGCCCGCAGAGATTGCCAACGCCACCCAACGGGTCCGCGAAGCTCAGCCCGGTTTCCAGGTTCAGATCCAATGGTGTCGCGGGAATGGGTTGCGAAGCCGCCACGAGCACGTCGAAGGAATCAAACACTTCTTCCATCTTTTTTTGTAGGATTCCTCTGATCTTCAGGGCTTGCAAGTAATCGGCGGCGGAATACTGTTCATTTACATAGCCGGCAATTTGTCCCAAGGGATCCGCCAATTCGCTGACGTGCCCGGAGCGAATCAAGGTTCGGAACGAAGCCGCGCCTTCCGCGGCGACAACGATGCCGCCGGCTTCTTCCCAGGGACCGACAGGCAGCGCGGCATTCTTTACGCCCGAAAAAGTCTTCTTCAGGACTCTAGCCGCGGCGTCCACCGGTTTGGCAACGCTTGGCGGAAGTGAAGTCCAGGCGTTCGTGAGCCAGCCGATTCTCAGCGGACGCGAACGCAACTCCATGGATGGCGAATAAGTGAAAGCGGCGCGATCGATGGGCAGCGTGCTGCGGTCCTTCGGGTCGTGCCCCGCAATAGCGGCAAAGATGCGCGCACAATCTTCCACCGACCGTGCCAGCGGTCCAATCTTGTCCATGGAAGGCGCCAATGCCATGGCTCCGTACCGGCTGACTCGGCCATAGGTTGGCCGCAGGCCGCTGACTCCGCAAAATGCCGACGGACAGAGGATGGAGCCCCAGGTTTCCGTACCGATAGCAAACGCCGCGAGTCCTGCTGCCACGACGGCTCCGGACCCAGACGAGGAGCCACAAGTCCAGCAAGTGGCGTCCCAGGGGTTCTTGGTCTCTCCTTGAAGCGACGCCGATGCGAAGCGATAGCCCATGCCGCCTGCGAGTTCGATCATCGAAGCTTTGCCGATCATTACCGCGCCGACGCGGTTCAGATGTTCGATCACCGTTGCGTCGTAATCGAAGACCTGATTGGCATATGGCTTCGCGCCCCAGGTCGTGGGAATCCCTTTGACCGCAAGAAGGTCCTTCGCGGCGTAAGGAATACCGTGGAGCGGGCCACGGTAATGTCCGCGTTGGATCTCTTTCTCCGCCGCTTTTGCCTGCTCCAAGGCAATCTCAGGTGTGAGCCGCGCGTAGGCATTAAATCGCGGGCCGAGCTTTTGGCTGCGGTCCAGGTAGACATGTGTCAGTTCAACGGGAGAAAGTTTTTTTGATTCGATACGTTTCGCAAGCTCTGTGACTGAAAGATAGAAGATATCTTCGCCTGGCATTCGGGAGGCTCCTCAGGGTTTCACGGACGCAGCTGATTTTGGGGCGGCGGTCATCGGCGAAGGTTTCTTTTCGCGCTCCATCAATGGCTTCAGGTAAAGGGCAGGATCGTCTCCATTTTCGGTTGCGTAGGCGCGCAGGCGGTCGAGCACCGGCTGTGCTTCCGTGCATAATCTTCGCAGATCGGCCTTCTGTGTTTCGGAAAAGCGGCTGCCGTACTCGTTGAGAATAGCTTGCAGCCGCGAATCCGCCTCGTTCTGGCCCTCGGTGGAAAGCTTTGGCGGAGTTGGCGGCTGCTGCAACTCGGGCGCGGCGGCAGGGAGCTCTGCGCCCAACAATCCTGTGCCACTCAGCGAGGCGCCCGCTGAAACCATTGCCGCACGACGCGCGAATTCACGGCGCGAGATTGCCAAGTCGTTCTTGTTTCCCATCAAGTGTTCCCCCGAAGCAAGAAACGGGTTGCAAGTGAGCAAAGTGAGGCTACTGAATCCGCTTGTGAGCGTCAACTGCGGCCGTGCGTAAAGGTGACGCGCCTCCGTCTTTAATTCCATTCCAGTTGTGTTAGAAGATTCCATGTCCGACTGCGTCATTGCACAGGAATCATGCGTGCTGGTGCTTCAGGGAGTTGCATCCAACGGCAGGTTTCTCATCTAGGAGCAGGCTTTAGAATTGCCTTACCCCTTCGAATCCGCAGCTTACTGGTTCACCGATCCGGTTCCGTTCCCTTGCCAGGATGACAAGGTAGGGCTATATCCTCAGCCTTCGGTGCGGACATGCGTTGCTTGTGGTCCACCGAGAACAGCAGATAATCGGTGAAACGGTGAATACGGTGGCCGCGGTGGCCTCGCCAGTCGTAATAAAACTCCGCCGTCTGAGGAAGCCACATGGCTACTTTGTGTGCTCGGAAATTCACCGGGCCATAGTCGACGGCTGCGTGGTCGGCAACTAGGCGGATTTCCG
The DNA here is from genome assembly GCA_036522195.1 of Candidatus Acidiferrum sp. Taxonomy (GTDB): domain Bacteria; phylum Acidobacteriota; class Terriglobia; order Acidiferrales; family UBA7541; genus Acidiferrum. Next base: position 103,437 of record DATDGF010000080.1, on the reverse strand, counting down.
GCATGGGCGCGACAAGATCTGTTTCCAGCCGTACGATTTGATAACTGTCTGCAGAAATCCACGCGCGTCCTTTCAGTGCGGCCGGATAACTCGGGCCGTTCTGGCCGAGTCTATAGACGCGTATCGTGTTCGGTCTATCCGTCCTTTGACGAAAATGTACTTGCCAGGCCAGCCCGCCATTCCAATGCGCCAATCCTTCGCAGGTCATCTCGAAGTTTCCTGCGTTATACGGATGGAAAATGAGGACCAGAGTCGGCAATCCATTTCTCTCCACACCGTCGGGAAATCGCGCCAGCGAATACGTGCGGGGCCGGAACTCTTCCACATTCAGCGATCCACGGCTGATCTCCTCGATGGAAACCAGATAGTCGAACTTGAACTTTTCCGGTGGCGATGCGAGTCCCCATTTGTTAATTGTTTCGTGCGTGATGGATTCAGTTGCCGTGAAACGATCCACATTGGTCACAAATTCACGTACTCGTTCCCCTGCCTTCTTCATGACTACGTCGAGGGAGCATGCGGCGCCGGGTTCCACCGGCGGCACTTTCTCGTCTACGTCCGGAGGTAACCAGCTTGACGGAAGAAATAGTTTGGAGTCTTCCAAAGCAGGCGGAGTCGCTGGCATCGGCTCCAAATTCGCGACTGGAGGTTCACTGACGGGTTTTACTCGAGCAACGAGCCGCAAATACTCAAGTTGTTTTGTCGCCGCGGCATCCGAGGGATGGTCCTCAAGGTACGTCTGGAGGACCAGGATCGCGCGCTCCTTGTCGCCTCGGCTCGTGAGGGCCCGCGCCAGGAGCGGCTGAACAATCGCCGCCTGTCCGTGACCCAACTCCAATGCGCGTTCGGCTTGCACGATGGACTCGTCAATCGAATTTGTGCGCAGGCAGGCGTCCGCAAGGAGGGCGTGCGCGAGCCAGGACGCGGGTTCGGCTTCGACCGCTCTCTGGAGGTACCCTACCGCATCGGTTGGCTTGTTTTCGCGCAAAAGCACAATGCCCAGGGTACGCAGCGCGCCGACCTGCTTTGGATAGAAGTTGAGGACGTTTTCAAAATATGTATGGGCCTTCGCTAAGTCGTTTGTCTCTACCGAATAGATCCCGAAAATGTAGTTAACCTCCGGATTTCCGGGAGCAAGATGATAAGCCACATCCAGGTGGCCCCGTGCCTCGGGCAACTTGCCGGCCCGCATCGCTTCTAACGCTTTTCCTAGCTCCTTTTTTGCCTTGGGAGCGAGAATCGGAGGGCCCGTAGGAGCTCTGGCCTGGCGTTCATCCGAAGCAGGCTTCAGCGCGACCGTGACAACTCTTTCTCCGGCACCGTTCAGGTCCAGCCGTTCTACAGCCCGGTCGTAACCAGGAGCAACCACCTCCACGTTGTAACTACCTGCAGCCACCCCGGTAAACTCCGCGTAGCCCCCGTGCGCCGTGGCTTGTTGAAGGTTCTGGCCCTCCATGGTGGTCAAGCTGACTAAAGCCAACTGGTCGACTGGCGCTCCGTCTGCCCCTTGCACGAAAACTTTCAGATTTCCAGCACTCGCACTGGGCAACTGTCCTATGCCGGTCTGACCTCTGCCACCTGTAGGCGGAGTTGGACCCGGGCGCTGCGCGAGAACATTGGCGGGAAGCAGCGAGCAACACAAGAGAGTCAGAATGCACTGAGGGCAGTTCAGGGTACGAAAAAACATTGCCGGCTCCGTCCACTGGGAGGAGGACCTGAGATTTCACCTATCGTACACCGTTCATCCAATAAATGAAACGAGCAGCGCGCGCCATATCTGTGCAGTTGCCCAGATGCCCGTCGTTCGACTGAGTTGAGACCGAATCCGCGAAGGAGGGCATCAGCTAATCGAAGCTGGCCTTCCATCATCGTCCTGTCTCGATGTCCTGCTCCTGGTTAACGCGGATGCTGGAGAAGTGGAATTTTCATCCTTCGAGCGGAGGTAGGTAGAAACTGCGGGTTATTCTACGTCGGTGAGCGAGCGAATTTGTGTTTCGAGAGCCTGATTGTATTGGCGCTCGATTTGGAGTTCGGTCTGGAGTTTCTTAACCAGCAAATCCAGGTGCGCGATCTCAATGCGCAGCTTCTGAACGTCGGAAGCAGTAGGAGCCGGGCGTGGTGTGCTAGTCGCGGATTGCTGCGCCTCGGGTTGCGTTTGCGCGGGCTGTCTCGGCGTGAACGCCGCTGCGAGCGCTCGCGGCCAGGCCGATTCGGTGGTTGGCGGTACCGCAGGAGGAGCAACATTTCGCGGCGCCACGGGAACGGGTGCGGGAGGGGGTGCAAATAGGCTGCTGAGAGCGTTGGACGGCGCAGACCGCTCCACAGCGGGCGTCGCGGCAGCTCCCTTAGGTTTAAGCAGGCTCTTCACTCGCGCGATCAATTCCTGGGGCTGAAAAGGCTTGCGAATCAGTTCATCGGCCTTTACGGAGACCGCTTTGTCCGCCACGCTTTTGTTGACAACCCCGGACATCAGCACTACGGGAGTTTCGCTGAACTCCGGATTCTGCTTGATCTGGTTGCAGACGGAATAGCCATCCTGATCGGGCATAATGACGTCGGTAATCACCACGTCAGGGCGGTTCTGTTCGAATTGCGCGAGCGCCGATGCGGCATCCGCAAACGTAATTACGTTGATGTTCTCGCGGCGGAAAGCGATCTTGATGACTTCGCGCATAGTCGCGCTGTCGTCGATGAAGTAGACGGTGGGCGCGCGCTTGGCCGTCACTTCGCCCAGCGGCGGAATGGTCATGGTTTCGCTCATAGCGCTTCCTTGTCCGCCATGTCACGTGTGCCTTCGTCGAACTCGTGCATGGCATCGAGCATGAGATCGGTGGCCGAGCGCAGCACCGTGCGCTGTGTCGAGGTCCCACCATAGACAAATTTGTAGACGCCTTCGCCGCCGTTCACACAGCTTTTCAAAATATGGATCACGGCTTCATCGCCAAACAGATTTCCGCATTCCGCGTGACTGATCTCTCCTGCGTCGAAGAACATCACGGCATCGGTTTCGCCTGCATTGATATGCAGCGCGCCCGTCTGGTGCGCATGGCCAAGCATCTGCATCACGCCGGTAAGATCGTGGTGCGTCAGGTTGCCGCTGAGGCTGGTGTCCGACTGGGCCAGCATCTGCGTGGGCTGAAAGCCTTCCGCTTTGCTAACGATAATCTGCTTCACATGCGCGGCTATGACGGGCGGTGCCTGGTGCCGATCGACGTAGTCGTCGCAGCCGGCCTGGAAAGCTTCCATCAGGGCGCGCTGGCTGCCGTCGCCGAGCGCAATGATTGGCAAAGCCGCGTTCTTGGCGTCCGCGCGGATGATTCTTGCGATTTCCAGGGCGCCCATCTCCCGCATGTTCGTGGCGCACAAAATCGCTGCAGGCATGTCGTATTCGAGAGTGGTCAGCGCGAAGGAGGCTTGCGTGCTCGAGATGGCTTCGAAACCTTCGCGTTTCAGCGCGTCACCAAGGCGCTTCGCAAAATATACGTTGCTGTCAATCAACAGCACTTTGCCTGCGCGCCCGGGTACCATCACGGCCGCGCCTCCAACACTGCAAGCCTGTCGGTTTCGGCGGCTTCGTCCGGACCCGGGGTGATCGCATCGATATTCAGGACTTCGATCACATCGCCGTCATGAGACAGCCATCCGGCCACATGCGGTGCATCGGACTCTCCCGCGGCGGCCATCTCCGAATTGATCAGCTCGCATTCACCCGTGACCGGGAGCGCAACCCACTCCGTCTGCGCGCCGTAGTGGCGCACGGCGACTAGGTAGAGCCGGCGCGCGATCAGTGTCTTGCCAACCAGTGTTTTGGCGACGTCGCACACGGGAACGATTCGCCCCCGCCGCAGGATCACTCCTTCGATCCGCTCTGTGCGGTGCGGGAATTGAAAAACTCGACTTGGGGCGACCAGCTCGGCGATCTGGTTGGCGGCAACCGCAAATCTCCGCTCGCCCAGCCGTAGCAGGACGAAAGATTGCAACTCGAGTTCGGTCGCGACTGTCATGATGCCAATTCCGTTCCTTCCGTACTTTCAATATCCAGTGTTTCCAGCGGCGGCATGGCCGCATCCAGCGATGCAAGTTCCTCGGGCGATAAGAATCCTTCCGGGTTTACTACCGGAATGACCGACTGATCGATGACGGTCAGCCCCCGGTACCACTGTCTTTCTTCATGGCAGAAAGATTGCGGCAACGCTTGCAGCCTGCTCATGGCCGTCATTTTCTCGATGCCGTCGACCAGCAGAGCTGTACGCGTTTTCCGCAATACGAAAATGAGTGTTCCCGGTGAAAGCGGAAGGTCAAAATGCAGCGACGCGTTTACGATAAAGAGCGATCTGTCGCCGCGCCGCAAGACTTGGCGAACTTTGCGCAGACCCGGAACGTTAATTTCGATGGAGGCACCCGCGAGGCTGTCCTTGCCACGGACCTCCTGCACGGAAGCCGAAGAAACCGCGAACAGCTGGCCGCACAGCCGGAAAACGATGATCTGTTCCGTGCGCGCCGGACTAGGTCTTGCTGGAGCTGCTACACGCATCAACGGACTCCCGCGGGAGTCTGCCGGCAGATACTGAGAACACGTTTTTCGATGGCGGCGTAAATGTCGTCGATGCCGAGAACCTGGTCCACGGCGCCCGCTTTGATCGCCTCGGCGGGCATGCCGAAGATCACAGAGGTTGCTTCGTCCTGTGCCAATACGAGACCGCCCGCAGCCTTGATCGCTTTGGCCCCGTTGGCTCCATCGCTTCCCATGCCCGTAAGCACCCCGGCAATACTCAGCGCGCCTGCGAAAGCCGCAACCGACTCCATGGTGACGTCAATATTCGGCAGGTAGCCTTCAATGCGGCCCGAGGATCCGTCCAGCTGAATGCGGCCCGTAGGCGTCACGCGAAGGTGCTGTCCGCCCGGGCAGATATAAAGCGTTCCCGGTTGCAACGTTTCGTTGGCTTCGGCTTCTTTCACGCGGACTTCAGTGAATTCCGCAAGCTGCGCCGCGTACTGCGTTGTGAACGCTGCCGGCATGTGCTGCACAAGGATGACCGCGGCAGGGAAGTCCCGCGTGAAGCCAGGAGCGATGCGCATGACCGTCGCCGGTCCGCCTGTCGAAGCCGCCAAGACCACGACGGGAAATCTTTGATCGAGCCCGGAAGTCGCTGCAGGACGTGGGGAGACAGGGGCTGGCACGCGTGGTTTAGCGCCGTTGCTGTCCTGGAGCTTGGAAGCGATTCTCGAAGCGGTTCGCACGACGCGCACTTTGCAGGCCATACGCACTTTGCGAAGGAGTTCCTCTTTCACGCTCTGCATGTCCAGATCGATGGCACTGGAAGGCTTGGCCACAAATTCGATGGCGCCCAATTCCAGTGCGCGAAGCGTGCTGGCAGCGCCTTCCTTGGATTCGGAGCTGACGACTACGATCGGACGCGGGTTCGTCGTCATGATTTCAGCGGTCGCCTGCAGGCCGTCCACGTGCGGCATGTTGATGTCCATGGTGATGACGTCGGGCTTGAGCGATTCGGCCAGCGAAACCGCTTCACGGCCATCCTTGGCGTGGCCAACTACCTGCAATAGGTCATCCGCGTTGAAAATGGTCTCCAACACTTTGCGCATGAAGGCGGAATCATCCACGATCAGCACGCGAAACTTTTTGTTTGTCGTCGCCATCTCTCGTTTACGCCACCGGAACGACCGGACGGGTCGCTTCCGTTCCTATGAGTTGTTCCACTGCTGCCATCAACTGATCTTCCTGAACTGGTTTGGTCAAGAACGACGAAGCGCCTTCCTTCATGGCACGATCGCGATGCTTTGCCCCCGCTCGCGAAGTGACAACCATTACTGGAATCCGGCGTGTCGTCGGGCTCTGCCGCAGCTGCACCATCAATTCGTACCCCGTCATGCGCGGCATCTCCAGGTCGGTGATCACCAGGTGACAGCCGTGCTGTGAGACTAGCTCCGCCGCTTCAAGCCCGTCTGCGGCAAGCTTCACGCGATAACCATTCTTTTCCAGCATGCGGCCCACAAACTTGCGTACGCTGATGGAGTCGTCGGCCACCACGATGACGCGCTCTTGCTCGATGCGATCGATGGCTTCTGACGGAATCGTTCCTTTGGCCACGGCGGCGGAGCCCGGAGCAAAAATGCGCGCCGCGCTGGAGCTCGCCTGCAACGCGCGCCGCTCGTTCGGTTCCGTTGCAACCATGCGGTTCAGATCGATCAACAGAATCAAACTGCCGTCGGGTGCGATCGTCGTTCCGGGGAAGAGTTTTACGCGGCGCAGATACTCGCCGAGATTCTTGATTACGATTTCGTCCTTGCCAATAACTTCTTCCACCACCAGGCCGATTTGCCGATTTCCCGCATTGGCAACGACCATGCGGAAATAGCCGTTGATGGGTTCCAGCGGAGGCAAGCCCAGATACGTATCCAGGCGAATGACTTCCGTGACCACGTCGCGAACCTTGGTGAGCAGCTTTCCACCGACATCTTCAATTTCATCGGCACGCAAGCGGCGAATCTCTTCGACAACCGCCAGTGGAAGCGCAAAATTAGTTGTCCCGCAGCGCACAAACAGTGCCGGCGAAATGATCAACGTGAGAGGCACCTTGAGAGTGAACTTCGTCCCTTGGCCTGTAGTGCTCTGAATATCGATTTCGCCATTCAGGGCATTCAGGTTTGCGCGTACCACGTCGAGACCTACGCCTCGCCCAGCCAGCTCGGTCTTCACCGGAGCAGTAGTAAAGCCTGGGTGGAACAGCATTTCGCGAAGGTCGCGTTCCGTCAGGCGATCCGCGGTTTCCGGCGAAACGAGTCCACGTTCGATGGCGCTCTGCTTCACGCGCTCGTAATCGATTCCTCGGCCATCGTCTTCCACTTCGATGTAAATATGATTTCCGCGGTGGTAGGCGCGGAGCGTGATATTGCCCATTCCCGGTTTGCCGGCCGCGATACGGTCGTCGTTTTGCTCGATCCCATGCGCCACGGAATTTCGCACCAAGTGGACGAGCGGGTCGGAAATCTGCTGAATAATGTTGTTGTCGAGTTCCGTTTCGCTGCCGGAGAGGTCAAGATCGACCTGCTTGCCGGTGGATTTTGCCGCGTCGCGCACCGCCCGCGACAGCCGCGAATACAGCGTCCCGATCGGCACCATGCGCGCTGCCGTGATCTCATCCTGAAGGTGATGAGCCAGCTTCGTGAATTCGTCGATGTCCCCCTCGACGCGCCCGATGAATCCTTCGAGCTGCGAGAGCACTTCGTTTACGTCCGCCGAGATTTCCGCCATCGACCGCGACAAAATGTTGAAGTCGTCGTATCGGTCCATCTCCAGTTCGCTGAATTCCGACCAGGACGAGCTCTCGCCCGCCGCGGCGCTAGTCAGCATTTTGGGCGTCGCCGCTGGAGTCCAGGGCCCCTGATTCGAACGGCTGTTGCTGATGCGATTAAACTCGTATTTCTCCTGAAACTCCGCGACTTTGCCCTGCAACCGCTCTTTCGAAAAACTCAACGTGTCAACTAGCTTTTCCAGCTCCGCCACACGGCCCACCATCCGCGTTCGGTTGATCACCAGCTCGCCGACCGTATTCATCATGCGATCCAGCCGCGCGAGTGCGATTCGAACGGACTTTACCGTCGCCGCGGGTGTCGCCGGTTGTTTCCCGGATTTCTTCGATGGCACAATCGCGTGAGATGTGGCTTCTGCCTCGACACCGCGATGCAAGTCCGGGGCTCCAGCAGCCTCGGCCAGAATCTCCGCTTCCTCCGCATCCATCGGCGCAAACTCCGCGATGCGCCCCAGCAGGGAATCAACGCCCGTACGCATCTCAACCTCATCCACCCATTGCCGATGAAGCGTCTTCTTCAGCACATCAACGGACTCAAGGCACAGGTCCACGACGGCCGGCGACGGCTCGATCTCTCCGTCGCGCAGCCGGCCGATCAGATCCTCGACACGATGCGCAATGCCCCCGAGGCGTTTCAGCCCAACCTGCGCGGCCGAGCCTTTCACCGTATGAATGGCGCGAAAAAGCTTGTTGATCTCTTCCGGATTGTTATTGCCTTCCAGCGAAATCAAGCAATCACTGACGATTTGCAGGTGCTCTTCCGCTTCCGGCTGGAAGAATTCCAGAATTTCGTCCGGAACCTCGTCATCCGTCGGCAGCGCGTCAAAATAAGATCCCGTCGCAGCAGCGACCGCATTCTCGTTGGGAATTTCATCCGCAAATCGTCCACGCGCTTCCGCCTGAGGATAGTTCAGCGGAGGTGGCTCCGTCGGGAATGCGAAACGATACCGTTCTTTGAAAGCCGCGATGTCCTCAAGATTCTCCTTGCCGGTGTCGCTGATCTCCAGCAGATCGTTCTCCAGCAGCGAGATCCCGTCGGAAAGAAATTCTGTCAACGGCCCGTGCAAATCACTGCCCAGCGGCGCGTTCAGCGAATATTGAAAAACGTGCGCCAACTTGCTGGCGATTTCTGAGAACCGCGGAAAACCGTAGCTTGCCGAGGTCCCGCCCAGAGTGTGCGCCGCAATATAAAGATGTTCGAGATCCTCGTGCCGCGGCTCGACTTCCTGAAGCACGCTGACATACTCCCGCAAATACTGCAGGTGCTCCGAAGCTTCCTGGAGGAACATCTCGACGCCTTCGCGGTCCGCCATGCTCACGCGCGTCCCTCCGCCACGAGTTCCGGCTTCTGCAACTCTTCCGCCGTCGGCTTCCGGTAGAGAATGCAGTCGTTCAGTACGATGGCCTGAAACTTCACCGGCATCTTCGAGATCGATTCAGAGTGCCCCAGAAAAAGATACCCGCCGGGCTCCAGCGTGTCGAAGAAGCGCTGCACCAGCGCGTGCCGCCGCTCTTCCGAAAAATAAATCAGCACGTTCATACAAAAAATCATGTCCATGCGTCCCACATAAATTGCGGACGCCAGGTTCATCTGCGCAAACGAGACCATCTTCCGCAGCCGCGGCTTCACGTGATAACCGCCGCTCACCTCGGTAAAGTGCGCGCTCAACTGCTTTTCGCTCACGCTCGCGATGCTGCGGCCGGAATAAACGCCGCGCTCCGCCTGCTTCAAAGCGTGCCGCCCGACGTCGGTCGCCAAAATGTCCACATTCCAAGCATCCGCAAAAGAAAGCGAGTCCGCGATGGTGATGGCGATCGAATATGGTTCTTCGCCCGTCGAACAGCCCGCGCTCCAGATCCGCAGAGTCCGCGGGTTCTTCCAGAATTTCTTGGCGTGCAGTTCCGGCAGCACGCGCTTTTCGAATGCCTCGTACACCGCGGGGTAGCGGAAGAAACTCGTCTCTTGCGTCAGCAGCCGTTCCAGCAGGGCTTCATACTCAATGTTCGACTTTCGAATCGCCCGCAGCAGGTCCGTCCCGCGCTCCATGCCCTTCACGCGCAGCTGTTCGAGCACGCGAGTGGAGAAGAATCGTTCGCGCGATTCATCGAAGCAAATGCCTGTCCGCTCTTCAATTAGCATGCGGATCTCGCTCAACTCGTGTTCGCTCAGCCCGTGCACATGTGCCTGGCGTTCGGTCATCGTTGTCCCGTTGTTTGGGTTCCCCTCTCGTGCCAGCCTTTCGCTGGCAAAGAGAGTCGTTTCCTAACGCGCTGCGCCTGCTGGGACGGGCCGATCGGAATCTTCGCGCGCAGCAGATGCCGCTCCCTTGGAGGACGCGCGGAATTGCGCCAGCGCTTCGTTCAACTGATCCGACAGTTTTACGAGCTGGCTCACGGTTGCCACCGTTCCGCGTGTTCCTTGCGACGTCTGCCGCGTAATGCTAGAAATAATCTGCATCGCGTGCGCCACGCCTTCTGTTCCGCGCACCTGTTGTTTGGAAGCCAGTGAAATTTCCTGCACGAGTTCCGCCGATTGACGCACCACGTTCGAAATCGCGTCCAGCGCACGGCCCGCCTGATCGGCCAGCGTCGCGCCCCCTTCCACTTCCTTCGTGCCTTCTTCCATGACCACCACGGCTTCGTTCGTCTCCGCCTGAATGGCCTTGATCAAGGCTGCGATGTCTTTCGTCGCGCTGCGGCTGTGTTCGGCCAGCTTGCGGACTTCGTCGGCAACGACCGCGAAACCGCGGCCCGCTTCGCCTGCGCGCGCCGCTTCGATCGCCGCGTTCAGCGCCAGCAAGTTCGTCTGTTCCGTGATGTCGTTAATCACGTTGATGATTTCCGAAATCTCCAATGAACGGTCGCCGAGCGACTTGATTTTCTTGGCGGTCGCCTGCACCGACGCTCGGATGCGCTGCATGCCTTCCAGCGTGTCGCGCACGGCGCGATTGCCCTGTTCCGCTGCATCCAACGCGCGACGTGCCGCCTCCGCGCTGGCTTCGGCGTTGTTCGAAACCTGTTTCATCGAGACCGTCAGCTCTTCGACGGCGCTCGACGTGTTCGTGATTTCCTGGTCCTGCTGCGTCGCGCCCGCCTGCATTTCGTCGGCGGCCACTAGAATGTTGTTCGAGCAGGCCGTCACTTCCATGGCGGCCTTTCGAACGCGCTCGAGAACCTTCGTGAAATTGTCCAGCATGTAATTGATGGAATCTGTGACGTTGCCCAGCGCGTCGTTGGTCACCTTGCCGCGCTGCGCCAGGTCGCCGCGTGCCACCTGGTTGATGACGCTGAGCAGCTCGGTGATGCTGCGCTGCAATGCGTCGTTCGCATCCTGGTTGCTTGTAGCCTTGGAGACGCGCGCCACCGCGCGATTCAAGTTGTCGGAAATGTAGCCAAGTTCATCAGTGGACGTCACTTCGATGCGCGCGCGTGGATCACCTGCCGCGAGCCGTTCAGAAAATTCCGCGAGCGCCTGTACCGGCCCCAGCAGGCCGCCGAGCCGCCACGCCAGGAAGGCCCAAGTCGCCAGGGCGATAACGAGGGCACCCAATATCGTTCCCCCCGCAGGCGAGCTGAAGTCAAAAAAGGACGCCTCCCCTGCTTTCTTCCCCGCGCTAAAGGCGAGCCCGAGAACGAAGCAGCCGGCCGCTGCGTTCAGCAGGACCAGCAGCCAGATTGTGGAACTCAATCGCGATTTCATAACTTCCTCCAAATCTCTTCCACGGAGCCCGCGCCATCAAAGGCCGGCGTCTCCACTAAATTCAAATGCTCGGCCCCGGAAAAACTTCGAGCAGCCGGCGCAGATCGATCACCAGCGCAAGCCGGTCGTCGTGCCGCAACATTCCGATGCAATGCGGCACATTCTCCGGCGCCTGCTCGAGCAAATCCTCGGTGTTCACCGAATACGTTCCGATGACCTCGTCGGCGGCAATCCCGATTCGCAGGTCATCGTGGTGGTTCTCGATGCGCAGGGAAGCGACCACTACGTGCTTGGGAAGCAACCCAGGCCGCCTGCCTTCCGTAATGGCGATGTCAATCAAGGGCACGATCGCTCCGCGCAAATTGAAAATCCCTACCAAGTACGCCGGCCCAAGAGGCAGCTTCGTCAGCAAAGGCCAGTCCAGCACTTCCTCAACATCCAGAACCGGTAGGCAGAAACGCTCGCGCCCGCTGCGGAAGACGCAGTACTGCGATTCCGGCTGGCGCTCTTCGACGGGGCCCAGCGCTTCGAGCAAATCCCCCGTGTCAGCGTCCGCGGGTAGCGGAACCAGATGAAAGTCTTCGCTCATCGCCCGTTCATTCCCCCGGAAGGAATCATGCAAACCGCCGCACCGCGCGAAGTAACTCTTCGCGCGTAAAAGGCTTCGTCACGTAACCGTCTGCGCCCTGCTGCTGTCCCCAATACTTGTCGCTTGCCGTGTCCTTCGACGTCACCAGGATCACTGGAATAGTTTTGAAATCGTCGCTGCCCTTTAAATCGCGGCAAACTTGAAATCCGTTGCGATTCGGCATCACCACATCCAGCAGGATCACATTCGGGTGTTCGATGGCGATCGTTTCCTCGACGCGCGTGGGGTCGTTCAGCCCCACCGGCCAGTAGCCTTCTCGTTCCAGCAAGCCCAGCATCAACTTGACCTCCGCCGGTGAGTCATCAACGATTAGGACCTTTTTGTGCACAGCCGTGCTCTCCCCGTACTTGTCCACAGAGTAGAGGTGCACGTCAGCAGCCACCTTCAGGGTTCTGGAAGCTCCTGTGCCGTTTTAGAATAAGCGCTTATTTATGAGTGTGTTGAAGCGATTCTGCCGCGAATCAGCGCCGCCTCGAGGATGCCCCCGAGGTCTCTTCCGTCTCACGTTGAGAAGCATTCTCAGCCTCTTGCATCTCGCTCGCAAGCGATGAGAAACGCTGAATTACCTCATTAATCCGCATGGCCATGCTGTGGATGGTTTTGATCTGCGCCAGCGACTGCGTGGAGAGCTGCCCGGGCTCAAGAAGCAACAGCTCAGCGTTCCCCAGCATGGAAGTCAGTGCGTTGTTCACGTTGTGCTTCATGTCCAGCATGTACCGGCCGAGCGTTGCGTGATTCTCGTTCTTGGCGGCGTTTCGTTCTGCCTGGCGCGCCAGCCTGACGGCTTCCGCTCTGCGCAGCGATTCGCCGGCCACAAGCAGGAGCGTCTGCGCCCAATCTTCGCGCAGAGGGATATGCACCAATCTCGGATACTTCGCGCGCAATTGCCCATACTCGCGCGTATCTGCCGGTACGCACAGAATGACCGCGGTCGAGGGATCGAGAGAACGCAACACGTTCGTCAGCTTCCCCTCGCTCACGGGCCCCACCACAACGAGATCGCGCGCGGGTGCATCCTGTTCGCGCCAGAGTTCGCTGGTGATAACCGTAATGGCGGGAGCGTTTCGCTCTGTCTGCCAGCACGCCGTCAACAGCCGCGCAAATTCCGTGTCATCGGTCAGGATCAGTACGTTTGCGTGTCGCAATGAAGACCCACTCCCTGAAATGCCCGGCTGGTTTCAACCGCTCCCAGCGAAATCGTTACAGTTTTTCAGCTTCGACCAGCGCCGACAGCAGACGCTTCGTGCTGATCCCCAGATTCACCGCTGCTTCCGTGTCTTTCGTCTGTTTCGCCACGTCCACGCGCTCCTGCAAACGTGTTACTTCCACGCGTGCTACGTTCATTGCTTTTTCAAGCGATGTGGCATTCTCCGTTTCCTTGGCGGATTCCATCGCGGCAGTTACTAGCACGCGCGCGACAACCGCGCGCCGCAGATCTTCGGCCGATGGGCCGTCGGAGCTCACGAATGCCGTCACTTCCCACGAGGACAGCAGGATGCGCGCACCGCCTATCTTCACGGTGGTCATCGACCTTCCGCGTGCTGGCGGTGTGGCGATCAATTGCTCCCAGATCTGTTCCAGGCAGGATTCAAAATCGAGCGCCACGGCGCCTTCTGCTGCAGCATTCGCAGGCGGCGCGGTCCGTTCGCTGGATTTCGAACTGGGGCTGGGTGCAGCAGCTTCGACGCTCGGTTTTCTCGCCGCGGGGAGAGACTTGGCGGTGTTTCCCATAACTCCGAGTGGTGCGTTCTCCGATGGTTTGCCAAACGCCTTTTCCACCGCCTGCTCCACATCCGTTCGCAGTCCCAGTAGCTTGTCGAACGCCTGGCTCACCGTGCGTTCCGTATATTCCTTCTGGAAAGGCTGCTTCCACTCATCGGCCAGCTCACGAATCTTATTGAGCGGTTCAGCGGCCGAAAGTCCAAAGTGGTGGCAATCCAGGATGCGCACGCCTCCGGCTTCTAATTGGCTCAATCCGCTGCGGATGGCAATCAGGTCCGCGTGCATCAGTTCAATGAGCGTGCGCCGCAGCAAAAAGTTGAAGCGAATGAAAGCGATTAATGCGGACGGATCGTAAAACATCCCGCCCGCCGTCTCTTTCACTTTGCGGCCCTGCTCGATGAAATTCGTCTTCAGGATTTCCCTCAGGCTCCGGAACCCGCGCAGGGACTCGATCATTTTTTCCAGTGGCGAACACCAGGCCAATGGATCTGGATCCACCTCTCCCAGCACCGGTTTCATGACTTGCACGACATCGACGGGCTCAATCTGTTTGTGATAAATCTTTGCCGGTGAACACAGCGCAAAGTATTGCACCAGCAGAAAGTCGATCTTGTCTCGGTCGGTGTTGCTCTTCCTCGACTTCCGCAGGTGCCGGCTGATCAACGCCCGTAAACCGTTCTCGCTGGCGTTTAGCGTCGTCATCTGCAAAAGATGACGAAGCTGATGGACCATGACGCGTTCATCCATCGAATCCAGCCACTCGTGGACCTGGCTGAACAGTTCCAGGTCCGGCTTCTCCGCAAGATTCCGTTGGCCGGCTGGAAAGGGAATTTCGAGTTCCAGTTGCTTGGCAAGCGCCAGGTAGATTGGAAACACCTCGCGCGCTTCCTTCCACTGCAATTGACGCGGGCTTTCCGCCCGCAAAGGAGCGGAGAGATTCAAGGTTGTCATCTTATTCACGTCTGTGTCACCCAGTCGCAGCGGCCTTGCGAGAATCGAACGGCCACCGCTTTGCGCCCTTCGTGGTATTGCACGGCCACGACGGTTCCTTCCGCCGTGCGCCCCTCCGGGACCGATTCCAACCGCACGTGTTCGTCAAACTCCAGCGGCAAGGTGGATAAAAAAATCGCGTACTCCGCTTCGCCAAACTCCACCACTGTCGCTTCGCGCAACCGCATACCCCCGGCTCGCAATGACGCCACTTGCACGGGGATCCGAACCGCTTTGGCTTGCGGGAAAAAACGGCCGAGCTGCTGCGCGCAGTTCTGTTCGTTCGCAGTGAGTGTCGAACTGCTCGAATTTCCCACGTCGTCTCGCACCCTGCCGGCCACGGATCCGCGCACTTCTCTGCGGCCAGACACACCACGCGCCGCAAAATGCACAGACTTCCGCTGACAGAGATGCACGCCGTGCGCCAAAGAGTCGGAATCGTGTTACTCGTGGAAAGTACAGAAACGGAAGGGCTTAGCTTTTTCCTTAGACCTCGTGATGGCTCAACCGTCTCAGCGTGAAACGTTTGCGTCTCACAAGTCCGTGTCGTCCGCTGGCCTCGCGAGGCGTCCCGTGAGACGTCTCGTTTCTCACTGGGCCGGCTCCTGCGGGTCTAAAACGCCGCCCAGGCTGCCGGGTCGCGAGTGTATGTTATAGCGCTTCAGCTTGCGATACAGCGTCGCCCTGCTGATCCCCAGCATCTTTCCAGCAAGCGCTTTATCGCCATTCGCTTGTTCGAATACGCGCAGAATCGTCATCCGCTCCATCTCTGCCAGCGCCGTGGTCGAGAGAGACCCCGCGTCCGGTGATGTCGATATCGTGGCATCGCTCTGTTCGCTGCGAATCGCGGGAGGAAGATCAATCACATCGATCGTCTTGCCGTCGCCCAGCGTTACCGCCCGAGCGATGCAATTCTCCAGTTCGCGGATGTTCCCCGGCCAGTCGTAATGCAAAAAGCTTTTCATCGCGCCCGCGGTCACCTGGATTTGCGAGCCCTTGGCATACCGGTCCAGAAAATGATGCACCAAAACTGGAATGTCCGACCGCCGCTCCCGCAGGGGAGGGAGGTGCACCGTCACGACGTTTAGCCGGAAATAAAGATCCTTTCGAAAGGTCCCCGTACGGTAGGCAGCTTCCAGATCGCGATTCGTCGCGGCGATCACCCGCACATCCACGCTTACATTCGAATTGCTGCCCACGGGCCGGACCTCTTTTTCCTGCAGCACTCGCAGCAGCTTTGCTTGCATTTCCAGCGGCAGTTCGCCGATTTCGTCCAGGAAAATCGTCCCGCCATTCGCCGCCTGAAACAGCCCCGCTTTAGTCTTTGTAGCCCCCGTGAACGCGCCTTTCTCATAGCCGAAAAGCTCGCTCTCCATCAGAGTTGGAACTAGCGACCCGCAATCCACCGCCACAAACGGCGTCTGCGCCATCGAGCCTCGAAAGTGGATCGCCCGCGCCGCCAGCTCTTTTCCCGTGCCGCTTTCTCCGGAGATCAGCACCGGTGTTCGCGTATCTTTCAACCGCGAAATCATCCGCAGAACATCCTGAATATTTGCCGAGGTCCCAATCATCCCATCAAGGCTCTCTTCCGTAGTCACGCGTTCGCGCAGAAACTCGTTTTCCGTAACCAGCCGGACCTTCTCCGCCATCCGTTGCAGCAGCAGCCTCATTTTCTCCACGCGAAACGGTTTTTCGATGTAGTCGTACGCGCCCAGTTTCATCGCGTCCACCGCCGACTCGATGGAGCCGTGTCCCGTCATGATCGCCACTTCCGTGTGCGGCAGAAGTTGCTTCGATTGCTTCAGCAATTCCACGCCGGACATTGTCGGCAGTTTCAGATCCGTCAAGATGAGGTCCGGCGCGTCGGATTCCACTCGCGCCAGCGCCGCCTCCGCACTCTCCGCCTCCGCGCATGTATATCCCAGCGTATTCCCGATGGTCATGCACAGCCGGCGAATGCTCTGCTCGTCATCCACCACCAGTAAACGTGTCTTGTTTGCTTCGCTCATGGTTTCCCGAAGGTTTTCTCCACAATCGAAATCAATTGCTGCACCCGAAATGGCTTTTCGATGCACGGCGTCCCGCATTGCGCCAGGAATGCCTGCGTATCGCTGTTCGCCGTATCCCCGCTGATCAGAATGATGCGCGTTTTGAGCTCCGGCCGATTTTTCTGAATCCATGCGTGAACTTCCGCTCCGTTCACCGTCCCCGGCATTCTAATGTCGGAAATCACACCCGCATACTTCCCATCCGAAAGCCGCTCCAGTCCTTCCGCGCCGGAAGCCGCGTTTACAACCGCATATCCCTTGCGCTCCAGGGCAGCATGAAGAAACGCAATCACCGAAGGCTCATCCTCGATCAGCAGAATCGGACCGCCCGTCCACATCGCGGTCTGCGTCCTCATCGCCCCGCCTCTTTCGCCGCCGCCGCCGCAAGTGACGTTTCCGTTGCCACCGGAATCCGCACCACGAACGTGCTCCCCGGTTCCTCTTCATTGCTCCAGCACTGAATCTCTCCGCCGTGTGCGCGCACGATTCCGTAGCAGATGCTCAGTCCCAGCCCGGTCCCCTTGCCCACCTGTTTGGTCGTGTAAAACGGATCAAAAATCCTTTGTGTATCCGCAATGCCCGTTCCATTGTCGCTGATCGCCACTTCAATCATGTCAATTCGCCGGCGCGTATGAATCTTGATACGCCCGCGCTGCCCCGCTTCCTGCACCGCATCATATGCATTGTTCAGTATGTTCAGGAACACTTGCTGCAGCTGCTGCGAATCCCCCAACGCCGGCGCAAGCGTTTCCTCGAAATCCTCCAGCACCTCGACTCCATGGCTTGCAAAATCGTAGCTTCTCAGTTTGATCGTCTGCCGCAAAACATTATTCATCTGCACAAGTTCCCGCTGCACCGGCCGCTGCCGCGCAAAGCTCAGCAAATCCTGCACGATATCTTTCGTCCGTTGCGTCTCTTGCAGAATGATCTGCAAATCGTCCCGCGCCGACACCGGCACTTCCGGATTCTCCAGCAGCAGATCCGTGAATCCCAAAATCGCCGCCAGCGGATTATTCACCTCGTGCGCCACCCCGGAAACCAGCCGCCCGATCGTCGCCATTTTCTCGCTGTGTGCTAATTTCGCCTGCAGCAGCGCCGCGTCCGTGATATCCGTCATCACCACCACCACGCTGTTCACCGCTTTTTGCTCATCTCTCATCGGGCTCAGGCTGATCGAAAAATGCCCCATCGAACCGTCGCTCCGCCGCACGCGCAGTTCCAGGTTTTCCACCTGCTGCCCGTTTGCCGTCGTGCCCAGCGCCGCGTCGAAATCCTCGCGGTGTGAAGCCTCCACCCAATCCACCAGCCGGTGCCCTATCAATTCGTCTTCCTGGTATCCCGCTTCGTAGCATCGCCGGTTTGCGTAGCTGATCAGTCCCGCCGTATCGAGCACCAGGATCATGCTCTGCGTGGTATTCAAAATCTTCTGGTTAAAGTCGCGTTCGCGTTGCAGTTGTGATTGAAACGTCTTCTGCTCCGTAACATCCAGCATCAGCCCGCGGATTTGTGCAATCCGCCCGCGTGGATCACGAACTGCCGTTATATTCTGCAGCGTGTGCAGCAGCGTCCCATCCTTCCGCCGCAGCGTCTCTTCGTAATTGCGCAGTACTCCTCGCTCGGCCAGTGCCTGCAAAAATCTCTCCCGCACATCCGGCGCCGGGTAGAGGTGCGGCCCCACATCCGCCCGCAGCAATTCCTCTCGCGACGCGTACCCCAGCATCCGCACCATCGCATCATTGACGTCCAGGAATCTTCCGTCCGGCGTTGCGAAAAACAATCCTTCTTGAATGCTGTCAAACAGCTCGCGGTATTTTCGTTCCGCCTCCCGGCGATCCGTAATATCTTTCAATACGTGAATCGTGCGCGTGTCATCGTCGGAAACGCTCGGCGTTCGCGAAGTGGAAACGAGAAATATCCTCTCTGACGACGCTGCTACATACTCTTCACGCGTGCGCTTCGTATCCCGGCAGAACGGGCAGGGCAGATCGCTCCCGGTTTCTGCAATCTGCCGCAGGCTGCTCATCGCCTCGCCAACCAGCGCCACCGGCGGCACGCCCAAATGTGACGCCAGCGACCGGTTCGTTCGAACGATGTTCCACGCGCGATCGTGCACCACAATGTAGTCGCTGATCGCGTCGATATCTTCCACCCACTGCCGCTTCGACCGTTCCAGTTGCGAGAACCGCCGGAAGTTCTCCAGTGACAACGCCGCATGGCTCGCCAGCGCGTGCAGCAGCCTTTTTTCATCTCCATCGAGGCTCTTCCCCTCACGCAACAAGCACAGTGTTCCCAGTTTTTCGTTGTCACTCCCTGCAATCCTCACGAATACCGCCGCAGTCGGCGCCTTCTGCCCCGAAAATGTTTCGGCTACTTCCTTCGGCAGGTCCTGGACATCAACCTCGCTTCGGCTTTCGCGCGCGCGTTCCATCAGCCACTTCTCGAAACCGTCGGCGATCACGCGCTCCGTTCCAGACGCGAGATGCAATTCCGACTCTCTCCCGCGGTAAACCGCCACGCCTCCCCAGATCGCATTCAGCATCCGTGCGCAGCGCCGCGCAAACTCCTCCAGGAACCCTGGCAGATTCTTCGACTGCGCTGCTTCTACCGCCAGTTCCATCAACTCTTCCGTGTGTTTCGACATGGGCGCCGGTGCCAATACTTTCTCCCTCCGGCGCGTCGTGCTCGGGGTCGTCTTTGCTCTCGGTACACGCATAGTTCTTAAGCTGATCCTGCGTCTCAACTTGCGAGACACACGATTTTACACCCTAACGGGCAGTCTCATTCTGAGTCAATTCCCCTTCCGTGCCGTGTATCCAAACCATCTACAACTCCCCCTTACCCAGTTCGCATTAAGTCTCAGGCTGAGACCTCATCACGCCAGACGCACCTCGGCTGAGACAACTGCCCCCACTCCCTTGCACTCACCCGTCCTGGAAGTCCACTCTAAACCTTTGCAAGTTTTAGACTTACGGTGCTTTTCCACCTTCATCAGAAACACCCTACTGACGTGCTGACCTTGGCCCCAGACGTGCCTTCTCTCCTGCGGGGCTTCTCCCATTCGTAGGAGGGGTAGTGTCGATGAGAATCGGTAGGTGGACGAAGTTTGCTACGACTGCGACGGTTGCAGTCCTTCTTCTGGGGGCATCTGCGTTTTCCCAAACCGGAACAACGGACGAGTCCAAGCGCAAGGTCAAATCGAAGACCCTGCCCGTTTATCCTGAGCTGGCTCGACGTATGAACGTCAGCGGCAAAGTCAAAATTGAGATCGTCATCGCGCCGGACGGCCATGTAAAGAGCACACGAGTCGTTGGTGGCCATCCCTTGCTCGTACAAACATGCCAGGACGCGGTGAAGGAATGGAAATTCATGCCCGCGTCGGAAGAGACCACGCAAGTCGTTGAATTCGAGTTTCACGGAAGCTAGGGCCTGGGAGAATAAAAATTGTTACAGCACAAGCGGTCCTATTCAGGTCGCTGCGCTGCGGGGAGTGGAGGCATCTTGCAATGACCATCGGTAAAAAACTTTATGCCGGATTTGGCCTGATCCTGGGCATTCTCCTGGCGCTCTTCGTTGTCAATATCTTCGCGGGACTGAAGGAACGCTCCGCTCGCGCCGACGCCAGCAAGGCTGTTGATAGCCTGCGCATCGTCGAATTGGTGCGCTACCAGATCATGCTAAACCGCCTCAACATCAACAATTTTCTTCTCAGCGGCGATCCCCGCGATGAAGACAAGGTCAACAAAGGCCTCTCGGATATTACCGACCTCATCAAGCGCGGTGAAGCTCAGGAAAGCAGCGAAGCGGTTCACACCGCCCTCATCCAGGTGGAAAGCACGGAAGCGACCTGGGCCGACAATTTTGCCAAGCCCCTCATTGCCAAGCGCCATCAAGTCGATTCGGGCGACGCTACCGTCTCCGACCTTCAGATTTTCTACCTTCAGAAGGATCCTTCCTCCTGGCTGACCAAGTCTTCCGTCGTTCTCGATCAAAGCAATGCGGATATCAGCAGGTTTCAGAAGGAAACCACGGACTCCGCAAACCGCATGACTAACTTTAGCATCTGGGTTACGGCCGGCGGCACGCTTTTCGCTCTCCTTGCGGGCAGTTTCATCGCTGTTCTTACTGCCAAGTCCATTACCGAACCCTTAACCCACCTAATCACCGTTGCCCGCGAAATTGGCGACTCTGGCGACCTCGATCAAAACATCGACATTCACCGCAATGATGAAATCGGCGCGCTCGCCACCACTTTTAACAACATGGTCGCGTACCTCAAGGAGATGGCCAGCGTCTCCATGGCCGTTGCCGAAGGCGACCTGGCCGTGGAAATCGTGCCGCGCTCCAAGCGCGACACCTTGGGCAACGCGTTCATTCGCATGTCACACGGCTTACAGGAACTCGTTCGCACCACTCGCGATTCCGCCAGCCAGGTTTCCGCTGGCTCTAATCAAGTTGCTGGCGCCGCTGATGAGTCGGCCAAAGTCAGCGTCCAAGCTTCCTCCGCCATTGAGGAAGTCACCAGCACCATGCACGAGATGAGCATTAACGTGCAGAACGTGGTGAAGAATACCCAGGTGCAGGCGTCCAGCGTCGCAGAGACTTCCGCCTCCATCGACCAGATGGTCACTTCCATTCAGCGCGTGGCCGACACCGCAAAGGTTCTTCTGGACATCGCCAACCGCTCTCGTGAAGAGGTCGTTACCGGCATCCAGACCATGGAAAAGACCACCGACGGACTCAATCGCACCAACCAGGCCATTCAATCGTCGGCGGAAATTATCAATATTCTCGGTCACCGCGCCGATGACATCGGCAAGATTATCGAAGTCATTGATGACTTGGCCGAACAGACCAACCTGCTGGCTCTCAACGCCGCCATCGAAGCGGCCCGCGCCGGTGAACATGGTTTGGGATTTGCCGTGGTTGCCGATGAAGTCCGCAAGCTGGCAGAAAAATCCACGCAATCCACCAAGGAAATCGCCGACCTCATCCAGAGCATCCAGCGCGAAGCCCGCCAGGCCGTCGAGAACATGGAGCGCAGCACCCGCATCGTCGAAGAAGGCTTGAGCCTCGGCAACGATCTTGGTTCCGCTCTGCACAAGATTTCCAACGTCGTCACCGAAGTCTACAAGTTCTCCCAGGAAATCGGCGCGGCCACCAACGAACAGTCCGTCGGTTCTTCGCAGATCGCCAAGGCCACCAGCCGCTTGACCGAAATCACCCAGGAGATTAACTCCGCTGTCGAAGAGCAAGCCTCCGGGGCCCAGGCCGTCGTTCGCGCCATGGACAAAATGCGCGAACTCGTCCAGCAGTCCGCTTCCAGTTCTACGGAGCTTTCCGCGGCTGCCGAACAGATGTTGAAACTCTCTCGCAATCTGCTCGACAGCATGGACCGTTTTGTTCTGGATCGTAGTGCGCCTGCTCACTCGCACCGCGGAGATTCACAAAGGCAGCGCCGCGGGGGCGATTCGCACCGCGAGCAGGAACTCGAATACGCCGAATTGGCGCGTTCCTAAAGGGCTGGAGTCCCTTCGATGGAAAAGGATCTGCAAGTCGTAGGTTTCCGGATTGGAAATGAGACGTACGGTGTTCGCATTGCCGCCGTGCGCGAAATTGTCCGTGTTCCGGAAATCACCGCCGTTCCCAGCGCGCCGGACTTGATCGAGGGTGTCATCAATCTGCGCGGGAAAATCATTCCGGTCATGGACCTTCGCAAGCGCTTCGGTCAGACCGAAATCATCTCCGACAAAAGGAATCGCATTCTCGTCGTGGAACTGGACAACAAATTACTCGGGCTAATTGTCAACGCCGCATCCGAAGTCCTGAAGATTCCGCCCGCTGACATCGAAGCCCCCGGAACGGTTTTTGCCGAAGGCGAATCCGGTTACGTCACGGGCGTTGGTAAGCTCAAGGGCCGTCTCATTATCCTGCTGGACATTACCAAGCTGTTGCATCGCCCGGAGTACAAAGGACTCGAGGAGGCCGCGGAACCCGTCGCCACCGCAAAGTAGCCCTGCTTTCGTCTCCTTCGAAAGCGGGCCGAACTGCCGGTCCCCGCACTCAACCACCATGGGAACGATCACTGCCCAGGTTCAACTCACCGAAGCGGAGCTGAAACTCCTGCAGACTCTCGTCTACCAGGAATGCGGCATGTTTTTCGATGAACGCCGCTCTCATTTCTTGAAGGATCGCTTGCAGCGCCGCCTCAAGGCTTGTCAGCTCGATTCCTTCTATGCTTACTACCGCCTGCTCACCAGCAGGGAAGGCCGCGCGGAACTGGCTCTTCTCCTCGAGAATCTTACCGTCAACGAAACAAGTTTCTTTCGCAATCGCCCGCAACTCGATCTGCTCCAAAAAACCGTTCTCGAGGAAATTCTCCGCCGCAAGCAGGAACGCCGCGATTTCACTCTCCGCGTTTGGAGCGCGGGTTGTTCCGCCGGTCAGGAGCCTTATACCGTTGCGATTTTGATTTGTGACGCGCTCGCGTATTACTACCTTCGGAACCCGCTCCCGTTCGAAATGCCTTCGCCCAAGCCTCTCATTCCGCCTCCCTGGAAAGTGGAAATCGTCGCTTCGGACATCAGCTATGCCAGTCTTCGCGTCGGCCAGGAGGGCGTCTACACCGACCAGCAGATGGAGCCTGTGGATTACACCTGCAGGCTTCGCTATTTTGAAAAGTCCGGTGACAAGTACGCGATCAAGCCGCAGTTGAAGCAGCTTGTTCAGTTCGACTTTCACAATCTCAAGACCGAATTCTTGCCGCGCCGCAACGACATCATCCTCTGCCGCAACGTCATGATCTATTTTGATGAAGCCGAGCAAAAGCGCCTGATTGAAAAGTTTTGGCACTGCTTGAATCCGGGCGGGTATCTCTTCGTCGGTCACGCGGAAAGTCTCTTCGGACTTACCCAGAAGTTCCGTATGGTCCACGAGAACAACGGCACCGCTTACCAGCGGAACGAGGCAACTACGTGAGTCGACAGCCCGAGGATCGCGGCAGCGAGTTGCGCGCTCTCTTCTTTGAGAGCGCCAGCGAACTGCTTCAGTCGCTCAACGAGGCGGGCCTCGAGCTCGAGGCTCATCCCGCGGATGAGGATGTGATCCGCCGTGTGCGCCGCGTTGTGCACACCTTAAAAGGCGATTCCGCCGCCTGTGGCTTTCACAAGCTGAGTGAACTCGCGCACGAGCTCGAGGACGTGCTCACCCCGCAAATTGCTCACGCGCGGGGAGCAGAGCTGGCCGAACTCGTTCTTGCTGCCGCCGATAGTTTCGGTGCCATGCTCACCGCCTATCAGCGGAAAGTGGATCCACCATCCGTGCCCGTCCTTCACGCTTTAATCCAGCGGCTCCTGGAGGCTCCCCCCACTGCGGGAGTGTCTGCTGGTGGGCCGAGCCCGGGCCACGTGCCCGCCCGATTCGAATGGACCGAATACGAGCAGCTCATGATCTCGGAAGCCGTCCATCGAGGCGAATCCGTCTACAACATCGCTCTGCGAATCGATCCCAACAGCTTGATGCGCGCCGCCGCTTTCCAGCTCATTCGAAACGTTCTTCATGGAAGCGGCACTGTTATTGCCCTCCGCCCGGAGGACAACGCCGCGGCAGCTTCGGTGGAAATTGTCGAAGCTGCTCTGGCCAGTTCCCAGGCCGAAGAGAAACTGGCGCAGCGCTGCAAGATTCCTTCGATTGTTTCCGAGGTGCGCATCGAGCGCGCGGCAACCGCGGAAACTGCCGAGCATGAATTGCTCGGCGATCTGCTCGAAGCCCAGGCAGCGCAAGTTGGAGCTGCTGCCGCAGAGCAGGGCGAAAACGCGGGCCAGCCCGTTCCAGCCGGAGCCCCTTCGGCCGCAACTACTGTGGCCGAGAGTACTCTCCGCGTCGATGCTACCCGCATCGATGCCGTCATGAACCTTGTCGGTGAGCTGATCATCGGAAAGTCTATGTTGAATCGCACGCTCACGGAATTTGACCAGAAGCATGCGCGCGATCCGCTCCGTGCAAAACTTGCCGACGCTATGGCTTTTCAGGCGCGCATCCTAGATGAACTTCATAAATGCGTTCTGAAGATTCGAATGGTGCCCGTCGAACAGCTTTTCCGCCGATTCCCGCGCGTCGTTCGCGACGTCGCCAAGCAATGCGGCAAGGATGTGGCTCTCGAAGTCTCCGGGCAGAACACCGACCTAGACAAAAGCATTCTCGACGCCCTTGCCGAACCTCTGATGCATCTCGTTCGAAACTCCGTGGACCACGGAATCGAACCAGCCGACGAGCGCCTGACCGTGGGCAAACCCGCGCGCGGGACGATTTATCTAAACGCCTATCACCAGGGCACCCAGGTCGTCATCGAAGTCCGCGACGATGGCCGCGGGATTGACCTTGTCACGCTTCGCGCACGCGCCGTCGAAAAAGGTATTCTCAAGCTGGAAGAAGCGCAGCGTCTCTCGGAATCCGAAACTCTCAATCTTATTTTCGAATCGGGATTGAGCACCGCCACGGAAGTTACGGAAGTGTCCGGCCGTGGAATTGGAATGGATGTCGTTCGAATGGTCCTCGACCGTCTAAAGGGCACTGTCCACGTATTTCAGCAGAAGGGCCGCGGCACCACATTTCAATTGCGCGCGCCGCTGACACTCGCCAGCATTCAAACATTACTGTTCCGCGTCGGCGGGCGTCTGTTCGCCGTCCCGCTTTCGTCCGTTGTGGAAATCACCCGCATCTCGGACCAGGAAATTCATCGCGTGGACCAGCGTGAAGTGTTGCGCCTGCGTGACCAAATCCTGACCCTGGTTCGTTTGAATCATCTCAGCCGTCTGCATAGTATCGACACGCAGCCCGCAAAGAAGAAAAGTTTTGTCATCGTCATCGGCGCTGCCGAAAAAAGGTTTGGGCTTCTCGTCGACAGCCTCGTGGGGGAAGAAGAGCTGGTCATCAAGGCGCTCCCGGCCGAAATTATTTCCAGTGATCTGGTGAGTGGCGCTTCAATCCTCGGCGATGGCACAGTTGTCCTCATCCTGAATGTTCCCGCAGTTCTCTCGCGCCTCTCACGATCAACGCCACTGGGAGCGATCGCATGAGCGAGCGCATCCGAGTTCTTGTCGTGGACGATTCCGCACTGATGCGGAAACTGATTCCGGCGATTCTTGCGCGCGATTCTTCAATCGAAGTTGTCGGCACCGCCATGGATGGCGCATTTGCGCTGAAGAAAATTGAAGAGCTCCGCCCCGATGTCGTCACGCTGGACTTGGAAATGCCGCGCATGGATGGAATGGAAACACTGCGCTTGATCATGCGTCGCGCTCCGCTACCCGTCATCCTTTTCAGCACGCATTCGAAAGAAGGCGGCTACTCCACTTTCAAAGCTCTCGCGCTGGGCGCCGTCGATTTTGTCGCCAAACCCAAAGACGCAGCCGCTGGGCGTCTGGAAGAAATCGCCGATCAATTGATCGCCAAAATAAAAGTGGCCAAGCGCGCGGCCGGCCGCAAGCTTCCGCCCGCCGTGATTGTGGACGGTTCGCCGCTTCCGAAAAAGGGCATTCGAACGGCGCTGCCGCCGCGCCGCGTGATCGCCATCGGAATTTCCACCGGCGGTCCCAACGCTTTGCAATACGTGCTCTCGCAAATTCCCGCGGATTTTCAATCCACAATTTTGATCGTGCAGCACATGCCCGAAGGTTTTACCGAAATGTTCGCAAAACGCCTGGACGAATGCTGCGCTCTCGAAGTTCACGAAGCCCGCTCCGGTGATCTGTTGCTCGCGGGCCGCGTGCTGATCTGTCCGGGCAACCGCCACATCATGGTTCGCAGGATGCCCCGGGGGGATATGGCGGTGTTATCTGATGGGCCGCCGGTGAATGGGCACCGTCCATCCGCGGATGTGCTCTTCCATTCCGTGGCACAGGAGTTTGGACTGACGTCCGTGGGCGTTTTGATGACGGGGATGGGCGATGACGGATCGGAAGGGCTCGGCGCGATCAAGGCGGCGGGTGGCATGACGGTCGCGCAAAGCGAAGATACGTGTGTGGTGAGCGGCATGCCGCGCGCAGCAATTTTGAAAGGTTATGCGAACAAGATTATTCCTCTCGATGGAGTCGCGACATTTTTGGTGCAGCACTACGGCGCGGAGCGCAACAGCGCGGAAAGAATTGCTGCGGGGCAAGGCGCCGCGGAAAAAATAGAAAAGCACGACAAGAGCGATAAAAATGATAAGAACGAAAAAATCGAACGAACCCCAGTTTCATCCCAGCGCTCGTGAAGACGCGACCCGGGATAAGGAGAAGGCCATGAAAAAATTTGCCGCTCTACTGCGAAAAGACAATCGGCCGGTACGGTATCTTGTGGTAGACGATTCCGTATTCGCGCGCAAAAACCTGATCAAAATGATCGAACAGTTTGGCGGCGAGGTGGCGGGTGAAGCCGGCGACGGCTTGACGGCCATCGCGGAATTCAACCGCACCAAGCCGGACATTGTGCTCATGGACATCACCATGCCGCAGATGGAAGGCATCGAAGCGGTGGAGCGCATCGTTCGGCAGCACAGCGACGCGCGCATCGTGATGGTGTCGTCGGTCGGATACCAGGAAAACATCCTGGCGGCGCTACAGAAGGGTGCGAAGCACTTCGTGCAGAAGCCGGTAAAGCCGGAAGTGCTGTACGAAATTCTCCGGTACGTTTTGAGCGACGATCCCAACGCTGCCGGCGCGCCGGTGGCGCTAGCAGGAGAACACCGCTCATGAGAATGGAACTGATCCAGCCGTTCATCAACGCCGCGGATGCGGTTTTTGCGGAGTCGCTGCAGGCGCCGACGAAAATCGTGGACCTGGCGATGGAAGAAAATGCGTACCGGCGGAAGGGAATTGCGGCGCTGATCGCGATTAAGGGTGACATTGAAGGGCGCGTGATTCTCGATTTGTCGCCGGAAGTGGCGATGAAAGTGGCGAGCCAGCTCGCGGGAGAAGAAATTGAGGCCAGCGAGCAGGTGGTGAAAGAGACGGTTTGCGAACTGGCGAACATGGTCATCGGAAATTCGGTGACGTTGCTGAACGACCAGGGTTTTCACTTCAAAGTGTTTCCGCCGGAAATTCATATGAATGACGAAGGGCTTGGCGGAAGCGCGGACACGGAAGCGCTGGTGATCTGCATCGAGACGCCGTGCGGGGAGATTTATCTGAACATTGCGATGCATTATCTGCACCGGCGGCGGAATGAGCGGAATGCGGTTCCGGCTTTGGATTGAAGTAAGGAAGTAATGAAGCAAAGATGTAATGAGGTAAAGAAATAAGGAACAGGAGAACTGGTGGATAGTTCTTCGCGAGCGGTCCTGAGGGCTGAGAGACTTCGTCGTGGTTTTTCAGCGTTGAGTTCCGCAAGTTGCAGATCCCGCATAAGATACCTACGAAGCTAAAGTAATACTTCAAGAATATGCCTGAGTTACCCCCCCCGCAGTTTTTGAGAAAGAGTGCGGAACGGCTTGATTGCAAAAGAGTTGTGAAACCTCCGATCTCTTATCCCGGTTCGGCCCATGTTCAACAATGTGGATTGGGCAGCACAGACGATGCGGCAATATGGGAATACGCAAGAAAGTAACGGTTTTACCAACGTTTCGAAGGACTCTGATTTTAGGAGCGCAGTATTCTCTCGGGTTCCCCGCCGAAGCTTATTTGGGTTCGCGCGGGAAATTGTACGAGCGAAGACATGGAGAGTGTCTTGCGCGCTGCGTTTTCCTCGGTGAAACGATTCATTCAGAAAGATGAAGAAACTTTCCTCATTTTGGGACCCCGGCATGGCAATCAGTAGAGGTGTGGCGCACCCGGCGGCCCACTAGAAAACAGAAATTAGAAAAGGGATAGCGGTCATTCGAGAGCGGACGAGAGGCGACGACGAGCTTCCTTGAGCGAAACCGGCTTAACGGCGCCGGAGTCGATGTCAGCCATGCGTCGAGCGACTTCTTCGTCCCAAGCCGCCGCAACGGATTCGTCCTGCGATTCATCCAGGCTCTCGATAAGAGAGCCTTCGAGGTCGGCGCGTTCCGACACGGGGAGAGACCGGGCCTTCCTCAAAAGTTCGGCGGCTTCCTGAGTCATGGGTTCACTCTACTCGGAAAAAATGCCATTGGGACAAGAACGAAAGAACGTGGCGCGGTCGAAAGCGCAACCAAGTTTACTCGGTCGAAGGAACCGACGCCGTCGTCGAATCAACCGAAAGCGTTTTCGGAATTAAGGCGCGGCCATGCGCACCGATCTGACGCCTCTGAGCGCTATGCATTAGGACGGATCCGTCGGTAATCCACCTTGATGGGAAAATAAAAATTTTAAAATAGAAAAGGGGCAAGAGAAACAACCTACCCTCGCAAAACGCGTAAAGATGGGGCCTGCCAAAGACGTTTTTCGGAACGAAGCGACGGCCACCCGCCCGGCACTGCTGCGCAGGAAAACGTGATATGAGTTATCTGGGACCAGATTGGAGGCGCTTTGGACATAAGGGATGCGCAGCGGGATGTACGAACTGTTTTCCTGGGCGGATTTGCGGGTCAGTTAGTTTCCGGTGCGGTGTGGTTGGTGTCAGCCGCTCTGGCCACGTGGCACTCGTCGAGGGCGGCGATAGAAGCGCTTGCGTTTGGCGGCATGTTCATCTTTCCGTTGACGCAACTGCTTTGCGACACCCAAACTGTCCCTAGCAAAGAGGGCGAGTGCTCCCGTCAGGATATTGATCAGATAAGAGACACCGGCAATCCTGGCCTTGAAACGCGGCGAGGCTTCCGCGATCTGTTTCATCATTTCAAACCTTCTTCTACCTAGAGATATAAACGAGGATCGGAACCCAACGTTTCAGTCTTCTTCGCAGGTGAAACTGCCGGAAAGGGAAGCCGAGCTCGGGCTCGGAATCATTTCGGATTGCCGGTCCTATGAAGGAGATAGAGTGCCGCCGGGTGAACTCTGGAGGCAAGACATGAAAGCGTCTTTGCTTTATCGAATCGCTGCTGTTCTTTTGGTGCTTTTTGCCATCGGACATACACTTGGGTTTCGCCAAAACAATCCCGCATGGGGTGTAGGAGCGCTGATTGAGTCCATGCGGTCGATTCATTTCGATGCACAGGGGTTTAGCCGGACTTATTGGGACTTCTTTAGCGCGTTCGGGCTTTTTTTTACCGTGTTTCTTTTGTTCGCCGCGGTATTGGCGTGGCAGCTGAGCGGCCTTTCGGCAGAGACTTTCGCCCGGATGCGCGGCACGGCGTGGGCACTGGCCATTAGCTTTGCGGCGGTAACCGCTTTGAGCGTGAAATACGCCTTCACCATCCCCATCGTTTTCTCAAGCATGATCACGTTGTGTTTGGTTGCTGCGGCATGGCTTGCAGCGAAGAAGCCAGCCTGAAGCCGTTTACATCATCGCGAGCGAAGGTCATTCAGCCGATCCTCGGCGAGGAGATCAGAAAGAATCCATGCTGTTCCGGCAATCGCGAAGGTCTCGACGGTTTCACTCCAATTCGAATGATTGCGGGGATCCGAAAGCAGCAACGGTACCCACACGAGCAGCCCAAAAAGCACGAGCATCATTGTCAGAAGGCGAGAGGCGAGAAGCGCCATGCGATTCGCAAGAAGAGCCACAGCCGCGAGCGCGAAGAAAACAGTGGTGGCTACCGCCCAAAATATGGGACTTGGCGGAAGCCACTTGGGAACAAGACTTGCGGTAGGGTGAAGATAAAACGCCTGTTCGAAGGTAAAGGAAGCGGTACAGATGCCCAAAAGAATGCGGCCGATGCGATGAAACGTTTCCCGTGACCATGCCGATGACAAGCGCGCGTAAACGATCGCTGCTCCGGCGACGAGAGAGAATTGCTCGAAGAAGTTGCCCCAACTATTGTAAATCCGCGGTGCGGCGACGATTCGCGGCACGCACTGCAGGGCAAAGACAAGATAAACCGCAGCAAGGACGGCGGCGCCCATTTTCGCGATGCGAGGGAACTGAATCGCAGCGCCGCCGAAGATCAGGGCAGCGGCGGCGGCGTAGACAAGGTAACGCGGTTGATGCCAGCCGTTGTAGTCGTGCCAGACGAGCGTGATGAGGCCAAAGGCAAAAGCCGCGACTCCAAACAGATGACGGCCGAGGTTCGAACCCGAAGTTGATACGGTCATTTGGTTTCGATTCCGTTCACGCAGGTGTATCTCGATGCGGGAGAGCCGGTCGCCAGTAAAGTTCCTTTGAGTAACCGGAGGATCGCAAAGGATGCACCGAGCCTTATACAACGGGATGGGGCAGGCGTATAGTGCAACAACCTGGAGTGTGAAGGGTAACGGGAAAAGTCTTGGAGACAGTTGAGCGGGGGAGTAATCTCGGGGACGATGCGGAGGGAAGGGCTACATGACAGGATCACCGGCAAATGTATTGAATATTCCGCGACCGCCGACGTTTGCGACGGCGGGGGAGGAGCGCGCGCATCGAAAGCGGATGCTGGCGGCGGCATTCCGGCTGTTTTCGCACTTCGGATTTGACGAAGGTGTGGCGGGGCACATCACAGCGCGCGATCCGGAATGGCTTGATCATTTCTGGGTGAACCCCTTCGGGATGCACTTCGGGCAGATTCGGGCGTCGGACTTGATATTGGTGAATCACCGCGGCGAAGTCGTGGAGGGAAAATATCCCGTCAACGGGGCGGCGTTTGCGATTCACTCGCAGGTACACGCCGCGCGGCCCGACGTGGTTGCGGCGGCGCACGCGCATTCGATGTATGGGAAATCCTGGGCGACACTCGGGCGGCTGCTGGATCCTATTACCCAGGACGCTTGCGCGTTTTACGAGGACCACGGACTGTTCTCGGACTTTACCAGCGTGGTGTATGAAACGTCGGAAGGCGCGCGAATCGCGGAGGCACTTGGGAAACACAAAGCGGCGATTCTGCGGAATCACGGGCTGCTGACCGTTGGGAAGTGCGTTGAGGAAGCGGCGTGGTGGTTCATCACCATGGACCGCAGTTGCCAGGCGCAATTGCTTGCAGAAGCGGCGGGGGCGCCGGTGAAGATCGATCATGCCACGGCGGTGGCGACGCGGGAGCAAGTCGGAAGCCCTATGGCGGGATGGTTTCAGTTTCAGCCGATGCTGGCGAGTATCCTGCGGGACGAGCCCGATCTAGTGGAATAGGTTGGCGGGGCAAACGAGGGAAGAAAGGAAAGTGGAGAACAGAGAACGGATAGGCCCACGGACGCTTCGCATTAGTGCGCGCCTGCAATAGTCATCGCGGAGTGCGCTTTACCGTTACGAGGAACATTGGAGAGAATTCGGTGACGCATTAGTGCGAGACGGTATACTGGTGCCGATTTTGAGATTTATAAGGAAGATGCGGATGAGACGAGTTGCTGGGCTGTTCCTGCTGGTCGTGGTGAGTGGGTGGTTGACGCCAGCGAAGGCGCAAAGCGGCGCTGCAGATACGAATCAGTCGCAGAAGGCGGAACTGAAGCAGCAAAAAGCACTTGCGAAATACCAGAAGTCGCAACAGAAGGCCCAACTGCAGGCCCAACAAAAAGCGGACAAGAATCAGCGGAAAGCCAACGAAAAATACGCGAAGGAACAAGAGAAGGCGCAACGGAAGCTGCTGAAGGACGCGGGACGTACGGCCAAACACACATCGTAGCCGGTTGGCGGATTGAATTGCGTCGAAGGCGTATGCGCGGGGCGCCGTGTGCTCAGTGCCTTTATTGGGCGTCCGGGGGTTTGGCGGCGGCGTTGGCGTTGAGATAGCGGTCGAACCAGTAGAGCTGCCAGTTGAGGCTTTCGACGAGGTGCTTGGGTTCGCCGGTACGGGTGAGGTTGTGGTTTTCGCGGGGGAAGAGGACTAGCTCCGAGGGAATGCCGTAGTGCTGGAGCGCGCGGAACCATTGTTCGCCCTGCTCGATGGGAACGCGGAAGTCAAAATCGGAGTGAAGGACGAGGGTCGGCGTTTTCACGTTGCGCGCGTATTTCAGCGGCGAGGCTGCCCAATATTGGTCGAAGTCATCAAAGAGGATGCCGTTGAAATATTCTTCGTGGCCGTAGGCGCCGTCGCGAGTGCCTTCATCGCTGATGAAATTGGAGACGGAACGCAGAGTGACGGCGGCTTCGAAGCGGTTGGTGTGGGAAACGATCCAGTTGGTGAGATAGCCGCCGTAGCTACCGCCGGTGACGCCCAGTTTGTCCGCATCAATCCAGGGATATTGCTTTAGCGTCGCGTCCAGTCCTGCCATGACGTCCTGATAGTCCATGACGCCCCAATTGTTGATTTCGCCGCGCTCGAATTTTTCGCCGTAGCCGGTGGAGCCACGGGGATTGCAAAAGAAAACGGCGTAGCCTTTTGCGGCATAGACCTGGAATTCGTGATACCAATCCACTCCAAACATGCCTTCGGGGCCGCCGTGAATGACGAGCACCATGGGATATTTTTTGCCGGTCTGCCAGCCCACGGGCTTGACGAAGAAGCCTTCAACGGGCCAGCCGTCGGAGCTTTTGTATTCAAGGCGATCGACAGGTTGAAGATCGAGTTGCGCCCAGAGGGCGGTGTTGAGGTGGGTCAACTGACGTTCGCCTTTGCCGTCGAGATTGGAGACGTAAAGATCGTCGAGATGCTGGAAGTCGTTGGCAAGATAGACGATTTTTCCGGTGGCGGCGTTGATGTCGAAAGCGTGGACGGCGCGCGGGCCGGAGATGATTGCGAAGAAAGTGCGCGCGGCCGGGTCGGCGCGAAAGAGCTGGATTTCACCTTTCACGCCGGCGGCGAAAAACGCTGAAGAGGGCATGGGCCAACGCAATTCGGTAGGGATGAGGTCGAGACCGTTTACGGCAAGTTGGGATGGAGACCCGCCGCCGGAATTCGCTAGGTAGAGCTTGGGAAACTGATGACGCGAATCCGGCTGACCGGCGAAAAGGATTTGTTTGCCGTCGGGAGACCAGCGAGGGCTGTCGTCGTCGAAGGCGTGATCGGAGATTTTGGTGAGCGGGCCGCCGGCTGCGGGAATGACCCAGACGTCGGTGTTCTGACTATCGTCGAGGGCTTTTCCGGTGCGATCGGAGACGAAGGCGATGCGGGTGCCGTCGGGCGACCATTGCGGATCGCTGTCGTTCCAGTCCTGGCCATCGGTGATCTGTTTGGCATCGCCGCCGGGAAGGGTGATGATCCACAAATGGCGGCGCTTGTCGTCATACCAACCGGTGTCATTGAACTTGTATTGGATATGAGAATAGTGGCGGACGTCGCTTTTGCGATCGGCCGGGGCGATGGCGTCGGAAGGACCGGAGGAGCTGACGACAACAATGCGTGTGCCGTCGGGCGACCATTGAAAACTTTGTGCGCCGTTTTTGAGTTTGGTGAGAGCGATGGCTTCGCCGCCGGTCGTCATGGGGAGGAGATAGATTTGTGATTTAGCGGGCTCGGCGGCGGGATCAGAATTGCGAGTGGAGATGATGGCGAGGGTCTTGCCGTCGGGACTCCAACGTGGGGAGTTGGAACTGAAACCCTCGGCGCTGAGGCGACGCGGCGAGGCAGAGCCATCCATGGGGACAAGCCAGACGGAGGATTCGCGACGATTTTTCTTCTGGTCGATGGTGGTGAGAACGTAGGCGACGGCCTGGCCGTCGTGAGAGAGATGAGGGTCGCCGATAAATTGAAAGGAGAAATAATCTTCGGGTGTGACGCCACGCCGGGTTTGTGCGCGCGACGCGGTGGATGCGAGCACGACGAGCAAGAGGGATGCGACGAAAAATAACTTAGGATATCTTCTCATGGTGACGAAGACTTTAACATAGGAGGAAATGACCACAAACGAGCCCGGTTCGTTCGATTAAAGGCCCGGATTGCGGCAGGATATTTAGACTTGTTATATGCGCCCGAAGGTTTTGAGGGGGCACATTCGATGGTGCCCCCTCCGTTACGCGGTGATGCCGTTAGGGGTGGGCTTTGAAAGCGACGGCTTGCATGATCCACTTTGCGGACGAAGTCATCGGGGAGGCGACGTTGTAGCTTCCGAGCGCGGAAGTAACGCAATCCTCGACGATGTCACTATCCGGATCGGTGATGATGCGTTTGGTAAACCCGGTGCCTGCTCCCGCAGTTCCCGTCTGCACCAGGTTGGCACCGATGATCAAGTCAGTGGTGTAGGTGGTGGTTAGCGCGCCACTACTGGCGTTCATGCCGCTTCCCGATGCTGCAGCGTTGCCGTCGAGTGGACTGACGGTATCCAGACCGCTGTATTCCAGAATACGAATGTCGGCGTACCCGGCGGAACCGTTGAAGTTCACTGTGACGGTATTGGCACCCGGCGAAGCAGCGAGGATGTTTTTCGCGTAATAGATGGATTGCGTCGCAGTACCGCTCTGCACGGTCGGACCGACGGCCAGGGAATAGACATTGCCGAGAGAGTCGACCACGGAATTGACCGAACATGTGGAGTCGTTCCATCCCACAACGACAACGTTGAGATCTCCGACCCTTTGCGCGAGGTTAAAGCGCACGCGGACGGTTGACTGTGGCGACTGGGGATTCGCAGAGTTGAGCTGTATGAAACTGATGGCGGGCGGCACGATCAAGGCGGCAGCGAGAGTAGTTGCCGAGGCGGTGTTCGAGTAGGCGCTGGTGTTGTTGGGGGCGTCAGTGGCGCGAACGCGGTAGCTGTAACTGGTGGAAGGCAGCAGGCCAGTGTCGGTGAAGGTGGTTGTTGGAGCGGTTGCTACCTGAACGAAGTTGGCGCAAGCGGCGCCGGAGCAGCGTTCGATGAGGTAATTGAAGATAGTGCCACCGGTCTCCTTGGAGGCAGACCAGGAGAGATTAATCTGTGTGCCGCTGGCGGCAGTGGCAGTGAGATTCGCCGGAGCAGTCAGTGTGGGCGAGGCGGTTGTGGCGGAAGCGGAGTTCGAATAGCCGCTAAAATTGTTTGAGGCGTCGGCAGCGCGGACGCGATAGGTATAGCTGCTGGAAGAGAGCAAACTAGTGTCGGCAAAGGTGATAGTCGCGGAGGTACCGACCTGTGCGAAGGAGCTGCAGGTCGTTCCAGTGCAGCGTTCGATCAGATATTTGGAAATGGTTCCACCAGTCTCGGTGGCGGGAGTCCAGGAGAGATTGATTTGCGAGTTGCTCGCGGCTGTTGCCGTAAGGTTTGCAGGAGCGGTGAAAGTTGGCGCAGTTGAGGGAGTAGTCGCTGTAGCGATGTTGGAGTAGCCGCTGGCGTTACCCGCGGCATCGGTTGCCCAAACACGATAGCTGTAGGTGGTAGAGGGCGATAGACCCAAGTCGTTGTACGTCGTAGCGGTTCCCACGGGAGCAGCAATCCGTCCGAAGGCAGTGCAGCCCGTCCCCTGGCAAAGCTCGATGATGTACCCGGTGATACCAGCGGGGTCGGTGGAAGCGGTCCAGGAGAGATTGATCTGAGAGCTGCTGATTGCCGTGGCGGTCAAATTGCCGGGAGTGGTTGGCGGCGTGACGCCAGTGGCAGCAGCCTGGAAGGCGGCCCCACCAACAGCCCAGGCACCGACGCCGGGATGATTATAGGTATCGTGAGTGAAGGACCATGTCTGTGCAGCAACATTGGCGCCGTTGTAGAAAAGTCCCGCGGGATTGTTCTCGTCGGCGTTTGTGGGATTGGGTTCACCTGAAAACGTGGTGGCGATTTGTTGAGCGCCAGAGGGACTCGACCAGCCAGTGGCGGTATCCGCAGCCATTGAGCCGACAACAATGACAAGCTCATTCGGACCGCTCGGAGTTGCAGTAAAAGTGGGGACCGGGCCGCTTCCGGCGACTTCGTCCTGATTGCCGTGGGCGCCAGCAAAGCCCGCCGTTCCAAAGGTGGTATCAAGGGGATTGGGCGCGGCGCCCACGATCTCGTAAGCGAAGAAGGTGCCGCCGGCACCGGTAGAAACACTGCCGGTCATGTTAGCCGTAACCACGAGTGCTGGATCGCCAACGGCGCTAGCGGCGTGAAAGATCCTGATGCAGGGATCCGTCGTCACAACGACACCCGTGTTGGTGTAGGTGTTGTTCCTGGAGTCCGAAAGGGAAGTGGGATAGTAAACGCCGCTGGAAAAAGCCATCACGATGAGATTTCCCGTAAGGGTGGGGAACTGGAACTTCATAGTGCCGGAGGTTTCATTCGTGCCATTGAAGTGCACCAAGCGCAGGACGCGAATTCCAGCGGGAAGGGCAGTACCGGCCGCTGCTGATTTCAAGGCAATCGCCACCGAGCCCCACCCGGTGCTGGGGGAAATTGCCATCGTGGGATTGATCGATCCGGCCGAAGCCTGAACCTGATATTGTGCAGCCTGACTGCCGCTATAGTCTGCGCTCAGGAGATTCCACGGGGCTGAGCCTTGCGACCAGGTAGTGCCGCTTCCAGAGTCACCAGCCGCATATTGATAAATCAGGTCGCCCGCCGTTGACGTAGTTAAACTGCCGGAATTAATTGAGGTGCTCGTGGAAAAAGCCCCGCTGGAAGCATCGAACGCGTTCGCGTTGGCGACGTTGTTAAATTCGGACACCACCGCGGAAACGAAATCCGCGTTGTGGCCGGTGACATTCACATGAACGACGGTTGTGCCCGCGGCCACGTTAAGCGCGTAGTAGATAGCCGAGATTGTCCCATGAGTGGTATCCGTCACGGAGGCGCCAAATTTCCAGGCGTTGCCCTTGTCATCCGAGACGCTGAGCGAAGGGGGACCTGTGCTGTCCAATTGAAAGCCAAGAAATGACGGTCGGGCTGGGGCGATGTATTTTAAAATCGCCCCCCTCTTATCGAGTAGCTCCCCTAAGGAAATACCATCGAGCCAAAACCTGCCTAGGGTTGAGTTTCGACGAGTTTCCAGGTCGGGTCGGGGTTGTATTCGGTCATCGCAGCGGCGAGCTTGGTGGTGGTGGGGCCGAGATTTTTTTCGTAGACGCGGCCCTGCTGGTTGATGATAAACGTCATCACACCGGAATTGCCCCATTTGTCGGGATAAGCTAACAGCGCGTAACCGGCGATCATGTTGCCGTTGATGATGTAGCCGTACTTACCGCCTGGGGCGTGCGGTCCCTGGCGGGTGAGGATCTTGAAATAGTAGCCGTGATACGGCGCGTGATCGATTTCGGGAGCTTCCTTGTCAGAGCCTCCTTTTCCTGCGGCGCCAGTGGCAGAACCGGCAGGACCGTAGCCTTCTGCCTGAGCAGCAGCGATGAGTTTTCCTAGGGGGCTCGGCTTGTCGTCTTCAGAAGTTTCCCAGTAGAGACCATTGTGAGACCCGGGAGTGCTTAGGAATCGCTGCGCGTATTCGGCGACGCCGTCGTGATCCCAATCGCCTTCGGTGTAGTACTCCCACTGTGCGACTGCATAGGCGCGGCAGGTGGCGATGGCGGAGAGTTCATCTTCGCCAACGCGACGATTGAATACCTCGTCGAGACCAGCCTCCGTATCGAAAAACCATTTTCCATTCTTCTGCACGAGGGGAATGGCTGTAGGCCAATTCACATTGCCAATAACGATGGTGAACTTGGCATCGTCTATTTTCTGGAGTTGAGCGGATTCGCCGAGGGCCGCTGCAAAATCGTCGAGATCCTTGGCGTCCTCGACATCGTCGCCAGAGAGGAGGCGGTCGTAGTCCGGGCCGTAAACTTTAGCGAGGGCCGCGCGGTCCTTGGCTTTGCCTGCGGAAACGAGAGCCTGCAAGGCGTCATCAGCCGAAGCGAAAGTGCTCTGGGATGAAGCCTGGGCTCTAGCCGACGATGTAGTGCCGAGGAGTCCGCCGAGAACGAATATCGAGGCAGTCAGCAGCACGGAGAATGCAGATCGAAGATGGAAATGAAACACTCGTTGATCTCCCTTCAGGATTTCGGCCGGGCTTGCAAGAATGATTGTCATGGCTTCCCCTTTTGACCGCCACGTTGTTGGGCGGGAGCTTGCGGGGGCCTGTTTTGTGGATGGGGCTGAGGAGCCTGCCGCGGCTGAGGAGCCGCCCGTTGAGGTTGAGCCGCTTGCTGGCGGCTGTTCTGGCCGCGTTGGCTGGAGGTACGCGGGTCGAAATTGGCTTCATTAGGGTTAAAGGTGTGCGGAGTAGGGCGAGTCATCTGGGATTGAGGAGCCGGGCGCGTCTGAGGCTGCTGCCCCTGGGGGCGCAAAGGTTGCGACTGATTGTTCGGACGGTTCTGCGCGGGTTGGGACGGCGTGGAAGCGGGCCGCTGCTGAGCAGTCGGCGGGCGGTCATTGCGAGTGGAGTTGTCACGGCCACGGTACTGATCGATCTGGGGACTACTGCGGTCAATGTTGCTGTCAATCATTTTGTTGGTGGGCGCGGGACGAGCATTGCCAGCGGGTTGCGTGTCGGGCCGGCCAT
This sequence comes from Candidatus Acidiferrum sp., assembly GCA_036522195.1. Classification (GTDB taxonomy): domain Bacteria; phylum Acidobacteriota; class Terriglobia; order Acidiferrales; family UBA7541; genus Acidiferrum. Next base: position 64,683 of record DATDGF010000080.1, on the reverse strand, counting down.
TGTTGCCGGGTCTGTTCCCAGGCTGAGTGTTGCCGTTCGGCCGGCCGTTTGATCCGTTATTTCCAGGTGTATTGTTCCCCTGGGTGTTGACCGGCCGACCGTTGTTGCCATTGTTTCCCGACGCGTTACCTGGCCTGCCGTTGTATCCATTTTTTCCCTGGGTGTTGCCGGGGCGGGTGTTGTTCTGGTAGTTTCCGCGATCGACGCGATTATTGTTTGCCTGGACGTTGTTGTAGTTGACGTTCTTGTGGACCGAATTGTAGCGATTGATGTTGTTCACATTTACGGTGCGGTTGACGACGTTCCGGTTTACGTTGATGTTGGTGTAGCGATTGTTGATGTAGATGTTGTTGTTGATATTCACGTTGACGCGGCTGCGGCCAATCCAGCCGCAATTCCAGCAACCGGCGCCCCAACCTCCGGGATGCCAGCCGGTGTAATAGACGCCGCCCCAGCCGCCGCCGTAGCCCCAACGAAAGCCCAGGTTCAGCCAGACACCGATGGGATAGCCCACGCCAAAGGTGATGGCCGGGCCGTAGTAGGGCCGGCGATAGTAAATGATGGCGGGGTCATAGACGGGGACGTAGATGTACTGCGGCTGATAGGGATTGATGGCGATGTAGTTGTCCTGCTCGAGAACTTCCTGCTGCTGCGAAGATGGCAAATTTCCAGCGGCGCGAGCCATGTGGCGGAGGCGCTGAACCGAAGATGCGACGTCGGTGGATTGGTTGACGTAGGCTTGCCCAATCGAAGTGGTCCAGTCAATCTTGTCAGCCATCATGCCGATGACGGTGGGGTAGTGCGCGACGGCGCGCACGCTGACATCCCAGTTCTGATCGTCAACGCCATTGTCGCCATTAGCGCGGACGTAGCGCGCGGCCTCCTCGACCTGGTCGGGAAACGTTGAGGCGACAAAAAACTGTGCGAGGAGCGGGTCAGGGTAAAGCGCAATGGGGGAGAGAAGATTGTCGAGTTGCTCGGGTGAAAAGTTTTCGTATGCGGGTCCCTGATCTTGCTGCTGATATTGCGGCTGGTCCTGCCGCTGATCCTGGGGAAGCGGACTCGGGGATGCGGGAGCGGCAAGGAGAGGAGAGAGATTTAAGAAACTAAAAGTGAATAGGACGGCCAGAGCTCTAAGCATGAGTCAGGTGTCTCCTTTGACACAATCATACCCAAAATTGGACGGGGTGGGATGTCCCAAAAGAGACACCGCGTGCCGTCAGGGATCTAGGTGCAGTGCTGGGGAGCTGCGCCCATTTTTGCAAGTGAATTGGGCTTGCTTATCCCTTTAACCCGACAGGATGAATTTTGTTGCGGATTGGTGAAAGGGGCGCCTGCACGCGAGAGAAGAATACATCGGTCCCGGCGACGAATGTTGGTGGTAGAATGCCGCTTTCCTGAGGTCCCCGAACAAAAATCCCGGCAAAGGAGTCGACACCCATGGTTCGACGATTGATCGTAATTTGTGCTTGCTTCCTTCTGAATTCCGTATGCCTGGCACAGCAGCAGACTGCGCCGGCCGCGGCCGCAACACCCGCGGCGGCGCCGCAGCCACAAGGGCCGCGAAAGCGCGTAGCGGTTATGAATTTCGAATACGGCACGGTGCTGACTTCAGTGCAACAGATCTTCGGATCAAACCAGGACGTGGGCAAGGGCATTTCCGACTTGCTGGTGATGAAGCTGGTCACCGACGGAAAATATTCGGTGATCGAGCGGGCGGCGCTGGATAAGGTGCTGGGCGAACAGAATTTTTCGAACAGCAACCGCGCGGACTCCTCGACGGCGGCGAAGATCGGCAAAGTGCTGGGCGTGGACATGATCATCATCGGGAGCATCACGCAGTTCGGGCGCGATGACAAAAAGACGACGGTGGGGGGCGGGGGCTACGGACTGGGCAAGTTTGGAATTGGCGGAGTGCAGAGCAAGAACTCCAAGGCCGTTGTGGCGGTGACGGCGCGGATGATCGATACGACGACGGCGGAGATCCTGGGCGTGGCAGAAGGGATGGGCGAGTCCTCGCGCGGGGGGACGAGCTTGGTGGGCGGCGGTGGCGGCTGGTCGGGCGGCGGTGGTGGCGGGCTGGATATGAGCAGCTCGAACTTTGGCGCGACGATCCTCGGAGAAGCGGTGCACAAGGCCGTGGATTCTCTTGGGCAACAATTGGACGATAAATCCAGCGCGATGCCTACGCACAAGGTCGAGATTGCCGGGCTGGTTGCAGACGTTAGCGGCAATTCTCTGGTCATCAATGTCGGGAGCAAGGCGGGCGTAAAGATGGGCGACATTTTGCAAATCAGCCGAGTGGTGCGAACGGTGAAAGATCCGGCGACCGGGAAAGTGATTAAGTCCATCACCAATAAGATCGGGGATGCGAAGGTTACAGAAGTGGATGAAAACTCGGCGACGGTGATTTTGGGTGAAGGCGGTCCCGCGAAGGTGGGCGATGCCGTTTCGAATTAGGTGATCGATTGAGCCGCAGAACGTAACTTCTCGAGACCGCGACGAGCGAATCCGGTGGCGGGGCTTACCCTGGCGAGAAATGGAAGTGCGGCAGGAGGAGTTCGAAATGAGCGACGAAACAGAAATTACGCGAACAGGCGATTACGAAATCCTCGGCGTCCTCGGGGCCGGAGGGATGGGCAAGGTCTATAAGGTTCGAAACGTGATTTCGGATCGTGTAGAGGCGATGAAAGTGCTGTTGCCTAATCTCGCCGGGCAGAAAGAGCTGGCGGATCGCTTTCTGCGTGAAATCAAAGTTCTGGCAAGCCTGAATCACCCGAATATAGCCGCGCTTCGAACAGCCCTGACGGTAGACAACCAGCTGGTGATGATCATGGAGTACGTGGAGGGGACGACGCTGGCCGCGCACCTCGAAGGGAAAGCCATCTCGTGGGGAGATTCCCTGAATTACATGGACCAAGTTCTTGCGGCGTTGAGTTACGCGCACAAACAGAGTGTGATCCACCGCGACATCAAACCTGCGAACATGATGCTGACGCCGAGTGGCATGATCAAACTGATGGATTTTGGAATTGCGCGCTCGGGGAGCGAACTTGGGCTGACGGTGACAGGTACGACGCTGGGTTCGCTCGCGTATATGTCGCCGGAACAGGTGAAATGCGAACCCATTGACGCGCGTTCGGATTTGTATTCGGTGGGGATTTCGCTCTACGAGATGGTGACGGGGCAGAAACCGTTCAAGGGCGACAGCAATTTCGCCATCATGCAAGCGCAACTGCAACAGATACCGAGGCCGCCGGTGGAACTCAGCGCGGATTTACCCCCAGCGCTGAACCAGATCATTCTGATGGCCATGTCGAAAGACCCGGGGCAGCGGTTTCAATCGGCGGATGCGTTCCGGAACGCGCTCAAGAGTGTTGCCGCGACGCTGGGAACACAAGGTGCTACCGTGCCGGTGGCGGCGGCTGCAACGCCACGTTCCGGTACAGTGGCTGCCGCTGCGCCTACGATGCAGGTGCCTCCACCACAGACGAATCAAGGAGGACACCGTGGCCTGTACATCACGCTCGGGGCGGTCAGCGTACTTGTGGTTCTGGTGGCGGCAGGATTTTCGGCCCCGAGGTGGTTCAAAACGCGCGCGAATGGCGGGGTGTCTTCGCAGACTCGGCAATCGACACCTGCGCAGCCGGTTGCGACAGCACCGGCGAGTGAAGCAGGGTCCAATGATGCGGGGGCAGCTAGTCCGCAAATGATTCCTCCGCCAGACCAGCCGGCCGCACCGAATGCAGCAGCGACGGCGATAACTGCTGCAAGTGGTGGGGAGAAGAAGAACAAGAATGGACAAGCCTCTGGCGACCAGCAAGGGAAAAGTCAGGCAGCTGCGCAACCGCCGCGGCCTGATCCGGCTCAGCTCGCGGAGTTGGATCATGAGATGGATCAGATTAGTTCGCGCGAAGCGGCGGCCAACGCCAGTCTCGACAGTTTCCAGCGTTCACAAAGTTCCCAGGGCCTTGGACTTCGCGGAGACATTGTTTCGGCACAGCAGCGCATGCAGATGTATTCGGCCAAGGCGCAAGCGGCGCTGCAGGCGCAGGACATCGAGAATACGAAGAAATACCTCGCACTCATGGAAACGGAACTCGGAAAGATCGAGAAATTTCTGGGGAACTGAGCGGCTTGCTCAGGTGTCGAGGGGCGCTTTGATGTAAGCGGCGCCGTGGCGGTAAAGGCCGGCGGTGGGAATCGCCTGAGAGAACACGATTCGAATAGGGACGAAGATGGCGCCGCTGCCGGGAGTGAAGGGGACGGCGACTTCCACGCGCGAGCCTTCCGCGTATTGATTGCGGCTGCGGAAACTGACTCCACCTTTGGACAAATCCTCGCAGACGACGATTTCCTCTTGAAAACCGCGCCGGCGGATGCAGGCTAGCACGCGAGCCTTGACGCGAGTGCGGTTGCGTCGCGGAATGACGCGATCCTCGACAGAGGGCTGGCCAGGGCCGTTCTGCACGGGGCGAAGCTCGGACTGGGATTCAATCCAGATGGACGGTGAGTCGCAGTGCCTGCAAACGCGAGCGATACACTTGCGGATCTCGAACGATTTGAGTTCCAGTTCGTTCAGATAAGCGACTTCGCGGCGCTGGCAGAAGCTGCATTCCATGAGCAGGCGCGCCAATGCTTCTTCGGCCTTGTGGGGAGCAGGGAAGTCGATGTCCCAGAAATCCGATCGAATATCGAGGATGTGGATGGCGTAGAGGAAGCCGTTGGGTTCCTGATCAATTTCGGCAACGACGCGCGCGCGTGTGGACTTCCAATCGTCACCTTCCCGCTGACGCCGCAAGTGCAACTCCTGGCCGGTAGCGAGTTTGTCGGTGATGCGGAGTACGCCGCCATTGCGGCTCACAAGAAGAGTTTCGGCGGTCTGTTTGACAGCGGTGCCCATGTCGGTGACCCACGATGCCTCAACGGGCATGCAGAAGCTCACACGGTCACTTTGGCGAAGGCCATCCGATAGTATGGTCATAACAGTCTTTGAAAAAGCTTGAATTTGAGAGTAGCACGCAAATTCGGCGTGGAACGGCAAGCAATCGAGGGTTTTGTCGTTCCAAGTAATAGCGCACACGGACAAAGGCGGGGGCGTCTAACCATGGCTTAGCTGTTGCCTCTTTCGTAGTTGGTGTTCCTTGAAAGCCCCCCGGGAGGAGAGTTTTCGGGCAAACTATTTGGAGTGGGGCTTCCTCCCGAGGGTCATTCGCCGAATGACGCGCGGCCCAAACGACTGTGAGCAACGTAATTTCCATGGACGATCGAACGTCAAAAGGCGGGTCACGCGAGCTTTCCGTCCGTGACCGGCGCTATTCGATTCGCTACCCGTTTGCCGCGGACGTAGAACTGCTTGACCTGGAGTCCGGGACGAAAACGACGGGCGTAACCTCCGATATTTCCATGGGCGGGGTATTCGTGTGCACCAGCCGGCCGATGGCGCTGAATAGCCGGGCACGGGTAATGCTTACGCGGAAAGATCAGAAGGTGGAAGCGTTTGCCATCGTTCGAATCGTGAAGCCCCGGATCGGCATGGGCGTGGAATTCATTGATGTCGAGCCTCCTTATGATGGAGTGCTGGCGCGCTGGGTAGAAGTTCTCCGCAGATCCCGCTGAAAGCCTAGATTAAGAAGTTCCAAGAAAATCGTCAGGGCCGCGTGTCGAGCGGATGCTTGCTCTTCTCGTAGAACTCGTTTTGGATTTTAAGGCTGGCATCGTCGGCCTTAGCGGCGCGAATGGCTTCGACGGTGAAATCAATCCAATTCTTCATGTTCCACTCGCCGAGTTCCTTCCGGGCAACAGACCCGTCGCCCGAATAGTGGTTTGGGAAGCGGGCGTACCACCAGATCCCGGTGTAAACCGTTTCGGGCAAATTGACGCGCTTTTCGTCGGCGCCGGATTCGCTAGAGGCGCGGTCGAGGTGCACGAGGTCGGGACGGGAGACCATCGTATTGGCGGTTTCGTTTTCGCCCGCGTGGTAGTCGATGCCGGTGGATTTTTTCGCGGGGCCGCCGGGCCGGCTCCTTTCGCCATCAAGGACATAGACCACGTAATCGTGAGGCTTGTCCATTTGCGACTGGGCGAAGAGGGGAAGCAGGTGCTCGTTTCCGCCGTGGCCGTTAACGATGACGATTTTTTTGCAGCCGTTGCGCGCCATTTCGTCGGTGGTTTCCTGGAGAAGCCTTAACTGGATATCGAGGCTGTAGGCGACGGTGCCCGGTTCATGCTTAGCTTCGAAAATCTGGCCAAAATAATATTCGGGAAAGACGACGGCGTATTCTTGCTGCACGGCTTGCAGCGAGGCGTAGCGGACGTTTAAGAGATCGGTTCCGAGCGGCAAATGGGGGCCGTGCTTTTCAAGGATGCCGAAGGGGAGGAGGCAGGTTCCTTTGGATTGTTGGATGGCTTGACGAAAGTCGGCGGCGGTGAGCTCTTCCCACCTGGCGGAAAGTTTGGATTGCGCGCGAGCTGAAGCGGCGAAGAGGGAAATTATCAACAGAGCGGATAAGGCGACGCATTTCATGGAGACTCCTCCTGGATGCTCCGCATTTTAATCGTAACGGTTCCTTTTGGGACTATTAAATCGATTTGAAGAATGAACTAGGGAACGAATGAGCCGAGCGCTTGCGTGCCCATCTCTGCTGGGACTTCCTCTCGATTCAGCAGAGCCGTCGGGGTTGGAGTGGGTTCGCGGATGAAAATATGAAAACGCGGGAAGGAAAAACTTCCCGCTACGTCGTCGATGACATTGACCTGGCAGACGTAGAGTCCGGGTTTCAGCGACTGGAGCGGTAAATCGATCTGGAAAACGATGGCTTTGCGGTCCGGAGCGGTGACTTCAGTGGCCACCACAGGCTTGGATTCGTAGATTTTAACGCCGTTCTGCAAGAATTCGATGCTGGTGAGTACGCGGACACTGTCGCGTGGAGATTTGGCTGGCGGAACATCTTTTGCTGCGCCTTGCGGAGCGGGGACGGCTGGGGGCGCGGGATTCTTTCCCTTCGTCGCGTCGTAAACCTCGTATTGCAAATAGAGATGCTGATCGGCGGTGAAGACATGCGTAATGCTGGGCACCAGCTCCATCTGGTCGCGGACCAGAGGGTTCGCTGTGCCTTTCTTGTTCACCGCGGGCGAACGCAGGCTGCTCAACACCACGGAGCTCATTTTTAACGGGGTTTTGCGCAGGTCGGGAATCTGGACGTCTGTTTCGAAAGAACCGATGCGACCGGTCTGGTTTTCGCGCACGACAAATTTCAGATGGTAGCTGCCGGGAGCGAGGATGAAGCCGGTGTTGTACTGAACGTTTTTGCGGCGGACCTGTGCGGAGCTTTCGACCGCAAGCTTGACGGTATCGCGCAACTGGCCGACGCGCACTTTCCCGCCTTCGCGAACTTCGCCGATGATGTCGATGGTGGCGCTGTCTTTGTCTTTTTCGGTTACAAAGGGAATTTGTGAGCCGGGGATGACCAACGAGACTGCGAGATAGTAATGGGAGCCATCCTGACGGAAAAACGCGGAGCCTGCGTAGAGAGGTACGTCAACGCGGGGCAACTGGGTTGAGAGTTCGTCTTCCAGTTGCTGCTCGCGATCGGCGCGATTCAGATGTTCGAAATCGCGGCCAGCGTAATAGCCGGCGCGGAAATCGAGTTTAAGGTCGGAGCGGTCGACCACCACTTTCAAGCGGCGGAATTTCCCATCTTTCAGAGGGTTGTTGCTGGTGAAGCCGAGAACGTAATAGACGGAGCTATCCTTCTGAACTTGAGAAAAGACTCCGCTGAAATCGTTCGAATCGAAGAAGGCCTTGCCGCCGGTGTCTGAGGAAAGAGTAGAGAGGGTATCCTGGGAGGCGGCGTTTGAGTTCAGATCATTGAGAACGGATGCACCGGAGTAGGCTGACTGGCCGTGCAGGCTGGCCGATTGCGCTTCTCCGCCGGGGGGAAACGCCTGAAGGCCGCGAATATCGAGAGAATAGATGGAGACATTGGCTTTCACGGCGGCCGCCGTTGTGGCGCGTAGCGCGGATTGATTGTCCACTCCCGACTGGGTAATCCCGTTGCTGAAGTAGACCAGACTCTTCTTTTGAGGCAGCTTGCCTAGAGCCTGCATGAGGGACTGCAGCGCGAGGAGTTTGCGATCGGCGCTGAAGGTGTTGAACTCGGTATCGTCAGGAGTGAACGAGCCGCTCGTCTCCGCCGCTCCTTCGGAACTCCCCGTGGCGCCATTGTCGAAGCCCTGTCCCTCGCCAGAAGTGTAGGCGGATAAAGCGGTGAGGAGCTTGGTTTTGTCATCGGTGAAATCCAGATCCACGCGCATGTTGGTGGCCAGCGATACCAGGGCGATCAAATCCGCGGGCTGGATTTTCGTCTGTACGAATTTCTTCGCGGCGTCCACGGAGCGGTCAATCTGTTCGGGATCCATGGCCGAAAAATCAAAAAAGACGAGGATAAGGCGGCGGTCGCGGGCATCGAGCGAAGGCGGAGCTTTTTTCGGGGATCGAAGGAGGGCGCCGTCCGCGGCAACGCCGGAGACGGTGGCCTCCGCGCCGCCGGCTGTGGCCATCTCGTCTACATTTTCGAAGTCAAAAGTGGAAATATTTTGTTTTTTTCCATCTTCGAGAAGGGTGAAGTCCTCTCTTTTCAGATCGCGGACGAGGTTGCCCTTTTTGTCGCGCGCCACAACATTTACCAGCACGAGTTCGGTGGTAACTTCGATGCGGGCCCGGCTGACGGCGGGCTGGCCGGACTGCTGAGCAAGTGCAGGTTCCGCTACCTGCAAGACAAGCGCAGTAACGGTGACGAGCGAAACGATCTTTTCCTGAAGCCGTATCATCTTCTTTCTCTAGAATCGGAAGCGCGCTTGCATCGTCACGCGCCGCATGCTGCCCGCCGCAGTGATTTCTCCAAATGTTGAAGAGTTCACCACCGTGTTGATGGAGGTGAAGTGCACGTTGTTAAAAACATTGTTGGCGGTGAGGTGCAGATCGAGCGTGCGAGATTCCTTGATGGTGATCGTCCTGTTGATGGTCATGTCGAAGGTGACCTGGCCCGGCCCCTCGATAATATTTCGCCCTGCGTCTCCGTATTGTGTAGGACTTCCAGGGGGACAGTTCACGTTGGGATTGCAAAATGCCGCGGTATTGAACCATTCGCGCGTACTTGGGATGCTAACAGTGATTGACTGGCCGCCGATGAGATTTGCGCGGAGAGAGCCGCTGACGCCACGGCTGATGTCCACGCCGCTGCCGAGGACGCGCGGCGTAAAGTACATTCCCGAAGCGATGGTGAAGTCGCCGCTCCACTGCCATCCGCCCAGGATATGACTCGCTGCGCCTTTTTGCGCGAAGCGGCGGTTTTCTCCGAAGGGCAAATCATAAATCCAGTTGCCGGTAAATCTTTGCGTCTGATCGAAGCTGGAAAGGCCGCGGTCATTGGAAATGTCGAACGGGTTCTGCGCGACGACGACGGCGCCTCCGCCGATGGAGGCCGCATCGTCGAGTGATTTGGAAAACACGTATTGCGCGCCGAGGCCGAGGCCTTTGGCCATGCGTTTGCGCAGGCGGACGGAAGCGGCATTCAGGCTGGAATTTCCCTCGGATGATTCGTAAATGAAGGGTTGATTGCCGGTGGGAACCAGCGCGCGCTCGGTATCGAGGCGCGTTCCTTTTGCTCCGTTATAGCCGACGTTCAGCATGATGCCGTAGGGAAACTCACGCTGAATATCGAGATTCCAGATTTGCACGTAGCCGAGGCGGTAGTTGGGATCGATGGCAAAGTTGTTGGTCACCGTGCTTGGAGCGGCCGTTGGGAAGCCGTTTGCGAGGGTAAGCGGATTCCCGCCGATAAGTCCGCTTACGTTTGTGGCATTCGTGGCTGCTTCCGCGAAAGGCGGCTGAAAGGCAAAGTTTTGGATGACGGTGCCGTATTGCGCGAGGTTGTGGTTGATTCCGTATCCAACCCTAACCACTGTTTGCTTCTGCGGCTTCCAGGCGAGGCCGACGCGCGGCGCAAAATTGTTGCGGTCCGGCTTCACGAGCGACTGGATGGAGGAAAACAGGAACGGGCCAGAGCCGGGAGGCACGGGGGCTCCGACGGGCACAACGGGCTGCGCGCTGGTGAAGCCGGGCGAGACAGCGAGATTGCTGATGCGATCGCCAGCTTCGGTGTAGGGGCCGTTGTACTCGTAGCGTAGCCCGAGATTGAGGGAGAGATTGGGACGGAATCTCCAATCGTCCTGGATGAAGAAGTCGTAGGCGTTAGCGCGAAAATTATAAGAGCTGGCGCCGAACTGCAGGGAGGTCTGCTGCGGGAATCCAAGCAGGAAATCGGCAAAGTCAAGTCCCGTGTCCCTCAGAACGTTGCCGCTTGAATCGTAGGCCGAAGTGGCGAAACCGGTGAAAACGAAGCTGCCCTCGGCATTTCGCGAAGCGCGAAAACTTTGAAGGATGCGCCGATAGTCGCCGCCGAATCGCAAGTTGTGCTTTCCACGATTCCAGGAAACGGTGTCGGAGAGGGTGTAGGTCTGGTCGAGTTCACGGCGCGTCATGGGGTCGTTCAGACCGCCGAAAGAGGTGAAGCTGATTCCTGGCAATCCCCAGTCAAAGGGGTCGTTCGAAATGCCGCCGATGCCTGCACCGCCCGGACCAGCAACATCTTCCACGTTCGAATATAGGTTCGTCGTGGAGACGTGATTGTGGTTGTAGTTGAAACGCAGAATATTTGTCGCGCGGCCTTTGCCATAAGTCCATCCGGTGGTGGCGTTCAGCCCTTGCGTGGACGTGCCCCCATTCAGTGAAGGAAACGGATTTACGATGGTGTTCGAACTTCGCGACCAGTTCAGTCCAAAGTTGATGCTGTTCTGCGAACGACGCCGCCCACCCCCGCCTCCGCCGCCTCCACCACCACCGAACGGGCCTGCGCCGGGCCCGCTAGCGTAGCCGAAATTGTGTATCAGGCGCACAATGGCGGTGTCGGAATTACTATCTCCCGTGGTGATGTAATGGAAGTTTTGCCCCCGGGCATTAGGAGGAATGTTCGGCAGCGGGATGAACTTAAGAAGGTAGGCGGAAGACGAGCTTATCAAAGTTGGATCGAGGACATTCGAAACACCATTAAACTGGTATGACTGCCCAGTTTGCGGATTGATGAGCGCCACAGGCGTTCCGTCATTGTAGGTCGCGCCACGAAAATCTCCGCCGCGCTCCGGTATGGTTGGCACGGTGGAGAATGCATCATAGGGAGTGCTGCCGCGCGATCCGTTCCAGCCCAGGAAAAAGAACCACTTATTGCCGCCGCTGAAAATCTTCGGGATGTTCAGCGGCCCGCCAACGTTGGCGCCAAACCGCAACTGGTTGTAACTCTCTTTCGCAGAAGAGAGTCCCGAAAGGGAGAACGGCCGGGCGTCCAAGCCGGAATTGTCGTCAGAAAAATACAGCACGCCGTGAGGTTGATTGATATTGAATCCGCGCCCCATTCTGCCGATGGCGAGGGTGCCGCCGCCCGGGCCGCCGAAGCCTTGACCGCCACCGAAACCACCGCCGCCTTCTCTTTGCGCACGCTCCCGAAATTCCTGGATGCGGTCTTGCAATTCCTCGGGGCTCCCACCACCGAAATCCTGCGTTCGCCCCTGTGCTCCGCTGATGCTCACGGATTCGCTAGGTCCCTCAACTCCCGCGCCGTTCAGAGGGAGGCTGGAGAGATCGCTGCCTTGTCCGCCGCTCGAGGCACTCGCGCCGCCGAAGCCCGAGGTTCCGCCTGCAAGAGACGAAAGCGCGCTGTCGACCGCGAGGCTTTGAAAGCCGCGACCTGCGGCAGCGATCGAAGCGTTATTATTGTTGGACTGCTCTTGCTGGCGAGAGGCGAGAATCAGTTCCACATCCACATTCGCGGAGGGAGTTTCCGGGTTCAAAACGACTTCCTTGGTGAACACCGCAAAGCCCATGAACTCGACGCGCACTACATATCTGCCGCGAGGAATGCCCGACAGACTGAACTTGCCATCGAGAGTGGTAGCCGTCGTGATTTTTTTTCCTGTCAATGAGTTTGCCGCGGTGACGGTGGCGCCGGGCAGAGGAGTCTTACCGCTGCGGGCCAGGCCGGTGATTTCGCAGGTCGGGTTAGCGGCGGGGGTTGGTGCAGATTGCTGCGGCGGAGCAAGCGGTGCGACATCCTGCGCGCGCGGGCTCGGGGCTGAGAGAATCGCGATAAAAGCAAGGATGAGGATGCCACGAGCAAACGACTTCAAGACTGGGGCTCCATAATCTAACTACGGCTGCGGAGGATTTTGTTTGGGTGTGGAGGCAGGCGTGCCTCCAGCAGGTGGGGTCCTGGAGGCAGCCATGTCCAGCATGCGTTTCCACTGTTCGGGCGAGACGACGATCACATTTTTCGGCACAAACACGTTGTTCTGCACGGCGCCGCGCACCACGACATGGTCGCCGGGTTGTATGTCAGCCATCGTAATGCTTTCGCGGCCTTTGTGGAGCGAACTATCTTCGTTGAGTTCCAGCGTCTGGGTCACGTTGTCCGGCCGCAACACAGTAAGCTTTGGTGCATCAATGGATTTTACCTCGCCGGCAACAAAATCCTTTCCCATCTCACCGAAGCCAGCGCCGCCCCCGCCGCCGGGCCCCCTGCTTCCGCCTTCCGGTCCTCCCGCAGCGCGCGCGCCGATCATTTGAGCCGTCACACTATGATCCGCAGCTTCGTCTCCGCGCACGAAGACGATGTCGCCAACCTTGAAGTCAGCGAGCGTCGCGGGTTGCCGGTCCTTGCGGAACTCCGTTTTGTCGGTGACTCGAACGCTGATGGTGGTCCCGTCAGACGTAGCTAGTTGCATGGTGCCGTTGCCGAGCGCGGTGATTTTCCCAAACAAAGGCCGTCCCTGTCCGTCATTTAGGCGCGACCTCTGAGCGGAACTGGGTGGAGCTCCCTGGTCTTGAGTTGGAGAGGCGCTGGGCGGAGCTTGCGACCTAGCGGCGGTCGCGCTCAGGAGACACACAAGGGCGATGAGAATTATTGGTTTACTTTGGATGATCATGACGCTCCCCCGGTAAAACCCTGCTGTTAGATAAAGATGCGGCCGGATGGGGAAAGAGACGGCGTCCGGGCCTACAGAATCTGCCCCCACCCCTAATTCCCCGTTTCGTGGCTGCAAGTTCCCGTAAAGGGAGCCGTTTTGCTGCAGGATCGGAAGCGTAAACGCTGAACCATGGTGCGATGGCGTGGCGCATCTATTGACTTGCGTTGCATTCCTTGTATACGGTGGCGGCATGTCGCCCAAGAAAACAATCGACGTATCCGGAGAGGTTGCATTGGTTGGGATGGTGATTGAGCGCGTCGGGGATGTCCTGAACTTCACGCTGGACAACACTGAGCACGGGAATGAAGTCACCGGGGAAATGTTCGATGCCATGTTGGAAGTGCTTCGGGCGGAAGCCGCTCAATCAAACGCCAGGGTGCTACGAATTCGGGCGCGCGGCAAAGTTTTCTGTACCGGACGTGAACGTGCAGGGCGGGATGTAGAAGCGATTCGCCGCGAAGCCGCGCGGGTCATGGAAATAAAACGCGTGCTGAAAGGGTCTCCGTTAATCAGTGTTGCGGAGCTTCAGGGCGACGCGTTTGGATTCGGGTTCGGCCTTGCGATTGTGTGCGATTTCGTCCTTGTGGCTGAGCATGCGGCTCTGGGGTTTCCGGAGATGCGCTCCGGGTTGCCACCCGCGGTGATCATGGCCTATCTGGGTGAATACACGCTTCCGCGGTTCGCGTTTCCGATGGTGCTACTTGGAGATCCCATCGCGCCGGAGCGAGCCTTGCAAATCGGACTTGTATCGCAGGTTGTGACCGCCAAGCGCCTCGCGGGCGAAGGGGATGCGCTCGTAAAACGCATATTGGATCTGGATCCGGGGGCAGCGCGACGGTGCAAGGAATTTTTTCAGACGGCTGAACAAAACTCTTTCGATCAGAACTGCCGCTTGGCAGTAGAAGCCTTGACGGTGGGCAGCCTTACCGCACTTGCCCGGAAAAAGTGAATTGCCAGTGACCCCCAACGCGGGCGCGCGGCTTGATCGGCTGTCGATTTCCTCGTTCCATCGCCGGATCATGTGGCTTATCGGAATCGGGATGTTTTTTGATGGCTTCGATATTTACGTGGCCGCGACGGTTCTCGGCGCGATGCTCAAGAGCGGCTTTTCCACGATGGGGCAGAACGCGCAGTTTGTATCCGTGACGTTTATCGGGATGATGCTGGGTTCATTTCTGACGGGTTTTCTCGGTGATCAGTATGGTCGTCGATTCAGCTATCAAGCGAATCTTGCAATTTTTGGACTGGCATCGCTGGCGGCTGCCTTCGCGCCCACGATAGGGGTGTTGATTCTGCTGCGATTCATCATGGGGGTGGGGCTCGGGGCGGAGAACGTGGTTGGATATTCGACGATGACGGAGTTCATCCCGCCGCGTGTGCGCGGCAAATGGCTCGGCGGGATGTCTGTTTTTGTTGTAAGCGGCTTACCGATCACTGCGTTGGTGGGCACGCTGGTGATCCCCAGATTTGGCTGGCGCACGATGTTTGTGCTTGGTGGACTGGGGGCGATGGTGGTTTGGTATTTGCGCAAGGCGCTGCCGGAATCGCCGCGGTGGCTGGAATCGATGGGGAGGACAGCTGAAGCGGAGGCCATTCTGCTCGGCATCGAGAACGAGGTGGCGCTGGAGCATGGCCCATTTCCCGCGCCAATCGCTGCGCCGGCCACCACTCCCTCGCGAAGCCTCGTATCGTTGCTCAGCCCGCTGCTGCTGCCGCGAATGATCGTTGGTGCCGTCAGTCTGATCGTCGTCAACACGCTTATTTTCGGATTCGTGACGTGGCTACCGGCGTTCTTCGTTCAAGAGGGACGCAGCATCGCCACCTCTTTCGGATACTCGTTGGTGATGTCCATCGGGGCGCCGATTGGATCGGCCATCGGGGCATTTACGTCCGACGCGTGGGGCCGCAAGCCAACCATCATCGGCGCTTCTGTGGTAACAATCCTGATTGGCAGTCTTTATCCGTTCATCAAGAATCCTGTCGAGCTATTGATCGCAGGATTTTTGCTGATGATCCCAATCTACGTTTTGGTCACCATCCTGTTCGCGATCTACATACCGGAACTATTTCCGACCGAGGTACGGCTGCGAGCTTCGGGGATCTGCAACACATTTGGGCGTGGCGCGACAATTCTTACGCCGTTTCTGGTTGTGGTGTTGTTTCGAAAGTCCGGAATCGGCGGCGTCCTCAGCCTGATGATCGGGCTGCTCATAATCGAGGTAATAGTGGTGTTGTGCTGGGGTGTTGAACCGAAAAACCGCCGCCTCGAAGAGATTGAAGCCGGGGTATCTGTTTCGCCGACGGCCGCAGCAATGGAGTCGGAATAACGTTGACGGACGGGGCACCCCGTCTGGCAAAATTGCAAATTCTCCAACAGATATCGGGACTTCAGGGACACAGGAAAGTTGAGGACTGAGGGTGGGTAACTAGTGGTCGGACCATTAGACCGCAGGGGGCGGGGGATGGTCGTAAGCCTTTATTTGTAATTTTGATGCATGGCAGCAATGAAACACTTGACAGTCAGCTTCATATGGTGGTACAGCGGCTATACCTATTTCGTGGGGGGAGGTCCTCATGCAGTCGAAAACGCAGGGGAAGAGCACGCTTGGGCTCGAGAATTTCGTGAGAGTCGCGCGGGTTCTGGGGGTGATTTGCGCCGTGGCTCTTTGTGTATTTGCGGCGTATGGGCAGGGCAATTTGGGAAGAATCCTGGGTTTCGTCACGGACCAGTCTGGCGGAAACGTGGCGAATGCGGCGGTAACCATCACGGACGTACAAAGAGGCGTCACCCGAAACCTGACTACGGATTCCGACGGGGCATACCTCGCTCCGGGGCTTCAGCCGGGCACATACACGGTGCGTATCGAGCTCAAAGGCTTCAAGACGTTTGAGCGGCAGAATATTTTAGTGGAAGTCGGAAAGGATGTGCGGATCGACGCCGTGCTGAATCCCGGCGCAACCACCGAAACGATCACGATCACCGAAGAAGTTCCACTCATCGACACGACCTCCACAACTCTCGGTGGGACCATCAGCAATGAAATCATCAATGACCTGCCGCTGAACGGCCGCAATTATCAGAACCTGCTCACGCTGCGACCGGGAACCATGGTGTACCCGGGCGGCGGACCGTGGACGCAAAGCACCAACGGAATTCGACCTGAGGACACGAGCTACATCGTGGATGGTTTGGGTAACGATGAGGCTTTCATGGGGTTGAGCGTAACGAACGCGGCAGCGGTCCTTGGTGATGCAGCGACGCTGCTGCCCATCGATGCCATTCAAGAGTTCAACACCCAGGTGAATCCCAAGGCGGAGTACGGGTGGAAGCCGGGAGCGATCACCAGTGTGGGTCTGAAGTCAGGTACCAACGACATTCACGGCTCCGCTTACGCATTTGGCCGTTCCGACTCATTTGATGCGCGCAACTACTTCGACCCGGTAGGCACGCCAAAGACGCCGGTGGAACTGGAGCAATACGGCGGCTCTATGGGCGGGCATATTATCCGCGACAAACTTTTCTACTTCGGTGCTTATGAGGCGCAAACTTACACGGTGGGGAATTCGTTTACGCAAAATCTTCCGACGACGGTAACCGTGACGGCTGGTGCCAACCCTCCAGGAAACGGTTGCGCCGCGCTCGCCACCGGCGACTGCACTATTAGCACCGTCGATGCCGCAAAGGATCTGGCTAATAAGGGGATTGCAGTAAGCTCTCTCAGTCAATATCTAACCCAATTTTATGGAGTCACGCCAAACACTTCGCAGTTTAAGACTGTGGGGAGCGGGTTTCCGAATGTAAACACTTCCAGAAATGCGCTGGGAAAAGTCGACTACCACCTCAATGACCGGCACTCGATAAGTGGTTCGTATTTCTTTGGCAACGATGGGCTTCTCGGAATGGATGCCCCCAATGAGATGCGGCCAGAATTCCGGACAAGCGTTCATTCGCGCGCGCAGGCAGCGGCCGGCCACTGGGCCTGGACGCCGACTCCGCAATGGGTGAACGAACTCAGGTTTGGTTACACGCGCTATACGCTGTCAATCATCCCGGATAACGCAAGCACGGTATACAACATCAACACGGGAGTTACGAATCCACTCCTTGGAGGATTGCCGAACATCATCGTCAAGGGATTTTCCGAGATGGGAGGCTTTCACAACTTCCCGAAGATCGTGGGACCCGACAACGTCTATGACGTCATCGATCAGGTTTCGCGGTTAATCGGCAAGCATGCTTTCAAATTTGGGGGAGAGATTCGCGACGACAAAGTCCACCAGGGAACATTCCGAGACGGCAGAGGAAGAATTCGGTTCAATGGCGGCGGCGCCTTCCCGGGTTCGACATCATTGGAAGACTTTCTCGCCGGCTTCCCAAGCACTGCCTCTTTGCTTGCGGGATCTCCGGTGCGGAATTTGAACCAGTGGTTATACGCGGCGTTCGTTCAGGACGATTGGCGCATCACGAAGAGAATCACTTTGAATCTAGGATTGCGCTACGAGTACCAAGGAGTGCCGTCAGAGTCCAACAACCAGCTTGGCAACTGGGAACCCAGCGTCGGACTCGAGCAGGTGGGCAAAAACATCGGCTCGATCTACAAGGGCGATCATACTAACTTCTCTCCGCGGTTTGGCGTGGCCTGGGATGTCACCGGCAAGGGGACCACTGTCGTCAGGGCAGGAGCGAGCCTGATTTACGATCTGCTTTCCATGAGCTCGTTCCTATCCCAACAAAATACAACCAACACAGTCACCCTCGGACTGGGCGTCATTCCCAGCGGTGCAACAATTTTTGATGCCAGCTGTCCGACCGGGTGCCCGGGTATCGGTAATATCGTTGCCAGCGGTCTTAGCCTGGGTCCCGCGCAACTCAACTGGAATGGGTCATCTGTTGGCGGAGCGCCTATCTACCCTTCCAATGCGACCGGTTTGGTACAGTGCGGCGACGGCCTCGGGAACGACCCCGGGCCTTGCAGCATCTTTGCTATGAACCGCAATTACAGAACTCCTTATGTAACCACCTGGACCCTCGGCATCCAGCACGCCTTCTCGAATAAGCTGGCGCTGGACGTGGCCTATGTCGGCAATCACGGGACCAAGCTAGCAGGCATTCAAGACTTGAACCAATCCGCAATCGGGGCGGGCTGGACGCCGGCAGCGATCGCCGCCGGCGCAGCAGATACCACTGCCGAACAGGCAGCGCGTCCGTTTACCGTCAACGGCAAGTTCCCGTACTTGCAATTCATCAACTACTACTCGAATCTGTACCACTCCAACTATAACGGCCTTCAGGCAACGTTGACAGCACGCAACTTCCATGGCCTGGAATTCGTCCTGGGATACACCTTCTCGCACGCCTTGGACGATATGTCGTATAACTGGAATCAGTACCTTCCCAAGGACAGCACAAACCCCCGGGCGGAATACGGAAGCAGCGATTTCGACATTCGGAATCGTTTCACGTTGTCGTTAACGTATTCGATTCCTGGAAAGAAATCGTGGGGCCAGCTTCTGGAAGGCTGGCAGGTCAATTCCATCGTGACCCTACAAAGCTCACAGCCCTGGCAAGTGATCGAGCAGTCTAACGATTACAGCGGGACCGGCGAGTTTGCTGACCGCTGGGATTTCTTCGGGAACCCTTCCGATTTTCATTCCGATGGACCGAGAGGAATTCCATTCTGCACAGGGCCCACCAGTTGCAGCCAGACCGACGCGGTGAACCCCAATTGGGCGCCGTTTACCCCCGCGCAGATGGCTTCGATGTGGGCTCAATGCACCGCCAAGGCTCCTGATCTGCGCACGCTGGGGATCAGCGGATGCTTCGTACAGGGAAACTCCGTGCTGCTTCCTCCAGCCTTTGGAACAATCGGGAATCTGGGCCGCAACGTTTTCCGTGACACCGGCTTCCACAACGTGGACTTCTCGGTTTCCAAGAACTGGAAGTTCAAGGAGCGGTTCAATGCGCAGTTCCGCGTGGAAATGTTCAACGTATTCAACCATCCGAACTTTGCTAATCCGTGGGGTGGAACGAGTGGCTATGGCTCAGGTGCTACCAGCGATCCGTCGCAAGGTGGCATCTTCGGCTGCGGCTGCGCCACACCGGATGGAGCGTCGGTCAACCCCGTGCTTGGGTCGGGCAGTGCACGCGCGATCCAGTTGGGCTTGAAGTTCACTTTCTAACTACGGGCTCAGATTTCGATTAGGGAGGGGCCGGACATTCCCCGGCCCTTTTTTCATGTAGAAGCAGCTTTGCGAATTCCAGGGAGGCAGGAAAACGATGAAAAGCCTCACCACAAAGATGATAGCGGCCGGATTTTTGCTGGGTGCGGTTTTGAGTGGCTTGTTGCTAATGCGCGTTGCCGCAGCGGCCGAGGACCAGACGTATCTTCAGGCTGACCATGAATTCGTGCAGGCGGCTGCGAGTGGAAACAAAGCAACGGTAAGCAGACTCGTTGATACGGATTTTACCTGGACGGACGCAGAAGGAAAGACGCAGACGAGAGCAGAGGTGTTGAAGTCTGTTCCGGCACCGTCACTGGGTAACGAGAGCGGAGCGGAGGTAAAGCAGCGCACTTACGGTGAAGTTGGGGCGGTGATGTCGAACCGGGACAAGGTCTATGTCCTGCGCTTGTGGGTGAAGCATCAGGCGGGATGGCGATTGCTTGTCTATCATGAGGTCGCTCTGAATCCGCAGGCCGCCAGCGGAGGAGGCTCCGGCGTGAAGGATTGCGAAAACCCGTGCAAGACAGTTCCTTACAAGCCGAAAAATGAGGCCGAACAGAGCATCATCGCTTCGTGGCAGGCGCTGGAGACCGGAGTTACGAATCATGATGCGGCGGCCTGGTCGCCACACATCGCGGATGAATTCGTGATGCTCAGTTCCAACAATGACCATCCGTTCAGCAAAGCGGACCGAATCGCCGTCCTGAATTTGCAGAAAGAGACGGGCCGCGGATCCGCCCCGTCCCCGCTGGTATCAGCGCAGATGTTCGATTTTGGAGATGCCGTGGTGATGACCTGCCTGCATCAGCCGTTTACTGGCAAGCCAGTTCACGTGAGTCGCCTGTGGGTAAAAAAGAATGGCCAGTGGGTGATGTCGATCAGCTATCAAACGGCGATTCAAGCTGCTCCGGCAAAAAGCGCTTCGAACGGTTCGTAGGTCGGTTGCGCAATCCTCGGTATTGTTAGCGTCAATCATGAATCGATCCGTTTTCCTGATCCTTGCCGGCACGCTTGCTTGCGCGAGTGGAACGACGAGGCTCGCTAGCCAAGAAATCGAGACTAACGATGATACTCAAGCAGTCCTTCAAGCCGACCATGCGTTGATGCAGGCGTTTGCCGGCACGGACAAGGTGGGGGCGGACCAGCTCCTCGACAAGGACTTCGTGTGGATCGATTCGAACGGGAGGATTCAGAGCAGGGCGCAAGTCCTTGAGCATTTGCCAACTCCGGCGAATGCCGGAGTGGAAGTGCAGGAGCGTACCTACGGAGAATCCGCGGTCGTGCGAGCCAACCAGGGAAGAGTCCAAGTGGTGCGTGTGTGGGCTAAGCGTAGGCCCGGGTGGAAGGTGGTGCTCTATCAAGAAGTTACGCTCACATTGAAGTCAGAGCCTCCTATGGGGAGTGGAACGGAAGCAAGCGATTGTGAGAATCCCTGCATGAAGATTCCGTTCCAGCCGGAGACTCCGTCCGAACAGGAAGTGATTGCTTCGTGGCAGGGAGTGATGAGATCCATGGCGGCCAACGATGCGGATGCATACGCGCCGCTGATTGCGGAGGAGTTTACGGCGACGGACACCCACCATGACCGGGCGTACACCAAAGCGGACCGCCTTGCGCAAATTCAAAAACAGAAACAGACTGGCGTGCATGCAGCTCCGCCGGCATTGATTTCCGCGAGCATGTTTGATTTCGGCGAGACGGTGCTGATGATCGCGCGCGAACAGCGTTCAAACGCCAAGGCTTATTTCAACTCGCGCATGTGGGTGAAACGAGATGGCCGCTGGCAGATGTTATTCAGCATGAACACCAGAATCGAGTAAGCTGGTTCACGTTTCCGAGCGTCGAACATCGGGAAAAATGGCGTAGCCAGGGCTGAATAGCGTATCGCTTTATTTGGCCGGAACTTCCAAAGTCCGCACGAGCCAGGGAATGATCACCAACCGGAAGATGACGGGATCGGGCCACACTTTCACTTGCCGGCCCAAATGGCCGCCTTGCGGATTAATCCACGCTTCCTTAGGGACGTCGCCGCTATTGAGAATCAGGTAGGTGTCGGAAATCGGCACCTGCGTATCCAGGACACCTGCAATAAGCAGCATCGGCGCGGTTGGTTTGCCGAGCAAACCCTGCGAAACTAGCGACATCTTCAGGAAGATCACCGCCAGATCGTCAACCGAGTTGGCGCCTTCAAAGATCGACATTAGGGCGGGACCGAGGCCAAACAGATATTCGCGGTTTCCCAGCGTTTTATTGAGTACAAAATCTTTCTGAAAGGTAGCATCCGCGGGCGGTGATTGTGCGACGACACCTTTCAGGCGTGCGTGCTCCAGGATCGCCAGTTTGGTGGCCCAATAGGCACCGAAGCTCTGGCCATCCATGCCGATTCTTGTTTTATCCACTTCCGGCCGGGTTTGCAGGTAATCGATTACACGGGAAAACATGCGTTCCGCATTCTCGCTGGCTTTGATTGGCGCCTGGCCGGTGCCGGGCGAATCAAGGCCGATGAATCCGATGCCGTACGGCAGGACCGCGCCGAAGTTTTCTGAGAGATCTTCTTTCCGGCTGTCGAGACCGCTGATGGCAATCACGATCGGGACGGGACCTTTTGCATTTTTCGGTATCCGCAAATAACCCACGATCTCGGATCCTTCGAAAGGAATTCGGACGACTTCAAGAGGAGGGTCCTGCAGGCGGGCATGGGCGAGAAATGCCTCCAGCGCTTTGGCGTAGGCGCGCTTCTTTCCTGGCGATGCAGGCGTGGGCCAGCGGCCGAAGGAATAAAGCCGCCACGCCTTCACGTAGAGCGCGCTTGCTTTTGTGGGATCCGTGCTCTCCGCTGCTTTTGCTTGCGACATGTAGCGATCGGCAACGGCACTAAATGCCGCAGCCCACTCGTCGTAATCGCTTGTCTTTATCGCAGCAAAAGCTTCCTTCACGTCGGCGGGATCGAGTCCGATCAGCGGATACATGCCATTCTCCGCGCGCTTGATTGCCTCCGCTTTGATCTCATCGAGAGTGCGTTCTTTCTGCGCTTGCGCAAATGCGGAGCCGGGGGCGACAAAGGTTGAGATGGACGCGAGCAACGCGAGAAGGATGCGATGACCCATTTTCATTTTCCTCATTGGGCGCTCTTTGACTTTGCAAGCGCCGCGACGTAATAGGAAGAATCGTAATATTTGTCAGGAGAAGGGGGATGGCCGCCCCACTGTCCTTCGACTTCGGCGCGCAGTTTGAGCACGTTTTTAAAGCCGTCCAAGTCCAACGCCGCATCTTTCTCGTAACCGCCGGAGCGGGTCATGCTGAGTTCGTACGTCTCGGCTGCCACGTCGGGAGCAAGATGCGACTCCTTCATCATCAGCTCGATGACCTGCTGCTTGTTGCCGGGTGCCATCAGCCAGCGCTGCGCTTCAACGATCGCTGCAAGATACTTCTCCAATGTATCTTTGTGGTCCTTTGCCCAAGTGCGTTCTGTAAAGTAGCCAGCCGCTTGATAAGGGCCGATAAGTTCTTGGACGGAGCCGAGGCTGACGAAGCCTTCATGTTTAGCCGCGATGGAACTCGGCGGACCGAGCATCGAGCCCGCGTTTTCTTTATGCTCCCTCATGCCGGTCAGCCGCAATGGCGTGGCGCCAAATGGCTTGATTTCATAGTCGCGCCCAGCCTCCAATCCGCTTAATTGCAATATCTTTTTCATCTGCAGGGCGTAGGCCGTGTTGGGCGCATCAACAATTAGCGTTTTGCCGCGCAGGTCTTTGATGGATTTGATTTCGGGCTGGGCGATAAGCTCGTTCTGTGAGCCTTCGCCGCCCATCACAATGATCACGTCCTGATAAGCAACTTCGACCATAGCGACGGCGTTGTCCACGGCAAGGTAGGCAAGATCGCCCTTCCCGGCGGCCAGATTCGTGCGCAAGACATCTGAATTCGGCAGGTTTTCGGTTTCCGCCTCGATGCCATATTTTGCAAAGAGGCCGTGCGACTCGGCCACGACAACAGGCAAGGGCCGGCCCAGCAGCGTAAGCACTTTGATTTTTTGCGGACCTGGCGTTTGCGCAGACTCGAGCGAGGAAGAACAAAGAGCGCCTATTGTCACAAAGCAACAAAGTAAAGACCTCATTCGCATGCGAATCCTCCTTAGGAAGTGGCGTTAGATTGTGATTTCGATCGCGGCGACACCGCCGTTTGCGCGGGAGCGGTCGCCGTGCTAAAACACCATTCCTTCATGGTGCGCCGACGTTCAGATCCTCAAGTGACCATTCGGCGACTGGCATCGGATCGAGAATGGGCTTTCCGAGATGGGGACAGCTCAGGGCGTAGAGCCCGGTGTCTGCCGCGGTCCAGATGATATTGCGGTCCCATTCGATGAAGACGTTGTCCACCGTGCGGTCGTAGCTACCAAACTTCTTCAAGTCGCCGCCCTGTGGAGGAACGAAGTAGGCAATCTCTTCCGGTTTGTAGAGATCGCCGATGTCATAACAGCGGAGTCCGGCGATGAAATAAGAATAAGCGATAAATTCCTGGCGTGGTTTGCCGGGGGCTTTCAGATGGGGCGGGTTATGCGCGCCGAAGCGGCCCCGCTTGAAACAGAAATCGCGGTACGGCGCTTCCGGCGGAGGCACCGGGCGGGGAAGCTGCGCCACGGCGATCGGATGTTCCTCGTCGCGGATATCGATTACCCAGTTGGGCAGATAGATCTGGTTACAATCGGAGTTTGTGGTTTCACCGTTGGTTAGGACAAATCCGCGCTCGAGTATCCCGCAATAGATCGTGTGGAACGCAATGCCCATTCCCGAATATTGCGGCGGAGGTTCGAACCGTCCAATCTCCTTCTGATGTTTCGGATCCGAGAGATCGAGAATGATGAACCCGTTGCAGCCGAACGCGCCGTAGCCCCGGTCGCCTCCATCTTCCAGTTTCTTGGGGACATACACCGGGCCGTGCAGTCCAGCGAAGGGCGTTTGGTCGGCGACAACTTTCGGTGGAACGAGCTTCGACCAGATCCACTTATTGTATTCGGCCTCCTCGCCCTTTCGCGAGCCCGAGACCCACCACATTGATACCTCCTTGACATTACTCGGGTCAGAGGTATCGACGATCATGTTTCCATTGACCAGCTGCCGGAAATAAGACGGCTGATGGATGAACGATTCGTCAGGGGCCGTGTCCAGATAGGCGTATTTGCCGCCGTCATAGTAATTCCGATGAGTGCCCTGCCCGGTGGCGCCCGTGCTGAACTCCGAAAGCTTTGTGATCTTCGATGGATCCGTTACGTCGTAGAATCGAACGCCTCGCAAACCTTTGTAGTTTTTGCGCTTATCGTCGAGATGGGGGTCGTCGTACTTGCCCATTGGCGCCTCAGGCGTGGAATCCGTGATAGGTGTCTGCGCCCCGGTCATTAGAATCCATTTCTTCAAGTCTTTGTTGTAGGCTACCTGGACCTGACCACCCTGAAATCCGCCTTTGTTGTACATTTGCGGCTTGCGTACGTCGCTGACGTCGATCACATCTCCTTGCTGAAACATATATCGCCTGTTCCCGATGGACATCAGCTGCATCTTGCCGTTGCGCACCTGACCCGGGAGGAAATGGGCCAGGAGTTCCATATTCCGAATGTACATGCGGCGGTCGAGGTAGGAAAGGCTGTTTGGGCTGGGGTGGCCATGATGGTCCGCCCATGCCGCAACGGAGGAACTCGCGATTGCTAAACCGGTCCCGGCGGCGGCGCGCAAAAAGTCTCGTCGCGTTGGGTTAAGCGCCCTGTTTAGTATAGATTGCGGTCGATCCATTGAGGTTTTGGATCTTTTCTCGCCAACATTATTCTTCATCTGCGAAAACTCCTGGTGTCGCGCGCACTTGAGGCTCGATGCGGTTTGCGTTGCACCAGGGCTACAGTGCATACCGCTTTCCAGCCATGGAGATAGCGCCCAGCCCCCACTCCCGGAGAAACGGCCTT
The DNA here is from genome assembly GCA_036522195.1 of Candidatus Acidiferrum sp. Lineage (GTDB taxonomy): Bacteria > Acidobacteriota > Terriglobia > Acidiferrales > UBA7541 > Acidiferrum. Next base: position 39,428 of record DATDGF010000080.1, on the reverse strand, counting down.
GCCTCAGAAAGAAGGTAGGACCGCTGTACCACCGATGAGGAAAAACTGTCAAGAACATTCTTCCATCAGGCAGAGACAGTTGCGGTTAGTATTTCCTCGCGGACAGTTCTAGGGTATAGTGGTCCGACCAAAGTCGGAACCACATGTCGTCGCCGCTTGGATCACAGCCGAATTTGCAGGATCCGAATTTATTTCAACTGCTTCGTGAAGCGAGTGAGGCATGGAATTCGGCGTCTGGCGCTTGATACAGAGGAGAGAAGAAATGGCGATTGCAACAATCAACCCGGCGACAGGCCTCTTAGTGAAGACCTTTGAGCCTCTGTCCGACTCTCGGCTTGACGAAAAATTGCAAAGGGCAGCCGATAGATTTTCCAGCTACAGAAAAGTGTCTTTTGCGGAGCGTGCGCGACTGATGTTGAAAGCCGCTGCCATCCTGGAAAGTGAAAAGGAAACTTTTGCCCGGATGATGACGATCGAAATGGGCAAGACGTTTCGTTCCGCCGTCGATGAGGCACTTAAATGCGCATGGGTCTGCCGTTATTATGCCGAAAATGCGGAGCGCTATCTTGCTGATGAAATTGTGGAGACTGCCGCAAGCCGGAGTTACATCAGCTATCAACCGCTAGGCCCAGTCCTTGCCGTAATGCCCTGGAATTTCCCATTCTGGCAGGTTCTGCGATTCGCTGCGCCCGCATTGATGGCAGGGAATGTCGGTCTTCTCAAGCACGCGTCTATCGTCCCGCAATGCGCTTTGATGATCGAGAACCTATTTCACCGCGCCGGATTTCCCGAGGGAGCGTTTCAGACGCTGCTTGTTGGTTCGCAAAAGGTGGACAGGATTCTTGGCGATCCACGCGTGATGGCCGCGACCCTTACGGGGAGCGAAGGAGCGGGGGTTGAGGTAGGAGTGGGGGCCGCAAAGAGAATTAAGAAAGTCGTTCTGGAGCTCGGTGGCAGCGATCCGTTCATTGTAATGCCGAGCGCGAATTTCGAGGCGGCGGTATCCACGGCAGTGAAAGCGCGCATATTCAACAACGGACAATCGTGCATTGCCGCGAAGCGCTTTATTGTTGCCGAACCCATTGCTGACAAATTCGAGCGCGAATTCGCGAGCCGTATGGAAGCGCTCAAGGTTGGCGATCCATTCGATGAAGAAACCGAACTCGGGCCCCTCTCGACCGCGGACGGTGTATCCGACCTCGATCGCGATGTGCAAGCGACGATCCGAGCGGGCGCACGGGTATTGACGGGGGGGAAGCCTTTGGATCGTCCTGGAAATTTTTATGCGCCAACGGTGTTGACGAATATCCCGAGCGGCTCTCCGGCCCACAAAGAGGAGTTGTTCGGCCCGGTGGCCAGCGTATTTCGCGCGAAGGACCTCGATGACGCGATTCACATCGCGAATGATTGCCGGTTCGGCTTGGGAGCAAGCGCGTGGACGAATGATCCGAAAGAGCGCGAGCGTTTCATCCGCGATCTGGAATCCGGAATGGTTTTCATCAACCGGATGGTAGCGTCCGATCCACGGCTTCCGTTTGGCGGAGTTAAGTGGTCGGGTCATGGGAGGGAGTTGGGAGTCCATGGAGTCCGTGAATTCACAAATATTAAGACGGTGTGGATTGAGGAAGCCTAGATTCCAGGTTGCGGAGGTTCGACTGTTGTGGTAGCGTGGTCCAACAACTGAGCCGGAAATCGGCGTCCCCCTTTTGTCCTATCCTTCGCGAGGTCTTTATTGAAGGCGCAGGACTTAGGCCGTTCCAGGGTTTGTTCGAATGGGGTGCACACCATGTACAAGGCTGTTCGTTCTTCGCGGTTGTATGAGCAAATTGTCGAGCAAGTTGAGGAATCGATCCATAAGGGAGCGATGAAGCCGGGCGACCAGCTTCCCCCTGAGCGAGAGCTTGCGCTGCAATTTGGCGTTAGCCGCACTGCCGTCCGCGAAGCGGTTAAGGCGCTTCGGGAAAAAGGTCATGTGGAGGCTTTTCCCGGACGCGGAACCTTTATAACGGACGGCACTTCTCACGCCATCCGCCAGTCTCTGGATCGCATGATCCGCATCGGACAGCCTGAAGGTTCAATCTTCCTGGCTGAAGTGCGCGAAATTTTGGAGCCTGAGATCGCCGCCCTCGCGGCCGCGCGTGCAGACGAGCAAGCGTTATCCTCCATGCGCGAAGCCATCGCCGTGATGGATGAATCGCGCAAGGACGCCGAGGCCTTTATTGAGGCCGATCTCGATTTTCACCTGGCACTTGCCGAAGCTGCAGCGAATCCCCTGATTTTGTCTCTCATCGATTCGATCGTGGGACTCCTGCGCGAACAGCGCATGCGAATTTTCTTGACGGATGGAGGCCCGGAGCGAGGGCAATATCATCACCGGCGGATCCTCGAAGCCATCGAGCACCGCGACCCGACCGGCGCGCGGGCGGCCATGAAAGCGCACCTGGGCCAAGTGCGGGAGGACTCGCAAAACTCTCCTACCCGGAGCGATTCCTAGCTGTCGAAGAATTTTTCGTAATCAGGAGACCTGGTTTCATGGCCAATCTTGGATTTGTCGGGCTAGGCGTTATGGGCAGCGAAATGGTGAATCGTTTGATTGGGAAGGGCCACAGCGTCACCGGCTATAACCGCACACGCTCGAAAGCAGAATGGCTTATCAAGAAGGGGATGAAATGGGCGGATTCACCCCGGGCCGTCGCTGCGGCAGCGGATGTGACGTTTTCGATGGTAACGAATTCCGCGGCGCTTCAGGCGATCGTGGAAGGGCCTGACGGGATGATCGCGAGCCTGGGCGCCGGCAAGATCCTGGTGGACATGAGTACAGTGAGTCCCACTTTCAGCCGATCGATCGCTGCGAAGGTGCGAGAAAAAGGCGCGGACATGGTGGACGCGCCCGTCTCGGGGAGCGTGATCACTCTTCAACAAGGGAAATTATCAGTCATGGTTGGCGGCCACGCCGCCACGTTCGAACGCGTGAAGCGGCTGTTGTACGACATTGGTCCTAAGGTCACGCACGTTGGGGACAATGGCTTAGCGCTAGTCATGAAAATCGCGACAAATCTGAGCCTGGCAGTTCAGATGATGGCCTTCAGCGAAGGAGTTTTACTTGCCGAAAAGAGCGGAATCTCGCGTGAGATTGCCGTGGACGTCCTGACTCACAGCGTCATTGCTTCTCCAATGGTTCAATATCGCGGTCCCTTCGTTCTCAAAATGCCGGACGAAGCCTGGTTCAACGTAAACATGATGCAGAAGGACATGTTGCTGGCGCTGGAACTTGGCCGTCAGCTTGACGTTCCCATGCCCACAACAGCCGTCAGCAATGAATTTCTCACGGCTGCGCGTGGAATGGGGCTTGTAGAAAAGGATTTCGCGGTTGTGTTCGATGTCCTGGCACAAATGTCCGGGGTCAAGCAATGACGATTGCCACAGACAAGTCCAAAACAAGTGCGGGCACGCAGGTCGAGAAGTGGATTCGCATGTACCGTCGAATGGTGATGATCCGGCTCTTCGAAGAACAGGTGAATGAGCTCTACACGCGGGCCCTGATGCCGGGACTCGCGCACTTGTACGTTGGGGAAGAGGCGGTGGCGGTCGGAATTTGTGAAGCATTGCGCCCGACAGATTACATTACGAGCACGCATCGCGGACACGGGCATTGTCTGGCCAAAGGCGCTTCACCCGACCGCATGTTTGCGGAACTGCTCGGAAAGGAAGCGGGCTATTGCCGCGGAAAAGGAGGATCGATGCATATAGCCGATCCGGCCACCGGCAACCTCGGGGCGAACGCTATCGTGGGGGGCAGCACGGGGATTGCCACAGGCGCGGCGCTTTCTTCGAAACGTCTCGGCACCGGCCAGGTGGCGGTCTGTTTTTTTGGTGAGGGAGCGCTGGGGCAGGGCGTCCTTTACGAAGTAATGAATCTCGCGGCGCTCTGGAAGCTGCCGGTGATCTATGTCTGCGAAAATAATCTTTACACCGAATACACGCATTATTCGGAAACGACCGCAGGCGATATTCTTGCGCGCGGAACGGCTTTCGGCGTGCAAGCGGAAGCGGTCGATGGACAGGATGTGCGCGCCGTAAATGCGACCGCGCAGAAGTTAGTTGACCGCGCCCGCAAGGGGGAAGGCCCCGCGTTCCTTCTATGCAACACCTACCGCTACACGGGCCATCACGTGGGGGACATCAATCGCGAGTATTACCGCTCCAAGCAGGAAGAGCAGGAGTGGAAGACCAAACGCGACCCCATTAAGAATCTAGTTGATTGGTTAGTTTATGAGAAGCTCGCGGATTCCGCCAGCTTCACGGCCATTGAGACTGAAGTTCGTGCCGAAATGAAATCCGCTGTCGAGTTTGCCATCGCTGCTCCCTACCCGGGCGTCGAGGAGGTCGAACAAGACGTTTATGCCTGAAGCCGCCCAACGCGAACTGACTTTTGCACAAGCCGTCCGCGAAGCCCTCGCAGAAGAGATGCGCCGGGATTCGCGCGTGTGCATTTTCGGCGAAGACGTTGCGGAAGCGGGCACACCGTTCAAGGTGCTGTCCGGGCTTGTGGAAGAGTTCGGCGCCGAACGCGTGCTCGACACGCCGATTTCGGAGGCAGGTTTTACCGGAATGGGAGTGGGAGCAGCTATGACCGGCTTGCGGCCGGTAGTCGACATCATGTTCGGCGACTTCCTGACGTTGACGATGGACCAGATGGTGAATCAGGCTGCTAAGGTGCACTACATGTCCGGCGGCACATGGAAAGTTCCAATGGTCTTGCGCACGACGCTTGGCGCCACGCGGCGCTCTGCTGCTCAACACTCGCAGTCACTCCATGCGTGGTTGAGTCACGTTCCCGGTTTGAAAGTGGTGATGCCATCAACGCCATACGATGCGAAGGGACTCTTGAAGACCGCGATTCGTGACGAAAACCCCGTCGTCTTTTTTGAAGACAAGATGATGTTCAAGCTGAAAGGCCCGGTCCCTGCCGAGGAATACACCATTCCGTTCGGCGTTGCCGATATCAAACGCGCGGGCGAGGACATCACAATTGTCGCTACCAGTAGCATGGTGCAAGTTGCCTTGGGCGCGGCCGATCTCCTGGAAAGGATCGGAATCAGTGCGGAAGTTATCGATCCCCGCACGACCTGGCCCCTGGATGAAAGGACGCTGATCGAATCTGCGAAGAAGACCTCGCGGGCTATGGTTGTCGATGAAGGCTACGGCCGCTATGGCGTCACGGGAGAGATCGCTTCCGTTATCGCGGAAGGCGCATTCTATAACCTGGAAGCTCCAGTGAAGCGCATGGGCGCGATGCACGTACCGATCCCTTTTTCTCCACCTCTAGAAGATGTGACGGTACCGACGGGTCAAACCGTATTTGAAGCCGCTCGGGCGCTTTGTGGCAAGGATTAAGGGCCGCGGAACAGGAGGCGTGCCATGGGATTGAAGACGTACGGAACGATGGCGGTGGATTGGGAAAACCGCATCGATTTTGATCGCTTGCGCCGCGAGCGGTTGGCGCGGGCGAAGGCGCTACTCGCCAAATCGGAAATGGGCGCGCTGCTCTGCTTCGATATGAACAACGTGCGCTACCTGACTTCCACGCACATTGGCGCCTGGGCGCAGGACAAGATCAGCCGCTTCACTCTTCTGCCGCAGAATGATGAACCGATTCTCTGGGACTTCGGCTCCGCTGCAAGGCACCACCAGCAGAATTGCCCGTGGCTGGGAGAGCGTTCGCGCTCGGGAATTCCGCTCTTGCGCGGCGCCATGTCGCCGGAGATGGGACGCGCGGAAAACGTTGCGCGCAAAATAAAAATTGAGCTCGAAATGCGCGGGCTGCACAAGCAACCGCTCGGAATTGACGTCGTCGAGCCTCCGATCCTTTTCGCTCTGCAAAAAGAAGGAATCACCATCGTCGATGGCCAGCAGCTCATGTCCGACGCGCGCGTCATTAAGACGCAGGATGAGATCTCGCTGCTCAATCACTCCGCGATGATGGTGGATGCCGCCTACGACGAACTGTACCGCGCGATGAAGCCGGGAATGAGTGAGAATCAGGCCGTCGGGCTTGCCAGCAAGGTGCTCTACGATCTCGGCTCCGAATATGTCGAAGCTGTGAACGCAATATCCGGCGAGCGCTGCAATCCGCATCCGCACGTTTTCTCCGACCGCGTCCTTCGCCCAGGCGACCCCGTTTACTACGACATTCTCCATTCCTACATGGGCTACCGCACCTGTTACTACCGTTGCTTCACGATTGGCTACGCCTCGCACGCGATGATCGATGCTTACAAAAGGTGCCGCGAGTATCTGGATGCGGCCATTTCTCTGGTGCAGCCGGGCCGTACCACCTCGGAGATCGCTTCGGTCTGGCCGAAAGCCCAGGAATTCGGGTTCGCGGACGAGGAAGCGGCGTTCGCTTTGCAATTCGGACACGGCATTGGACTGGCGATTTGGGAGAAACCAGTGATAAGTCGCATGGTTTCGCTGGAGCACTCGCACGAAATCAAACCGGGCATGGTCTTCGCGCTGGAAACTTTCTGGCCTTCGACCGATGGTTGGAGCGCCGCGCGTATCGAAGAAGAAATAGTCGTCACGGAAACCGGGCACGAAGTCATCACTCGCTTTCCTGCAGAGCAGCTCATGGTGGCGGGCGCCCACTACTTCACCGTCAATGGCCCCCTCTCCACCACACGCGAAAACGAGGCAGCGCCGACCAAAAAGGTAAAGGAGATGGTGGCAGCCAGCGCCAAAGCCGAAGGAGTGGCGGCTACGGACTGAAGTCTTCGTCCTCGGCTCCTGACAAACGACTATGGCAATTAGCGTTGTAATGCCCGCGCTAGAAATGGCGCAAGAAACCGGGAAACTCCTCGCCTGGCGGAAAAAAGAAGGCGAGCGCGTCCTCAAAGGCGAGCCCCTCCTCGAAATCGAGACCGACAAAGCGGTGGTTGAGGTGGAAGCTCCCGGCGACGGAATCCTTGCGGGAATAACTGCAAGTGTGGGTGCTGTGATACCGGTGGGAGAGACCATCGCCTGGCTCGTCGCTCCCGGCGAGCAGCCTCCCGTAAAATCCGCGACCGCTGCCCCTACGGCTCGGGCTCCCAGTGTCCCTGCCCAGCATTCTGCCGTTGCAGCCCGCGTACCCGAAAAACAACCGGGAGCCTCTTCTCCGCAGACTTCTCCGAAGGCGCGACGCCTGGCGAAAGAGCTCGGCGTGGACATCAGCCAAATCCGTGGCTCTGGACCTGACGGCACGATTACCACCGAGGATGTTCAGTCCGCGGCGGGGGCGAAAGGCAGCCCCACGCAACCCGCAGCCGAATCGCTCAGCCAGGTGGCGCGACTTATGGCCGAGCGTACCACCCGGAGTTGGACCAGCGTGCCACATTTTTTCCTTGTCCGAGACGTCGACGCCAGCGCGCTGCTCGCTGCTCAGAAGCGGCTTAGCCTGGAGGCGGAAACCAAGCAGAAGGCTCCCCCAACTCTCACGGATTTGTTGATTGCCATGGTCGCGCGAGTCCTAGCCAAGCATCCACGCATGAATTCGAGCTGGACAGGGGAGTCAATCAAAGCGAATCCGGAGATCAACATCAGTGTGGCGATGGCTGTGAAAGATGGGGTCGTGGCAGCGGTGATTGTCAAGGCCGACGCTGCGAATCTCGATGAAATCTCCGCTCAACGGCGCGAACTGACGGAGCGAGCCCGGGCGGGCCGTTTACGTCCGGCAGATATCGCCGGCGGGACATTTACGATCAGCAATCTCGGCATGTACAAGGTCGACGCCTTCAGCGCCATCATTACGCCCCCGCAAGCGGCAATTTTGGCGCTTGGAAGTATTTCCGATCGGGTCATTCCCGTCGAGGGAAAACCCGGTGTCCGGCCGATGATGACGATGACGCTTTCCAGTGACCATCGCGTGGTGGATGGCGCAAAGGCAGCGGAGTTTTTGAGCGATTTGGCGAACGCCATACGCGAGCCCGAGAAGGTGCTGTAAAAGTTCGGATAACGAAAACTCTTGGAAGGGGAAAGAACACCTCTCGCGCCGCGTAGCTCCCGGCCTCCCACTATGACGCCGTCCAATCCGCGCAAAAAGGCTTTTTACGCAGATCCGTCAGTGCAGGTCCTGTTCGCCATCGGCGCGGCGATCGCGCTTGGCTATTTGAGTCCACCAACGGCGATCGCCATGAAGCCGCTGGGCGATGCTTTCATCCGGTTAATCACCATGATCATTACTTTGATCATCTTTTGCACCGTGGTGACCGGGATCGCGGGCATGGATGACATGAAAAAGGTCGGCCGGGTCGGCGGGAAGGCGTTGATTTATTTTGAAGCGGTGTCGACGCTGGCGCTCCTCATCGGCCTTGTGGTCGGCAACGTCTTGCACCCGGGCAGCGGGTTCAACGTGAACGCGGCCACGTTGGACGCCAAGGCCGTTGCGGATTACGCCGGGCAGGCGAAAGCGCAAAGCGTTTCGGATTTCTTAATGCACATCATCCCGAATACCGTGGTGGACGCTTTCGCCAAGGGCGATATTCTGCAGGTTCTCCTTGTCTCTGTTCTGTTTGGATTTGCGCTGTCGATGGCGGGACCGAAGTGCAAGCCACTTCTGGATTTTCTGAACCTGTTGATGGGGGCGGTCTTCGGCGTCGTAAAGATCATGATGCGCTTCGCACCGATCGGTGCTTTTGGCGCTCTGGCATTCACCATCGGGAAATATGGAGTGGCTTCACTGGGGCCCCTGGTCAGGCTGATCGCCATGTTTTACATCACCTCGATTTTATTCGTGTTCCTCGTGCTCGGCGTGATCGCGCGCCTTGCGGGCTTTGGGATCATGAGATTCCTTGCTTACATCAAGGAGGAGATTCTCCTCGTGCTGGCTATCAGCTCGTCGGAGCCGGCCATGCCAACGCTGATGGCCAAGCTGGAAAAGCTCGGATGTTCCAAGGCGCTTGTAGGATTGGTCGTGCCTACCGGCTATACGTTCAATACCGACGGGACGAGTATCTACATGACCTTGGCGGCGCTTTTCGTCGCACAGGCCACCAATACCCCACTTACGCTGTCGCAACAACTGACGATCTTCGCCGTGGCCGTGCTCACCTCGAAGGGGGCCAGCGGGGTTCAAGGTTCCTCCTTCATCGCCCTGGTGGCCACGATGACGGTCATTCCCACAGTTCCCGTGGCGGGGATGGCGCTGATTCTTGGTATCGACAGGTTCATGAGCATGTGCCGCGCGACGGTGAACATGATCGGGAACGGTGTTGCTACCGTGGTCGTCGCGCGTTGGGAAAACGAACTCCCGGCCGAGACGCTTCGGCAGAACCTCGCGTGACAAAAAAGCCAATGTCCCGCATGTTGGCGATGGATCCGCCACAGCGAGACTCGCGGGGAAGTGATAAGCGGACCGGCATAAAGAATAGAAATGTCTGAGCGATTTGACATCGTTGTTGCTGGCGCCGGACACAACAGCCTGATCGCAGCTGCCTACCTGGCGAAGGCCGGCTATCGCTGTGTAGTGTTGGAAGGCCGCCCGATTGTGGGGGGCGGCGTCAAATCCGCGGGATTGACACTTCGTGGGTTCACCCACGACGTGTGTTCCTCGGCGCACAATGGAATTCATGGCAATCCGTTGCTGCGTGAGGATGAACTCAAGCTCGGCGATTACGGCCTCGAATATATCTATCCCGATCCCGTCTTTCACATGCCGTTTCCCGACGGCAGTTACTTGACGCAGTGGCGCGACCTGGACCGCACCTGCGCCGAATTCGCCAAATTCTCCAAAAAGGACGGACTCGCCTACCGGCAAATGATCGCCGAGTACGAGAGCGTGAAACCGATCCTAAATGCCGTTACGTTTACGCCCATCGGTTTTGGCAAACCGATCAACGATCGCCTCGCGGAATTGCCGAACGGCAAACTTTGGCAGCGCCGCCTGGCCATGTCGGCGTGGGAAATTCTGCGCGAAACCTTCGAAGATGACCATTGCCGCGCCTTCATGATGGGATGCCCTTATTCGCTCCAGCCGGTCCAGGACCCGATGACCGGCCGCGTCGCTTACATTCCCCTCCATCAGCAGCGCGAAAGCCGCCCGCTTCCCAAGGGCGGATCGGGCGCACTGAGCGAGGCACTGTCGCGTTTCATCCAGGCGCACGGCGGCGTCATCCTTCCGAACAAGTGGATCACCGCACTGATCGTCGAGAACAACAAATGCACCGGAGTGGAATGCGCGGACGGCAGTTCTTACCGGGCTGAGAAAGCCGTGCTCTCGACGATCCACATCAAGCAGCTTGTGGACATGGCCCCGCGCGACTTGTGGGGACAGGATTTCATCGATGGTGTCGATACGTGGAGCGCGGGCCTCACGTTGTTTGCAACGAACTATGCAACGTCCGAACCTCCTATGTATGTGATTGAAGGCGGTACACTTTCGTCTGTCCATTCGGGAATGATGGTCAGCTCCGATCGCGCTCTGCGCATGAATTTTGACTACGATCGCGGCGCAGTGAACCTCGAAGATCCGCCATTGCACGTGATCTGCTGCAGCCTTGCGGATCCAACTCGCGCGCCCGCGGGCATGCATACGGTGAAGGTTGTTGCTTATCAGCCTTACTCGTTGAAAGAAGGCCCGCAGCACTGGGACGTGATCAAGCAGAAAGTTTCTGACGCAAACCTGAACTATCTCCAGCGCTTTTCACCTAACTTGACGGAAGACAAGATATTGGCCCGCACCATCGAGAGTCCGCTCGATCTCGAACGCATGAATCCGCACAACTGGCACGGAAGCTGCCACGCCGGTGCGTCAGGGCCGGCGCAGTCCGGCGCCATGCGTCCAATGCCGGGCTGGGCGCAACACCGCATGCCCATACCAGGCTTATATCAGACGGGTGCGACCACCCACCCGGGAGGATCGGTGACTGGAGGACCCGGGCGAAATGCCGCCACCGTCATGCTCAAAGATTTCGGGACCAGCATCGAGGAAGTAGTGAAGAAAAAAGTATAGGTTTTAGCTAGGCTGCGTTTGAACGACGGGAACACCAGAAGATTCGAATGCAAGAGCAGGAGTAATCGAATGAGCAGAATCACAAGGCGTGGATTTGTGAAAGCGGCGGCCATCGCACCGCTTGCCGTGAAACATTTTTCATTGGGCCCGCAAGCCACTCCCGCGGATCGTTTTGACATCGTCGTTGCCGGCGCGGGACACAACAGTCTGGTATCCGCAGCCTATCTGGCCAAAGCCGGCTATCGTTGTTTGGTTCTCGAAGGACGCCCCATGCTCGGCGGCGGCGTGAAGACCGCGCAATTAACGCTAAAGGGTTTCAAGGACGACGTCTGTTCCACTGCGCATACCTTCTTGCAAGACAATCCCATGATCAAGAACGACGAGCTGAAGCTCGGGGATTTTGGTCTCGAATACGTCGACCCCGATCCAATCTTCCATATTCCGTTTCCTGATGGCACGTATCTGACGCAATGGCGCGATCTGGATCGCACATGCGCGGAATTTGCGAAATTCTCGAAGAAGGATGCCGCGGCGTACCGCAAAATGCTGGCGGAATTCGATGCCATCAAGCCCATCCTGTTGGGAACAAGTTTCGCCCCGATCGGGTTCGTAAAGCCGCTGAACGATCAATTGGCTCAACAACCGAGAGGTAAGTTATGGCAACGTCGCATTGCCATGTCCGCGTGGGAAATCATCCAGGACACTTTCGAGGAAGACCATTGCCGAACTTTTATGGTGTACATGTCCCATCTCTCAGCAGAACCGCCGGATGCTCCCGTCACGGGACGGCTGGCCTACGCCACCGCGCGCCAGCAGCACTCCGGCCGCCCCATCCCCAAGGGCGGATCGGGAGCGTTGACGCAGGCATTAGCGCGCTCAATCGAATATCACGGCGGCGTGCTCCTCACCAATAAATGGGTGCAGCGGTTGATCGTGGAAAATGGCAAATGCACCGGCGTGGAGTGCAGCGACGGAAGTTCATACCGAGCCGAAAAGGCAGTCCTTTCCACTATCCACATCAAACACTTGGTAGACATGGCGCCGCGCGAACTCTGGGGTCAGGACTTTATCGACGGCGTGGATACTTGGCAGGCGGAGAATGCCATGTTCGTAACGCACTACGCCACAACGGAGCCACCGAAGTATTCGGTGGATGGAGGAACTCTGTCGCCTGTGGAGTCCGGCATTCTGGCCACACCCGACCGGGCCTTGCGTTTTGCATACGACGATGCTCGTGGTGTGGTCAATCTGGAAAACCCGCCGCTACAAATCATTTGCTGCAGTATTGCCGATCCGACCCGTGCTCCCAAGGGCATGCACACTTTAAAGGTTCTGTGCTGGCAGCCCTACGAACTGAAAGAGGGCCCCGCGCATTGGGACAAGATCAAGAACGAAGTGTCCGATGCCAATCTCAAGTACTTGCGGCGGTTCGCACCAAACATGACGGACGACAAGATACTTGCGCGATTCGTCGAAAGTCCCCTCGATCTCGAGCGCATGAATCCGCACTTCTGGCACGGCAGCGCGCACGCCGGAGCGCAGAACGCCGCGCAAAGCGGTCCGATGCGTCCCATGCCAGGGTGGGCGCAGCACCGCATGCCCATCGCTGGTTTGTATCAGACCGGTGCAACGACGCATCCCGGAGGTTCCGTCACCGGAGCGCCGGGAAGAAATGCGGCGACGGTCATGCTGAAGGATTTCGGCACGAGCATCGAGGAAGTAGTGAACAAGAAATCCTGATAAGGGCGGGGAAGCGCAGCAAAAATTGATTAGCGAGGTGGCCTTAGGATGAGAAGAGACAGCGACCATGTTTTTGTCCTAGCCGTGATTTGCCTAGTGGCACTGCTTTCTATTACGCTCGCCCTCTACTCGGCTCAGAATGCGCCGCAGTCGCAAACGGCAAAACACATGGTTCCGGACAATCCCTCTGAGCACACTGCGCCCACTCAGCCGATCCCCTATAGCCACAAGAAGCATCTGTCATTCGGCCTCGAGTGCAAGAATTGCCACACAAATCCGGAACCGGGCAAACTGATGACATTTCCCGCCACGAGCAAGTGTATGGAGTGCCACGTCACGATTGCCAAGGACAAGCCCTCCATCCAAAAACTTGCTGAATACTCCAAGTCCAACCAGCCGATTCCCTGGGTTCGTGTTTACACCGTCCTTCCCGGAGTTGCCTGGAACCATCGCGCCCATCTTCAATCAGGAGTAAAGTGCGAGACATGCCATGGCCAGGTTTCGCAAATGGACGCCATGTCAGAGATCACCAGCGTCACGACGATGTACAGCTGCCTGAATTGCCACGAAATGAATCACGCAAAAACCGCCTGCGATACCTGCCATAAGCATTGATCCCGCACAATGGCTTGATCCACAGGTTTAGCCTGCTCCAATAAAAGTCGCCCTGCCGCGAGTTCGCGGCCGGCAGCGCGGAAAAGGCCATGGCCGTCCCCGAGCACGGCGCTTCTTGGCGCAAGAACCACTGTGGCGCTACCGCGAAGACTGCACTTTTGGCAAGCAGATCCATAAGTCGCACCATTTGTTTCCTCATGAATCCGGTTGCCCCTTGTCATGAGATTGGTAGTTTTGACAATGCCGGAATCCGGACGCCTTTGGTAGTTACGTTGCTTGAGTTCGGGCGCAGCATCAGAGTGTCGCTGATGTTTGTCGATTCCTGATCCAAGCAAACGGCAGAGAACTCACCGACACTCAGATCGTCTGTCCGGGAAGTATTCGGTCCCCATCCTGACAGTCGCCACTGCGACGAGATAACGGGGTTCGAATGCAGCGGCTCTAGATCGCAAGCCGCATATTCGAAGGGAAGAACACCATGAAAAAGTGGATTGCTGCCCAACTGAAGGACCACCGGACTTAAGAGTTTTCAACGCAGCTTAAGGAGAGTTCTAATGAATCGTAGTCTCGCAAGTAGTGTTGGGAAGATTTCCGTGAAAGGTAGATTTGCTCCGCTGGGCAAGCGCCTGGTGGTACTCGGAGCCGTGGTGCTTGCGATGAGCGCCGCAGCGTCGGCGCAAAATGCAGAAATGCTGCAAAAACTTGCAGCCGTGAAACAAGCTGCGGCGGAAAATAAGCAAAGACTCCACCAGTACCAATGGATTGAAACAACCCAGCTCACGCTCAAGGGAGATCCGAAGCCTGCTTCTGAGAAATTGTGCCAATATGGTCCCGACGGGCAAGTCCAGAAGAATCCCATCGGTCCTCCTCCGCAACAGCCCAGTGGCGGGAGGATGAAGCAGAGAGTCATCGAGAAGAAGAAAGAAGAGATGCAGGATTACATGCAGGGGGTGAGGTCGGTTCTAAGCATGTACGTACCTCCCAACCCCCAAAACATGGAGCAGGCCTACCAGGCCGGAAAAGTTTCCATAAATCCTGCGGGAGGCCTCTTGAACCTGGTTTTCAGGGATTATGCCCAGCCCGGCGATCAAATGACTCTCACCTTCGACCCTGCCGCTAAAAGGATCATCTCCTTGAACATCAACACTTATATGGATAATCCGAAGGACGTTGTGACTCTGCAGGTTCAGATGGCCACTCTGCCCGATGGCACCAGCTACGATCAGCAGTCGATCCTCAACGCCACCGCCAAGCAGCTGGTGGTAACCACCACCAATTCCCATTACCAGAAACTCGGCGGATACTAACGTCGGACGAGGAGCGTCGCAAGGAGCATCGTCCAATCGACGCCCTCGTTTTGACCCTGGAGATTACTTCGTCGATGCAGGCGAAGCTCCGACTGCCCGTGCGGGCATGGTCGTGACACAACGAAAGCCCAGGTGATTTGTACCCGTGCTCACTTCGCCTTTGCCACGGGTTCCTACCATGTAGCGAGAACAGTACTGGTCGGTGCAGAGGAAAGAGCCGCCGCGGTGGACTTTCTTCTTCTCGGAGGGTTCGGAAGGGTCGAAGGGAGCGTCAGGCCCTTTCGGATTGCGCGCCACTCCTCCAGCATTCACCAGCTGGGTGTAATAATCAGGCCGATACCAGTCCGCCACCCACTGCCAGACATTTCCCGCCATATCGTACAGTCCGTACCCGTTGGGACCGAATTGGGCAACGGGGGCCAAGCCAACGAATCCGTCGCTGCCGGAGTCATGATCGGGAAAATGTCCCTGATGGGTGTTGGCCATCCATTTTCCATTCGGTCTGAATTTCTCACCCCAAACAAACGGCTTTCCGGCAAGTCCGCCACGCGCAGCGAACTCCCATTCCGCTTCCGTGGGCAGGCGCTTGCCGGCCCAGTTCGCGTAAGCTTCGGCGTCTTCATAAGCAACTTGGACCACCGGATAATTTTCCTTTCCCTTGATGGAGCTCTTCGGGCCAGTAGGGTGTCGCCAGTTCGCTCCCTTTACGTAACTCCACCATTGAAAGTGATCATCCAGCGGGACAGCATGATCGGGAGGGGAAAATACCACCGCCCCCGCAACCAGATTTTCCGGTGGAGCACCGGGATAGTCTTCAGCTCGAGGAGTTTTCTCGGCAACGGTTATGTAGCCTGTTGCTTTCACAAACGCGGCGAACTGCGCATTGGTGACATCGGTTTTGTCCATGAAGAAGCCATCCACGTAGACCCTGTGGATCGGCCGAGAATCTCTTGTAGCTTGCATTCCGACAGTGCCCATGTCCGGCGGATCCTGCGCACCCATCGAAAACTCGCCCCCGGGAATCCAAACCATACCCTTGGACGCCGCGCCGGGAGCAGGCTGCTTGTTGGGGACTGTCGGACCGAACGCAACGCCCGCACCTGCCGACGCATTCGAATCGGCGATTACCGTGAGAGAAAGAGAATACAGGGAGTTCAGGCAAGGCAAGCCAGCAAGCAGCAACAGCGCTGGGAGAACAAGCTTGTATTTTACAGCTTTGCAAAACATAAGGGCCCTCGTGCAGTGCTTCTCGTTGTTAGTCACCTTTGTGAATCAGCTGCTGCCTCATTCGCGACTGTAGGTCTCCATCGGATGCGACTGGGGAAGGACGGGACTGTTGAGACGAAGGCGCGCCCGCATCCAGATAGAAGACTACTTCCCATCGGGCTCCATTTCAATCGCTGCCCGTGCACTCCGGTTCCGGCGTCTGAGCATACAAATCCACTGGAAGCATGCCCTTCGTTCGGTGGCGCAAAAAGTGTCAAAACTAACAGTTCGGCTAACTTGAGCCCACCCAAGTTCGAAATCCGGTAGAGCCAAGGGGAGCGCGATCCTCATTCGTTCACGTAGATTTGCCTCGTCACTGCCCGAGATGTGCCAGGGCGGCACGCATGGGAGCATCGGAGATTCGAATGATTCCTTGGTAGGGGGTATACATTTCCAGGATCAAGAGAATCGCGCCGGAAACAGAGAGCGAGGAAACGAACAAGGCGGCGACAACCGTCGTGTTCCGCGGTGCAAAGAGCCCGAAGCTGACGAATAGCGCGGTGAGCCAGAAAATCAGAATGGCCAGCAACGGCAGGGAAATCGTATTCATTCTCTGTTCGTACATTAACCAGCGTGTTTGGCCGATGCCGATTGCGATGTTCATGGCTTGAGACTGGGTTACGCGTTGGGCTTCATCCTTTGGTTTCAGAGCTTCCAGCGTATCGTAGAGAGCCTCGCCGCCAGTCGTGGGCGGCTCCAGTTGGGAATGGCCAGTACTGTCCTTCGACCACATTTGATCGATAACGTGTACCACAATGCTTCGTAGTTGTTCCCGGGCGGCTTTCGCCTCCGGCCCGTAGTGGGCCAGGACTCGGTCGAGCAGGACTATCTTGCTGGACATTTCTGTCAGCTCGCTGTTTTGCGTGTCGTAGGAAGACTTGGCGGAGGCAATCAGAAGGCCCAGCACAAGCGCTACCATCGTTGCGACCAGCCCCATCCCTACCTTCACCGCGTCCTTCGATTCGGTAGCGAGATGTTGCTCTGGCAGATTGGCGCGTAACAGAATACCAAGCATGGCGCCACCAAACACGAAAGCGAAGGTAATCAAACTGATTTCGATGGAACTCATATCCGTCCCGCCTACTCGCCAATCAAGCGGATCGTTCGGCCCTCAGGCGATGAGGTTGTACCCCGCTGGAGGACGAATCACCGGCTGCGGCTGGAATGATGCAGGTTAATTTTTCGGTCGTCCACTGTAAGTTCTACCAATCGGAACCGGATGGCCCGGGCAGTTGGGGGAAGTCCAGCATGGCAATCACCGCATCGGCGCGAATTGCTCGATCTTAAAGCGTGCCGTCTCATGCGAAGGAAAACCGTTGATACCCCGACTAGTACTTTTACCAGTTTCTCAGCGCGTCTCGCCCACTGTACCTTCCTAGACACATGCACTAGAGCGTAGCGCCCGGTGAGGCCTAATTTGTTTCCCTGATGACAACTGTTACCGGTATGAATTTAGAGCACATCACTAAAGTCGTTCTGCAAGCAAGTATCTGGTGAGAAGCGAGTGGATAGGGTAGAAATTACCTCCCCCAATGCCATTCAAAGCTCCTCCCGGCTGCTTTTTGCACCCCCGATTGTCCTATCAATTAGGAAGCGCGCGGCGGCGTGTGCGCGCTTCAGGTTGGACCGCCGTATTGACCGGCGCCGTTCTTCTCGCCTTCAGCCTGGCTCCCATCGCTACAGCTCAATCCAATGAGCCCAAACGGGTACTGATCCTGATGGAGGAAGACATTAGCTGGCCGGTTTTCAAGCTGATTGACGAAAACATCCGTACCACCTTGCACAATGGTTGGCCAGGCAGGATTTTGATCTTTGGTGAGCATCTGGACCGGGACCATTTCCGGAATCCTGCGATTCAGGCGGAGCAAATAGCTTGGATCAAGAAAAAGTACGCGAATTCCAATTTGAACCTCATCATAAGTGTTGGCGACGTCCCGACAGATCTGTTTCCAGGCGTGCCTCTCGTTTTCCTAAATGCTGATCCTCGCCGAAAACTGCCAAGCTCGGAGACATCCGTAACAGATTCCGCAAGCGTGTTCTTTAGTCTTGAGCCGCAAAAAATTTTGGAGGTGGCACGTCGACTTCAGCCGGATGCTCGTCGCGTCGCGGTAATTGGGAACGATTCCCATATAAAAGGTGATTACTTAAGCCGAATTCGCACCATGATTTCTACGACCGCTGGCGACATGGAAAGCATTTATTTGACAGACCTAGCCGTGCCGGAGATTTGCAAGAGGGTGTCCACGCTCGGAACAGAGACTATTGTACTTTTTGTGGGTGTTCAACGGGATGAGAAAGGGAAGCCACTTATCTCTGCGGAAGTGATTCCGATTGTTGCCGCGGCGTCCGGAGCCCCAGTGTACTCCCTGGCCGACACGCATATTGGAACCGGTGCCATCGGAGGGTACGTGGTCAGCTTTGCAGAGGTCGGTAAGGAGGGCGGCAAACTCGGTCTCCGCATGCTGGCGGGCGAGCACCCTCAGGATATTGAGACTCAGAATGTGTACCTCTTCGATTGGCGTCAACTTCGGCGATGGGGGATCCCCGAGTCGTCGCTCCCCGCAGGAAGTACTGTGATGAATCGCCAGCTCACTGTTTGGCAGACTTACAAGTGGTACATTCTCGTTGTGTGTCTGGTATGCGCCATTGAGACGATGTTGATTGCGGGACTGCTGCGGCAGCGCACCAATAGAATCAAGTTTGAGCAGTCTCTGATCGACCGGATGACTTTCGAGAAGATGCTCTCCGATCTTTCGACCACGTTCATCAGTCTGCCTGCGGAACAAATTGACACGAAGATTGAGAAAAAACTTGGCTCGATCGCAGAGTTCCTCAAGATCGATCGAATTACATTTTTCGAGTATTCCCGTGGCCGCGCGGAATTGAAAGTAACGCTTTCCTGGCGTGGCCAAGGGATCCAGCCCGTTTCGGCGGTCATGACCACCAACCGCTTTCCTTGCTGGACGAGGCTTCTTCTGCGCAATGAAATGATATTTGTCTCTGACCTCGAGGCGCTCCCCGAGGAGGCTTCTGCAGAAAAGGAGCATCTCGAGAAGATTGGGGCGGTTTCGCTCGCGATGGTTCCACTGAAGGCCGGTGATGACTTCTTCGGCGGTATTTCATTTGTCAGTACGATGCGTCGAGTGTCGTGGACTAAGGAGTTGGTAGAGCAGCTCAAGTTAGTTGCGGAAGTCTTTTCGAATGCCATGATGCGCAAGCGTGCGCAGGAAGCCAGCTTCCGGCACGCGGCCATCGTGGAATCCTCCGCTGATGCCATCATCTCCAGG
The DNA here is from genome assembly GCA_036522195.1 of Candidatus Acidiferrum sp. Classification (GTDB taxonomy): domain Bacteria; phylum Acidobacteriota; class Terriglobia; order Acidiferrales; family UBA7541; genus Acidiferrum. Next base: position 20,226 of record DATDGF010000080.1, on the reverse strand, counting down.
GATTTGAACGGCGTTATCCAGACCTGGAACCCAGGTGCGGAACGCATCTTCGGTTATACGGAAGCAGAAGTAGTGGGACGGGCAATTACAGCCTTGATTCCCGATGAATTGTGCGATGAGGAGAATTCTATCCTGCGACGCCTGAGTGCCGGGGAGAGCATAGAGCACTATGAAACGATCCGCGTCACAAAAGGGGGTAAACGACTGAATGTATCCCTGACTATCTCCCCGTTGCGAGATTCGTCGGGAGCGGTTGTGGGCGTTTCTAAAATCGCTCGTGACATTACCGATCGGAAGCGGGCAGAGCAGGTTCTGCGCGAGAGCGAAGAGCGCTTTCGCCTGGTGGCAAACACAGCTCCGGTGCTCATTTGGATGTCTGGGATGGACAAGCTTTGCACTTTTTTCAACCAGGGTTGGTTGAGCTTCACAGGCCGGTCCATGGAAGAGGAGCTGGGGGAAGGCTGGGTCTCGGGCGTACATCCGGAGGACGTGCAACGTTGTCTCGAAATCTACCGCGCTTCGTTTGACGCCCGCGCCGAGTTCGAAATGGAGTATCGCCTGTCCCGCTTCGATGGTGAATACCGCTGGATGGTTAACTACGGCGTACCCCGCTTTGAACAGGATGGCACCTTCTGTGGATATATCGGCACGTGCGTAGACATTACGGAGCGGAAGTTGTCGGAAGAGTCTCTGCAGAGTTTGAGTGGCCGACTGATCCGTGCTCAAGAAGATGAACGCGCACGCATTGCCAGGGAACTTCACGACGATTTCAGCCAACGCCTGGCCCTTCTGGGTATTGGCCTCGGGCAACTTTGGAAAAAACTGCCTGAGTCAGACGTCCAGGATCGATCCAGGATCCTGCAAATGCTTAAGGGCACGAGGGAAATGTCCGCGGACATTCACACACTCTCTCATCAACTCCATTCCAGTAAATTGGAACTCGTCGGTCTTGTGCCGGCGCTTAACGGCCTTTGCAGGGAAATCGGTGAAAAGTACAAGATTGAGGTTTTCTTCAGCTCGTCCGGATTCCCTCGAAACATTCAGAAAGCCGTGGAACTGTGCCTATTTCGAGTCACCCAGGAAGCGCTGGGTAACGTTGTCAAACATAGTCAGGCTTCAAGCGCATATGTCGAACTTGGTTCGAACCAGGATGGCGTCAGTCTGCGCATTACCGACGAGGGTCGAGGTTTTGACCCTGAAATTACTAACCCAGACGCCGGAATCGGTCTAGTTGGCATGCGCGAGAGGCTGCGGCTAGTCGGAGGACGGCTCTCTGTGAACTCAGAACTCTTGCGGGGGACGGAGATTCTCGCCGAGGTACCCTTGGCTGCTGCGGCCCCGGCAGCGCACCTGAGAACACAGGCTGTGGGGAGATAGCGCCTTGAGACGCCCACGAGTACTGCTGGCGGATGACCACCAGATGTTGCTGGATGCCTTGAAGGGCGTCCTGGAGCCACGATGTAAGGTCGTCGGCATGGTCGGCGACGGACGTTCGTTGCTTGAAGCCGCGGCCAAACTGCAACCTGACATCATCGTGGTGGACATTGCCATGCCTCAGCTGAACGGGCTGGATGCCGCGCGTCAGGTCAAACACTCGATGCCCAGAGTGAAGCTTATCTTCATGACCATGAACGAGGATCCTTATCTCGTTGGGGAGGCCTTCCGGGCAGGTGCCTCAGCCTATCTCGTGAAGCAGGCCGCGGCGCTGGAGTTGACCAATGCCATTGAATTGGTCCTCAAAGGCCGCACCTATGTGACTCCCAGCATTGCAGACGGACTGGACAAAATTGCGCTTCGAAGTCCCAACGTCCGCGACCACGCTCCGGAACCCACCCCACGGCAACGGGAGGTCATCCAACTCCTGGCGGAAGGGCGCTCCATGAAAGAGGTAGCCTCCGCCCTGAGTATCACGCCACGCACCGTTGCAGCCCACAAGTATGCCGTTATGGAACTCTTGCAACTCAAGACCAACGCCGACTTGGTCCAGTATGCCATTAAGCACCGAATCATCTCTATCTAGCCCCTGCAACTATTCTCGCCTACTTGTACTTTCTACCAATACCCACCCGCTGCAAACGCGACCAAAGTGGCTGCGGGTTCCGGTTCTGGGGCTGCTGATGTAATCCTCGGCCTGGAGATTACTCTCCGGGTTCTACTTGCGCTGCAACTCCACATCAACGATGGGAACTGAGAAATGTCTCTCGGATGAACTCTCCATGACTCTCAAACGGGTTCTAGTGGCGGACGATCTGACGCCAGTCTTGGGCGCGGTCGCCGAACTTCTGCGGGGGACTTTCGAGGTTGTCGGAACGGTCTCAGATGGAAGGGCCGCGCTTGAAGCAGTCTTGGCGCTTGATCCTGACTTGGCCGTATTGGACATCTCAATGCCGTGCATGAGTGGAATAGACGTTGCGAGGGAACTTCACCGGCGCGGCAGCAAGGCCAGGATCGTCTTTCTGACCGTTCATGAGGACACGGACATCCTGGAGACCTGCCTTGCCGCGGGAGGACTAGGCTACGTCGTGAAAGTGTACATGGACACGGACTTGATTCCGGCAATGAAAGAAGCGCTCGCCGGGCATGTGTTCATCTCCCGCTTCCCATCCCAGCAAAACACCCCATAGGTACACGAGGTGAGATCACTGAAAATGTCACAGGAGAAGCCGAATGGCCATCGAGACCTATAGCTGTCACTTTTGACAATGGAACGCCTCCTGGATGGGGACTAGTGTTCAGAAGTTATTTAGCGTAAGGACTACCACGATCAAAGGGGCTTCCGTCATGAGTCTGTGCCGCAAATCTTATGTTTTGGCAACCATCCTCAGTTTGGCGTTCGCGTTGATACTTCTCCCTCCTGTGGTTTCTGGCCAGTCTCAGGACCCGGCAAAATCTGCAACACAAACAGCCGATCGAGACTCCTCCGACGATGGCTGGCATGTAGGCATCTCACCTTACCTTTGGTTTGCCGGCGCACACGGTATCGTTGGTGCGCTTGGTCACGAGGCCGGCTTTCATGCCAGTGCCGGCGACCTTCTCTCGCACTTTGATATTGGTTTTATGGGTGCGGTCGAGCTTCGCCATAAGCGGTTGGTCGTGCCCATCGACTTCATGTGGATGAAGCTCTCGGACAACAAGGGGCTTCCGTTCCAAGAAGACCCAAATGTAACTTCCGTCGAAGTGCGGGCCACGCAAAGCATCTTCACCCCCAAGTTCGGGTTCCGATTCATCGATGGGAAGAGGGTCAAGGTTGACGCTCTCTTTGGCATCCGCTACTGGCATCTGAGCAACAACTTGAAGCTGGAGCCAAACCCAATTGGAAATGGTTTTTCTGCCTCGGCGAACTGGGTGGACGGACTAGGTGGAGCGAAGATTGAAACTCAACTTACTCCTAAGGCGGTAATGATCATTCTAGGGGACGCGGGTGGCGGCAGCGCAAGGCTGGATTATCAAGTCGCAGGACTGCTCGGTTATAAGCTCTGCAAGAGATGGACGCTGCTGGCGGGCTACCGATACCTGAATGTGAACTATCGGCCGCAGGGGCAGACCGCCTTTATCTATAACGCAACTCTATCCGGCGTCATATTCGGCGCGACCTTCGATCTTAAGTGAACTTAGTTTTGGTCCGTTCGGCAAAAAAAACAAATTGATCGTTGCAAAGGAGGGTGGAAATGTTTCTTAGGACTAAAGGCAGTGTTGTTCGGCTGCTCGCGATGGTTGGCCTTGTACTGGTTGCCGGTGGCGTTCTCGTCGCCCAGCAAGTGCATTACAACTTCATGCCTGGTACCAATTTCTCGCAATACCACACCTACATGTGGGTGGATATTCCGTCCAATGTGCACCCGAATCAGATCGTTGCCCAAGAGATCAAGGTTGCCGTCAACAATGTGCTCGCAGGAAAAGGACTTACCCTGTCTACAAGCGGCACTGCGGATCTGTATGTCGGTTATCAATGCTCTGTAGATCAGGAACGGCAGTGGAATGCCTGGGGCGGAGGAAGGCTGATGGGCGGGATGGGATCGGCGACCAGTTCCACGATATCCAACGGTACGTTGGTAGTTGATTTTTACGATCCGACATCGAAACAACTGATTTGGACGGGCAATGCGGCACAAACCCTGAACCCTAGCGGAAATCAGCAGAAAGACATGCAGAAGTTGAACAAAGCGGTTGCCAAGCTACTGCAGAACTACCCGCCGAAGCAGAAGTAGTGGCTCGGTTGGTTGGAGTAGTGCAGAGATGCGCCGAACTGTACCGCGGAACAAAAGGCGCACCGATTTTTTTGCCAAATGATAAATCGAAGAGGAGGACGTTCATGAAGTGCATCGGTAAAGCTGCTCTGGTTTCTGCAGCGCTTCTCCTGGTTTTGGGACTGGTAGCCTCTTCACCCACCTCAGCGCAGGAGAAGAAACCCAACATCCTTGTCATCATGGGAGATGACATCGGTATGTGGAACATCGGCGCTTACCACCGCGGTTTGATGGCCGGCAAGACGCCGAACCTCGACAAGCTAGCTAAGGAAGGCATGTTGTTTACCGATTACTACGCCGAAGCCAGTTGCACCGCGGGTCGCGCGAACTTCATCACCGGTGAGCTTCCCATCCGTACGGGCATGACCACGGTCGGTCAGGCCGGCGCCAAAATCGGCATACCTGCGGAAGCGGTTACCATTGCCACCATACTGAAATCGATGGGCTACGCCACCGGCCAGTTCGGCAAGAATCACCTCGGAGATCTCAACGAATTCCTGCCGTGCGTTCACGGCTTCGATGAATTCTTTGGCTATTTGTATCACCTCGATGCCATGGAAGACCCGGCGCATCCAAACTATCCGCAGGATTTGTTGAATGTCGTTGGTCCGCGCAATATGGTGCATTGCTGGGCCACCGACAAGGCGGACACAACCGTGATGCCGCGATGGGGTGAAATCGGGAAGCAAAAGATTGAGGACGCCGGCACGCTCTATCCTAAACGCATGGAGACCGTGGACGACGAGATTCGCGATCTCTCCCTGAATTTCATCGACAAGGCCAAGAAAGACAACAAACCGTTCTTCGTTTGGCTCAACCCCACTCGGATGCATATCGTCACTCACCTCTCCCCGAAATATGAAGCGCTGCGCAACTCCGTGAATGGCTGGTCGGAAGAAGAAGCCGGCATGGCGCAGCTGGACGACGACGTTGGCCTGGTGATGGCTAAGCTGAAGGCGATCGGCGAGGACGACAACACCATCGTTGTCTTCACCACCGACAATGGCACAGAAGTCTTTACCTGGCCGGATGGCGGTCAGACGCCCTTCGCACAGTCCAAGGGAACAGTGCTGGAAGGCGGCTTCCGCGTGCCCGCGATCCTTCGCTGGCCTGGTCATGTGCCGGCGGACTCCGTGCAGAACGGCATCTTCTCTGGCCTCGACTGGCTCCCCACCTTCGTCGCCGCCGCCGGCAATCCGAACATCACCGAAGAGTTGCTGAAGGGCAAAACGATTGGTGGCCGGACCTACAAGAACCACCTGGATGGGTATAACCAGATGGCCGCTATCACCGGGAAAGGCCCGTCCGCGCGTCATGAAATCTTCTACCTTGGCGAAAGTACTGTCGGTGCAGTGCGCATTGACGACTACAAATTCCGCTTCATCGACCAACCTGCCGGCTGGGTGGGTGAAAAGACCCATCCGGATGTGCCTTACATCACCAATCTGCGTCTCGATCCGTTTGAGCGCACGGGTTGGCCCAACAACGGGACGAAAGACGGGGCGGAGCAATACTTCGATTGGTTCAAATACCAATTCTGGCGCTTCGTGTTCGTCCAGCAGGTGATGGGCAAGGAAATCCAAACCTTCCTGGAATTCCCGCCGATGCAGCGGGGCGCGAGCTTCAACCTCGACGCCATCAAAGCAGAGATGGCGAAGAGGATGGCCGAGGCGGAAGCAGCGTCCAAGGGCCCCAGCAACTAACAGAAACGACCTTCACGGCGGGCGGCTCGTAAGGGTCGCCCGCCGAAACTCCTGGCTTTCTTCCGTAATCCAGTCTGGTGAATGAATACGCGAACTCGCAAGACCTTCTGGGGATTGGCATCTCTTATCTTATTCACGTGCCTGCCAGCTCGCGCACAGACATCATCCACAGAGTTCCTGCCGGAAATTGACGCGCATCTCAAACTGAATTCCGATTTCCGTGTTTATCTCCAGGCCAAGGACGATCGCGAGGGCGGTGACTCGACGCAGTTTTCGGTCGGTCCAAGCATTCAGCTTTATCTGAAACCCTTGCTCAAGCTCAAGACTGTGAAGACTTTCGATCTGGACGATTCGAAATCGAAAGCCTTCGTCCTGGAAGCTGGATATCGGTACATCGCCGCGCCGAATGCTCCCTCCGAAAATCGGATGGAGACAATTGCCACGTTGAACTTTCCCTTGAAGGCCGGGCTTCGTGTCTCAGATCGCAACCGCGCGGATCTTGACTGGAAAAATAGCAAATTCACCTGGCGCTATCGCAACAAATTGACGCTCGAACGGACTTTCTCCATCCATTCCTACCACCTCATTCCATACGTCGCTGCCGAACCTTTTTATGAAAGTCAGTACAGCAAATGGAGCACCACCTCTCTCTATGCGGGTTGCCTATTTCCCATCCGCAAATACTTTGAGCTCAACCCTTACTATGAGCACGACAACAACACCGGCAAGAGCCCGAACAAGCAGGTGAATTCTATCGGGCTGGCTCTCTATCTCTACTTTTCCATAGAAAACAAGTGACTTTGGCGTTGGGCGAAAGTTGGCAGAGCTACGCCCTGAATTGCAGCGGCCCGGGGAGGGTTTCTCATCCTACTCTCTGAGCGACTTGATTGACGCCGAAAGTTTGCCTGTCCATGGGCAACTGAGCCACTCAAAATCGGGAATGACCCAACTCGGAAAAACGAGCGAACCCGCCCAAATCCGTGGCGAACTTCGCTCGACGCTTATAAGCTGGAAAAGCATTTCCGCGCTGAGAGGATCAGGTATGAACGCGAAGACCATTGTTTTATGTTGCGCACTTTTTCTGGCCGCACCGCTGTTTGCGCGCGAAAAAAGCGACATCATTATCATGAAGAATGGTGACCGCGTCACGTGCGAGATCAAGGGTCTCAACGGAGATACTCTATACATCAGCGTCGACTACATCCTCAGCACTCTCTCCGTGGATTGGTCCAAGGTAGACCATATTGAGAGCAAGCAGCTATTCATCGTCAAGACTCAAGATGGCGTGGTCCACGCCGGCACACTCTCCACTCCCGAGACTCCGGAAGGACGCCCAATCCAAATCGAAGTGCTGGAGCTTCCGGACACCAAGGTCGAGCTGGACAAGAGTCAGATCATCAAGATGGATCAAACTGCCGACAATTTTTGGCATCGCTTCAACGGCGATATCGGCATGGGCACGACCTACAACAAAGGCAATCAGTCCACGCAATACAATTTAAGTTCTTCCATCAGCTATCCCCAAGAGCGATGGTCCGCCGGCATCAGCTACAATTCAACTTTGTCTGCCAGCACGCGCGACACACCGGCGACGCGAAATGAAGTGGCCCTGCTCGGGCAACGCCTCCTGCGCTGGAACAATTGGTACTACACAGGGCTAGCCGATTTCCTGCAGAGTTCAGAACAGGGAATTCGACTCCAGACCAGTATTGGAGGCGGAATCGGGCGGTACCTGGTGAACAATAACCATGCTTCGATCACTTTGTTTGGCGGGCTCGCTTGGCAGAGAATTAACTACCAGCAGAAGATTTTGCCCGCCACGACTCAGAATGTCGCTTCCGCCCTGGTCGGCAGCCAGGTAAGACTTTTCTACTTTAACAGGACTACTCTTTCGCTTAATGCGTATCTCCTTCCTGCGATGTCAGAGCCCGGCCGGGTCCATTTCAATCTCAACACTTCCTATTACGTTAAATTGTGGAGCAACCTCAAATGGAACATTTCCTTCTACGGCAACTGGGACAATCGTCCGCCACCGGGTTTCTCCGGAAGCGATTACGGCACCAGCTCCGGTGTGACCTGGATGTTTGGGAATCACTAAGCGCAGCTCGGAGTGTGTCAGGGCGTCTTGAGATAAATGTTGCCGATGTTATGCTCGCGCAGCATGGTGTTGAATGCTGCCAGATCTTTCCCCACCACCTGCTGGAAGTCCGCTGCTGCTTTCTCGCCCCGCTGCTTCAACTCTTCCTGCACGGCCGTCTGCTGTGTCGTGGGTGGAAAATCCGCACTACTGTCGAGTTGGTTGAATAGGTAGCTGATCTTCTGCAGCAGCATCGGCGCCCAGCGGCAGTCGTCCTGCCCGCGGCCAGTGAGCTTGAGCTGCAGTAGCGTTCTCTCGATTCCCGCGAGCTGCTCTCCGAGGTCGTCCGCGGCCTTGCGCAGCGGTTTCGAAGCGTCGTCGGTGCCCAGCTCCTTTCCCAGCGCAACGAGCTGCGCGCGCAGCGACTCGATCTGGTTCACTGTGGCCGACATGGCGTTCAACTCGTCATACAGCGCGGTCTGCACGCGCGTTTGCGCCTGGATGTCGCTTTCCGTGCCTGCGGTATGCGGATCCTTCAGCACCGTCAGCTTCTGCGTGAATTTTTCTTCACCCACACTGAGCGTGATGGAGTAGGTTCCCGGCAGCGCTAGCACCGCCAGGCGCGCCATGGCCGGAGGCTTGCGCCAGCCTTCCGGCCCAAATGGAACATCTGGCGCGTAGAGCGGCGTGGTCCTCAAATGAATTTGCGTGCTGCGCTCCGAACGCAGGTCCCACCACACACGGTTGATGCCCGCCTTGGCTTCGCAAGGCGGAGGCTCGACTTCGCTATACTCCTCTTCCGCGCTGGGCTTTTTGGCCTCAGCGGCGCCAGGTTTGGGAGCGCGGCATTCAATCTCCCGCACTTTCCTGCCGCTGCCGTCCGTAATCGTAAGTTTGGCCACGTCCTTCTCTCCTAGGTTGGCCTTGAGATAGAAATTGATGGATGCGCCATACGGCGGATTTTTTCCCGTCGTTGGGTCGTACTCGAGCGCAGCCGGTTGCGTCACCTCCTTAAAGCGATACGCATCGCGCGGCACAAACAGATGCGCCTTCGCTGCGCCGACCTCTGGCGTGAACTGTTCCAGCGCGGTAATGTCGTCCAGTATCCAGAAGCCGCGTCCGTAAGTAGCCACTGCCAGATCGTGAAACCTTTCCTGAACCGTCAGCCAGTAGACCGGCGCGTGCGGCAAGCCGGACTGCAGCGGCTGCCAATTCTTCCCGTCGTCAAAGGAAACATACAGCCCGCCCTCCGTTCCCAGATACAACAGCCCCTTGCGCACGGGATCTTCCCGCACGCAGTGCGCATAGCTCAGCATGTTGTGCGGAATCCCGGCGGTAATCAGCGACCACGTTTTTCCGTAGTCCGTAGTCTTGTATACAAACGGATCGCGAAAGTTCACCTGATGGCCGTCAACGGTCAGGTACGCCGTGCCCGCGTCGTAGCGCGAGGCTTCGATGTTGTCCACCGTGCCCCACTCCGGGAAGTTCGGGAGATTTTTCGTGACGTTGCTCCAGTTTTTTCCGCCGTCGCGCGTCACCTGCACCTGTCCGTCGTTGGTCCCCGCCCAGATCAGCCCCGCCTCTTTCGGCGACTCCGTCAGAGCGAAAATCACGCCGGCATATTCCACGCCGATGTTGTCGGGAGTAAGCCCGCCCGAAATCTGCTGCCGGCTCTTGTCGTTGCGCGTCAGGTCGGGACTGATAATCTGCCAGCTATTGCCGCCATCGGTGGTGACGTGCACAAACTGACTTCCCACATACACCTTGTTGTGGTCGTGGGGAGAAATGGCGATGGGGAATTCCCAGTTGAACCGGTACTTCACCTCCGCCGCCGGTGCGCCTGCCACATAATCAGGCCACACTTCCACCTCGCGGTCCTGGTGCGTGCGCTCGTCGTAGCGCGTAACCGTGCCGCCAATGCTTCCCGATCCCGTGCCCGTCGACCAGATAATGTTGTTGTCCACCGGATCCGGCACGGCGAAGCCGCTCTCGCCTCCCGCCACCGGGTGCCACGCGCCGCGCGGGATGCTGTTGCCGTAGAAGCCGCCAAACTGCAGGCTGTTGCTCGGGCCGCGCCATGAAGGGCCGTCCTGCCGGTTGCCGTAAACAAAGTAGGGAATCTGGTCGTCCACGGTCACGTGATAGATCTGCGCGATCGGCAGGTTCACGTGGTTCCAGTTGGTCCCACGATCCACGGAAATATTCACGCCGCCATCGTTCACCACGGCCATGCGATCCCCGTTGGTGGGATCGATCCACATCTCGTGATTGTCGCCACCGGGATCGGCGGGCATCTTGGTCAGCGTATGGCCGCCGTCGAGCGTCCGCGAAAACGACGCTGAGAAGAAAAATACCTCGTTCTCGTTGTCCGGTGCAATCTCCGTGCGCGTGTAATAGTGCGTGCGCCCACGAAGCTGCCGGTCGGAGTTGACCATCTCCCAGTTCTCGCCGCCGTCGTCGGAACGCCACAGTTGCCCCAGTTGCCCCGGGCTGTTCGGCTGAGGAACGCCGTCCCCGGTTTCTATTTCCGCGTAAACACGATTCGAATCTTTCTTGGCTACACGCACAGCAATCCTGCCCACCGGAGAATGCGGCAGCCCATGACCTTCCAGCCGCTTCCACGTGACGCCGCCGTCTGTCGACTTGAACAAGCCGCTGCCCGGCCCGCCGCTGGTGCGGCCCCAGGTGTGAATTTCGATCTGCCACATGCCCGCAAAAAGAATTCGGGAATTGTTGGGATCCATCCCCATGTCGGAACAACCGGTGTTCTCGTCAACGAAAAGCACTTTCTCCCAGGTCTTTCCGCCGTCCGTGGTTCGGAGCACGCCGCGCTCCGGCTGCGGCCCGTAGGCGTGCCCCAGCGCGCACGCCAGCACGACGTCCGGATTGCGCGGATCAATCTCCACGCGGCCGATGCGGCCTGCCTTCTCCAGTCCCATCAGCGACCAGGTCTTGCCCGCGTCCAGCGATTTGTAAATCCCTTGCCCCACGGAGATGTGGCTGCGGATGAACGATTCGCCGGTTCCCGCCCACACGATGTTCGGATCGCTCGCCGCCACTGCCAGTGAACCGATGGATGCCACCGGCTCCGAGTCGAAAATGGGATTCCAGTGAATGCCACCGTCCGTGCTCTTGAAAATGCCGCCCGATGCCGCGCCCACATACCAGATATTCGGCTTTCCCGGCACTCCCGCGACAGATGTCGCGCGGTTGCCTTCCGGGCCGATGTAGCGATACTTCAGCTGCCCGTACACGTCAGGACTGATGGGTGGCTGCTGCGCCTGCAACAAATAAGGAGCAACCAGCAGCACCACTGCGATCATGACGGCGTATTTCGCTACAACGAATCTCGCACGCTTCAACATAGTGAACCTCTCCGATGGAAATGAATTTGGGATGCGCGGATGATACAGGTGTGGCAACAGCAGGTCAACGTCGGCGCGCGACCGGGTCGATGAGCGCCCCGTGAAACACCCGCGAGAATACGTCTCCCTTTTGCCAACGCAGTCGCGAAGAAAAAATAGATTACGGTTCCGAATCATCCGAGTCGTCGGACGCGGACGCATTGGCAGGCGCGTGGGCGGAAAGAATGGCTTGCCAATTCAATATGGCATTCCAGACGAGACGATGATCGCCGCGATTCATGTCTCGGTGAAAAGGATTGAAGTTGAACGACACGACGTGACCGCGGCCGACTGGCATGTCGAGAATGGCAGGGCGGCGCAAAAGATTTTCTTCGCCCCAGGCCTGGCCGCTGATGACAAAGGGAGCGCCTGCCGAGTCGCCCCATTCGAGGACGATGCCGGAGCGGTCTTCGGGGCCATCGAGACAGGTTGTGCAATAGGCCATGCGCAGCCAGGCGCGGGGTGCGCTGTAGAGCGGAAAGTTCTGGCGGAAGACATGAGTGCGTGCCGGGTAGCCATAGGCAATCGGGTGATCCGGGCGCGCGAAGGTGACACGCACGTGCGCGCCGGGGGTGCGTGTGACGGAATTCTGCGCCGCTGCGGCTGAAGCCGAACCACCGCCCGCGGTGCTGCGCGGCACGCCGCCGGCGACGGATCGCACACCACGCACAAGTCCACCGTTGAGCGCGAGCATGGAGCCGCTGCCCAGGGTTACCAGGAGGCCGCCGCTGTCCACAAAGCGTTGTATTTCCGCGAGGCCTGCGTATCCGATTCCGCCGGTGATGTCGTCGGATTCGGCGGGCGTGCCAAAGCTGGGAGTCTGCGGCGTTTTCTTGAAGGGCATGGGGCTCCAGCGCTTGGGCAGGCCTTCGATTTGTTCGGCGAGTTCGAGATCGACGTGGCCGTAGAGAAGCACGTCGAAGTGGTCACGAAGACGACCGGCGCGAATGTCTTCGTCACGAACATAGAGGTAGGGAACGCGGCGCTGATCGAGGATGTAGCGGATCCAGCCGATGGAGTCGGTGTCCGCCCAGGGGACCCAAAGGCCGATGCGCGGGACGGTGGCGGCGTGATGCGAAACGGTGGGCGTGGTCGGAGCGCTGACGAAATCTAATCCGAATTCGGTGGCCACAGAATGAAGCGCGCCGGCGAGGCCGTCCTTGGCCGGCAGAATCCAGGAGCCGGCGGGAAACTCGACGCCGCCCACGCGGAACGGGCGCTCCGCGATTTGAACATCGAAGGATGCGAGGCGGTAACGAGCGGCCAAGACACTTTCCTGGCCAGTGTCTTTCAGCACGAAGACGGGGCCTGCGCCAGACACGGTGCCCGCCGGTTGTGGCGTCTCCTTCAGCGGCGTGAGTGCGGCGGTTCGAATGGAGGCATCCGCAGTGGGAATGGCGGTCAGATGAAAATTTGCGGGAAATTCCCAGGAAACATCATCGTAGGGTTCGCCTTTGTCTCTAGGAAAAACTTGAGGGGAGAGCAAATCAACGGCGTAATTGCGATAGGGCTGGTCGAGGCGGACGACGTAGGTGCCGGCGGGGAAGTTGCCCTCTTTGAGAGTGATGGCGTTCTGTGCGCGCGCGACTTCGATGCGTTGCGAGAGCAGGCGGCCCACCATGTCGGCGACGCGTTTGCGATCTCCCTGATCTTCCGGGATGAGATAGGCGTAAGGAGGTTCATCGAGCCCCTTGCGCCAGGAGTCCCAGCCTTTCTTGTAGAAATTGCGAAGCATCTCTTTGGAATTTCGCGCGGCAAAATCGAGCGCGGCAAGCGCGCCGGTTTCGTTGTAGTTGAGGTTGTCGCGCTCGGACCAGTCAAATTCGGCGGGAGGAGGAGCGGGGCGATACCACTCCATGGAGGTTTGCGAGGGGCGGAGCTTGTAATGCAAAGTTTCGGCGGTGCCGTTGCCCAGAGTTTCGTAGCCGCGACCGATGCTGTTGTGATTCATGGCCACGGAATCGAGATAGAGATGGCTGAAGGCTTCGCCGAAATTCCACGTGGAAACGCCGGGCATGCCGAGGGCCGTCATGGTTTGGACTTCGTGAAAACTGAGCTCGAGAAACTCTGTATAGGTGATGGGATCGATGTTTGGATTGTAAGGACCGGTTCCGTTCCAGGTCATCAGGAGCGGAGAGCCTTCGTGGAGATCGTGAACGACGGTGGGATGCCATTCGTGAAACATGCGGTGAACGGCCTTGGTGGTTTCGTGAGTTTGCTGATGAGTGTCGCGATTGATGTCCACGAAAGCGTACTTGGACCAGTACGGCGGAGACTCACGGGGCATGGTGGCGCGATCGGTCTTGCCCTTGAGGTAGCGATAGAACCACTCCACCATTTTGTCTCGGCCATCGGGATTCGAAACGGGATTGATGAGGACGATCACTTGTTCGCGAATGCGGCGGATGTTGGGCTGGTCGGAGACCGCCAGGCGATAGGCGAGTTCGAGTACGGCTTCCGCAGAGCCGGTTTCATCGGCGTGCAAGCCGGCGTTGAAATAATAGATGGGGCGCGAAGTGGCGATGAGCGCCTCAGCGGCGGCAGGCGACGTGAGGCGAGGGTCGGCGAGGGAGGCGGTGGCGGCTTTGAGGCGGTCGAGGTCGCGGATCCCGGCTTCGTCGGCGACGGCGAGCATCAGGATTTCGCGGCCCTCTTCGCTGCGGCCGATGGAAAAAACGCGGACCCGAGGTGAAGCGGCAGCTAACGCGCGGCAGTAGTCATGCGCTTTGGCAGTGTCTACGAATTCACCGGGGGCGCCGAGGATGCGGCCGAAAAAAGTTACTGGCGAGGGAACGCTGTGTGATTGCGGAAGATAAGAAACCCAAGGTGATAGGAAACGCGGATCGCCGGTGGCCTTGGCAATGGCTTCGACGGAGCCCGGTTCGGGGGTGTCGGGGGCGGCCGAGTCGGATGAGAGCCCCGCAGTCACTAACGTGCTTAGTAAGGCCGCGATCCTCACTAGCCATCGAATCATCGCCCGTCTCCGTTTGGAAGAATTTGCTTCTCTTTGAGCGAGCGAAGTGTATCACGGGCAGTCGGAGGCCCACGAAGTCGCCAGGCTTCAAAGGAGGCGTGAAAGAAGGCAGCTGTTTGTAGGTTATATGGAAACGAGGAGGTGCGGGCGAACGCCGATTGAAATCACAGCGATCGAGAAGCAGAGAAGTTGTCGAAAACGCGGGCTGTGATACGCTCGATGCTATGCGGATCTTTTTTGTCCTCCTCTGCTGCCTTTTGGCTGCTGGTGCCATCGCCGCCCACGAGGCCGAACTCGACAAGGTATCCCGTCCGGGCGTTTTTCTCATTACTATCGATACTCTGCGTGCCGACCACGTTCACTGCTATGGGTACGACCGAATTCGAACTCCCGCGCTCGATCTGCTGGCAAAGCAGGGAATCCGCTTCACCCAAGCATTCACACCCAGCCCCATCACGAATAGCTCGCACGCGAGCATCATGACCGGGCTTTTGCCTAGCTCTCACGGAGTCAGCGACTTTGGTGTCCCTTTGGCGGCTATTTATCCTACCCTGGCAGGATTACTCGCGAAGGGTGGCTACCGCACTGCGGCATTCATAGGTTCCGTGATCCTCGACAGCACGAGTCTCGCGCCCGGTCTCGATCGTGGCTTCGAGTTCTACGATAACTTCCCGGAGCGCATAACAACTAAGTCCCGGTGGGGACGCCTCGAGCGACGCGGTATGGAAGTTGAGCAACACGCGGAATCGTGGCTAAACGCGCACCCGGCTGGTGCACACTTCGTTTGGGTGCACTTCTACGATCCCCACGATCCGTACGAGCCGCCGCCGCCGTATTCCGCAGTTTACAAAGACCGGCTCTACGACGGAGAAATTGCCTACACGGATTCGGCGCTGGCTCACTTCCTTGCTTATCTGAAGAAGCAGGGCTGGTATGAGGGAGCATTGATTGTTCTGGTAGGCGACCACGGTGAAGGACTCGGGGAGCATCACGAAGATACTCACGGCATTTTTCTTTACGATTCCACGACCCACGTTCCGCTAATTGTGAAGCTGCCAAATGAACGCGAAGCGGGCAGGACAGTCAAGGCGCAGGTCCGCACGACAGATATCATGCCCACGATCCTGAGCCTGCTTGGCATTGCCGCTCCGCCAAGTTTGGATGGCGATTCCCTGGAGCCATTCCTTACTGGTAGCGAGGCGACTCCGCGGACCGTTTTTGCTGAAACCGATTATCCGCTGCGGTTTGGATGGGCTCCGCTGCGATCGGTTCGAACGGAAGGCTTCAAGTTTATCGAAGCGCCAAAGCCGGAGCTCTACGATCTTCACAACGATCCAGGCGAAACGCTCAACCATTACGAACCTTGGGATGGAACAGTTCAGAGGCTGCGAAGAACATTAGCAGAGTTAAGCGCCAAGTCCCCAACGACTGGAAAAACTTCGTCCGCAGCTGTCTCCGCGAGTACCATCGATGAACTGCATGCCCTCGGGTATTTGGGCTCAGCCGACGCTCGCAGCGCTACGGATGTTCCCGAACCCTCGTTGTTGCCCGATCCCAAGGACAAGATTGAGGAGCAGAATTTACTGCACGCCGCGATGATGGCGTCAGAGGACGGAGAGCCAGATAAGGCTCGAGTGGCTTTGGAGAAGGTACTGCAATTGGACGAATCCTCTGCGATCGCTCTGACACAGCTGGGCCGGCTGGAAATGGCTTCAGGGAATTACGCCAAAGCCGCTGGCGATCTGCGACGGGCGCTAGCGGCGCGCCCAAACGATGCGACGGATGCGCTCGAATATGGCCGGGCGCTGGAATTGAGCGGCGATCTTCCCGGCGCGCGAGACGCTCTGCAGGCGAGCTTGAGGTTGAATCCGCAACAATTTGCAGCGCGGCTCGCACTCGGGCGAGTTTATCTCCATTTGAACGATTTGCATGCGGCGGAAGACCAATTCGAATCCGCGGTACTTTTGGAGCCCGGAAGTTCGGAAGCACAAATCGACCTTGCGAAGACGCTGATCCGCCAGAAAAAGTTTGCCGATGCCGTGGAGCTGCTGGAGCTAGTTGCCGGAGCTTCGAACCGCGATCCAGAAACGTTTGAGTTGCTCGCACAGGCCTACATCGGCGCCGGGCGACGGCAAGACGCGCAGCGCGCGGAATTGCGGGCTAAAGCACTGCAGAAATCGAATCACCCGCAGTGAGCGGCCGGCCGATAGGATCAATACAAGATCTGCTGTCTCGCGGGAAGATTCAAACGAGTTACTGTTTCGCCGCCACTTTATTGTTGGCGTTCTCGAAAATTTCAGTCAAGATGCGGCCCCGCATCTGCTTTGGCTGCTTGATGCCATAGATGTACAAGAGAGTGGGCGCCACGTCATACACGCTGGCTCCCAGACCCATCAGCCGTAAATCATGCTTGATACCCGGGCCCATGGCGAAGAACGAGCCGGGGACGTCATCGCCATCGGCAAAGTCGTGCTTGGCGATCACCGGCGTCGTTTTTTCGTGGTCCATGTGCGCGTGAGGATCTTTCTCCTCAAACTCGCGCAGGGGCTTGATGCCGTGGTCGGAGAAAATAATCAAATACGTATTCTCATCCACATGCTTCAGGATCGAGCCTAGCACTTGGTCGAAAGCCACATACTGGTTCGGAAACGCATCCTGCCGCACGTTATTGATGCTCGCATTGTAGCCAACATTGAACGGCGTGATGGGATAGAGCCAGTGCCCGGTGCGGTCCTCGCACGATTGCGCCAGGAAGGTGAACTCCGTGGGGTGCGTCGTCAGCAAATAATCGAACAGCTTGGTCTGCTGGTCGCGAATGACCTGCACCTTGCCAAGCCACTTGTCTATGTATTCTGCTTCGTGGCCTTTCAGGTCTGCTGCCGCCGGCATCCGCTCGCAATCAATATAGAAATCGCCGACATTTTTCAGCAGCTCGGGTTGCAAACTTTTCGGATATACGGCGTCGCCGCCCATCACTTCGCTCAGCTTGGGCGCGCACAGCACGCCGTCTTCGCAGTTCTTGCCGCGCGTCAGCATGCCGCTGATCATGTATCCGCTTACGGGCATAACGGGGAACGTCGCCGGGACGTTGGCCATTCCAACGGTAATCCCGCTTTTCGATAGCATCGACCACACAGGCTCTTCCTTCAGCATGTTGGTATTGGCGGTGATCCCGCCGACTATAAAACCTGTAACACCATGCTCTTCCGGATCCGTGCTGGTGAACAGCGTGCTGTACACTCGCGGGCAATTGGGGGCGGAAACGGTGCGAAGTTTTCCGTAGGCACCTTTTTGGATTACGCTCGCCAAATTAGGCATCTGGCCCTTCAGCAGGAGCGGGCGGATCATGTCCAACTCCATGCCGTTCACGCCGATGACGATCACGCGCGGTTTCGCCTTGGGAGCGCTCTGTTGTTGAGCGACTGCAGGAACGGCTAGCAGAAGCATGGATAGCAACAAGGAAAGTTTTCTGGAAACCATTGGACACCCCTGAGTATTAGAACGAAGTATATAGCCCCGATTTGCGAGTGTCCAGCAACGGGCTTGCAATGCTCTGGGACGCTGCGCGGTGTGTTCCACTGGGATTTTACCCCTCCCGATGTTTTTCGTAAGTGTCGTTTCTAAAAGAGTTAGCGTTCGCGTAAGTGGTTTAAATTCAACACTTGCGGGCAGCCTGTAAGTGTTGATTTTAAACAAGTTTAGGTTACATAAAAATCGTATGATTCCGAGGAAGGGTTACGTGGATACCCAAATGGTTTATTAACAGAGAGGTATGAAATTGCAAAAGCAATCTTATGATGACCGCATGCTTTACGCGTTGGGAGCTTTTAGCCGGGCCGCCTCGGCGCGCTCGCGTGCGGCATCCTCGACGCGGCCCAGCTTCTCGTAATCGTCCGCCAGGAAGGAATGCGCCTCGCGGGAATCCGTTTGTACCGCCGCGGCCTTTTCCAGGTAGGGCAGGGCCTCGCCGAAAGTGCCGTTCAGAAACAGCATGCGCCCGAGAAGCAGATTTGCGCGGTAATGGTCCGGCTCTCCCTGGAGGACTACGAGCAGATTTTTGGCTGCTTCCTCCGGCCGTCCAGTACGGGCATAAATGGAGGCCAAAGAATAGCGTGCGTCGCTCCAATCAGGCCGGTTTTCCACCAGAATTTCGAAATGCGCGGCAGCGGTATTCAGATCACCGGTTTCGTAGAGGCAGATGGCCAGCTCGTACTGCGCCATCAGCGCATCCGGCCGCAGTTCGACGGCTTTGCGCAGGGGAGGAATGGCTTTGGCAAAATTGCCCTTTCGCGAGTAGGCGATGCCCAGGTAATACTGCGCCGCCTGGATTTGCGGGTCTTTGGCCACCACTTTCAGGAGCAGCGGAATGACGGTGGCTTCCTTTCCCTCCTCGATGGCCAGGCTGGCATCGTGCATATCATTGGCCACATCGATGCGGTCCTTGGGGTCGATTCTTGTAGGCGAGCCGATTTTTCCAGAGGGCACGTAGCCGAGCGCGGAGAGCTTCTCCCTGCTTTTTTCGTCGAGCCCGTCCTGCAAGGCCTGAGGTGCCCCGGTGCTGATGCGCTTCACGAAACTATCCAACTGTATGGCGAGGCGCACCGCGGCGGCGCGGTTGTCCGGATAGATGTTTATCTTCTCGCCGGGGTCTGAGGCCAGATCGTAGAGCTCGGGCGATGGGGCGCGCACGTAAAGCTGGTTGCCGGTGCGCAGGGAAACAAGCGCACTCCACCCGAACGAGCGTTCGGAGTGGTCGCCGGTAGCAAATGAGGGACGGTTTTCGGGGTGCGGGTTTCCAATCAAAGGGAGGAGCGAATGGCCCTGCATGGCCGGAGGCGGCGTGTGCCCCAGCGCTTCGAGAACGGTTGGCGCCAGATCCACCAGGCTCGCCGTGGCATTGACGCGCTGGCCGTCAAGACGATTGCCGGGAAGTTTGAGGAGCAGGGGAACGTGGATGGTTGAATCGTAAAGAAAAATACTGTGGGTCAGTTCGCCGTGCTCGCCCAGGGATTCGCCGTGATCGGCGGCGACGGCGATCAGCGTATTGTCATACAGCCCCTGGCTCCGCAAATAGTCGAGCAGCTTCCCGACAGTGGCATCCACGTAGGCGATACCCCCGTTGTAAGGGGCGTTCGGAAACCGGCTGCGGAACGGTTCGGGTGGATTGTAGGGGTCGTGCGCGTCCCACAGATGAAACCACAGGAAAAACGGATGGCCCTTCTGTTGGCCGAGCCATTCGAGCACGTGCCCCAGGGTGACCTCGCCGCGGCGCTGCATGGAAGCCTCGCGGCGCTCCCCGGTTTTCTGCCGGTGAAAGCCTGCGTCGTAGACATCGAAGCCGCGCTCAAATCCGGAGGCAAACCCGTTTTTCGGATCGAGGATGATACTGCCGACGAAGGCCCCCGTGTCGTAGCCCTGAGCGTGAAGAATGTCGGGCAGAAAGGGGACGCTTGGAGGCAGGCGATCGCCGAAGTTGCGGATGCCGTGGTACTGCGGAAAAGTCCCGGTGAGTATAGTCGCGTGAGAAACCGGCGTAATGGGCGCCTGGGAGTAGGCATGCTCGAACACCACGCCCTGACTGGCCAGCGCGTCCAGGTGAGGCGTCAAACCAAGCTTTGAGCCGAGAAAGCCCATGCGGTCAGCTCGGACGGTGTCCAACGTGATCAGGATGACGTTTGGCTGGTCCGCGGCTGCCGCGGCGAGCGCGGACAACAGAACGAAAAGGCAAAGGATGCAAGCGCGCCGCATAAGAGAAAAGGGAGTCTGCATTGTAGCAGACTCCCTTTTCGGAACCAAAACCTGGAGCCGAAGATCAGAAAAT